>DASYLH010000011.1:0-88071 GCA_036009645.1 Conexibacter sp.
GCAGCCCTTGGGCGACGGCGAGCTTCGCGGCGCCGTCGAGCACCTCGACCGGCCCGACGATGTCGAGCGACTGGGCCGGGGGGAGAGCGAGGACGACGACGCGCACGCGACGCATCGTCCCGCCTCACCGCCGTGGCGGCAAGGACGCCTACCCCACGATCTCGGCCCTCAGGCCCGCGTCGTGACCAAGGGGAGCTCGAAGGCGTCCTTCGCCTGCCCCTCCTCGGTGCCCGGCAACGGGTACTCGCCGCTGAAGCACGCGTCGCAGTGCCGCGCGCGGTCGCCGCGCACGGCCTCGTAGACGCCTTCCAAAGACAGGTAGGCCAGCGAGTCGACGCCGAGCTCGGTCGCGATCTCCGCCGGCGTCCGCTCGTGCGCGATCATCTCCTCGCGCTTGCTCATGTCGATCCCGTAGAAGCACGGGTGCTTGATCGGCGGCGCCGAGATCCGCATGTGGACCTCCAGCGCGCCGGCGTCCCGGAGCATCTGCACGATCTGACGCGTGGTGTTGCCGCGCACGATCGAGTCGTCGACGACGACCAGCCGCTTGCCGCCGACGATCTCGGGCAGCGGGTTGAACTTCAGCCGCAGGCCGTGCTTGCGCGGCTCCTGGCCGGGCTGGATGAACGTGCGCGCGACGTAGCGGTTCTTGACGAAGCCGTCGTCGTGCGGGATCCCGCTCGCGCGGGCGTACCCGCGGGCGGCCGGGTTGCCGGAGTCGGGTACGGCGATCACGAGGTCGGCGTCGACCGGCGCCTCGCGCGCGAGGATCTCGCCCATCCGCCCGCGCGCGCCCTGCAGGACGGTGCCGCCCATAATCGAGTCGGGGCGGGCGAAGTAGATGTACTCGAAGACGCAGAAGGCGCGGCGTGCGCCTTCGACCGCCATCTTCGTGGAGATGCCGCCGGCGTCGATCGTCAGCACCTCGCCGGGCTCGATCTCGCGCAGGAATCTCGCGCCGATGATGTCCAGCGCGCACGACTCGCTGGCGACGCAGTAGCGGTCGCCGATCATGCCGAGCGCAAGCGGGCGCAGGCCGTGCGGGTCGCGGAACGCGACGATCTTCTCGCGCGTCATCACGACGGTCGAGAAGGCGCCGTGCAGGCGCGGCAGCACGTCGACGACGGCGTCTTCGATCTGCTCGGCCGGATGCGTGGACAACAGCGCCGCGATGATCTCCGAGTCGGAGGTCGAGCGGAACGCGACGTCGCGCTCGCGCAGCTCGGCATGCAGCTCGACGGCGTTCGTGAGGTTGCCGTTGTGCGCCAGCGCGAGCTCGCGGTCGTCCGAGCGGTAGATCGGCTGCGCGTTCTCCCAGGCGGAGGAGCCCGTCGTGGAGTAGCGCACGTGGCCGAGCGCGAGGTCGCCGGGCAGCGCGCGCAGCTTCTGCTCGTCGAACACCTGCGAGACCAGACCGAGGTCGCGCAGCGTCATGATGTTGCCGCCAACGTCGGTGGTCGCGATCCCCGCGGACTCCTGCCCGCGGTGCTGCAGCGCGTACAGGGCGAAGTACGCGAGGCGGGCGACGTCGTGATCGGGTGCGTAGATCCCGAAGACGCCGCACTCGTCGCGCGGTCCGTCGCGATCGGTCAGATGGTCGGTCATCGAGGAGGCGTTCCAGCACTCCGGCGGGGGGCTGGGCGACGGTGCCCGGCCCGGAGGCGCAAGGGTAGCAGCGGGGGCGGGCAGGTCGTTCACCGCGCTGAACGCACGATATGCCCCACGCGGCTCATAGGCCTCGGCGCCGCCACGCGAGACAGTGAACGCGACCGGATCACGAGGTGGGGAGCGTCGGATGCGCGGCAAGCTGATCATCGTCCTGCTGTCGATCTGTTGCGCCCTGCTCGCGACGGCGGCGTCGGCCGCCCCGGCGTCGCAGCGCATCGACATGAAGGTGCTGCTGCTCGGCACCAGCGGGAGCGAACCGTCGTTTGCGGCGTGGCAGGCGCAGCTCAGGCGCGAGGGGGTGCCGTACGACCAGCTGCTCGCCACACCCGGCCACGCACCGATCACGGCCGCGACGCTCTCGCAGACGCTCGCCGGCGGGATCGACGAGGCGAAGTACCAGGCGGTCATCGTCGCCGTCGGCGGGCTGCCGCGCTGCGATGAAGGCGGCTGTGCCTCTGCGCTCGCACCCGAGGAGTGGGCAGCGCTCACGGCGTTCGAGCAGACGTTCAACGTGCGTCAGCTCAGCGCCTACGCCTTCCCGGGCGCCGACTACGGCCTCAACCCGCCGACGTTCGGCGCTCCGCTCGACGGCGCCGAACTGACGCTCACCACGGCCGGTCAGGCAGTCTTCCCCTACCTGCAGGGCAGAGTGCAGATCGGCGCGGGCACGTGGGGTTACGGCGCGACGCCGCTCGAAGGTGCCGCCTTCAGCACGCTGCTGGCAGATGACAGCGGCAACGCGCTCGTCGGCGTCTTCACGCATCCGGAAGGACGCGAGGAGATGGTGCAGACGTTCGACTCCAATCCGTTCCAGCTGCACAGCCAGCTGCTGCGCCACGGCCAGCTCGGGTGGGTCACGCGCGGGACCTTCTTCGGTGACCAGCGCAACTACCTGGAGCTGCACATCGACGACATCTTTCTGCCGGACGACATCTGGGACCCGGCCACCCACACGACGAACTTCAACCCAGAAGCGGCGGTCCGCATGACGCCCGGCGACGTGGCGACCGCGGTCGCCTGGTCGAGAGCGACCGGGCTGCGGCTCGACAGCCTCTACAACGGCGGCGGCAGCGTCGGCTACGCCGCAGAACACGGCGGCAGAGATCCGCTGCTGAGCGCCTTCCAGGCGAACAGGACGACGTTCGGCTGGGTCAACCACACCTACGACCACCCGAACCTCGACTGCTCGGCGAGAGGCTTCATCGTCGACCAGATCGAAGCGAACACGAGGTGGGCCAGATCGAGAGGATTCGCCGTCAACGCCGGCGAGCTCGTCACCGGCGAGCACTCGGGGCTCGCGAACCTGATCCCGGGCGCCGGCCTGCTCGACTCGCCGTCGATCGACGAAGCATGGGAGACCGCGCTCGGCGGCAGGCTGGCCGGCGGCACGTACGACTACGCGATCACCGCGACGTCCCCACACGGCGAGACGGTCGCCTCGACGACGACGGTCGTCGTGCCCAGGAGGCTCCTGCTCGCGACCGCCTCCGTGCGCATCGACTGGCCGGCGATCTGCCACGCGCTGACGTACAAGGTCTACCGCCGCGTATCGCCCGCCGGCGCGTGGAGGTTGATCAGCACGGTCCCGCAGCCCTCGACCGCGTTCAACGCCGGCGGAGCGGTGACGATCAGGTTCCGCGACACCGGTGCGGCCGGGACGCCCGCCTCGCCGCCGAGCTTCAACGGCGCGGCGATAGATCCCTACGGGCAGAACCCGAACTTCGCCGGCGCGCTCAGGACCGCGGGCGTCAGAAACGCCGGGGCGGACGCCTCCAAGCCGTACCCAGTCACGCCGACGAGCGCCACCGGCCCGACGTACGCCGCCGGCACGTCGTTCGTCGAGAACGGCTTCCGCGTGATCCCGCGCTGGCCGACGAACGTCTACTACAACACCGCCACCCAAGCGCAGCAGCTCGACGAGTACAACTACCTCTACCTGCCGCCGGAACTGGGCGGAGGCTGCGTGAACTCGTCGATCACGACCTGCTTCACGAGCCCAGCGAGTTGGAGTGACTATGTGCGCGCCGAGTCGGACCGGATCTTCGGTCACATGATGGGCAACGACCCCAGGCCGCACTACTTTCACCAGACGAACCTGGCGCAGTCCGAAAGGCCGGACGGCGCCGTCTTCTACCCGGTGCTGAACGCGATGCTGGCCGGCTACAACCGCTGGTTCAACACGAGCGTGCCGATCCAGCAGCTGACGCCGACGCAGGTCGCCGACCTGCTCACGCGCCAGGAAGCGTGGGGGACCGCGAGAGGCGTGACCGGCTACATCGAAGGCGCGAGAGTCACGATCGCCAACGGCGGTGCGGCGACGCTGACCGTTCCGCTGAGCGGCACCGAGGCTGGCACGCTCTATGGCGGAACGAGATCGGGCTGGGCCAGCGCGGCCAGGGGCAGCAGCACGCACACCGCAGCCACCGCCTGGCCGGCGCCCGCGCCGCCGCCAGTGGTCGCGCCGACGACGCTCGCCGTGTCCGACGGCGCCACGGTGGTGGCGCCGTAGGAAGGCGGCTCAGGCAGCGTCGATCGCGTCGGCCAGGCCGCTCGCGCGAGCTTCCCGAAGCTCCGCGAGCGGCCAGCTGAGCGTGGCGTCGCCGTCGAGGCTCAGCTCGAGCGCGCCATCGGGAGCGCCGACGATGCCGACGAAGGTGAGCTGGATCTCGCGCGCGAGCGCCGCGAGCGCGGGACGCGAGCCGGACAGGACGAAGCCACCGGGCCCCTCGCCGAACAGCGTTTCCAGCAGCCGCTCGCCATCCGCGCCGGCGCCGCGGAAGTCGACCTGCGCGCCGTGCCCGCCGCCGAGGCAGCACTCGGTAAGCGCGACCGCCAAGCCGCCCTCGGCGACGTCGTGGGCGGAGCGCAGCTCGCCGCGGCGGACCGCGTCGCGCACGACCTCCTGCGTCTTGCGCACGAGTGCGACGTCGACCTCGGGCAGCCCGTCGGGCAACGGCTCGCCGCGCAGCTTCGCCAGCTCGCTGCCCGGCAGCGACGGCTGGAAGGAGCCGCAGAAGGCGATCGCGTCGCCCGCGACGGCGAAGCCGAGCCGGCCGGCGCGCGCGGCCTCCGGCATGCGGCCGACCATGCCGACGACGGGCGTCGGGTAGATCGGGCCCTCCGGCCCCTCGTTATAGAGCGAGACGTTGCCGCCGACAACGGGCACGTCGAGCGCGCGGCAGGCGTCCGCCATCCCGCGCACCGACTCAGACAGCTGCCACGCGATGTGCGGCTTCTCGGGGTTGCCGAAGTTGAGGCAGTTCGTGAGGCCCAGCGGCTCGGCGCCGACGCACGCGAGGTTCGCCGCGCACTCCAGCACCGCCTCGACCGTCCCGCGATAGGGATCGCACGCGACGCGGCGTCCGGAGCCGTCGATCGAGACGGCGATCGCGCCGCCGTCGGGAAGCATCAGCACTGCGGCGTCGGCGTCGTCGGGGCGACGCACCGTGCGCGACTGCACGACGCAGTCGTACTGCTCGAAGACGGGGCGGCGATCGGCGATGTTGGCGGACCGCAGCAGTGCGGGCAGGATCGCGTGCGGGTCGCCCGTCTCGAGCGTGCGGCGCGGCGCCGGGTAGATCGGCTCGGATGGCTTCTCCGGCGCGAGGTCGTACAGCGGGCAGTCGTCTACCAGTGCGTCCACCGGCATGTCGCCGACGACGTCGCCGCCGGACAGCACGCGCAGGCGGCCGGAGTCGGTGACCTCGCCGATCGCGGTCGCGGTCGTCTCCCACTTCGCGCAGACAGCGAGCACCTCGTCGACCCGCGCAGGCTCGACGACGCACA
Source organism: Conexibacter sp. (assembly GCA_036009645.1). Taxonomy (GTDB): domain Bacteria; phylum Actinomycetota; class Thermoleophilia; order Solirubrobacterales; family Solirubrobacteraceae; genus Conexibacter. The sequence continues at coordinate 5,455 of DASYLH010000011.1, forward strand.
GCATCCGCTCCTGCGACTCGGAGACCATGATCTCGAACGGCTCCATCCCCGGCTCGCGCAGCGGCACGCGGTCGACGTGGATGTCGAGCCCGAGCCCGCCCTTCGACGCCATCTCGGAGGACGACGAGGTCAGGCCGGCGGCGCCGAGGTCCTGCAAGGACACGAGCAGCTCGCGGTCGAGCAGCTCCAGCGAGCACTCCATCAGTTTCTTCTCCGCGAACGGATCGCCGATCTGCACGGTCGGGCGCTTGTCCGCGTCGGCGTCGCCCAGCTCGGCGGACGCCAACACGGACGCGCCGCCGATCCCGTCGCGGCCGGTCAGCGCGCCGAACAGGATCAGCACGTTGCCGGGGCCGGTGGCGGCGCTGCGGATCAGCCGGTCGTGCTGGGCCACGCCGAGCGCCATCGCGTTGACGAGGCAGTTCTGCTCGTAGGGGCCCTCGAAGTACAGCTCGCCGCCGATCGTCGGCACGCCGATCGAGTTGCCGTAGTGGCCGATCCCGGCGACGGCGTGCTCGAGCAGGTAGCGCGAGCGCGCGGAGTCCAGCTCACCGAAGCGCAGCGAGTCCAGCACGGCGATCGGCCGCGCGCCGACCGCGAAGATGTCGCGCAGGATCCCGCCGACCCCCGTCGCCGCGCCCTGGAACGGCTCGACGGCGGACGGGTGGTTGTGCGACTCGACCTTGAAGGCGATCGCGAGGCCGTCGCCGACGTCGACCGCGCCGGCGTTCTCGCCGGGGCCGAGCAGCAGGTAGGGACCCTCGGTGGGGAGCTGGCCGAGCAGCTTCTTCGAGTGCTTGTAGGCGCAGTGCTCCGACCACATCAGCGAGAACATCGAGAGCTCGACCGCGTTCGGCTCGCGTCCGAGCTTGTCGACGATCAGCTCGTACTCGGCGTCGGTGAGGCCGAGCGCGCGGTGAGGCGGCAGCGCGGCCGTCATGGCCTCAGGCGCCGACATGCGCGCCGATGTGATCGCGGATCGACTCGAACAGCTTCAGCCCGTCGACCGAGCCGGTGAGCGGGTCGACCGCGTGCTCGGGGTGCGGCATCAGGCCGAAGACGTTGCCCGCCTCGTTGCAGACGCCCGCCACGTCGCCGAGCGAGCCGTTGAAGTTCTCCCCGGGCGCGTAGCGCAGCAGCACCTGACCGTTCGTCTCCACACGCTTGTGCAGATCGGGCGGCGCGTACCAGCAGCCGGTCGTGTGCTTCGCCGGGATCGACAGCCGCTCGCCCTCCGCGCATGCGTTTGTGAAGCGCGTGTCCCCGTGCTCCACGACGAGGTCCACCTGGCGGCAGACGAAGCGCAATGTCTTGTTGGGAAGCAGCGCGCCGGGCAGCAAACCGGCCTCGCACAGCACCTGGAAGCCGTTGCAGATGCCGAGCACGATCCCGCCCGCGTGCGCGTACTCGACGACCGACTCCATGATCGGCGCGAAGCGTGCGATCGCGCCGACGCGCAGGTAGTCGCCGTAGGAGAAGCCGCCGGGGACGACGATCGCGTCGACCCCCTGCAGGTCGCGGTCGCCGTGCCACAGGATCACCGCCTCGCCGACGCGCTCGCAGGCGAGCTGCGCGTCGACCTCGTCGCACGAGCCAGGAAAGCGAAGGACCCCGAACTTCATCTGGACGGCCGATAACGGGCGCAGCTCGGCGTCATCGGGACTCGCCTTGGCACCACCAAGGCTTCGCCCCTGCTTCCTTGATCTGCTTGGTTCTCGACCGTCCAGATCACGTGGGCAGAATCTCGTAGTCCTCGATCAACGGGTTCACGAGCAGCTTGTGGCACATCTCCGGCAGGTGCGCGGCGTCGGCCACGTCGAGCTCGATCAGTCGCCCGACGTGCACGTTCGCGACGCCCTCGAAGCCGAGCGCCGGCAGCGCCCGCTCGACCGCCTGACCCTGGGGGTCGAGGATCCCGGCCTTCGGCCGCACGAGCACGCGGTAGCGCGTCATGGTGCGGTCCGCTCCAGCCACGCATCGAACGGCTCGCCGGTGATCAGCTCGTACGCCTCGACGTACTTCGCGCGCGTGCGCGCGACGACGTCGTCGGGGATCGGCGGCGCCGGCGGCTGCTTGTCCCAGCCGGTGCCGGCGGCCCAGTCGCGCACGTACTGCTTGTCGAAGCTCGGCTGGCCCTGTCCGACGGCGAAGCCCTCGGCCGGCCAGAAGCGTGATGAGTCGGGCGTGAGCACCTCGTCGCCCAGCGTCAGCGTGCCGTCGGCGTCGCGCCCCAACTCGAACTTCGTGTCGGCGAGGATCACGCCGCGCGAGCGGGCATGTTCGGCGGCCGTCGCGTACAGCTCGATCGAGACGTCGCGCACCTGCTCCGCGAGCGCGCGGTCGCCGCCCAGCAGGTCGACCGTCTGCTCGAAGTCGATCGCCTCGTCGTGGCCAACCTCGGCCTTCGTCGACGGCGTGTAGAGCGGCTGCGGGAACTGCTCGGACTCCTGCAGGCCCGGCGGCAGGTCGATGCCCGAGACGACGCCGGTCGCCTTGTAGTCCTTCCAACCCGAGCCGGTGATGTAGCCGCGCACGACGCACTCGACCGGCAGCATCGACAGCTTTCTGACGACGAGCGCGCGGCCGCGCACCTCGTCAGGCACGCCCTCGGTGGCGGAGAGGAAGTGGTTCGGGACGACCCCGCCGAGGCGCTCGAACCAGAAGACGGACAGCCCCGTCAGCACCTTGCCCTTGTCGGGAATCGGCGTCGGGTGGATCGCGTCGTACGTCGAGATCCGGTCGGTCGCGACGAGCAGCAGACGGTCCCCGAGGTCATACAGCTCGCGGACCTTGCCAGAGGCGATCAGGGGCAGGTCGGCGAGGGCGCTCACGTGGCGCGATGCTAGCAGCGCTTCTGGACGGGGGCTGGCCGGCCGCTAGGGTGCCGTCGCACCATGCGCCGCAGCAGCCGCATCGCCCTCCTCGTCGCGCTCGCGGCAGTCGCGCTCGCGCCCGCCGCCGACGCGCGCCGAACGCCCGTCTCGACGCTCGCCGGCAGCGTCTGGAGCGACGCCGACGCCGACGGACGGCGCGACCGCGGCGAGGCCGGCCGCGGCGGCGTGACGGTCGTCGTGGAGCGTCAGGCGCGGCGCAGAGGCGGACGCGTCTGGACGCGCGTCGCCGCGAGACGCACGGGCAGAGCCGGCGCCTGGTCGGCGACGATCCGCGTCGCCGGCCGCCACCGCGTGACCGTCCGGCGGCCCGCCGACGCGCCCGGCTTCGCGCCGCGCAGAGCCGACTCGGACGTCGGCGCCGACGGCGTCAAGCTGCTCGCGCGCGTGCCGCTCGACGGCAGGACGCGGCACGTCGACGCGGGCCTGCTGCCGCCGGCCGCCAGAGCGACGCTCCCCGCGCCGGACCCGCAACCGCCCGCGCCCCAGCCGCCCGGCCCGTCGAGAGCGAACGGGATCGTCTGGAGAGACGACGGCGACGGCGTCCGCGAGGACAGAGAGCTCCGCGTCGAGGGCGCCACCGTCGAGGCCTGGAGCGCCGACAAGACGCAGCTGCTCGCGTCGACCAGAACGAACGCGTTCGGCGGCTGGGAGCTGACCGTGAACGCGACCGGCCCATACCGGCTGCACGAGACGTCGGCGATCTTCCCCGGCTTCGCGCGCCCGCTCCAGGGGAGCGACCCGGCGCTCGACTCCGACTTCCTGCGCACCGCCGCCGACTTCGGCTTCACGGATCTGCTCGCCCCCGGCGTCGACCATGCCGACATCGGGGCGGCAGCCGTCACGCGCCCTCAGATCGGCGACTTCGTCTGGAACGACAGAGGCAGAGACGGCGTACAGGATGCCGGCGAGCCGGGCGTGGCGGGGATCGCCGTCGAGCTTTGGGACGACGGGCGCAGCGAGCGGTACGACACGGTCGTGACCGACGCGAACGGCAGGTACCACCTCAAGGCGCCGGGCAGCGGCCAGTCGTTCCGCGTGCACGTGGCGGCTCCGATCGGGGCGGTCTTCTCGCCGAAGGACGCCACCGCCGAGCCGAGCGACTCGGACGTCGTTTCGTCCGGCGCGGACGCCGGCTGGACCGACGCGTTCTTCCTCAGTACGTCGGTCATCAGCGCGACCGCCTGGGACGCCGGGCTGCAGGCGGTCCCGTAGCGCCGGCTACGCCGTCCCAGCGGCGCGAAACAGCTCCGCCAGGCGCGCACGCGCGAACGCCCACTGCTTCGCCGCGCTGCGATTTCCGGGGTGCAGGATCGGCAGCAGAGCGAGCCCGCGCACCGTCCCGAGCGTCATCTGGACGAGCGGGTCGCGGCTGCGGTCCTCAGCGCCGTCCGCGAGCATCTCGCGGCAGCACAGGAGTGTGCCCTGCGACAGGCGCGCCTCGACGGGCGCGAGCTGCGCCCGCAGCTCCTCGTCGGTGCGCGCCGCGGCCGCCAGGTCGATCGACGCCTGGAACAGCGGACCGGTGAACCAGCCCCAGATCGCGTCGAGCGCCTGCTCGACGCGCTCCTCGCCGGCCGGCAGCGACGCAACCTCGCCGCGGATGTCGTCGAGCCGGCGCATCGCCAGCTCGTCCAGCGCCGCCGCCACGAGCGCGGGGCGCGTGCCGAAGTGGTGCTGGTGCGCGCCGCGCGAGACGCCGGCGCGGTCGCACACGCGCCCGGTGGTCGTCCCCTCGTAGCCGTGCTCGACGAGGCACCCCAGCGCGGCGTCGAGCAGCGCGGCCCGCGTGGCGGCGCGGCGCTCCTCCTGCGTGCGTCGCGCGCGCGTAGTAGCGGTGCTCATTGCGCGCTGACCCTACACAGATCCGATACATGCATGCGTGAATGCATGTTAGCCTCATGGCAAGCGCGCGCCGCCCGACGGCCGCACCCGCACGACCCACCCCACCGACCACCATTCCGATGAGGAGAACGACACCGTGGGATCGACTGACGCGTTGATCTTCGACGCCATTCGCACACCGCGTGGCAAGGGCAAGAGCAACGGCTCCCTGCACACGACGAAGCCGGTCGACCTGGTGGTCGGCCTGATGCACGAGATGCTGATCCGCAACGAGCAGCTCGACCCCAAGAAGGTCGACGACGTGGTGCTCGGCTGCGTGACCCCGGTCGGCGACCAGGGGATGGACATCGCCAAGACGGCCGCGATCAAGGCCGGCCTGCCGGACACCGTCGCGGGCGTACAGCTCAACCGCTTCTGCGCCTCCGGCCTCGAGGCCGTCAACGTCGCAGCGCAGAAGGTCGCCTCCGGCTGGGAGGACCTCGTCTTCGCAGGCGGCGTGGAGTCGATGTCGCGCTGCCCGATGGGCTCCGACGGCGGCGCGTGGGCGCTCGACCCCGAGACGAACTACGACACGTCGTTCATCCCGCAGGGCGTCAGTGCCGACCTGATCGCGACGATCGAGGGCTTCGACCGGGAGACGGTCGACGCCTACGCGACGCGCTCGCAGGAGCGCGCCGCCGCAGCGCAGGCAGCGGGCAAGTTCGACGGCTCGATCGTCCCGGTCAAGGACGTCAACGACCACGTCGTGCTCGACAAGGACGAGTTCATCCGCCCCGGCACGACCGTCGAGACGCTCGGCGGCCTCAAGCCCTCGTTCCAGGTGATGGGCGAGATGGGCGGCTTCGACGCCGTCGCGCTCCAGAAGTACCACTGGATCGAGAAAATCGAGCACGTCCACACACCGGGCAACTCGTCCGGAATCGTGGACGGCGCCGCCCTCGTCGCGATCGGCAACGAGAAGACCGGTAAGGAGCTGGGCCTCAAGGCGAAGGGCCGCATCCTCGCGACCGCCCTCTCCGGCGCCGACCCGACGATCATGCTGACCGGCCCGGCCCCGGCCTCGAAGAAGGCTTTGGCCAAGGCCGGCCTCACGGTCGACGACCTCGACCTCGTCGAGATCAACGAGGCGTTCGCGGCCGTCGTGCTGCGCTTCGTCAAGGACATGGGCCTCGACATGGAGAAGGTCAACGTCAACGGCGGCGCGATCGCGATGGGCCACCCGCTCGGCGCGACCGGCGCGATGATTCTCGGCACGATCGTCGACGAGCTGCACCGCACCGGCGGCAGATACGGCCTCTGCACGCTCTGCGTCGGCGGCGGCATGGGCATCGCGACCGTCGTGGAGGCGATCTAGATGGCGGAGAGCACCACGATCCGCTGGGAGAAGGGCGACGACAACATCGTCGTCCTCACCCTCGACGATCCGAACCAGGGCGCGAACACGATGAACCGCGCCTACGCCGAGTCGATGGCAGCGACCGTCGAGCGGCTCGAGGCCGAGAAGGACGACATCGCCGGCGTGATCATCACGTCCGCGAAGAAGACCTTCTTCGCCGGCGGCGACCTCAACGACCTGAGAGCCGTCACCCCGGCCCAGGCCGAGGAGCTGGCCGCGGGCCTGAAGATCGGCAAGGGCCAGCTGCGCCGGCTGGAGACGCTCGGCAAGCCGGTCGTCGCCGCGCTCAACGGCACCGCGCTCGGCGGCGGGCTGGAGATCGCCCTCGCCACGCACCACCGTATCTCCGTCGACGACAACAAGATCGTCTTCGGTTTCCCGGAGGTGCAGCTCGGCTTGCTCCCCGGCGCCGGCGGAATCGTGCGAACCGTGCGCATGCTCGGCATCGTGCAGGCGCTGATGGGCCTGCTGATGCAGGGCCAGAGAGTGCGCCCGAGCAAGGCGAAGGAGCTCGGCATCGTCGACGAGCTCGTCGCCACGAGAGAGGGCCTGATCCCCGCCGCAAAGGAGTGGATCAAGGCCAACCCCGAGGCGCAGCAGCCATGGGACGCGGACAAGAAGTACAAGATCCCCGGCGGCACGCCGTCGACGCCCGCTCTGGCGATGAACCTGCCGGCCTTCCCGGCGAACCTGCGCAAGCAGATCAAGGGCGCGAACTACCCGGCGCCGCACCACATCATGGCCGCGGCGGTCGAGGGCGCGCAGGTCGACTTCGACAGCGCGATCGAGATCGAGGGGCGCTACTTCGTCGACCTCGCGAGCGGCCAGGTCTCGAAGAACATGATCCAGGCGTTCTTCTTCGACCTGCAGCAGGTCAACGGCTCGCGCGGCCGTTCGGCGGACGTCGAGACGTTCCGCTCGAAGAAGGTCGTCGTGCTCGGCGCCGGCATGATGGGCGCCGCGATCGCGTATGTGTGCGCGAAGGCCGGCATCGAGGTCGTCCTCAAGGACGTCTCGCAGGAGGCCGCTGACCGCGGCAAGGGCTACTCGGCGAGACTCGTCGAGAAGGGCGTCTCGCGCGGCAAGACGACGCAGGAGAAGGGCGAGGCCCTGCTGTCGCTCATCACCGCGACCGACGACCCGTCGAAGGCCGCCGGCGCCGACCTCGTGATCGAGGCGGTGTTCGAGGACCCAGCCGTGAAGGCGAAGGTCTTCGCCGAGATCGAGCCGTTCCTCGCCGAGGGCGCGCTGCTCGGCTCGAACACCTCGACGCTCCCGATCACCGGGCTCGCCGAGGGCGTCTCGCGTCCGGCCGACTTCATCGGGCTGCACTTCTTCAGCCCGGTGGACAAGATGCCGCTGCTCGAGATCATCAAGGGCGAGCAGACGAGCGACGAGACGCTGTGGCGTGCTTTGGACGTCGCCCAGCAGATCAAGAAGACGCCGATCGTCGTCAACGATTCGCGCGGCTTCTTCACCTCGCGTGTGATCGGCACGTTCATCAACGAGGGCATCTCGATGCTGACCGAGGGGATTCCCGCGGCCACGATCGAGCAGGCCTCCTCGCAGGCCGGCTACCCCGCGCCGGTGCTGCAGCTCAGCGACGAGCTGAACATGAAGCTCATGAAGAAGATCCGCGACGCTGCGAAGGCGGCGATGGAGTCGGGCACCGGCTGGGACGGGCATCCGTCCGAGGCCGTGATCGACCGCATGCTCGACGAGGGCCGCCCCGGCAAGCTGGAGGGCGCGGGCTTCTACGACTACGCGGACGGCAGACGCACGGGCTTCTGGCCCGGGCTCGCCGCGGCGTTCCCGCCCGTCGACGACCCGTCGCAGATCTCCTTGAGAGACCTCGAGGAGCGGATGATGTTCGCCGAGGCACTCGAGACGGTGAAGTGCATCGACGAGGGCGTGATCGAGTCCGTCGCCGATGCCAACATCGGCTCGATCTTCGGGATCGGCTTCCCCGCCTGGACCGGCGGGGTGTGCCAGTACATCAACCAGTACGGCGACCCGACACGCAACGGCGACGCCGGCGGACCGGCCGCGTTCGTCGCGCGGGCGCGGGAGCTGGCCGCTCAGTACGGGGAGCGGTTCGAGCCGCCGGCCTCGTTGGTCGAGCGGGCAGAGCGCAACGAGCCGTACCTGGACGGGGCTGCGGTTCCGGCGTAGCGATGACCGCGTCCGGTGCACACATATCTGTCGTGCGTGCGCCGGACGCCGTTGCCCGGTGCGACCGGCGCGAGCGGGCGCACAGCGCCGTCAGCGCCGATCCGCCGGCGCGGCGGCGCTACCGGCTCCGCTTGCGCAGGAACTCGGTGACTTCGGTCGAATGCTCTTCGAGGTAGTCGCCGATGTCGCTGGAGATGTCGCCCGCCTGCCGGAACTGCATCTTGCGGAGCTCCATCTCGTGGCGTTCCCAGTACCGCTCGACGCCGTCACCGCCCCAGCGCAGAAACGACCAGCGGGGCACGGCGATGAACGCCAGCGCACCGATCCCGCCGAAGGTCAATCCCATGATCACATCCTGGGCATCGGTGATGACGAGCACCAGTGTGGCGAACATCGCGCAGAGCCAGAGCAGCAGCACACCGCCCAGGTTGATCCCGAGGATCAGGTTGGTCAGGGACGTCCGCCATCCCTTATCGCCTCCGCGTCGGAGGTCTGCGACTTCGGTGCTCATGACGCTAGGTGGATGATCAGGTACATAGGAGGTGCGAAGAAAGCAGCTGCAAACGGCGCTGCTCCGGTTCCGACGCCAATCGCCTTGGTGATCGAGACCAGGTCATTGGGTGCCTTGAGAAGGCCAATCATCCCGAAGACCATGACAAAGAGCAACGTCCATCCAGCGTAGAGATCGAAAAACGAGATGCGCGCCATGAGAGCGCGCAAACGCTATCGACCCTTTGTCCAATCGGGCGCACTCGATTGCGCATAGGCTCGCACGCTATCCGGCGATATCGTCCAACCTGGAGAAGATCTCGTCCGCGTGACGGATGTACACGCTGTAGTCGAACAGCGCGTCGAGATCCAGACCGGCCTTGCGCACGGCGGGCTCGACGGCGAGCAGATCCCGCAACGGCGTCCGCGTGTCCCACGCCTCGTGCGCCGTGCGCTGCACGATCCGGTACGCGTCGTCGCGCACCATCCCCGCCTGCTCGATCAGCGCCAGCAGCGCCCGCTGGGAGAACAGCGCGCCGCATGTGATCTCGAGGTTCTCCTGCATGCGCGCTCTGTGCACGACCATGCCCTCGACCAGCGCGGTCGCGCGCGCCTGGAGATAGTCGATCAGGATGGTCGAGTCGGGCAGGATCACGCGCTCGACGGAGCTGTGCGAGATGTCGCGCTCGTGCCACAGCGCGACGTCCTCGACGGCCGCCTGTGCGTTGCCGCGCAGCACGCGCGCGAGCCCGGAGATCTGCTCGGACTTGATCGGGTTTCTCTTGTGCGGCATCGCCGAGGAGCCCTTCTGGCCTCTGCGGAACGGCTCCTCCGCCTCGCGCACCTCCGTGCGCTGGAGATGGCGCAGCTCCGTCGCGAAACGCTCCAGGCCCGCCCCGGCCAAAGCGATCGCCTGCAGCAGCTCGGCATGGCGGTCGCGCGCGACGACCTGCGTCGAGACCGGCTCGCGCTCCAGCCCGAGCCCCGAGAGCACCTGCGACTCGAACTCCGGCGACGTCGCCGAGTACGTGCCGACCGCGCCGGAGATCGCGCCGACCGACGCCTGCGCGAACGCGCGCTCCAACCGCACAGCGTTGCGGTGCGCCTCGAACGCGAAGCCGGCGAGCTTGATCCCGAATGAGGTCGGCTCGGCGTGCACGCCGTGCGTGCGCCCGACGCACAGCGTCTCGCGGTGCTCGCGGGCGCGGGCGGCGAACGCGGCGACGAGCGCGTGGGCGCCCGGCACGACGATCTCGCCCGCACGCTTGAGCTGCAGCGCGAGCGCCGTGTCGAGCACGTCGCTGGACGTGAGCCCGTAGTGGATCCAGCGTCCGGACGGCCCAGCCGATCCGGACAGCACGTCGACGAACGCAGCCACGTCGTGGTCGGTCGTCCGCTCGCGCTCGTTGACCGCCTCGACGGTGAACGTCGCGGCACGGATCGCGTCGAGGTCGGAGGCCGTCGGCCCCTCCATCGCCTCGCATGCGGCGACCTCGACGTCGCGCCACGCGGACATGCGTGCCTGGTCGCTCCACAGGGCGGCCAGCTCGGGTCGGCTGTAGCGGGGGATCATGCGCGCGACAGTATCCCGGTTCGGAATCCGTCCAGCGTCGTGGACTCGCTCCGGCGACGTCGATAGCGTCCGGTGCGAAGCGGGGCCTCCATCGGCCGCGCACGGCCCGCATCGATCGAGGAGCGCTCCACATGCTCAGCCACCGCACCCGCGTCGCGCTGCTCGCGACGGCCCTCGCGCTGGCGCTGGCCGCAGCCTTTGCGGCCGGCCCCGCGTCCGCCGGCATCTGGACCGACGTGCCGTCGGGCACGTCGAGCACGATCACCGCGATCGAGTACCAGAGCGACACGCGCTTCTGGTTCACGACCGCCGGCGGCGAGATTTGGAGACGCAGAGCCGACCTGAGCGGCTTCCAGAGAGTGCACGCGGGTGGCGCCGCGCTGAACGACATCGAGTTCCAGCCCGGCGGCCAGATCGGCTTCGCCGTCGGCATCGGTGGGACGGTGCTGCGCTCGATCGACAGCGGCGCGACCTGGTCCACGATCCCGGCAGCGGGGATCCCCGTCTCCAACGTCGGCGACGGCAGCGGCAATAAGTGCACGACGACAGAGCCGCTCGGAAGCGTCAACTTCGTGCACTTCGCCGGCCCCGGTCGCGTCTGGATCGGCGGCCCGAGACGCCAGATCGCGAGCTCGCAGCCGTCAGACCCAGCGAACGTCGGCGCGATCGGGTGGTGGTACGACGCGAACCGCAAGTCTCCGCCGGTCGCAGGCGACAACTGCTTCATCGAGCAGGCCGACGGCTTCGCTGACATGTTCGTCACGGCAAGCCCCAGCATCTTCTACATCGCGGCCGCTGCCACGGACCAGGCGATCCTCTCGACGGACAACCTGAGAAGCCAGACGACGACGCTCGACGGCGAGGTCGCGAACGGCCTCACGGCCGCTGGCGCGATGGCTGGCGACCCGGGCAGCCCCAACCGCATGTGGGGCGTCTCGCCGGCGCCGTATGGCAACTCGACGATGCAGTACACCGAGAACGGCTGGGACACCTCGAGCTGGGTGAGACTGCTGGACGAGACGGCGCCCCCGTGGCCCAGCGTCGGCCCCTACGACGTCGCCTTCAACGGCGGCACCGTGCTCGCCGCAGGCAACGGCAACTTTGTCATCCACTCGACGAACGGCCGCGACTTCTGGTGGAACGGCGCCGACGGCGCGAGCACCGACTGGCGGGCGGTCGCGCTGGCCAGCGCGACGCAGGGCGCGATCGGAGGCGTCGGCGGTCGGCTCATGCTCACCACCCAGGCGAGCACGCTGCCGATCCCGGTTACCCCCTCGCCGCCGGTCGTGCCGCCGGTCGTGAGACCGCCGACGACGAGAACCCCGGCCGGAAGCGATACACCGCCCAACGTCTTCGGCAGACCGGAGACGCACACGACCGGCGGAGCGACGCTCGCGATCTGGAAGAGAATCGCCCTCAGCCAGGGCCGCTTCGTGCCGGTGCGCGTCTCGGCCAGAAGCCCACGGCGCTTCGTCGTCGAGATCCGCAGAGCAGCGAGACCGCGTAGACGCGTCGCGATGGCGAAGGCCAGACTGGGAAGCGGCACGAAGCTCGTCAAGGTCCCGCTCAGAAGATCCGTCAGAACCGGCAGATACCGCGTCGTGGTGCGCGTCTACCAGGGCAGAAGACAGATCGGCAGACGCATCACCGTCGCGTTCGTGCTGGCGAGATAGCGGACGGCGGGGCGTCGTCGAAGCGGCGCCCCGCGCTCCCCGGGCCGTCCCACCCCCTACCCACCCACGGACCCGTGCCGTGAGGCATACTCGGACGATGGGTGGGGGGACCCAAACGCTTGCGCTGCCGCCGGGGCCCGCTTCGCCCGGGACCTGGCAGCTGCTGCGCTGCCAGGCCGACTTCGCCGGCTACCTGGACGCGTGCGTGCGCCATCATGGCCCGCTGTTCACGCTGCGCATGCCGCCGTTCGACGCGTTCGTCGCGGCGACCGAACCGCAGGACGTCGAGACGATCCTGCTCGACACGACGACACGCTTCGAGGAGGGTGCCGCCAGCGCGATCCTCGAGCCGCTTGTCGGGCGCGCCTCGCTGATCCTCAGCGCCGGCCCGCAGCACATGCGCCAACGCAAGTCGCTGCTGCCCGCCTTCCACGGCAGCCTCGCCGAGCGCTGGGAGCAGCCGATCGCCGAGATCACGGAGCGGCATCTCTCGCGCCTGCCGCTGGAGACGCCGATCGCGTTGCGCGAGCCGGTGCGCGAGATCGCGCTCGACGCGATCTGCCGCATCCTCTTCGGCGCCGACGACCCGGCGGAGTACGCGGAGCTGCGCGACGACGTCGCGCGCGGGCTCGACCCGCGCATCGTCGTGCTGCTGTGGTTTCCCACGCTGTGGAGACGGCACGGCCGCCTCAACCCGGCGCGTCCTCACCAGCGTCGCCGGCAGTACATCCACGACCTCGTCCACGCGCAGATCGCGCGCCGGCGCGCAGATCCGACGCACGCAGTGCGCGACGACGTGCTGTCGGTGCTCGTCACCGCGCGCGACGAGGACGGCCAGCCGCTGAGCGACGGCGAGGTGCGCGACCTGCTGCTCGGGCTGCTGATGGCAGGCCACGAGACGACCGCCAACTCGCTCACGTGGGCGTTCGAGCGCCTCTCGCGCACGCCGCACGCGCGCGAGCGCCTGGCACAGGAGCTGGCAGAGGACGGCACCGAGTACCTCGACGCGGTCGTCTCGGAGACCCTGCGCACGCGTCCGTCGGTGATCGACGCGGTCCGCACGGCCACGAGCGAGATCGAGCTGGGCGGCTATCCAATCGCGCCCGGCACCGTCGTCAGCGCGATGCTCACGGCGATGCACCGACGGCCCGACCTGTGGCCCAGCCCGCTCGCATTCCGGCCCGAGCGCTTCCTCGGCGACAGGCCGCGGCCCTACTCCTACATGCCGTTCGGCGGCGGCATCCGCCACTGCATAGGCGCGTCGCTGTCGCTCGTCGAGATGAGGACCGTGCTGCGCACCGCGATCGGCATGCTCGACGTGCTGCCCGCGCCGAATCGCGAGGAGCGGATGCGCCTCACCGGCATCACGCTCACGCCGTCCCGCGGCGGGCGTGTGGTGCTGCGGCAGCGCCATCCGAATTGAGGACTGATCCTGTCCTGAACCTGCGGAAGGATGCCTCTCACCAGCAACCCGGAGGAATCGCGCCATGGACATGAAACTTGAGCTGATCGCCGTCCCCGTCTCCGACGTCGACCGCGCTAAGCGCTTCTACACGGAGAGCGTCGGCTTCAACGCAGACCACGACCACGCGGTCAGCGACGAGGTCCGTTTCGTCCAGCTGACCCCGCCGGGCTCGGCCTGCTCGATCGCGATCGGCAGCGGCCTGACGCCATCGGAGCCCGGCTCGCTGCAGGGGCTGCAGGTCGTCGTGACCGATATCGAGGCCGCACGCGAGCAGCTCGTCGCGGGCGGCGTCGAGGCGAGTGAGATCCAGGACTACCCGTGGGGATCGTTCGTCTACTTCAGCGACCCCGACGGCAACGGCTGGGCCGTGCAGCAGATCCAGCCGCGCGTCTGAGCGGGCGGCCTACGCCGCGAGGATGCGCGCCGCGAGCGCGGCCGCGTTCTTCGGGTTGTCGACGCCAACGCAGGCGACCGGCACGCCCGGCGGCATCTGCGCGACCGACAGCAGCGCGTCCAGGCCCCCGGCGACGGTCATGCCGCTCGTGAGCGGGACGCCGATCACCGGCAGGTCGGTGTGCGCGGCGACGACACCCGGCAGCGCGGCCGACAGGCCGGCGCCGGCGATGATCACCTTCAGCCCGCGCGAGCGCGCGCTCTTCGCGTACGCGGCGACTTTGTCGGGGTCGCGATGCGCGGACATCACGTTGATCTCGTTCGCGATGCCGCGGTCGGTCAGCTCCTTGGCCGCCTTCTGCATCGTCTCCATGTCGCTCTGCGAGCCCATCACGATGCCGACGAGGACGCCTTCTGCCGACAGCTCCTGCTCGAGCGCCTGCACGGTGGGATCGGTCACGGGCGCCGCCGCAGGGGCTTCGCTCAGCTGGTCATCGGTCATCGGGCCTCCCCGGTAGTCGTCGCCGCGACCGCCCGAAGAGCGATGTCCTGGCGCATCTGTCGTCCGTCGAACTGGATCACGTCGGCGGCAGCATAGGCAGCCGCCCGTGCGGCCGCGGCGTCGGCACCGAGCGCCGTCACGTTCAGCACGCGGCCGCCGGCCGTCACGATCGCGCCGTCCTCGCCGCGCTTCGTGCCGGCGTGCGTGACCTCGATCCCCTGCGGGACGCGATCGAGACCGGCGATCGGATCACCGGTGCGCGGCGACTCCGGGTAGCCAGCGCTCGCAAGCACGAGCGTCACTGCCGTGTTCGGCAGCCACTCGAGGTCCACACCGGCGAGGCCGTCCGGCTCGCACGCACTCGTGAGCACGTCGAGCAGGTCGGAGCGAAGCCGCGGCAGCACCGCCTGCGTCTCGGGATCGCCAAAGCGCACGTTGAACTCGAGCACGCGCACGCCATCGGCGGTCAGCATCAGGCCGGCGTAGAGGATCCCGTGGAAGGGCGTGCCGCGGCGACGCAACTCGTCGACGACCGGCTGGTGAACCTGCGCGCACAGCTCCTGCACCCGCGCCGGATCGAAGCCGGGGACCGGCGAGTAGGAGCCCATGCCGCCCGTGTTCGGGCCCTCGTCGCCGTCGAAGATGCGTTTGTAATCCTGCGCCGGCGCCATCGGGATCGCGCGCTCGCCGTCGCACAGCGCGAGCAGCGACAGCTCCTCCCCGTCGAGGAACTCCTCGACGACGACCTGCTCGGTGCCGTGCAGATGCTCGACGAGGAAAGCCGTGAGCGCTGTGCGCGCCTCGCCCTCGTCGGCGGCGATCACGACGCCCTTGCCGGCCGCCAGCCCGTCCGCCTTGACGACAACCGGGTAGCGCTCGATCGCCGCCATCCCCTGCTCGACCGTCGTGACGACCGCGTAGGCGGCGGTCGGCACGCCGGCCGCTTCCATCACCGACTTCGAGAAGGCTTTCGAGCCCTCCAGCTCGGCGACCGCGGCGCGCGGGCCGAAGCAGCGCAGGCCGGCCGCCTCGAATGCGTCCACGACGCCCGCCACGAGCGGAACCTCCGGCCCCACGACGGTCAGCGTCACGCCCTCCGCCTGCGCGGTGGCAACGAGGCCGGCGACGTCGTCGACCTTGACATCGAGCAGGCGCGCGTCTGCGGCGATCCCGGCGTTGCCGGGCGCACACAGCAGCTCGGGCGCCTGCGGCGAGCGTGCGAGCGCGCGCACGATCGCGTGCTCGCGCCCACCCGCGCCGATGACGAGGACCTTCTGCGGCACGAGCCGTCGGCTAGAGCGACGAGATGAAGTCGTCGATCGGGATCGCGGTCAGCGTCTCGTACTGGACGGTGCCGCGCGAGCCGAGCTCGAGCGAGACGCGCGCGATCGTCTTCTCGTCCGGCGCCTCGACGACGTTCACGAAGTCGAAGCGGCCGAGCACAGCCCACTGCGCCTTCACGGTCGCGCCCAGCTGCTCGATCTCTCTGTTCACCTCGCGGATGCGCTGCGGGTTGGTCTTGATCGTCTGCGTGCCCTCGGGTGTGAGCTTCGAGAGCATGATGTAGGTCGGCATGGCGCTCCCATCGTCGCGGTCGGTCGCGGTAGCTGCGAACTGGGTTCTATCCCACCCGGCGGCGACGGTGCGCCCCGGTCGGCGGACGTCCGCGCGACTCGCGGCGCATCGACCGGCCCGCTCGACTGTTCTTTGAAGCGATGATGCCCCGCGTGTGGTCGCGCCATCCATCCCTCCGTCGCGCCGCGATCGGCGCTGCGCTCACGTGCGCGATGACGCTCACGGCCGCGTCGTCCGCGTCGTCCGCGCCCGCCGCGCCGGCGACGCTGACGACCGACGCCCACTGCTACCTGCAGGGCGCGCCGCTGCGCATGACGGCGAACGGGCTCACGCCGGGGGCCCCGCTGACGGTCGCACTCGACGGGCAGACGCTCAGCTACGGCGACGGCTCGAAGCCCGTCGCCGATGTGGCCGGATCGTTCGTCAGCTCGTTCGCGACGCCGGCCCTCGCCCCGGGCGCCGCTCAGCAGCGCCACGTGCTCGCCGTCGGTGATGGGAGCCAGCGCCCGAAGGCGCGTTTCACCGTCACCCGCCCGACCGGCGCCGACTTCCAGCCGTCGAGCGGCAACCCGAGAACGCTGCGTGCGCGCTTCAAGGTATGGGGCTTCGCGCTCGTCGGCGGCGCCAGCCGCGTGCCGGTGTGGCTGCACTGGGTGAGCCCCAGCGGGAGAGCCCGCCAGAGCGCCGCGCTCGGGACGACCGGTGGCGACTGTGGCACGCTCACGACGGCCCCAAGGAGGGTCTTCCCGTTCGACGCGGAAGCCGGCCGTTGGGTGCTCGTGCTCGACACGCAGCGCCGGTACCGCGTGCAGACGAGCGGCCCACGCGCGAAGATTCCGGTCCACGTTCGCTCGATCCCGCTCTGATCCCCCGATGCGCCGCCTCCTTCCCGTCACGCTCCTCGCTTGCGCAGCCACTGCCGCGCTCACGCTCGTGCCTGCCGCGATCGGGGCCTCCACGAAGGCGAAGATCTTGCTCGATCCCGGCTGCTACCTGAGCAGCGGCAGCGGCCTGCTCAGCGGCAGCGGCTTCAGACCGAACAGCGCCTGGACCGCGAAGCTGGCCGGCACGAAGCAGATCGGCACCGGAAGAATCGACGCGAGAGGCAAGATCCGCGCGCGCTTCACCGCACCCGGCTACCACGGCACGGCCGGCACGCGCGAGATGACGCTGTCGGTCACCGACGGCCCGCACGTCGCCTCGACGACCTTCCTGATGTCGCCGCTGAGCGCCGGCTTCAGCCCGAGGATCGGCGACCCCGCGACGCTGCGCGTGCGCTGGCGCGTACTCGGGCTGGGCGAGCGGCACGGCGTGTACGTGCACTACGTTCAGCCGAACGGCAAGCTCAAGCGGACGCTGCGGATCGGCACCACGAGAGGCCCCTGCGGCTCGCTCAAGACCGGCCCGATCGCGCTCTTCCCGTTCAGATACACGTACGGGACGTGGACCTTCCAGGTCGACACGAACCACGCCTACAGAGCGACGACCGCCCCCCGTCTGCTGATCGGCTTCGAGATCAGAAGACCGTCGAGAGCGGGCAGAAGACCGAGCGGCGGGCAGACGGGGGACTGAGCGGGGGCCCGGGCCGGGCCGGGTGCGCTCCGCTCCCGCGTAACCGCCATCCGTGACGTCCGCCGATGGGCAACGAGGGGGGAGGGAGCAGCTGGGGCTCCGCCGTCGCTCATCTTTCGTCGCAGTCGGCGTCTCGGCCTGCGCAGTTCCGCCAGCCCCACTCCGGATTTACGTGTGTCACTTAAGGTGCCTCTAGGGGACCCTAAGTGACACACGTAAAACTGGATCGTCACGAACGACGAAAGGCGCGCGAGCGGATGCGCAAAGTCGAGCGGCGTGGGCCGTGAGGCGCCCGAACCGGCAGCGCGACCGCGACCTGCTCACCCCCTCCCCAGCCAACCAGCGCACGCCGCGCGCCACCGGCGCGCCATGAACGTAGCGCCCGGCTCACGCTGCGCACGACCGGCGCGGCGTGAGCCGAGCGGCAACCGAGCGTCAGGCCGCCACCGGCCGCGCCGCCTTCGTGAACACCAGCTCGCCCTCGACCGCGTCGACCTCGACGAGGTCGCCGGCGGCGAACTCGCCCTCCAAGATCGCCAACGCGAGCTTGTCGACCAGCCGCTTCTGGATCACGCGCTTCAACGGCCGCGCACCGTAGGTCGGGTCGTAGCCGAGGTTCCCCAAAAGCGTCCGCGCCGCGTCCGTCAAGGCGATCTCGATCTCGCGCTCCTGCACGCGCTTGATCAGCCGCGCGACCTGCAGGTCGACGATCGCGCCGATCTGCTCGCGGGACAACGGCTCGAACTCGACGATGTCGTCGAGGCGGTTGATGAACTCCGGCCGGAAGTAACCCTCCGCCCCCGCCTTCCCGCCGGGGATGTTCGAGGTCATGATCAGCACGACGTGCTTGAAGTCGACCGTGCGGCCCTGGCCGTCGGTCAGGCGGCCGTCGTCCATCACCTGCAGGAGGATGTTGAAGACGTCGGAGTGGGCCTTCTCGACCTCGTCGAGCAGCACGACGGAGTACGGCCGGCGGCGGACGGCCTCGGTCAGCTGGCCGCCCTCCTCGTAGCCGACGTAGCCGGGAGGCGCTCCGACGAGCCGGGACACGGAGTGTCTCTCCATGTACTCCGACATGTCGATGCGAATCATTGCGTCCTGCGAGTCGAACATGAAGTCGGCGAGCGCGCGAGCCAGCTCGGTCTTGCCGACCCCGGTCGGGCCAAGGAACAGGAACGTGCCGATCGGCCGGTCCGGGTCCTGCAGGCCGGCGCGCGAGCGCCGCAGCGCGTTCGCGACCGCCTCGACCGCCTCGTGCTGGCCGATGACACGCTGGTGCAGCCGCTCCTCCATGTGAACGAGCTTCTCGACCTCGCCCTCCAGGAGACGTGAGACGGGGATGCCTGTCCACTTGCCGACGACCTCGGCGATGTCCTCAGCGTCGACCTTCTCCTTCAGGAACTGCGGCTCGCCGTCGGGCGTGCCCTCGCTGGCCTCGGCCGCCGCGAGCTGTCTCTCCAGCTCCGGGATCTCGCCATAACGCAGCTCGGCGGCACGCTGGAGGTCGGCCGCGCGCTCGGCGCGCTCAACCTCTGCACGCGCCTGCTCCAAGCGCTCGCGCACGACCTTGACCGACTCAATCGCATCCTTCTCGCGCTGCCACTGCGCCTTCATGCCATCGCTGCGCTCCTGCAGATCCGCGATCTCGCGCTCGATCGCCTCGCGTCGGGCGACGGACGACTCGTCGGTCTCCTTCTCCAAGGCCTGCAGCTCGATCTGCAGCTGCATGATGCGGCGGTCGATCTCGTCGATCTCCGTCGGCTTCGAGTCGATCTCGATGCGCAGCTTCGACGCCGCCTCGTCGATCAGGTCGATCGCCTTGTCGGGCAGGAAGCGGTCGGCGATGTAGCGGTCGGACAAGGTCGCCGCGGCGATGATCGCCGAGTCCTGGATGTCGACGCCGTGGTGAACCTCATAGCGCTCCTTCAACCCGCGCAAGATCGCGATCGTGTCCTCGACGGATGGCTCGCCGACGAGCACCGGCTGGAAGCGGCGCTCCAAAGCCGCGTCTCTCTCGATGTGCTTGCGGTACTCGTCGAGCGTCGTCGCGCCGACCGCGCGCAACTCACCGCGTGCGAGCATCGGCTTCAGGAGGTTGGCGGCGTCGACCGCGCCCTCGCCAGCGCCAGCGCCGACGATCGTGTGAAGCTCGTCGATGAACAGGATCACCGTGCCGTCAGCGTCCTGGATCTCCTGCAGCACGGCCTTGAGGCGATCCTCGAACTCGCCGCGGTACTTCGCGCCGGCGATCAGCGCGCCGACATCCAAAGCCACGACGCGACGATCGCGCAATCCCTCCGGCACGTCCCCGGATACGACACGCTGCGCGAGGCCCTCGGCGATCGCGGTCTTGCCGACGCCGGGCTCGCCGATCAGCACCGGGTTGTTCTTCGTGCGGCGCGAGAGCACCTGAATCACGCGACGGATCTCGTCGTCGCGACCGATGACCGGGTCGAGCTTGCCGTCCTGCGCCGCCGCGGTGAGGTCGCGGCCGTACTTCTCGAGCGCGCGGAACTTGTCCTCCGGGTTCATGTCGGTGACACGCTGGGAGCCGCGCACCTCGGAGATCGCCTGGAGCAGGGCCTCTCTGCGGGCGCCCGCGTCGCGCAGCAGCTCGCCCGCCTTGGAGTTGTGGCCGGCGAGCGACAGCAGCAGATGCTCGGTCGAGACGTACTCGTCGCCGAGGCCGCGCATCTCGGCCTCGGCCGCGCGCAACACCTGGATCAGCTCCTGGGAGGGACCGCTGCCGCCGCTCGGCCCGGTCATTCTCGGACCGGCGTCGAGCGCACCGTTCACAGCCGCGCGGATCGGCGCCGGGTCGGCCCCGACCTTGCGCAGCACAGGGACGACGATGCCCTCGGACTGCTCCAGCAACACCGCGAGCAGGTGCTCGGGCGTCGCCTGCGGGTTCGAGCGGTCCTCGGCCAGCCGGAGGGCGGCCTGGATCGCCTCCTGGGACTTGATCGTGAAGCGGTCGAGCTGCATCAGTGAGCACCTCCGCCGTCCTGGCTTGGCCGCTCGACGGGGATTCTGAAACGGGGCTGGGCGCGCACGAGCGCACCGCCGCGCACGTACGGGACCATCTCCGCGCGCAGCGAGCGGCGCAGCTCCTCGAGCCGTTCGACCTCGCGGGCAAGCTCGCCGGCCCGCTTCTCCAGCCGACGCACCTTCGCCGACATGGCCGACAGCTGCTCTTCCAGCTCGAACACGCGCTCGACGCCGGCGAGGTTCATGCCCATCTCGGCCGTCATCTGCTGGATGCGCCGCAGCCGCTCCACGTCGGCCTGCGAGTAGAGGCGCGTGCCCTTCGGCGAGCGCTTCGGCTCGATCAGTCCGCGCTGCTCGTACATGCGCAGCGTCTGCGGGTGCATCTCCGCCAGCTCGGCGGCGACGGAGATCATGAACACGCCGCGGTCGTCGCTCAGCTCGATGCGGGTGGTCGTGCGGATGCGGCGTACGCCGCCGTCCTCGCCTGGAGTCATGCCGTCGCCTCCGTTCGCCCGTTCGTGAACAGCCGCTCGCGCGGATTCCCGTTCATCACCTGGCCGAGCCGGTCGACGGCCTCGCGCTGCTCGGCGTTGAGCGATCTCGGCAGCTCGATCGTGAAGCGGTAATGGATGTCCCCGCGGCCTCTGCCGCCGAGCCGCGGAGCGCCCTCGCCTCTGAGGCGCTGGACCGTCCCGTGCTTCGTGCCCGGCGCGACGCGCAGGCGCTTTCTGCCGTTCAACGTCGGCACCTCGACGGTCGCGCCCTGCAACGCCTCGACGACGGTCAGGGGCACCTCGACCTCGATCTGGTCGCCGGCCTGTCTGAAGACCGGCGACGGCGCGACGCGCGTGACGACGAACAGGTCGCCCGGCGGCCCGCCGTTCGCACCCGGCTCGCCCTTGCCGGCTATGCGGACACGGCTGCCCTCCTTCACCCCCGCGGGGATGTTCACGCGCAGGCGCTTGATCGTGCGGCGCGCGCCCGAGCCGCCGCACGTCGGGCAGGGCGACTCGACGACCGAGCCGCTGCCGCCGCAGCGCGAGCACGGCTGCGTGATCGAGAAGAAGCCCTGGCCCTGCGACTCGACGCCGCGGCCCTGGCAGACGGGACAGACAACCGGCGAGGTGCCCGGTCTCGCGCCCGTGCCGTGGCACGTCTCACACGGCGTCGACGTGGGGATCGCGAGCGAGGACTGCGCGCCTTCGACGGCCTCCTTGAATGACAGCGAGACCTCTGTCTCGAGGTCGCGGCCGCGCTGTGGGCGAGCACGCCCGCCGGCACCCGGCCCGGCACCGCCACGCCCACGTCCGCCGGCCGGCCCACCGGCTCCGCCACCCCCGCCGAACAGGTTGGAGAGGATGTCGCTGAACGACCCGAACGCGTTCGGGTCGAAGCCCGCGCCGCCGCCGGCCGCGAACGGACCGGTGCCCTGGTCGTAGGCCTTGCGCTTGTCGGGATCGGACAGCACGTCGTGCGCCGCGGAGATCTCCTTGAAGCGCTCCTCGGCTCTCGCATCGCCCTGGTTGGTGTCTGGGTGGTACTTGCGGGCGAGCTTGCGGTACGCCTTCTTGATCTCCTCGTCGGAGGCGTTTCTGCCGACGCCGAGGACCTTGTAGAGGTCGGGCTTCGTGGCGGCCATGGCCTGTGGCCTCCCCTATGCCGCTACAACGACGCGAGCAGGACGCAGGACACTCTCGCCGTGGCGAAAGCCCTGCTGGTAGACCTCGACGACCGTTCCGGACTCAGCGCCCTCGACCGGCTGCTGGACCATCGCCTCGTGCTGCGTCGGGTCGAAGCGCTCGCCCTCGGGCGAGAACGGCTCTATCCCGACCCGCCCGAGCGCGGCGAGCAGCTCATCGTGCACGAGCTTGATGCCGGACGTCAGGTGGTGCTCCGGCGTGCCGTGTTCGCCGCCGGCCTCCGCGGCCGCAAGCGCGCGCCCAAGGTTGTCGAGCGCCGGCAGAAGCTCCTTCGCAAGCCGGCTGACGCCGCGCGTCTCCGCGGCGGCGACGTCGCGCGTCATCCGCTTGCGGAAGTTCTCGAAGTCGGCCTGCGTGCGCTGCGCGAGCGCGAGGTACTCGTCGGCCTTGCCGGCGCGCGCGAGCAGCTCGTCAAGGTCGTGTTCGACCTCGCCCGCGGGATCCGGCTCCGCGGGCTCGGCCGTGGCGTGGACGCCGTCGACCTGCTCAGCCGGGGCCTCGGCGCCGGTCTCCTCGACCGGCGCCTGGGGCTCGTGCTCCGCGGTCATCGTCAGTTGCCCTCGTCCACGACCTCGGCGTCGACGACGTCCTCCTCAGCGGAGTCGCCGCCGGTGCCCGCGCCGTTCGCACCGGCGCCCTGGCCGTCGGTGCCGGCCTGCTGCTGAGCCTTCTCGTACATCGCCTCGGAGACCTTGTGGAAGGCGGACTGCAGCGCCTCGGCCTTCGCGTTGATCTCGTCCGGGTCCTCGGACGTGAGCGCCTCGCGGACCGTCTTGATCGCGGCCTCGATCTCGGTTCTCGACGCCTCGTCGACGCCGTCGCCGAGCTCCTTCAGCTGGCGCTCGGCCTGGTAGGCGGCGTTCTCGGCGTTGTTGCGCGCCTCGGCCAGCTCGCGCGCCTTGCGGTCCTCCTCGGCGTGCGTCTCCGCGTCGCCGACCATCTGCTTGATCTCGTCGTCGGACAGGCCCGAGCCCGCCTTGATCTCGATCTTCTGCTCCTTGCCGGTGCCGAGGTCTCTCGCCGACACGGACAGGATCCCGTTCGCGTCGATGTCGAACGCGACCTCAATCTGCGGGATGCCGCGCGGCGCCGGCGGGATGCCGGTCAGCTGGAACTTGCCGAGCGACTTGTTGTACTGCGCCATCTCGCGCTCGCCCTGCAGCACGTGGATCTCGACGGACGGCTGGTTGTCGTCGGCGGTCGAGAAGACCTCGCCCTTGCGCGTGGGGATCGTCGTGTTGCGCTCGATCAGCTTCGTCATCACGCCGCCCTTGGTCTCGATGCCGAGGGTGAGCGGAGTGACGTCGAGGAGGAGGACGTCCTTCACGTCGCCGGCGAGCACGCCCGCCTGGATCGCCGCGCCGACGGCCACGACCTCGTCCGGGTTGACGCCGCGGTGCGGGTCCTTGCCGGTGAGTTCCTTGACCTTCTCCTGCACGGCCGGCATGCGCGTCATGCCACCGACCATCACGACGTGGTCGATGTTCTTGGCGCCCTTGTCTCTCGCGTCGTCGAGCGCCTGACGGACCGGCGCGACGGTGCGCTCGATCAGGTCGCTCGTCAGCTCGTTGAGCTTCGCGCGGGACAGACGCGTGTCGAGGTGCTTCGGCCCGGACTGGTCAGCCGTGATGAAGGGCAGGTTGATCTGCGTCTCCTGCGTGGTGGAGAGCTCGATCTTCGCCTTCTCGGCGGCCTCGTAGAGACGCTGGAGCGCCATCGGGTCGGCTGCAAGGTCGATGCCTTGCGACTTCTTGAAGTCGCCGACGAGCCAGTCGACGATCGCCTTGTCGAAGTTATCGCCGCCGAGGTGGTTGTCACCGGCAGTCGACTTGACCTCGAACACGCCGTCGCCGATCTCCAGCACCGACACGTCGAACGTGCCGCCGCCGAGGTCGAAGACAAGGATCGTCTGGTCGGTCTCCTTGTCGAGCCCGTACGCGAGCGAGGCCGCGGTCGGCTCGTTGATGATGCGCTTGACGTCGAGGCCGGCGACCTTGCCGGCATCCTTGGTCGCCTGGCGCTGGTCGTCGTTGAAGTAGGCCGGAACGGTGATGACCGCGCTGTCGACCGTCTCGCCGAGGTAGGCCTCGGCGTCCGCCTTCAGCTTCTGCAGGATCATCGCGCTGACCTCCGGCGGGCTGTACTGCTTGCCGCCCGCCTCGATGCGCGCGTCGCCGCCGGGGCCGGCGACGACTCTGTAGGGGACGATCGACTCCTCCTCGCGCACCTCGGCCTCCTTGCGGCCCATGAAGCGCTTGACGGAGAAGACCGTGTTGGTGGGGTTCGTGACCGCCTGCCGCTTGGCGACGGTGCCGACCAGCCGCTCCCCGCTCGACGTGAACGCAACCACCGACGGCGTCGTGCGACCGCCCTCGGCGTTCTCGATCACGGTGGGCTCACCACCCTCGAGGACGGCCATACAGCTGTTGGTGGTACCGAGGTCGATGCCGATCGTCTTGCCCATGGGCGTTGTCTCCTTGCAGCTTCCTATTCGAGGGGAGATGAAATCTAAGCGTGAGTGTAGTAGATCTCACGCGGGATGCGAACTCGGATCAGGCGCGCCGACTAGGGCACATGCGCCGTAGCGCACAGCCCGGGCAGTCCGGTCTGCGGGCGTGGCAGGTGCGGCGCCCGTGGCGCAGCAGGTTCACGTGCAGCTCCAGCTCCTCGCCGGGCGGTGTGAGCGCC
Organism: Conexibacter sp.; assembly: GCA_036009645.1. Taxonomy (GTDB): domain Bacteria; phylum Actinomycetota; class Thermoleophilia; order Solirubrobacterales; family Solirubrobacteraceae; genus Conexibacter. Next base: position 30,377 of record DASYLH010000011.1, read on the forward strand.
AGCATCGCGTCGTGCAGCTCCTCGAACGGCGCGCCGGGGCGCAGCAGGTGCAGCCGCATGCCAACGCGCGAGACGTGCGTGTCGACCGGCACGTCGTGCAGGCCGTAGGCGAACAGCAGCACGCACGCGGCCGTCTTGCGGCCGACGCCCGGCAGACTGCACAGGTACGCCTGGCCCTCAGGGACGGGCACGTCGCGCAGCCAGCGCAAGTCGAGGCCGTGCGGCTCGTGCGCGTCGATCGTGCGCAGGATCTGCTGGATGCGGGCCGACTTGACCTTCGAGATCCCGCCCGGCCGGATCGCCTCCTCGACCTCCGCGTTCGGCGCGTTCAGCACCGCGCCCCACGACGGGAAGCGCTCGCGCAGCCGCTCGTAGGCGACGTCGCGGTTGCGGTCGTTCGTCGACTGCGACAGGACGGTGAGGATGAGCTCGTCGAGCGGCTGCTCGTGCGGCGCCATGATCGGCACGCCGTAGACGTCGCGCAGGCGGTCGCGGATCGCCGTCACGCGGCGCCGCGTCGGGCGCCGCCATTCGGCCGCGGGGATGGTGGCACCGGGCGACACGCGCGGGGACGTTATCCGGCGGTCGGCGTGGCGGCGAGGAGCCGCCGCGCGATCGCGCGGCGCGCCTGCTCGATCGGCGCAGGGTCCTGGCTGATGACGAACATCTGGTTGGCCGCCATCAAGTACGCCTCGAGCTCAAACGCGAGCTGCTCGGGGTCCTCGGACGGGTCGATCGCGCCCTCTGCCTGCGCGTCGCGCACCGCCTTCCGCTGCTGTTCGAGCCAGTCGCCCACGACCTCGATCGCAAGGTCGCGGACCGGGCCGAGGCGCGTGTCGAGCTCCGCGGCGGCAGAGGCAAAGAAGCAGCCGCCCGGATAGACACTGTCCTCGACGTGCCGCAGGTAGTTCTCGCACAGCGCGCGCAGGCGCTCGATGCCCGTCGGCGCCCCCAGCGCCGGGTTAATCACGATCTCGTCGAACAGCTCGCTCGCCGTCGCGACGGTCGCCAGCTGCAGCTCCTCCTTGGAGCCGAAGTGCGCGAACAAGCCGCTCTTGCTCATACCAACGGCCTCGGCCAGGCGTGCGATCGAGAGGCCGTCGAGGCCCTCCACTGTCGCGAGCTGCGCCGCCTCTCGCAGGATCGCCTTGCGGCTGCGCTCGCCGTCGCTACGCCGTCTGCGGGAAGGGCGCTCGGATTGTTGGCGTCCAGGAGCTTGCACGATTTGACAAGTTAGCACGATCGGTCGTACAGTCCCATGAGTTCACACGAACGATCGTGCTAAATAACTCCAAAGGAGGACTCACATGAAGACCTACGTGATCCGTCGCCGCCACGGCTGGAAGACGCCGGAGGAGCTGCAGGCCGCCGCCGCCAGATCCAAGGACGTCGGCGACAACGAGATGTCCGCCGACATCCGCTGGATCCGCTCGTACGTGGTCGCCGAGGACGACGGCGGGCTCGGCACCGTCTGCATCTACCAGGCCTCGAGCCCCGAGAAGATCCGCGAGCACGCCTCGCGCGTCGGCATGCCGGCCGACGAGATCACCGAGGTCGCCGACACCGTCGTCGTGCGCCCGGACCCGGTGCCGACCGCAGCCTGAGCGCTCACGGGCGCGGCCGTCACGGCCGCGCCCCCGCGCAGGCGCGGGCTCTATGCTCGGCGCCGCGTGGACGTCGCCGACCACATCGCGGAGCTGGACGCCCAGCCGGTCTTCTGGCGCTCCGCTCCATCACCATCGGGAGCCAGCGCACCCGTCCTCTACGTCCACGGCGTGCCGACCAGCAGCGACGACTGGCTGCCGTTCCTCGAGCGCACCGGCGGCCTCGCACCCGATCTGCTCGGCTTCGGCCGCTCCGGCAAGGGCGGGCAGAACGACTACTCGCTGGAGGGGATCGCGCGCTTCGTCGAGCGCTACCTCGACGAGGTCGTCGAAGTCGAGCGCGTGCGGCTGGTCGTGCACGACTGGGGCTCCGCCGCGCTCGCGTTCGCGCAACGGCATCCCGAGCGGATCGAGCGGCTCGTGGTGATCAACGCGGTGCCACTGCTGCCGGGCTACCGCTGGCACCGCGTGGCGCGGCTGTGGCGCACGCCGTTCGTCGGCGAGATGACGGTCGGGCTGACGATCCGCCCGACGCTCGAGCGGGGACTGCGGCCGGCCTTCGTGAGACCCGTCCCGGAGGGCTTCGCCAAGGGGGCGATGCAGTACTTCGATCAGGGCACCCAGCGCGCGATCCTGCGGCTCTACCGCAGCGCGCCAGAGGAGTCGCTCGCCGCCGCCGGTAACGACCTTTCACAACTCGCAATGCCGTCGCTGGTAGTTTGGGGCACGCGCGATCCGTACATCTCGTCGCGCTTCGGGGAGCAGTACGCCGCGGAGCTGCCGAATGCACGGATCGACTGCGTCGAGGACGCGGGGCACTGGCCCTGGCTCGACCGCCCCGATCTGATCGACCGCATTGCGACCTTCCTTGAAGAGAGCTGACCGGCCGCTCCGGCGCGCGTCCTTCGGACTCGCGTGCGCGCTGCTGACGCTGCTTCCGGCCGCGCCAGCCGCCGCCGCCGAAGACGGCAGCTTCACGAGCGCGATGCTGCGCCAGCTCAACCGCGTGCGCGCAGGCCATCACCTCAGTGCGGTGCGTGAGGAGAAGCGCATGGACCGCGGCGCGCTTGGCCACTCGCGCGACATGGCACGCCGCGGCTACTTCGCGCACGGCTCATGGTCCGGCCGCGTGATGGCCGCCGCCGGCAGCGCCCGCAGCGTCGGCGAGGTGATCGGCTGGCGCGTGCAGAGCAGCCCGCGCAGCGAAGCGACCAACCTCGTGCGCGAATGGCTCGGCTCCCCGCCCCACCGCGACGTGCTGTTGAGCAACCGCTTCACCCGCATCGGCGTCGGTCGCGCCACCGCGACGAGCGGCGGCAACCCGACCGCGCTTTACACGGTCGACTTCGCGGGCTGAGCACGCGGCGTCAGTTACCTCTCCGTCACCCCTGCATCCCAGACTTACGCTGTGGAGTCCCTGTCGCGGCAGCGCTAGCGTCCTGACACGATGATCGACGGCCACTACGATTCCGACGCGGACATCGCCTGGCTGCGCCTTGAGGGCTTCGATCCCAAGACGGTGGTCGGCGAGGAGACGGCTGCCGGTCTGCGCGAGATAGACCCCGCGACGGGTCGAGTCGTCGGGCTCGAGTGCTGGCACGCCAGCGCCACGCTGCCCGCGGAGCTGTTGATGCTGCTGCCGCCTCCCGGTATCGCCGCGACCGCCTGACCGTCCACACCAGCGGCGCAGACGGCACGGTGCACTAGGGTCCGCGGCCGCCATGGTCGCTTCGCGCATCGCATGGGACCCGCGGCGCCTCGCGCCACCCGCGGTCGCGGCGGTGCTCGCGGCCGTTTACCTGATCTGGCAGCCGCCAAGCCTCGACCTCGCGGCGGCCGAGTACCGCGCGTGGCTGTTCGGGCACGCCGGCTTCGCCGTCTGGGACGCGCAGTGGTACGGCGGACATCACCTGCCCGGCTACAGCATCCTGTTCCCGCCGCTCGCGTACTGGCTGGGCCCGCGCGTCGTCGGAGCGCTCGCGGTCGTCGCGGCGGCGATCCTGTTCGAGCGGATCGCGCACACCCGCTACGGCGAGCGTGCTTGGCTCGGCGCGACGTGGTTCGCCGCCGGGGCCGTCACCACCCTGTTCAGCGGCCGGCTCACGTTCGTGCTGGGTCTCGTGCCGGCGCTCGCGGCGCTGCTCGCGCTGCAACGCAGCACCACGCGCGAGCGAGGGACCGCAGCGCTGGCCCTGGCGATCGCGCTCGCGTTGCTGACGCCGCTTGCGAGCCCGGTGGCGGCCCTCTTCCTCGCGCTTGCGGGAACCGCATACGCGCTGGGCGAACGGCGGGCCAGCGGCATGCTCATCGCCGGCGCGGCGCTCGCGCCCGTGGCGGCGCTCGCGGTGGCGTTTCCGGAGGGCGGGATCGAGCCGTTCGCGTTCTCGTCGTTCTGGCCGGTGCTCGCGTTCGCGGCCGTCGCGCTCGTGCTGGTGTCGCGCGAGGAGCGGACGTTGCGGATCGGCGTCGTGCTCTATGTGCTCGGCTGCACCGCCGCCTTCGTGCTCGACACGCCGATCGGGGGGAACGTCGTGCGCCTCGGCGCGCTTACAGCCGGCCCACTCGCCGCGCTGGTGCTGTGGCCGCAGCGCAGGACGGCGCTGCTGCTGCTCGCGCCATTCCTGCTGTGGTGGCAGTGGACCGCGGCCGTGAACGACGTGCGCACCGCGAGCGGCGATCCAAGCGTGCACGCCGCCTACTACGCGCCGCTGCTGACCGCGCTCGACCGCGCCGGGGCGCAGGGCGGCGCGACGGGCCGGATCGAGATCCCCTTCACGCGCCTGCACTGGGAGGCGCGCCACGTCGCCCCGACGATCCCCCTCGCACGCGGCTGGGAGCGCCAGCTGGACCTGGAGGTCAACCCGCTCTTCTACGGCGATCAGACGAATGCCCCACCGCTGACGCCGGTCCGCTACCGCGCCTGGCTCGACCGCATGGCCGTCCGCTGGGTCGCCGTCCCCGACCTGCGCCTCGACTACTCCGCCCAAGACGAGGCCCGACTGATCGCCCACGGCCTGCCGTACCTGAGGCTCGTGTGGCACGGCGTGCACTGGCAGCTCTACGAGGTCACGGATCCCAAGCCGCTTGCCGATACGCCCGCCCGAGTCCTCCAAACCGACACCGACTCGCTCGCGCTCGCCGTCCCCCGCCCGGCCACCATCAAGCTGCGCGTGCGCTGGACGCCGTACTGGGCAGTGACCCAAGGCGACGCCTGCGTGGAGCCCGACGGCGACTGGACGCAGCTGCGCGTCCGCCGCGCCGGCACCATCCGCCTGGCGACCCGCTTCTCGCTTGACCGGATTGGCTCACGCGCCGCACGTTGCGGAGATCGCATCGTCGTGAACAGCGGGTAACACCGGTAGGATGCGGCGCTTCCCCATGATTCGCGGCCTTCGCAACATCGAGCGGCGCGTGCTGCCGCAGGGATGGGCGGACGCGGCGCGCCAGCTGCTCCTCTTCGCCGCCGCTTACTACGCCTACCAGATCGTCCGCGGCACCGTGGACGGCAAGGTCGCCGTGGCGGCGTGGAACGCGACGAAGATCATCAACCTCGAGCACAGCCTGCACGTGTTTGCCGAGCCGAACGTCCAGGCGTGGGCGGCGAGCCAGCAGTGGATCATCCACGCCGCCGACTGGATGTACCTCAACTCGCACTTCGTCGTGACGGTCGGCGCGCTCGTGTGGATCTACCTGCGCCGCAACGACAGCTTCTACTTCGTGCGCAACATGTTCATGATCGCGATGGGCTTCGCGCTCGTCGGCTACGCGCTCTACCCGACGGCTCCGCCGCGGCTGATGCCCGAGTGGGGCTTCACCGACTCGGTCGCCGCCTTCACCGGCGTGCGCGTCGAGAACGAGCCGGTGAGCGCGCTGCTGAACCTGTACGCCGCGGTCCCGTCAATGCACGTCTGCTTCGCGCTGATGGTCGGCTGGCCGCTCGCGCGGCTCGTGAAGCCGAGGCCGCTGAAGGTCGTGTGGTTCGTGTATCCGTTCCTCGTCACGTTCGTCGTCGTCGCGACGGGCAACCACTACTTCTTCGACGCGTTCCTCGGGGCGATGACGGCCGGGACGTCGGCGCTGCTGTCCAAGCAGCTGCTCGCTCGCTGGCGGCCCGAGGCGTGGTCGTTCGGGCGCACCAAGGCCGAGGCCGCGGCCTGATGTCCGCCACTCAGGAATTCTCGGCGGCGATGCGCAACCGCCTGATCGAGTCGCGCCTGACGCCGAACGCGATCTCGCTCACGGGCCTCGTCGGGAACCTCGTGGCGGCGGTGCTGGTGTGGCAGGAGTACTTCTTCCTCGGCGGCGTCGCCTTCATCCTCGGCTCGATCATGGACACGCTCGACGGGCGCTACTCGCGCATGTCGGGCAAGGGCACGCCGTTCGGCGCGTTCCTCGACTCGACGCTCGACCGCATCGAGGAGGGGATCGTGCTGACCGCGGTCGCCGCCTACTTCGCGACGCAGGGTGACGAGCTGGCGGTCGCGGCCGTTGTCGTCGCGGTGCTGGCGTCGCTGATGGTCTCCTATACCCGCGCGCGTGCCGAGGCGCTCGGGGTCGAGTGCAAGGTCGGGATCGCGAGCCGCGCCGTGCGGGTCGTGATCCTCTCGATCGGCCTGATCTTCGCCAAGGGCGCCGGGCTCGGCGACTTCGAGCTGCTCGCTCCAGCCGTCTACGTGCTCGCCGTGCTGTCTACGATCACGGTCTTCCAGCGCATCTTCCATGTCCGGCGCGAGCTGTCGCGCGTTCCGTCGTAGGTGTAACCCGCGCCCGCCGGCGGGGTCTATCCCCCAGACCTTTCCAGGAGGAATCTCTCACCGTGAGCAACACTTCCAGCAACGGCGCCAGCCGCTACCAGAGCGAAAAGGTGCGCGTTGCGATCATCGGCGTGGGCAACTGCGCCTCGTCGTTCGTGCAGGGCATCCAGTACTACAAGGATGCGGACCCGGCCGGCAGAGTGCCCGGCCTGATGCACGTCGACCTCGGCGGCTACCACGTCCGTGACGTGGAGTTCACGGCCGCGTTCGACGTCGACAAGGACAAGGTCGGCAAGGACCTCTCCGAGGCGATCTGGTCCGGGCAGAACAACACGATCAGATTCTCTGAGGTCCCGCACCTCGACGTGCCCGTCTACCGCGGCATGACGCACGACGGCCTCGGCAAGTACCTCTCGCAGCGGATCGAGAAGGCGCCGGGCCAGACGGCCGACATCGTCCAGATCCTCAAGGACACGAAGACGGACGTCGTCGTCTCCTACCTGCCGGTCGGTTCCGAGCAGGCGACCAAGTGGTACGTCGAGCAGGTGCTCGAGGCCGGCTGCGGCTTCGTCAACTGCATCCCCGTCTTCATCGCCCGCGAGGACTACTGGGACGACCGCTTCCAGAAGGCCGGGCTGCCGATCGTCGGCGACGACATCAAGTCGCAGGTCGGCGCGACGATCACGCACCGCGCGCTGGCGCGCCTGTTCTACGAGCGCGGCGTGAAGCTCGAGCACACCTCGCAGCTCAACGTCGGCGGCAACATGGACTTCTTCAACATGCTCGAGCGCGAGCGGCTGGAGTCGAAGAAAATCTCCAAGACGAACGCCGTGACGTCCGTTGCGGGCATCGACTTGCCGGCTGACGACGTCCACGTCGGCCCCTCGGACTACGTGCCGTGGCTGACCGACCGCAAGTGGGCGCACATCCGCCTCGAGGGCAGAGCGTTCGGCGACGTCCCGCTGATGTGCGAGATGAAGCTCGAGGTGTGGGATTCCCCCAACTCCGCCGGCATCGTCATCGACGCCGTGCGCTGCTGCAAGCTGGCTTTGAACCATGGTGTGGGCGGCCAGCTCGACGGGCCGTCGTCGTACCTCATGAAGTCGCCGCACGTGCAGCGCCCCGACGACGAGGCGCGGCTGGCGACCGAGCAGTTCATCGACGAGCACGCCGGACTGCCGGGCACGAAGGCGCTGGGCGCTCCGGCGCCGGCTTCGACCGAGTCCTAGCGAACTCCCTCTTTGCAACGATGCGGGCGTGTTTGGCACGCTCGCATCGTCGCTGCCCGGGTTGCTGGTGAGCCTGGAGCCGCTCGAGGAGCGGCACGTCGAGGATTTGCGGGCCGCGGCTTCTGACGCGCGCGTGTCGAGATGGCTGCCGGTGCCGCTGCACGATCCGAGATGGTTCGAGTGGTGGCGTGAGGATGCCCGCTCGGCGTGGGACACGCGTCGCGACGCGACGTTCGCGACCGTGCGTAGCTCGGATGGGGTCGCGATCGGATCGACGCGCTTCCTGGAGCTACGCGAGCACGACCGGTCGGTCGAGATCGGCTGGACGTGGCTCGCCCCGTCGGCGTGGCAGACGGGTGCGAACGTGGAGGCGAAGCTGCTGATGCTCGGGCGCGCGTTCGACGAGGCCGGCTGCATCCGCGTCGAGCTGAAGACCGACGCGCGCAACGAGCGCTCGCGGGCTGCAATGGCGGCGCTGCCGGCGCAGTTCGAGGGGATCCACCGCCAGCACCGCGTGCTGCTCGATGGCAGCTACCGCGACTCCGCTTGGTACAGCGTGCTCGACCGCGAGTGGCCCGAGGTGCGCGCGAACTTGCGGCGGCGGCTGGCAGCGCGAGGGTAGGCCGTCAGCCGGCCGTGCGCCGGATGAGCGACGTTCTGCGGACAGCGGGGCGAGAATGTCGCTCATCGGCTCGGCGCGCGCGAGTCGCGCGATCCGCCGCCCGCGGCGCCGGTCTATCCTCCAGAGCGTGCCCGCGCGCCTTGCGATCGCCCAGGTCACCCCGTTTGCCTGGGAGGTGCCGCATGAGGTGAACCGTGCCGTCGCTCGAACTGCCGAGGAGCTGGCCCAGCGGGGCCATCGCGTCGTCGTGATCGCGCCGTCGACGTCGAGCGGGCTCGTGCGCGAGTCGCGCAAGGCGATCCACGCGGCGAGAGAGCGACCGGAGGCGCTGCTGGAGCCGCTCGACGGCCAGCCGTACCGCGTTCTCGGGGTCGGCGAGGTGCTGCCGTTCTCTCCCTCGCGCCGCCGCGCCGCCTCGCTGCCGATCGACGTCGCGCGGACGATCGAGCAGGCGCTTGCGATCGCGCCGCTCGACCTCGTCCACCTGCACGAGCCGTTCGCGCCGAGCGCCGCGAGCGCGGCGCTGCGCCACTCGCGTGCGCTCAACGTCGGGACGTTCCACGCGCCGACCGAGCGCGTGCTCTCGACGCAGGTCGCGCGGCGTGTCGTGGAGCTGTTCCTCGGCCGCCTCGACGCGCGCATCGCGAGCTACGAGGCGACTCGCGATCTGCTGCAGCGCTGGTTTCCCGGCGAGTACCGGGTGATCCTCCCCGGCGCCGACGCGCCCTCGGTGGGGGACCCGCGCGACGCCGACGACGCCGTCGAGATCGCGCTGATCGCCGACGAGGACCGCACGGCCGTGCGCACGCTGCTGCGCGCGCTGCGACGGATGCCGGCGAGCGATCGCTGGCGCGCGACGATCTGGTCGCGCCGCGCAACGCAGGGCGCCGGTCCGCTGCGCGCCGAGCTGCGCGAGCGAATCGCGTTCGTCGGCCCGGACGACTGCGACGAGGACACGCTGCTCGCACGCGCCGACCTCGTCGTGCGCGCGTCGAGCGGCGTCGCCCCCGCTCCCGGGGGCCTCGCGCGCGCGCTCGCTGCCGGCTGCGTCCCGGTCGCCGCGCGGCTGCCGGTGTACGAGGAGCTCGTCGGCGACGGCGACCACGGCCTGCTGTTCGAGCCCGGCGATGCCGACACGCTCGCCGCTCAGCTCGCCCGCTTCGTCGCCGATCCCGCGCTGCGCGCGCAGCTGCGCGCGGCTGCCGACCCGCTGCGCGAGCGACTCAGATGGTCACGCGTCGCGGACGAGCTGGAGGACGTCTACGCCGGCCTCGTCGCCAAGCGCCACGACGGCCGCGGCGACCCGGCGCTGCGCGCGAAGGTCGCCAGGCGCCGGCGCATCGACGTCGACCTGCATATGCACACCGACCACTCGTCCGACTGCGCGACGCCGGTCGAGGTGCTGCTCGCGACGGCGAAGGCGCGTGGGCTCGGCGCGATCGCCGTGACCGACCACAACGTCATCACCGGCGCGTTCGAGGCGGAGGCGAAGGCGAGCGGCATCAAGGTGATCGTCGGCGAGGAGGTCAAGCCGGCCGACCAGGGCGAGGTGATCGGGCTGTTCCTCAGAGCGCTGATCCCGCGTGGGCTGACACTGCAGGAGACCATCGCCGAGATCAAGCGTCAGGGCGGCGTCGTCTACGTCCCGCATCCGTTCGACCGCATGCACGCGGTGCCCGACTACGAGCACCTTATGGCGGTGCTCGACGACGTCGACGCGATCGAGGTCTTCAACCCGCGCGTCGCGATTCAGGAGTTCAACGAGGAGGCGGCGCGCTTCGCCGCCAAGTACCGCATCCCTGCCGGCGCCGGCTCGGACGCGCACGTCGCGCAGGGGCTCGGCTCGGTGCGCATCCAGATGCCGGACTTCGACGGACCGGAGGAGTTCATGGAGGCGCTGCGCGAGGCGGACATCGTGCGCACGCCGGCGTCCCTGCTGTACGTGCAGGCGCTGAAGTTCCTGCAGACGAGAGCTGTGCCGAGAGGGGCGCGGGCCGCCTCGAAGGAGCGCCGGGTCCGGCGAGCGGCACGCAAGTCCTGATGCACGAGCAGGGACATGCGGGGGACGCGTCCAATGTTCCCCCAAGCATGCCCATCACCGACGACGAGATCCGCGAGAAGTACCTCGAGCGGGCGATCCGAGAGCTGAACCACTTCACGCGCGACCTGCAGGAGTGCAGACACTGCCCGCGCGGCAACCTGATGCCGGTGCTGGGGTCCGGCCATCCGCAGGCCGACGTCTTCATGATCAAGCATCACCCGCGCCCCTCCGAGATCGAGGAGGGGGTCGCCTTCTACGGGCGCGCCGGCGGCGCGTTGATGAAGTCGCTCAAGCGGCTGAACATCGACCCGCTCGCCGTCTACGGGACGCTGTGCGTGAAGTGTCCGCTGCCCGACCCGTCGCTCGCGGACCCGGCCTGCGTCGAGCGGCTGCTCGAGGAGCTCGCGATCGTGCAGCCGAAGATCGTCGTGGTGATGGGGGAAGACGCACTTGACGTCGTGAACGAGCTGGAGATCCCACTCGCGCGGATGCTCGTCGCCGAGCCCGGGACGCTGCAGCGGCTGACCCCGTCGATCGAGGCGCTCTACGTGCCGAACATCGACGAGGCGCTCGATGAGGAGAGCTCGAAGCGCGACTTCTGGCGGGCATTCCGCGTACTCGGCGAGTGGTACGAGGCGCTGCCGCCGTACTGATCCCGCCCACCCGCCCCCAGCCGCCGGTTCGGCTCCTGGCCGCCCGGGGTATCTCGCGGCCATGGAGCTCGAGGAGCGCACAATCGAAGAGCTGCCGGACCGCTGCGAGGAGTGCGGCGCGCCGCTGACCGATGTGGAGAAGGAGGCTGTGCTGGAGAGCAGCGGCCTCCCGCTCTGCTCGATCCATGCGGCCGAGGTGCTCGCGGTCGACGAGGAGCCGGAGCTCGGCGAGGGCTGACGCGGCCGCCGTGCCGGCGCGCGGGTCAGTCCCCGTCGCCGCGTGGCGCGATCGACACGTCACCCGAGGAGGTGTTTGCCTGGATCGTGCGCGGCGCGGCCGGGTCCTGGCGCACCGTCACGTTCCGATCGCCCGAGCCGGTGTCGACCAGGACGCTGTAGACGACATTCGGGACCGCGACGTCGACGTCGCCGGATCCGGCGTCGACGCGCAGACGACGGGGCGCGTGCGCCGTGCTCACATCGACGTCGCCGCTGTTGGTCGTCGTGACCAGCTTCGTGCCCTGGTAGCCGGCGACGTGGACGTCCCCGGAGGACGCAGTCACCTGCAATGGGCCCACCACGTCCTCGACGTGCACGTCGCCGGATGACGCGGCGACGGTGACGTCGCGCTCGATGCCCTCCACGGACACGTCGCCCGATGCCGCGTTCACAGCCAGGGTAGTGCCGCGCGGTACGTAGACCGTGAACGACGCCCCGCAGTCGCCGACGCCCACGTGCGCCATCAGTGAGCAGTGGCTGTGGAGCTGCAGCTGCCGTCCGCTCTGGCGCAACTCGACGCGCGGCCGGAACCCGTTGCGGAACATCCCTCGCTGGATCTCCATGTCGACGCGCACGTTGTGGCGCCGCTCGCCGACCACTCGCACGTCGGCCGAGCCGGTCTCGATCTGCAGCTGTCTTGCCGCTACCGCGAACGTGCGCGTGCGGTGCTCCGTGCTCGCCATCGCGAGCGAGACGAGGATCAGCACGCAGTAGGCGCCGATCAGCGCACCGATGACAATGCACAGCGCGATGAACGTGCGCGGCAGACCCTTCGAGGGCTTCGGTGACTCGCTGCGCGAGTGGACGGACATGACGGGGACGATAGGCACGCCACGCGGCGACTGCCATGCCGTCCGCCACCGGACGGCGGTGGGGCTGGCCCCCGGACGGACGGGCGCGGGCCTACGGCAGCAGGACGAGCTTGCCGAGCTTGCCGCCGGCGGCGAAGCGCTCGTAGGCGGCGGGCGCCTCGTCGAGCGGGAACGTCTCGGCGACTGGCACCTTGATCGCGCCACGCGCGACGAGCGGCAGCACGTGGCGCTCGAGCCCGCGCGTCATCAACGCTTTCTCCTCCAACGGACGAGCGCGCATCGTCGAGGCCATCACGCGCCCGCGCTTGTACATCAGCTTCGCGAGGTTCAGCTCCCCCTTGGCGCCGGCGGCGATGCCGATCACGACGATGCGGCCGCTCGTTGCGAGCGCGTCGACGTTGGCGCCGAGGTTCGGCGCTCCGACGAGCTCGAGGATCACGTCGAAGGGAGCGTGCTGCTCGAAGCCTTCCGGCTCGATCACGGCGCTTGCTCCCAGCGCGGCGACCTGCTCGCGGTTGTCGGGGTTACGGACGGTCGCGGTGACGCGCGCGCCGAGGCTCGCGCCCAGCTGGATCGCCGCGGTGCCGACGCCGCCAGCGCCGCCGTGCACGAGCAGCCGCTCGCCGGCCTGCAGGCCGGCCTGCGTGAAGAGCGCGTCGTGGGCGGTCGCGAAGACCTCCGGGAAGCCGCCGGCCTGGGGCCAGTCGAGCGTGGACGGGACCGGCATCAGCATGCGCTCGTGCACGACCGCCAGCTCCGCCTGACCGCCGCCGCCGACGATCGCCATCACGCGATCGCTCTCGTTGAAGCGGGTCGCGCCCGGGCCGTTCTCGAGCACCTCACCGGCCAGCTCGAGGCCGGGGATGTCCTGCGGCCAGCCGGGCGGCGCCGGATAGAGCCCGCGCTTCTGCATCATGTCGGCGCCGTTGAGGCCGGCGGCGCGGATGCGCACGAGCACCTCGTCCTTGCCGGGCTTCGGGTCGGGGTGCTCCTCGACGAGGATCTCTCTGTCGCGGATTGTGGCGGCGCGCATGGCGGCGGAGTCTAGCCGCGGGGCGTCAGCCCCATCTCATGACTCTGGCGATCGCTCTGTCGATGAAGCGGTCCGGCAGGAAGCGCGCGGCTGTTCCGCGCGACTTCGCCTCGCGGCCGACGAGGTAGCGCGTTCGCGGCTTGCGCGCGGTGAGCGCGTGGGCGACGTCCTTCGCGACGGCGTCCGGTGGGAGACCGGTGCGCGCACCCTCCTCGGAGGCGGTGCGGACGGTTGCGATCAGTGGACCGTAGTCGCGCTGTGCGTCGGCGCTCATCGTCTGTTGGAGCTCGTCACCGGAAGCGATCCCCTTGTCCCAGATCGGCGTCGCGATCGTGCCCGGCTCGATCACGGAGACCTCGATCCCCCACGGCCGCAGCTCGCGCCGCAGCGTGTCGGAGAAGCCCTCCAGCCCGAACTTCGAGGCGGCGTAGGCGCCGAGCAGCGGGACGGCAACCTTGCCGCCGATCGAGCTGACGTTGACGATTCGGCCTCTCGCGGCGCGCAACTGCGGAAGGAACGCCTGCGTGACGGCGACCTGGCCGATCAGGTTGACCTCGATCTGACGACGGAAGTCGTCGATCGGCTGATGCTCGATCGGCGCGGGGACGGCGACGCCGGCGTTGTTGACGAGGCCGGCGAGGCGGCCGTGCGTCTGCTCGCTCACGCTCTGCACCGCGGCGGCGATCGAGTCGGCGTCGACCACGTCGATCCGCAGCGGCGTCACGCCCGGGATCTCACGTGCGAGCCGCTCACCGTCCTCCGCCTTGCGCACGCCCGCGAAGACCTGGAAGCCGAGGCCCGCGAGCCGCCGCGCGCACGCCTCGCCGATCCCGCTCGACGCACCCGTGACGACAACCGCGCCACGCTGATGAGAGCCCGCTGCCATGGCGCCGGATTCTGTCACCCGCCGTCGCCGTACGAGCCGGGTCAGCGCTTGCGCAGAGTCTTTACCCGATCACAGATATGCGGTGGCGACAACGGGCCGAACCGGTCGTAACGTCGTGCGCGCACGGCGGAAGCAGCCTCTGCCATCCGATCCCTCCGGACGCCGGGAACTGGTCGGGGCTTGTCAGCCCCGGCGTCTTCGACGCCACACGGCAACGAAGGAAGGAATATGGCAGCAACTGCAACCGCGCTGGCGCTGCTGGTGGCGCTGCTGGTCATCGACCGGCTCGTCGATCGGCGGCGCTGACGCGGAGACTGCCGCGCGAAGCTGCACCGACGGCAGGCTCCGTGTCGGTGCGGAACGCAACGGGCCGGGGGTTGCCGCCCCCGGCCCGTTTGCATCTTCGGACGCCATTCGGCTTCAACTGCAACCGCGAGGCAAGGATAGGTCGCTTGCACCCACGCGACAACCGCAACGACGGTGTGCTCGCGAGAGCCGTTCTCACTCCGTCATCAGCGCCACCGGCACCGCGAATCCGGCGGAGCGGCGCAGCGTGGCGATGCGGCGGCCGGGCTGGACGGCGGGGCGCGGCGCGCTGCAGCGCTCCTCGCCGATCGCGGAGGCGGTCGCGTCGAGGTCGGCGACCTTGAAGGCGAGGCCCCAGAAGAAGGCAGAGCCATCGGCGCCGCCGCTGCGCTCGATCGCGTCGTCGGGCGCCTGCACGACCTCGAGGATGACCTCGCCGAGGCGGAAGAACGCCTGGCGCGGAGCGCCGGCCGGCGTCGGCTCCTCACGGATGCGGCGCAGGTCGAGCCCGGCGGTCTGGAGCGTGGCGACGGTGCGGTCGAGCGCGGGCGTGATCGCGACGACGTGGTCGAACGCGGTGATGCCGTTGGAGTGCGTGGCGGGCGGCGAAGCGACAGGCGCCGTGTCATCTGCGCTCTGCGTCGGCAGCCCGTCGAGCTGGTCGCTGGTGAGCCCGCCGAGCGTCCAGCCGACGATCCCGCGACCAGCGTCTCGCCCCGCGAGCCGGATCGGCACGCTGCCGACGCGGCAGACGTCGCCGTCGACCGCGAACCCGAGGGCCGCCCACGTCGCAGGCTCGTCGGCGATCGTCAGTTCGTGGATCTGCACGCCCGGCATCGCCGGGACGCTAACGCGCGGCCGCTACCCGCGCTCCAGCAGCGCGACGCACTCGATGTGCGGCGTCTGCGGGAACATGTCGACCGGCGTGACTCTGCGCAGGATGTAGCCGGCTTCGACGAGCTGCGCCGCGTTCGGCGCGAGCGTCGTCGGGTTGCAGGAGACGTAGACGATCCGCTTCGGCGAGCTGTCGATGATGCGTCTGACGACCTTCGACGACAACCCTGCGCGCGGCGGGTCGACGACGACGACGTCCGGCGTGCCGGCCTTCTTCACCAGCTCTCTCAGCGCCACCCGCACGTCGCCGGCGAAGAAGTTGGCGTTGTCGATCTCGTTCAGCTTCGCGTTCGAGATCGCGTCGCCGATCGCCGGCTCGATCAGCTCCAGGCCCCACAGCTCCGACGCGCGCGGCGCAAGCGTCAGGCCGATCGTGCCGATCCCGCAGTAGAGGTCGTAGACGCGCTCGAAGCCTCTCAGACCGGCGTACTCGCCGGCGAGCGCGTAGAGCTTCTCCGCCATTTCGGTGTTCGTCTGGAAGAACGCGTGCGGGGAGATGCGGAACTGCAGGCCGCTGAGCTCCTCGTCGAGGTAGTCGCTGCCGGAGATCAGCTCCGTCTCGCCGAGCGCAGTCGTCTCGCCGACGCCGTCGAACGCAGTCCACAGGAGGCCGTTGCAGTCGACGGCCTCGGCGAGCCCGTCGGTGTCGAGCGCGCCCGGCATCGTCACCAGCCGCACCTGGATCTGGCCGGTGCGCCGCCCCTCGCGCACGACGAGGTTGCGCAGGAAGCCCTCGTGGGTGCGGCGATCGTAGGCGGTGAGCCCCTTCGCGCGGCACCAGTCGAGCACCTGCCGACTCGCTCTGTTGGAGCGCTCGGAGGCGATCAGGCAGTCGTCTATCGGAACTATCCGTTCCCAGTGGCCGGGCGCATGGAAGCCGTAGACGAGGTTGCCGTCGTCGTCGTTGCCGAACGAATATTCCATCTTGTTGCGATAGCGCCACTGCTCGATGGCGGGCACCATCGGCTCCATCGCGAACCCGTCGAGCTTGCCGATCCTTCGCAGTGCGTCCTCGATCTGCTGGGCCTTGATCTCCAGCTGGAGCTCGTACGGCATCACCTGCCACGACACGCCCGGGTGCGGCGCTCTCCCAGGGATCCGCTCGGGGCTCGGCTCGAGTATCTCGACCGTTATCGCTTCGGCGTAGTCGCGCTTGGGACGCGTGATTCTCGCGCGCACGCGATCGCCGGGGATGGCAGCGACGACGAACACGACGTAGCCCTCGTGGCGCGCGACGCCGTTGCCGCCGAACGCGAGCGAGTCGATCGTCAGCTCCAGCTCGTCGCCGCGGCTCGGCCTCTGGCGTCTGGTGAGTGCGGTGGACATGCGGCGTCTAGCATGCCAGGACCATGGACCTCGCCGCGTACCGACTGCAAGCCGAGGCGTTCACGGCCGAGCTGGGCGAGGAGTACCACGCGCACTTCGCAGGGTTCAGAGCCGAGTTCGACGTCGAGCCGATCTACGCGAAGCACGCCGAGCTGTTTACCGCCGACGGCGTCGCGCGGCTGCGCGAGCAGGCGGATGCGGCGGCGGCACAGGGCGAAGACGCCGCGCGCCGCGCGCGCATGCTGCTCGACTTCGCGGTCGACGGACACCTCGGCCTCGTCTCGACCGACCTGGAGGGCGAGCTCGCACAGCGCGAGGCCGGTCTCGTCCTGTCGATCGAAGGCGACGGTGCGGCGATCCCCTTCCGCGAGGCGACGATCGTGCAGGCGAACGAGCCCGACCGCGACCGCCGCTCGGCGATCGAGACGGCGCGGCTGGAGGCGACCGAGACGCACCTCAACCCGCTCTACACCGAGATGTTGGAGCGCACGCGCACGACGGCGCGCGAGCTGGGCTGGCCGAGCTACCGCGCGCTGTGCGAGGAGCTGAAGGGCTTCGACCTCGACCGGCTCGCGCGCGCAACCGAGGCGTTCACGGCCGCGACGGAGGACGCGTATGGACCGCTCGTCGCGCCGGTCGTGGAGCGCACACTCAACGGCCTGTCGCTGGACGACCTCGTGCGCGCGGACCTGCCGCGGCTGTTCCGCTTCGCCGAGGCGGACGCGGCGTTCGACGGCGCGCGGCTGTTGCCGAGCTTCGAGGCGACGCTTGCGGGGCTCGGGATCGACCCGGCGACGCAGCGCAACGTCCAGCTGGACGTCGAGTCGCGTCCGGGCAAGTCGCCGCGCGCGTTCTGCGTGGCGGTGAGAGTCCCGCAGGACGTGCGGCTCGTCGTGCCGCCGATCGGCGGGCGCGACGACTTCACCGCGCTGCTGCACGAGGGCGGCCACGTCGAGCACTTCGCGCACGTCGACCCGGAGCTCGCGTTCGAGTACCGCCATCTCGGCGACAACGCGATCACGGAGGCGTTCGCGTTCCTGTTCGACCATCTCGTCGAGGACCCCGAGTGGCTGCGCGCGCGGCTCGGCGTGCAGGACGCCGACGACACGCTCGCCGCGCACGCGCGCGCAACGCGGCTGATCTACCTGCGGCGTTACGCAGCGAAGCTCCCCTACGAGCTCGACGTGCACCGCGTCGACCCGCCGGATGACGGCGCGCTGCGCGCGCGCTACACGACGCTGCTCGGCACGGCAGCACGCGTGGCGTGGCCGGAGCAGACGTACCTCGCCGACCTCGACCCGGGCTTCTACGTCGCCTGCTACCTGCGCGCCTGGGCGCTCGAGACGCACCTGCGCGCGCACCTGCGCGAGCGCTTCGGCGAGCGCTGGTTCGAGCAGCGCGAGGCGGGTGACGCGCTGCGCGCGCTGTGGCGCGA
The DNA here is from genome assembly GCA_036009645.1 of Conexibacter sp. GTDB lineage: Bacteria > Actinomycetota > Thermoleophilia > Solirubrobacterales > Solirubrobacteraceae > Conexibacter. The sequence continues at coordinate 48,251 of DASYLH010000011.1, forward strand.
CGGTCAGCGGCTGAGCGCCGAGGAGCTGCTCGGCGAGCTGACCGGCGCCGAGCTCGACTTCGGCGCGCTGCTGGCCGACCTCGGGCTCGAGGCCGACGCGGGAGCGACACGCTGAGCGGAGCGCCACTCACCGGCAGCTGCCTCTGCGGCGCGGTCCGCTTTGAAGTGCGCGCGCCGTTCTTCGACGCCGGCTACTGCCACTGCACGCGCTGCCAGGGCCGCACCGGGACTGGCTCGTCGGTCAACGGGCTCGTCGACGCGCGGTACGTCGCGGTCGTGCAGGGCGCCGACGCGATCCGCATGTGGCAGCCGGAGGGCGGCTACCCGAAGTCGTTCTGTGGGACCTGCGGCGCGCATCTGTTCAGCGGCGTGCCGGGCGGCGACGGTCGCTGCGGAGTGCGCTTCGGCGCACTCGACAACGACCCTGGCATCGCGCCGACGTACCGTCAGTGGATCAGCTCGGCGCCGTCATGGGACCCAGTCCCCGACGACGGCCTGACGCGTTATCCCGGAGGGCGTCCCGACTGACGGTGTCGGGACGCCCACGGGACACGTTGCCGCGTCGCCGAAGACCGCGAGCGGCCTCCGGCGGGCGACGTCATTTCAGCGAGTCGCTGACTGCTCTGCGGGCGCGGTCGGCGCTTCGCACGAGCCGCTCGACGGACTGAGCACGACGCGCGGTCGCAGCCGTGTCGTCGAGCTTCTTCGACAGCTGCTCAAGCTGCTCGATGCCCTTCCCGAGCAGCTGGTCGAGGTTCGTCAGCACGTCGTCCTTCTGCTCACGACCCTTGCGCACCAGCTCGCCGACGAGGTCGTTTGCATCGCCCCTCGTCACGCGCCCGCGCTCGACGGCCTCGTCCATCGCCTCCTGGATTGCCTCGGAGGCGAGCAGGACGAGGTCGCGCGGCTCGAACACGCGGTTGGCGAGCTGATCCCGGAGCGCGTCGACGAGCTGCACGACCGGATCGGCCGTGCGTCTGCCGGCGGCGCCGGTCGCCCGTCTCGGCGCGGTGGTACTGGAGGCTCTTCTGGACGCGCGTCTCGCGCCGCCTCTTCTCGCGGCTCTGCGAGCCGACCGTCTCGCGGCCGGTCTTCTCGCCGTCGCGCGCGACGCTCTTCTCGCCGCCGCTCTGCGAGCGGCCGGACGCGCAGCTCTTCTCGCCGCGGCTCTTCTCGCGACGACTCTGCGCGCAGCTCTTCTGGCAGCGCTTCTTCTCGCCGCGGCACGCGCGGGTCTTCTCGCAGCTGCTCTTCTCGCAGCCGCACGCGCCGGTCTTCTCGCCGCGCTTCTTCTCGCAGCCGCGCGAGCGGGTCTTCTCGTCGCGGTCGCTCTTCGCGCGGCGGTTGTTCTCCTGGCGGCTGCGGTACGTCTGGCAGCCGGTCTGCGTGCGGCAGCGGCTCTTCTTCTGCCGGTGCTCGCTCTTCTCGCAGCGGGGGACTTCGGCTGGGGCATTGATGCTCCTCGGTATGGACAGACGGACCGGTTGGCGCGAGGCTACCGCAGCAGGAACTCCAACAGTGCCTTCTGGGCATGGCGCCGGTTCTCGGCCTGGTCCCAGATTCGCTGACGCGATCCGTACAGGACCTCGGCCGTGATCTCCTCACCCGGGTGAGCGGGCAAGTCATGAAGCGCGATCGCGTCGGGCGCGGCGCGATCGAGCAAGGTGTCGTCAACACGGTAGGACGCGAGCGCCGCGCGGCGCTCGTCCGCGGTCGCCTCGTCGCCCATGCTGACCCACACGTCGGTGTAGACGGCGTGCGCGCCGGCGACGGCCGCGTGCGGGTCGTCGGTCAGCACGGCATCCGCGACGGGCTCGAGCTGATAGCCGTCGGGTGCGGCGACGCGCACCTCGACGCCGGCGAGCCCGCCGAGGATCGCGAGCGAGCGAGCGATGTTGTTGCCGTCGCCGACGTACGCGAGTGTCAGCCCTTCGAGTCTTCCGAACGTCTCACGCAAGGTCAGCAGATCCGCAAGCGCCTGACATGGATGGTGGCCAGCAGTGAGCATGTTCACGACCGGGACGGACGCATGCTCGGCGAGCTCTCGCACGAGCTCATCAGAACCGGTGCGAATTCCGATCGCGTGCACGTGTCGCGACAGCACGAGGGCGGTGTCGCGCGGTGCCTCGCCGCGGCTGAGCTGCATCTCGTCGGGGCGCAGGATCAGCGGGTGACCGCCGAGCTCGACGACGCCCGTCTCGAATGACAGGCGCGTGCGCGTCGAGGGCTTCTGGAAGATCAGCGCGACGTGCTTGCCGGCGAGCGCGCGCGACGACAGCGGCTCGGCCTTCAGCTCGAGCGCGCGCTCGACGAGCGCGAGCAGCTCGTCGCGGGTGAGCTCTTCTCCGGTGAGCAGGTGGCGTGGCAAGCGGGCAAGTGTACGGTCGAAGGATGTCGCTGCGCGTGTTGACATGGAACCTGTTCCACGGCCGTGCGCAACCTCCTCGTGACGAGGACCTGCTCGATGCGTTCGCGACACGTCTTGCCGGATGGCGGTGGGACGTCGCACTGCTTCAAGAGACGCCGCCGTGGTGGCCTGCGTCGTTGGCGCGCGCGTGCGGCGCGGAGGAGCATCACGCGCGCACGTCGCGCAACGCGTTGCTGCCGTTGCGACACACTGTCGCAAGCTGGCGACCGGAGTTGTTGAAGGCAAACGGCGGCGGCTGCAATGCGATCCTCGTGCGTGGCCTCGGAGGCGTGCGCGTGCACGCGCGACGACGACTGTGCGTGTGGCCGGAGCGGCGCGTCGTGCATGCGGTGTCGGTGCGGGTCGGCAGTGACGACTGCTGGTTCGCGAATTTGCACGCGAGCACCGGACGCGGCGCGCGCACGCTGGGCGACATCGCGCTCGCGCGCGTGACCGCGACCGACTGGGCGGGCGACGCACCGCTCGTCCTCGGTGGCGACTTCAACGTCGAAGAGCCGCCGCTGCCCGGCTTCGCGCACGCCGGCGCGTCGCACGTCGACCACGTCTTCGTGCGCGGGCTCACGCCGGCAGGGGACTGCGAGGTCCTCGACCGCTGGTCGCTGTCAGATCACGCGCCGCTGCGCGTGACGCTGACCGACTGAGGCAGTGTCAGTCTCTGCGCGAGCGGAGGCCAAAGCCGCGCAGCATGAGCAGCGCCTTCTCGCCGAGCGTGCCGGAGGCGGGCAGGACGCCGAGCTGGACGGCGGCGTCGTAGCGATCGAAGAACGCGCGCACGCGCAGCAGGCGGCCGGCACGCAGCTCGCACCACACGACGCCGTGCACGACGACGAAGCGTCTCGTCGCGGGCAGTCCTTCGAGCGAGCCGCGGTGCGTGCCGGCGAGCTTGCAGGGCGCGGCGACGAAGCGCCCGGCCGAATCGGCGAGCCGCTCACCGGCGCGCTCGACTCGCGCGTCGGGAAAGCCGTGCCACAGCAACTCGGCGTGCGCGGCCAGCTCGTCGACGCCGATGAGCGGCTCGCGCGTGAACGGGTCCTCGTACTGGACCGCCGGATCGCACAGCGGTGCGAACGCGGCCGCGTCGCGACCGCACCAGGCGGCCTCCCAGTGGTCGAGCAGCGCGTCGGTCGTCGGCGGCGCGACGGGCCGTGCGTCAGGCATCGACCGGCGTGCCGAAGTCGGGCAGGCCGGCGTCGGGCGTCGAGGCCTCAGCGTAGAGGCGGCGCGGGATGCGCCCGGCGCGGCGCGCGAGGCGCCCGCCCTCGACGCCGGCGCGGATCGCTTGCGCCATCGCGACCGGATCGTGCGCGCGAGAGATCGCGCTTGCGCACAGCACCGCGTCGCAGCCGAGCTCCATCGCGAGCGCCGCGTCTGAAGCGGTACCGACGCCTGCGTCGAGCACCACCGGAAGCTCGGTCCGCTCGCGGATGATCGAGACGTTGTACGGATTGCGGATCCCCATCCCCGAGCCGATCGGCGAGCCGAGCGGCATCACCGCGGCGCAGCCGACGTCCTCCAGGCGGCGGGCGAGGATCGGGTCGTCGGTCGTGTACGGCAACACGACGAAGCCGTCGGCGACAAGCGCCTCGGCGGCGGTGATCAGCTCGACCGCGTCGGGCAGCAGCGTGCGGTCGTCGCCGATGACCTCGAGCTTGACCCAGTCGGTCTCGAACGCCTCGCGCGCGAGTTGCGCGGTCGTGATCGCGTCGCGCGCGGTGAAGCAGCCGGCGGTGTTCGGGAGGACGTCGACGCCGGCTTGCGCGAGCACGTCCATGATGGAGCCGCGCTGCTGCGGGTCGACGCGCCGCAGCGCAACCGTCACGAGCTCCGTGCCGCTGACGCGGATCGCGTCGCCCATCTCCTCCAGTGACCGGAAGCCGCCGGTGCCGAGCAGCAGGCGCGAGCGGAACGTCTTGCCGGCGATGACGAGCGGGTCGTCGAGCTGTGTGTCGATGTCGATGCTCATGCGCGCATCATCCCCCTTGGATCGCGGTCAGGATCTCGACGCGGGCGCCCCCGGTCAGCACGGTCTCCTCCCACGCGCCGCGGCGCACGACCTCACGCTCAACCGCGACGGCGACGCCGCGCGCGTCGAGCTCGATGCCGAGCAGCGTGACCGCGTCGGCGACGGTGGCGCCGTCGGCGAGCTCGTGCCATTCGCCGTTGACCTGTACGGAGATCACGTCGGCACCGCCTCGCGCGCGAAGCGCTCGGCTGCGAACGGCCTCGCCACCTGGGGCGGCTCCTCACCTGTGAGCGTCGCCGCGAGCGTGTCGGCGACGACCGGCGCGAGCAGGATGCCGTGACGGAAGCAGCCCGCGGCCCATTGGAGACCGCGCAGCGCACCCGGACCGAGCACCGGCGCGTTGTCGGGCGTGCCGGGACGCAGCCCGGCGGCGACCTCCTCGATCTGCAGCTCGCTCACGCCCGGCACGAGCTCGATTGCGTCGCGCAGCAGCTCGAAGATCCCGCCCGCCGTCGGCGCCGTGTCGAAGCCCTGCTCCTCCATCGTCGCGCCGAGCACGTAGCGGCCGTCACCGCGCGGGACGAGGTAGCCGGGCTGCATGCGGATCGTGCGCGTGAGGAGAGGGATCCCGCCCGCCCCTGCCGGGTCACGCAGGCGCATGATCTGCCCCTTGACGGGACGGACGGGCACGCGCGCATGTGCGGGGAGACCGTCGAGCGCGCCGGCCCATGCGCCGGCGGCGATCACGACCTGGTCGGCGTGGATGTCCGCGCCACCGTCGCGTGCGACCTCGCCGGCCGCGGCTCGCGAGTCGGGAGTGGCCAGTTCGACACCGGCCACGCGCTCGCCGTCATCGGACAGCACGATGCGCGTCACCTCCACACCCTCGCGGAGCGTGCCGCCGGCGCGCTCGATCGCGACGGCGAGCGCCGCGCTCAGCGCGCGCGGGTCGATCGCGTGGTCGGCGGGGACGTCCAGCGCAAGCCGCAGCGTCGGCGAGAGGGCAGGCTCGCGGCGGCGCGCCTCGCTCGCGAGCAGCCGCTCGACCGGCAGCCCGAGTGCCTCGCGCTCGGCCAGCTCGCGCTCCAACGCCTCCGCCTCGTCGCGGTCGCGCGCGACGAGCAGCGTGCCGTTGGTGCGGTAGCCAGGGTCGCGCCCGGACGCGTCCGCCAGCTCCGCAACGAACGTGGGATAGCGGTCAAGAGAGGCGCGGCTGAGCGCGAGCAGCCCGCGCTCGCCGACGCGCGCCTCGCTGATCGGCGCGAGCATGCCGGCGGCGACGTGCGTCGCGCCGCTCGCGAGCGTGTCGCGCTCCAGCACGACGGTCCGCAGGCCGCGCTGCTGCGCGCGCCATGCGACGGCGAGACCAGCGATTCCGCCGCCCACGATGGCGACGTCGAAGCGATCGGTGGTGTGGGGCATGTGCTCCTTCCCTGCGCCGGCATGATCCGGATCAGGTTCTGACGGTCGGCGGCCGGAGTGCCGCCCTCTCAGCCCGGTTGAGGGCTCCCGTAGAGGCGATGGTAGCGCGCCGGCTCAGCTGTGCCAGATCGCCAGCAGCGTGAGCACAACGGTCAGCTCGGCGAGCGCGACGGTCGCACCGAGTGTGTCGCCGGTGCGGCCGCCGAGCAGGCGGCGGGCGTAGAGGGTCGTAGCGGCGGCGGCCGCGACGCCGGCACCGAGGGCGGCGAAGCCGGGTCCTGGACCGCAGAGGAGGATGGCGACGAAGATCGTCGTGATTGCGGCGACGGCGCGCGCAGCCGGTCCAGTGTGGAAGGCGGCGCCGAGGCCGTCGTGTCGTGCCGATGGTGTGGCGTCCGCGTGCACGAGCGCCGCACAACGCGAGACCGTGCCGGCGGCGATCAGCGTGATGAGCGCGTCGTGGTCGGACAGCGACGCGAGCGCGCTCGTCAGCAGCAGCGCCCAGCCGAGCAGCGCGAGCACGCCGAAGACGCCCGTCGCCGAGTCGCGCATGACGGCGAGGCGCCGCTCGGCGCCGCCGCCGCGCGCGCCGAACCCGTCAGCCGTGTCGGCGAGCCCGTCGAGGTGCAGCGCGCCGGTCACAACGGCGAGCACGAGCACCGCGAGCACGCTCGCGGTCAGTGGGCCGAAGACGTCGGCGCCGAGCGCACGCGTCGCACCGGCGGGCGCGCCAACGAGCGCGCCGACGAGCGGAAAGAACGCGGCGGCGCCGGCGAGTCCGCGCGGGCCGGGATCGCCGACGCGGATCGGCACGATCGTCAGGAACGCGAGCGCGTGACCGAGGTCGGCGACGACGGTGCGCAGGCGGCCGCGCGGCGGAGCGACGATCGGCGGCCGCGCCTCCGTGTCAGGGCCGGCGCTCGACACCGCTCTCCTCGAACGTGCCCATCTCGCGGTGCAGTGCACCCGCGGCAGCGATGACCGGCAGGGCGAGCAGCGCGCCGGACGCCTCTCCGAGCCGCAGGCGCAGGTCGAGCAGCGGCTCCAGCCCGAGCTCCCTGAGCACGAGGTCGTGGCCGGGCTCGGCCGAGCGGTGGCTGGCGATCAGCGCCTCGCCGACGGCCGCCGTCGCGTGGCCCTCGATCCGCACCGCTGCGAGCGCCGCAGTAGCGGTCGCGTAGCCGTCGAGCACGACCGGCAAGCGCCGGCGCGCCGCCTCGACGGCCGCGCCGGCAAGCGCGGCCAGCTCCAAGCCGCCGACGGCTTGGAGCGCGGCGCGGCCGTCGGGGCGCGGGATGGACGTGGCGGGCGCGCCGTCCGGCGGCGGATCAACAAACGTGTCCGGCCCGAAGCCGTGGTGCGCGAGTGCGTCCGCAACGAACGCGCGCTTACGCTCCAGCCCGGCGGCGTCGAGCCCCGTGCCGCGCCCGACGGTGTGCTCGGACGACGCGCCCGTGAGGGCGGAGGCGAGCGCTGCCGTCGTCGCGGTGTTGCCGATCCCGATCTCGCCGAGCACGAGGCAGTCGACGCCTTGGTCGGCCAGCTCGCCGCACAGGCGAGCGCCGGCGGCGAGCGCCGCCTCGAGCTGCTCGGGCGTGAGCGCCGGGCCCTCGAGCAGGTCGGCGCTGCCGGGCGCGACCTTCGCGTCGCGCACGCCGGGCGGAGTCGGGCCGGCGAGCCCAACGTCGGCGACGAGCAGCGTGTGGCCATCGCGCTGCGCGAGCACGCCGACGGCAGTCTCCCCGCGCACGGCCGCGGCCGTCACCTGCGCCGAGACGACCGGGTCGAAGAGGCTCGTGCCGCGCTCGCGCGCGTGCCCGTGGTCGGCGGCGCACACGAGCACGCCGGCGCGCAGGCGCGACGGCGGCGGCTCGCCGGTGATCGACGCCCAGCGCTCGATCAGCGTCTCGAGCGCGCCGAGGCTGCCGGCTGGCTTGACGAGCCGGTCGAGCCGGTCGCGCGCGGTGATCGCGGCGCGGCGGTCGGGGCTGGTCACGGGGGCGTCGCGCGTGTGTACGACCGGCGCTGCGTCCTCCCGCCAGCGCTCCTCCATCACGACCGCCTCCAGCGGCATCCGCGACGCCCAGCCCGCTGCCTCCAGGCCCGGCCGCACCGGTCGCTCGTCGGGCCAGCCGACGCACAGCCACGCGATTGGGTCGGCGCGCTCGGGGATCTCCAACAGCTCGCGCAGATCGGCGGGGCGGTAGAAGCTGACCCAGCCGACGCCGAGCCCCTCGGCGCGCGCCGCCAGCCACAGGTTCTGCACCGCGCAGGACGCGCTGTAGATGTCCGTCTCGGGGATCGTCCCGCGCCCGAGCACCTCGGTGCCGGGGTCGCCGTGGTCGCAGCAGACGCAGATCCCGAGCGGCGCCTCGACGACGCCCTCAATCTTCTGGTCGAGGAAGTGGCGAGCGCGTTCGTCGAAGCGGTCGGCCTGGCGCAGCCGCTCGCGCTGCGCGAGCTGGCGCATTGCCGTGCGCGTCTCGAGCGAGCGCACGACGATCAGCCGCCACGGCTGCATCAGCCCCACGGACGGCGCGCGGTGGGCTGCCTCCAACACACGCGTGAGGACGTCCTGCGGGACCTCGTCAGGACGGAAGCGGCGCACGTCGCGGCGCTCGGCGATCGCGCGGTGGACGGCAGCGCGCGCGTCGTCGGCGTAGCGCCAGCCGTGCGGGTCGGCGCCGCGCTCGGCGGCGCGCGAGGGGTCGAAGCCGGCCGGCGTCGGCGGGCGGACGATGCGGTCGGAGGCCGTCACGCGGCCAAACAGTAGACGTGTCTCGCACGGCCGCTCGCCACCCCGGGTAGGATGCGACGCGTCAGCGTGGCGGTGCGAGGAACCCGGTGAGAGTCCGGGACGGTCGCGCCACTGTGACCCGGACGCATCGCCTCCGGGGAGTCAGGAACTCGTCCGCCGCGAGCCCTTCCGAGTGCGGGACGCCCGATCCCGCGGAGGTGTCCAGATGGACCTTGCGGCCGTTTCTGTTCGCTCCCCCCGCCGGGACCGAGCGCTCGTGTGAGGCGACTCCTGCTCGTCCGCCACGCGGCCACCGCCGTCACGCGCGCCGCCGGCTTCCCGGCCAACGAGCCGCTCGACGCGCGCGGCCGTGCGGAGGCGGCTGCGCTTGCCGGCGTGCTGCCTGGGCGCTTCGACGCGCTGTCGAGCCCGGCGCTGCGCTGCCGTGAGACCGCGGCGGCCTCAGGGATTTCGGACCCGCAGATGGTCGAGGCGCTGGCCGAGTGCGACTTCGGCGCGTGGGCGGGGCGCACGCTGGCCGACGTTGCCGCCGCGTCGCCCGCGGACGTCGGCACCTGGATGGAGGACCCCGACGCTGCGCCGCACGGCGGCGAGTCGCTGGCGGTGTTCGCGGCGCGTGTCGGCGATTGGCTCGACGGCGAGGCGGCGCGCGACGGGCGGGCGGTTGCCTTCACGCACGGCGGCGTCGTGAAGGCTGCGCTCGTCCACGCGCTCGGAGCGCCGCTCGCAGCCTTCTGGCGGATCGACGTCGCGCCGGTCTCGGTGACGGAGCTGCACGCACACGATGGGCGTTGGACCGTGACGCGGGTGAACGCTGCCGTGGACGGAGCGGCGCGGGCGGTGGCGGCGTGAGTGGGCTTGCGCTCGCCGGTGGGTTCGCGGCGGACCTGCTCGTCGGGGATCCGCGGCGCGGGCATCCGGTGGCGGGCTTTGGGCGTGTGGCTCTGGCGTTGGAGCGACGCGTCTATGCCCCGTCCCGGTTGCGGGGGGCGATCTTCTCTCTCGTACTGGTCGGTGGCGCTGCCCTCGTCGCGGAGCTGGCGGCGCGCACGGCGTCGCGGATCTGGGGAGGGCGTGCGGCGGTGCTCGTGCTCGTGACGTGGGCTGCGCTCGGAGGGCGGTCGCTTGCGCGGGCTGGGGACGGGATCGCGGAGCGGTTGGAGCGGGGCGATCTCGACGGCGCGCGCGCCAAGCTGCCGTCGCTGTGTGGACGCGATGCGGCAGCGCTCGACGAGACGGAAATCTGCCGCGCGGCTGTCGAGTCGGTCGCGGAGAACACGAGCGACGCGGTCGTCGGCGCATTGCTGTGGGGCGCCGTCGCCGGCCCGGCAGGCGTCGCCGCCTACCGCGCCGCCAACACGCTCGACGCGATGGTCGGGCACCGCAGCGAGCGCTACGCGCAGTTCGGCTGGGCGTCGGCGCGGCTCGACGACCTGATGGGCTGGCCGGGCGCTCGCGCAGGTGCGGCGCTGACCGCGCTGTGCGCGCCGATCGTCGGCGGCTCTCCCCGCGCCGCATGGCGCGCGCTGCGCCGAGACGGCGCCGCGCACCCGTCGCCGAACGCCGGCCGCATGGAGGCCGCCTTCGCCGGAGCGCTCGGCGTCCGGCTCGGCGGCCCGCTCGCCTACGGCGGCCGCGCCGAGGTGCGACCCACGCTCGGCGACGGCCGGGCGCCGGGCGCCTCCGACCTGCGCAGGGCCGCGCGCCTGTCACTCGCCGTCGGGGCTGCCGCCGTGCTCGCGTGCGCCGCGCTCGCGCGAGGACCGCGAATTGGACCCGGCCGGAGCGGGTCCAACTCGCGGTCCTCCTCGGGAGGCCACTCGTGAACGGCGCACTGCTCGTCTGCGGCACCCACTCCGACGCCGGCAAGTCGGTCGTGACGGCGGGGATCTGCCGCTGGCTTCACCGTCAGGGCGTGCGCGTCGCGCCGTTCAAGGCGCAGAACATGGCGTTGAACTCGGTCGTCACGCCGGACGGCAGCGAGATCGGACGCGCGCAGGCGGTGCAGGCAGCCGCGTGCGGGGTCGAGTCGGAGGCGGCGATGAACCCGATCTTGATCAAGCCGTCGGGGGCGCGACACAGCCAGGTGATCGTGATGGGGAAGCCGTACGCGGACGCGGACGCGCGCTCGTACCAGCAGCTCAAGGAGCAGCTCCAGCCCGTGGTGCTCAACGCGCTCGCGGACCTGCGCGCGCGCTACGACGTCGTCGTCTGCGAGGGCGCCGGCTCGCCGGCCGAGATCAACCTGCGGGCGCGGGACCTGACGAACATGGGGCTCGCGCGCGCGGCCGGGCTGCCGGTGCTGGTCGTCGCCGACATCGACCGCGGCGGCGTCTTCGGCTCGCTGTTCGGCACGCTCGCGCTGCTCGACGCCGACGACCAGGCGCACGTCGCCGGCTTCGCGATCAACAAGTTCCGCGGCGATGGCGCGATCCTCGCGCCCGGCCTGACGCAGCTGGAGGAGCGCACTGGCCGCCCGACCTTCGGCGTGCTGCCGTACGTCGAGGACCTGTGGATGGACGTCGAGGACTCGCTCGCGCTGGAGGCGGCGCGGCCGGAGGCGGCGGCGCTCGACGGCGGCGACACGCTGGACGTCGCGGTCCTGCGGCTGCGCTGGATGTCGAACTTCACCGACGCCGACGCGCTCGCGGCCGAGCCGGGCGTGCGCGTGCGCTTCACGCGCTCGGCGGCGGACCTGGAGCGCGCGGACCTCGTCGTCGTGCCGGGGACAAAGGCGACCGTGGAGGACCTCGAGCGCCTGCGGGCGGGCGGACTCGACCGCGTGCTCACGGCGCGCGCGGCGGCGGGTGCTCCGACGCTCGGCATCTGCGGCGGCTACCAGCTGCTCGGCGGACCGATCCTCGACGAGGTCGAGTCGGGTCGCGGGGCGGTCGACGGGCTCGGCCTGCTGCCGGTCACGACGACGTTCGCACCCGACAAGCTGCTGCGCCGCCGCACCGGCGCGTGCGCCTGGCTCGGCGTCGCAGCCGGCGGCTACGAGATCCGTCACGGACGCGTCGAACGCCACGGCGGCGAGCCGCTCCTGATGGCCGAGGACGGCGAGCCAGACGGCTGCCGCAATGGCGCGGTGCTCGGCACCTCGTGGCACGGCGCCCTGGAGCACGACGCGTTCCGCCGGGCGCTGCTCGGCTGGGTCGCGGGCGTGCGCGGGCGGCGCTTCGTGCCGGGCACCGCGTCGTTCGCCGGCGCGCGCGAGGCGCGCCTCGACGCGCTCGGTGACCTGATCGCCGACCACGTCGACACCGCGCGGCTGACCGCGCTGATCGAGGGCGGCGTCCCCGCCGGCCTGCCGACGCTGACGACAGAGGTGCGCGCGTGCCTGCCGTCCTGATTCCGATCGACCCCGACTGCGAGGAGCCCCCGTGCTGCGCTTCGTGACCACCGCCGACACGGAGATCCTCGCGACGGCAGCCGCCGTCGAGCGGCTGCCCGACGACTTCCCGCAGGTGCGCTGCGCGAACCCAGCGGCGGCGGTCGACCAACAGGCGTTCGTGGACGATGTGCTCGACGGCGCGCGCGTCGTACTGTGCCGTGTGCTGGGCGGGCGGCGCGGCTGGCCGGTCGGCTTCGACCTGCTGCGTGCGCGCTGCGAGGCGGCGGGGATCGCGCTGCTGGCGCTGGGTGGCGAGGTCGAGCCCGACGCCGAGATGACGGCCGCCTCGCTCGCGCCGGCCGGGGCCGTCGCGCAGGCGGGCGAGTACCTGCGCCACGGCGACGTGGAGAACGTCGAGCAGCTGCTGCGCTTCCTCGCCGACACGTTCCTGCTGGAGGGGCATGGCTTCGCGCCGCCGCGCGAGCTGCCGGACCTGGGCGTGTACGTCCCGGGCGTCGGCGACGTGGCGCTGGAGGAGGCCGTGGCACGCTTCGACGGCGCGCGGCCGACCGTCGGCATCTGCTTCTACCGCTCGCATCGCATCACCGGCAACACCGCGTTCGTGGACGCGCTGTGCGCGGCGCTGGAGGCGGCGGGCGCGAACGCACTGGCGGTGTGGAGCACCACGCTGCGCCGCGACGCGGACGGCCGGGTGCCGGCGCTGGAGCTGCTCAACGGCAACGTCGACGCGCTGCTTACGACGATGCTCGCGACCGGCGGGTCTGGTGCCGCGGATGGGTCCGCCGCACCCGGCGAGGGCGTCGGCGACGACTGGCAGGCATGGGACGCGACGGCGCTGGCGGCGCTGGACGTTCCGGTGCTGCAGGCCGTCTGCGCGACCGCCTCGCGCGCGGCGTGGGAGGCGTCGGACAGCGGGCTCACGCCGCTCGACGCGGCGACGCAGGTCGCGATCCCCGAGTTCGACGGTCGGCTGCTGGGGGGCGTGATCTCGTTCAAGGAGCGCGGCGACGCCGAGGGGTCGCCGGTGGGGATCGGCGTCCCGCGCTACGTGCCGGACGCGGAGCGGTGCGCGCGCGTCGCGCAGCTGGCGGTGCGGCATGCGCAGCTGCGGCACACGCCCACGAGCGAGCGGAGAGTGGCTGTGCTGCTGACCGCGTTCCCCACCAAGCACGCACGCATCGGGATGGCGGTCGGGCTTGACACGCCCGCGAGCGCGCTGAGGCTGCTCGACGCGCTGCACGAGGACGGCATGCAGGTCGAGCGGCCGTTCGCGCACGGCGACGAGCTGATGCACGCGCTGGTGGCGGCGGGTGGGCACGATCCCGAGTTCCTGACCGACGACCAGCTCGCGGCGTCGTCGCTGCGGATGCCGGTGGCGGAGTACGAGGCGTGGTTCGCGACGCTGCCGGAGGCGCTGCGCGAGTCGATCGTCGAGAAGTGGGGCGAGACGCCCGGCGAGCAGTTCGTCGACGGCGAGGACTTCGTGATCGCAGGCCTCTCGCTCGGCAACGTGCTTGTCGCGATCCAGCCGCCGCGCGGCTACGGCGAGGATCCGGTCGGGATCTACCACGACCCCGAGCTGCCGCCGACGCACCACTACCTCGCCTGTTACCGCTGGCTCGACGCGGTGTGGGGCGCGGACGCGATCGTCCACCTCGGCAAGCACGGGACGCTGGAGTGGCTGCCGGGCAAGATGCTCGCGCTGTCAGCGGGGTGTGCGCCCGACGCCGCGCTCGGCGACGTGCCGCTCGTCTACCCGTTCGTCGTCAACGATCCGGGCGAGGGCGTGCAGGCGAAGCGTCGCGCGCACGCCGCGATCGTCGACCACCTCGTCCCGCCGATGATGCGCGCCGAGTCCTACGACGAGATGGCCGAGCTGGAGGCGCTGCTCGACGAGTACGCGCGCCTGGAGGTGCTGGACCCGTCGAAGCTGCCCGGCCTCGCCGCACGCATCTGGACTGCCATCGAGGCGGCGAACCTGCAGGCCGACATCGGCGTCTCGGAGCGGCCGGACGACCTCGGCGCCTTGGTGGAGCACATCGACGGCTACCTCTGTGAGGTCAAGGACATCCAGATCAAGGACGGCCTGCACGTGCTCGGGCAGGCGCCCGAGGGCGAGCAGCTGCGCGGGCTGACGGCAGCGATGCTGCGGCTCGGCTCGGGCGACGTGCCGGGGCTGCGGCGCGCGGTCGGCGCGGCGTTCGGGCTGGACGAGCCGGCGCTGGTGGCGGAGCCGGGGGCGGCGGCACCGAGCAGCGCCGGGATCGCTCCGCTCGTGGAGCGGTTCCGCGGCCCGTCCGCGTCCGCCGGTGATCTGGTCGATCGACTGGAGGCGGCGCAGATGGCGCTGCTCGACGGGCTCGCCTCCGCTGGCTGGGATCCGGACGCGGCGGCGCGCGCGTGCGAGGAGGCGCTCGGCCGCGCGGATGACGGCGTCGCGCGTGTGCTGCACTTCGCCTGCACCGAGGTCGTCCCGCGCATCCGCCAGACGCCCGACGAGCTGACGCACCTGCTCGCCGCGCTGCACGGCCGCCACGTCCCCGCCGGCCCGTCGGGCGCGCCGACGCGCGGGCGCATCGACGTCCTGCCGACCGGACGCAACTTCTACTCGGTCGATCCCCGCGCACTGCCGTCCGAGCTGTCGTGGGAGGTCGGGCAGCGGCTGGCGACCGCGCTGCTGGAGCGCCACGAACGCGAGACGGGCGCGCTGCCGCGGATGGTCGGGCTTGTCGCCTGGGGCACGGCGGCGATGCGCACGCAGGGCGACGACGTGGCCGAGATCCTCGCGCTGCTCGGCGTGCGGCCGACGTGGCATCCGGAGACGCGGCGGGTGACGGGGATCGAGGTCGTGCCGCTCAGCGAGCTCGGCCGCCCGCGCATCGACGTGACAGTCCGCATCTCCGGCTTCTTCCGCGACGCCTTCCCCCACCTCGTGCGGCTGCTCGACGACGCGGTCGCGGCAGTGGCGACGCTGGACGAGCCGGCCGAGCAGAACTTCGTCGCCGCGCACGCGCGCGCCGACGCCGAGCGGCTCGCCGCCGAGCTGGGCGCGGACGCCGCCTGGCGGCGCGCGACGACGCGCGTGTTCGGGTCCAAGCCGGGCACGTACGGAGCGGGGCTGCTGCAACTGCTCGACACGAGCGACTGGCGCGGCGAGGCGGACCTGGCCGAGGTCTACGAGGCGTGGGGCGGCTTCGCGTACGGGCGCGGGCTCGACGGGGCGTCCGCGCGCGAGGCGATGCGCGGCTGCTTCGAGCGGATCGAGGTGGCGGTCAAGAACGTCGACTCGCGCGAGCACGACATCCTCGACTCCGACGACTACTACCAGTACCACGGCGGCATGGTCGCGACCGTGCGCGCGCTGAGCGGACGCGAGCCGGCCGCGTACCTCGGCGACTCGTCGGACCCCTCGCGCGTGGTGTCGCGGACACTGAGCGAGGAGACGCGCCGTGTGTTCCGCGCACGCGTCGCGAACCCGCGCTGGATCGCGTCGATGATCCGCCATGGGTACAAGGGTGCGGCCGAGCTCTCGGCGACGGTGGACTACCTGTTCGGCTACGACGCGACGGCCGGGGTCGCAGAGGACTGGATGTACGAGCAGGTCGCGTCGCGGTACCTGCTCGACGACGACGTGGCCGCGTTCATGGCCCAGTCGAACCCCTGGGCCGCACGCGCGATCGCGGAGCGGCTGCTGGAGGCGGCGGACCGGGGCATGTGGGCCTCGCCCGAGGACGGGACGCTCGACGCGATCCGCGAGCGGTA
This sequence comes from Conexibacter sp., assembly GCA_036009645.1. Taxonomy (GTDB): domain Bacteria; phylum Actinomycetota; class Thermoleophilia; order Solirubrobacterales; family Solirubrobacteraceae; genus Conexibacter. The sequence goes on from DASYLH010000011.1 coordinate 63,939, forward strand.
TCTCGCGCTCGAGGGCGAGCTGGAGGAGGCGGGGGCATGAGCGCCATCTATCCGCTCAGCGCGATCGTCGGCCAAGAGGCGCTGCTCGAGGCGCTGCTCGTCAACGCGGTCGCGCCCGAGGTCGGCGGCGTGCTGGTGCGCGGCGAGCGCGGGACGGCGAAGTCGACGGCGGTGCGCGCACTGGCGCCGCTGCTGCCGCACGTGTCGGCTGCCGAGGGTCAGCCGTACGCGTTCGAGCCCGGCGAGCTGGCGCCCGGCGGCCGCGTGCCGGCCGACGCGCCGGTGCGCGACCGCGCGGCGACCTTGGTGGAGCTGCCGCTCGGTGCGACGCTCGACCGGCTCGTCGGCGCGCTCGACCTGTCGCGCGCCCTGGCCGGCGAGGCGGCATTCGAGCCCGGTCTCCTTGCGCGGGCACACCGGGGGATCCTCTACGTGGACGAGGTCAATCTGCTGCCGGACCACCTCGTCGACGCGCTGCTCGACGCGGCGGCAAGCGGGGTCGCACGCGTGGAGCGAGAGGCGGTGTCGGTCGAGCACGCGGCGCGCTTCGTGCTCGTCGGGACGATGAACGTCGAGGAGGGGGAGCTGCGTCCACAGTTGCTCGACCGCTTCGGCCTCGGCGTCGAGGTGCGCGCGCCGCGGGACGCGGCGCTGCGGGCGGAGATCGTGCGGCGGCGGCTGGCGTTCGAGCGGGATCCGCGGGCGTTCGCGGAGGCGTGGCGCGCGCAGGACGCCGCGCTCGCCGCGCGCATCACCGCGGCGCAGGCGCTGCTCCCTGCCGTTCGCCTGCCCGAGCGCGAGCTGCTGCGGATCACCGGCGCGTGCGCGGCGCTCGGCGTGGACGGGGTGCGCGGCGACATCGTCTCCGCGCGGGCGGCGCGCGCTCTTGCCGCGTTGGACGGCGTGGACGAAGTGTCGGAGGCGCATGTCCGCCGCGCCGCGGCGCTTGCGCTGGCGCACCGGCGGCAGCGCGACCCGCTCGGCGGTGGCGAGGCGGATCCGGAGGAGCTGGAGCGGGCGCTGTCGGATGCTGATCCGGGCGGGACCGACGGTCGGGGCGGACCCCACGACGGCAACGAGGAGGGCGACGACGGGGATGACGATCCGGACGGGCGCGGGCCAGCCGGCGGGCGTCGCTCCGGCGGAAACGGTCGCGCCTCGGGAACTGCGCGCGAGCGCTCGGCCGCACCGATCGGTGCGGAGCCGCCGGCGGCCGCTTCGGCCGAGCAGTGCACATCTGCGACCGCTATGCGGTCGGAGAAGGACACTGCTCTCGCCAACCCGAGCCGCGCGACGGCGCGCGAACGGCGCGATCCGCCGGCGCCGGCAGGGCTGCCGCTCGCGGCGCTGACGCTGGACGGCCGCGGCGGCGGGCCGCAGGGGCGGCGCGCGCGGAGCGGCGGCGCAGGCGCGGGGGCGATCGACACGCGCGAGGCGCCGCGTGGTGTCTCCGACGACGTCGCCGTCGTGGCGAGCCTGCGCGCGCGGCTGACCGGCGCGCCCGAGCTGCGCGAGCACGTCCGCGCCGGGCGCGAGAGCGCGCTGATCGTGCTCGTCGTCGACGCGTCCGGCTCGATGGGCGCGCGGCGCCGGCTCGCGCGCGTGAAGGGCGCGCTGCTGGCGCTGCTGCGCGATGCGTACGCGCGGCGCGACCGCGTCGCCTTGGTCGCGTTCCGCGCGAGCGAGGCTCACGTCGTGGTCGTCCCGGGCGCGCCGCTGGAGCAGGCGGCCGCGGCGATCCGCGCGCTGCCGACCGGCGGGCGCACGCCGCTCGCCGCGGGCCTCGAGACCGCCACGCAGCTCGTTGCGCGCGAGCGGACGCGGGAACGGGAGCGCCGCACGATCGCGCTCGTGCTGACCGACGGCCGCGTGAGCGATCCGGACGGATCGGTGCGCGCCGCAGCGCAGCGGCTCGGCCGCGCGGCCGACGCCGTCCACGTCGTCGACACCGAGGACGGGCCTGTGCGGCTCGGGCTCGCCGCCACGCTCGCGGCGGCGGCGGGCGGGCGGGTGCACGGACTCACGACCGACCGGAGGGCAGCATGAGCAAGCAGCTCGCCAAGCACGGCGGCGACGAGATCGACGTCCCGCACCGCCCCGGCGACAGAGGCAGCGCGGAGCCGAAGCGGCGTAAGCCGCGCGACAAGCCGCTCGTCGCGGTGATCACCGGGACCGGCAAGGGCAAGTCGACGTCGGCGTTCGGGATGCTGATGCGCTCGTGGGCGCGCGGCTACCGCTGCGGCGTCTTCCAGTTCGTCAAATCCGGCAAATGGAAGGTCGGCGAGGCGAGAGCGGCGGCGGCACTCGGCGGGATCGACTGGGAGAAGATGGGCGACGGCTGGTCGTGGCTGTCCAGAGACCTCCACGAGTCGGCCGACAAGGCGCGCGAGGGCTGGGCGGAGGTCAAGCGCGCGATCGCCGCGGAGCGCTACGAGTTCCTGCTGCTCGACGAGATCACCTACCCGATCAAGTGGGGCTGGATCGACGTGCAGGATGTCGTCGTGACGCTGCGCGAGCGGCCCGGCTTCCAGCACGTGGTGATCACTGGGCGCGACGCAGCGCCGGAGCTGATCGAGCTGGCCGACCTCGTCTCCGAGGTCGTGAAGGTCAAGCACCCGATGGACGCCGGCATCCGCGCCCAGCAGGGGATCGAGTGGTAGCCGTCCTCGTGATCCTCGACGGCGCGAGCGAGCCGCTGCGCGGCGGCGAACCGACCTCGCTGGAGCTGGCGAGGACGCCGGCGCTCGACGCGCTCGCGCGCGAGGGGACGCTCGCGCCGCTCACGACCGTGCCCGCCGGACTGCCGGCCGGATCCGAGTGCGCGATCCCGGCGCTGCTCGGCTGGACGCCGCCGGCGCCGGTCGACCGCGCCGCGATCGAGGCAGCGGCGCACGGGATCGCGCTCGCGCCGGGCGAGCGCGCGTGGCGGGTCGACGTGCTCGACGCAGAAGGCGGACGCGCCGGCGAGCGGGCCGTCGCGCGCGGCGCTGCTCGGCTCGCGGCGTCCACCCCGCACCAGCGCGTCCACCGCCTCGCCGGTCACCGCCTGCTCGTGACCGGCCCGTCTCCCCTCGCGACCGAGCTGTGCGGTTCTGTCTCGGATATACCCACCCGAATCCGCACAGCTCGACTGCAAGCCTGGCCGGCGGGCATCGTCCCGCCGGCCGTGCTGGACGAGCGCACGGTCGTCGTCGGCGCGCGCGGCGCGGCAGTCGGCGTCGCGCGGCTGATGGGCGCAGCGACGGTCGTCCCGGCGGGCGCCACCGGGCAGCCCGACAGCGACCTGGCAGCAAAGGCGCGCGCCGCGCTCGGCGCGATCGACGGCGGCGCCGAGCGCGTCGTCGTGCACGTCGGCGGCCCGGACGAGGCTGCCCACCGGCGCGACCGCGCAGCAAAGGTCGCCGCGATCGAGCGCGCCGACCGTGAGCTCGTGGCGCCACTGGCGGACGCAGTCGCGCGAGCCGGCGGCACGCTGCGCGTGTGTCCCGACCACAGCTGCGATCCCGCGACGGGAGCGCACGACGACGCGCCCGTGCCGTGCCTGGACTGGTCCCCCCGCGATCAGCGTCAAATCTCGGTCGCTCAGCGACCACAATCTGACGCTGATCGCCTGACTGAGCGAGCAGTGGCGGGGCTGCCAGCGGTCGCGCTCGCGGCAGTCGCCGCACCGGAGGCCGCGTGATCCCACGCGTCGTGATCGCGGGCACGTCGTCCGGGGCGGGCAAGACGACGGTCGCGTGCGGGCTGATCGGCGCGCTGCGCGCGCGCGGCCTCGTCGTGCAGGGCTTCAAGGTCGGGCCGGACTACATCGACCCGAGCCACCACGCGCTCGCGTCCGGCCGCCCGCCACGCAACCTCGACGCGTTCATGAGCGGACCGGAGCTGATCGCGCCGCTCGCCCGTCATGGCGCGGCGGGTGCTGACGTGGCCGTGATCGAGGGCGTCATGGGACTGTTCGACGGCGCCTCCGGGCGCGGTGAGCTGGCCTCGACGGCGCACGTCGCGAAGCTGCTCGACGCACCGGTCGTGCTGGTCGTGGACGCCTCCGCGATGGCGCGCTCGGCGGCGGCGATCGTGCACGGCTTTCTCACATTCGACCCTGAGCTGCGGGTCGCCGGGGTGATCCTGAACCGCATCGGCTCCGACCACCACGAGCAGCTGCTGCGCGAGGCGATCGAGCCGCTCGGCGTCCCGGTGCTCGGTGCGCTGCGGCGCGACGAGCGCGTCGCGACGCCGGAGCGCCACCTCGGGCTCGTGCCGGCAGGGGAGCGGGAGCCGCGCGCATTGGAGGCGCTCGGCGCGCTGGCCGCCGCGATCGAGCAGCGGACCGACCTCGACGCGCTGCTCGCACTCGCGCGCAGCGCTTCGGCGCTCGACGGGCCGGCCTGGAACACGATGCAGGTCGACCGGGGCGCGCCCGCCACGAGCGGCGCGTGCGCGGACGACCCGAGCGCGGAGACACGCGGCGCGCGCATCGCGATCGCACGCGGCTCAGCCTTCTCGTTCCACTACGAGGAGAACCTCGAGTTGCTGCGTGCGACCGGTGCCGAGCTGCTGCCGTTCGACCCGCTGCACGACGCAGCGCTGCCAGACGGCGCGAACGCGCTGATCCTGGCCGGCGGCTTCCCGGAGGTGTTCGGTGCCGAGCTGGCGGCAAACGCGCCACTGCGCGCGGACGTCGCCGCGCTCGCACGCAGCGGCGCACCCGTGCTCGCCGAGTGTGGCGGCCTGCTGTACCTGTGCGAGCGACTCGACGAGCACGAGATGTGCGGCGTGCTGCCAGCGCGCGCGCAGATGGGCGAGCGGCTCGCCGCGCTCGGCTATCGCGAGGCGAGCGCGGCCACGGCAACGCCGTGGCTCGCGGCCGACAAGCGCGTGCGCGGACACGAGTTCCATTACGCGCGCGTGGAGCCGGCGCACGGCGCGCGGCCGGCGTGGACGCTCGCGGCACGTGGGACCGAGCGACCTGAGGGCTTCGTCACCGGCGGCGTGCAGGCGAGCTTCCTGCACGTCCACTGGGCGGCGTTCCCGCAGCTCGCGTCCGAGTTCGCGCGCGCGGCCGGGCGACAGGCGGTCGCCGCATGAGCCTGACGCTCGTGCTCGGCGGGACGCGCTCCGGCAAGAGCGCCCGTGCCGAGGCGCTCGCGCACGCGACGGGCCTGCCAGTGCGCTACGTCGCGACGGCGGACGGCGGCGATCCGGCGATGGCCGTGCGGATCCGCACGCACGTTGCGCGGCGGCCGTCGGCGTGGACGACGGTCGAAGCGGACGGCTCACTCGCATGCGTGCTCGCCGATCGTGACGGGACGTGCGTGCTGCTCGACGGACTCGGAGTCTGGCTCGCGACGGCGCTCCATCACGAAGGTGCGTTCGACGCACCTGACCTGGCGCCGACCGCCACCGGGATCGAGGCGCTGCTCGTGCACGTCGAGCGGATGGCGCACGCCGCGGCGGCCGACGCGTCACCGACGATCGTCGTCGCCGAGCACGCGGGCCAAGGCGTGCTGCCCGGCGACCACGCGTCGCGCGTGTGGCTGGACCTGCTCGGCGAGGCGGTGCAGCAGCTGGCCGCGGTCGCGGAGCGCGTCGAGCTGGTCGTGGCGGGCCGACCGCTCGCACTGGCCGCGCCACCGGACCTGCTTCCCTCGATGCCTCTCGCCGACACTGCCCCAGCCACCGAGGAAGACCCCGACGCACAGGCCCCCGACCATGCCGCCCTGCGCCGCCACGGCGACGGCGACGTGCGCCCCGGCGACGCCGACCACGCCGTCAACGTGCTCGGCGGCGGCCCGCCCGACTGGCTGCGCGCGGCGCTGCACGACGCGCTGGACGAGAACGCCGGCGCGTACCCACGCGAGGCCGAGGCGGTCGCGGCGGTCGCCGCGCTGCACGGTCGCGCGCCCGAGGAGATTGTGCCGACGAACGGTGCCGCCGAGGCGCTGTGGCTGCTGCCGGCGGCGCTGAGACCGCACCTCGCCGCCTGCGTCCACCCCGGCTTCACGGAGGCGGAGGCGGCGCTGCGCGCGCACGGCGTGCCGGTGGCCCGCGTGCTGCGCGACCCTCAGCGCGGGTTCGCGCTCGACCCGGCCGACGTGCCGGACGCGGCGGACCTCGTGATCGTCGGCAACCCCGCGTCGCCGAGCGGCACGCTCGACCCCGCGAGCGCGCTGCTCGCGCTGCGCAGCCCGGGACGCGTGGTCGTCGTGGACGAGGCGTTCATGGACCTCGTGCCGGGCGAGCCAGGATCACTCGTGCGCGAGCCGCTGGAGGACGTGATCGTCGTGCGCAGCCTCACGAAGGCGCTCGCGATCCCGGGTCTGCGCGCCGGCTACGCGGTCGCGCCTCCGGCGCTCGCTGCCCGCCTGCGCGCGGTGCGTCCGCCGTGGTCGGCGAACGCGCTCGCGCTCGCCGCGCTCGCCGCCGCGGCGCGCCGACCCGATGCGCTCGCGGCCGCCGCCGAGCGTGCTCGACGCGAGCGCGAGGATCTCGCGCGGCGGCTCGACGCGATCCCCGGCGTGCGCGCATGGCCCGGCGCGGCGAACTTCGTGCTGATCGAGGTGGCCGACGGACCGGCTGTCGTCGCGGCACTGCGGGAGCAGGCGATCGCCGTGCGACCGGCTGCGTCGTTCCCCGGGCTCGGCCCGGGCCACATCCGGCTGACGGCGCGCGAGCCAGAGCTGAACGCGCGGCTGGCCCACGCACTCGCGGAGGCAGTGGCGACATGTCGATGACGACCGCGGACGCGACCGGCTCCCGCGATCGCCGGCCGACGGGGATGGCGCGGTGAGCGGCACCCCGCTGACCGTCGTCGGCATCGGCGCCGATGGCTGGGCGGGGCTCGGCGAGCGCGCCCGCGAGGCGCTGCGCGCCGCCCGCACGATCGTCGGCTCGCAGCGCCAGCTCGATCTGCTGCCGGACGACCTCGCCGCGCGCCGGCGGCTGCTCCCCTCCCCGCTGGAGCCGTTGATCGACGAGCTGGCGAGCGGAGTCGCGGAGGCGACGTGCGTCGTCGCCTCCGGCGACCCGATGCTGCACGGGATCGGCGCGACGCTCGCGCGACGCATCCCGCCCGCGCGGCTCACGGTCATCCCCCATCCCTCGGCGTTCGCGCTCGCGTGCGCGCGGCTCGGCTGGCCGGCCGCCGAGGTCGCGTTGGTGAGCGCCGTCGCGCGCGAGCCCGAGGTCATCGCGCAGGCGCTGCAGCCCGGTCGCCGGATCGTTGCCTACGCGACGGGGAGCGACGGCGCCGCGCAACTCGCGCGCGTGCTGCGCGAGCGCGGCCGCGGCCCGAGCCGCTTCGTCGTGCTGGAGCAGCTCGGCGGCCCGGCCGAGCAATTGCGCGAGTCGACCGCCGACGCGTGGGGCGACGCAGCCGCCGACCCGCTGCACGCGGTCGCGATCGAGGTCCGCGCCGCATCCGACGCGCTTCCGCTCGCGCGCGTCCCAGGCCTGCCCGACGACGCCTACGAGCACGACGGGCAGCTGACCAAGCGCCACGTGCGCGCGATCACGCTCGCCGCGCTTGCGCCGCTGCCCGGCGAGCTGCTGTGGGACGTCGGCGGCGGCGCCGGCTCGATCGCGATCGAGTGGCTGCGCGCGGAGACGACCGCGCGCGCCGTCGCGGTCGAGGCGGACACGGAGCGGGCGCAGCGGATCGCGCGCAACGCGCGCACGCTGGGCGTCCCGCGCCTTCGCGTCCACCACGGTCGTGCGCCCGAGGCGCTCGACGAGGTCGACACCGCCGCCCCCGACGCGATCTTCGTCGGCGGCGGCGTCGCCGCGCCCGGGGTGCTGAAGCGCTGTTGGGAGGCGCTCAGGCCAGGCGGCCGCATCGTCGCCGACGCCGTGACGCTCGAAGGCGAGCAGGCGCTCGTCGCCGCGCGCATACGGCATGGCGGCACGTTGCTGCGGATCGAGCTGAGCCATGCCGAGCCGCTCGGCTCGCTGGAGGGCTGGAAGCCGCAGCGCCCGGTCGTGCAGTGGTCGGCGCGCAAGCCGGCGGACGGAGCGGGAGCAGTCCCACTCGGGGAGCCAGCCGCATGACGGTCCACTTCATCGGCGCCGGCCCGGGCGCGCCCGACCTGCTCACGCTGCGCGCCGCGGCGCTGATCGCGCAGAGCCCGGTCTGCCTCTACGCGGGCGCGCTCGTGCCGCGCGAGATCCTCGCCTACGCACCGGCCGGCGCGCGGCTCGTCGACACGCAGGACCTGACGCTGGAGCAGATCGTCAGCGAGCTGGAGGCCGCGCACCAGCGCGGCGAGGATGTCGCACGCCTGCACTCCGGCGACATCTCCATCTACAGCGCGTGCGCCGAGCAGATGCGCCGCCTCGACGCGCTCGAGATCCCGTGGGACGTGACGCCGGGCGTGCCCGCGTTCGCCGCCGCGGCCGCCGCGCTGCGACGTGAGCTGACGATCCCCGAGGTCGCGCAGACGGTGATCCTCACGCGCTACGGCCGCCGCGCCTCGGCGATGCCGCCGGGCGAGGAGCTGGGGGCGCTCGCCGCGCACGGCGCGACGCTCGTGCTGCACCTCGGCGCGCAGGCAATCGAGGAGATCGTCGCGACGCTCACGCCGCACTACGGCGCCGACTGCCCGGTCGCCGTCGTCGCGAGAGCGAGCTGGCCGGACGAGCTGGTGCTGCGCGGCACGCTCGCGACGATCGGGGCGGCGGTCGAGCAGGCCGGCGTCAAGCGCACCGCGACGATCCTCGTCGGGCCCGCGCTCGCCGCGCAGGGCTTCCGCGACAGCCACCTCTACTCGTGCGACCGCGAGCGCCTCAGCAGGTAGGTGTCCATGATCCAGCCCTTGCGCGCACGAGCCTGCGCGCGCACGAGCTGGATCTCCGGCCCCGCCTCGGCGAGCGGGCCGGACACGAGCAGCTCGTCGGGCGTGCCGAGGTACGCTCCCCAGTGGATCTCGACGCCGGTCGGGTCGAGCCGCTCGAAGGAGCAGTCGGCGTCGAGCATCACGACCACGTCGTCGACACCCTCAGGCCACCCGTCGGCCGCCAGCCGCCGCCCGGTCGTGATCTGCACCGCCCCGCCGACGCGGTTGAGCGCGATGCGGTGACGCGCGGTGAGCGCGTGCACGGCGCTGACGCCGGGGATCACCTCGTAGTCGAGCTGCACCCGCCCGGCCGCCAGGATCCGCTCGACCACGTCGATCGTGCTGTCGTAGAGCGAGGGGTCGCCCCACACGAGGAACGCGCCGATCCCGTCCTCGCCGAGCTCCTCTCGCAGCGCCGCCTCCCACGTCGCGGCGCGGCGCTCGCGCCAGTCGTCGACGGCCGCTGTGTACGCCGGCGTCGTGCGGTCGCGCGACGGGTCGGGGACGGCGACGATCCGATACGACGACGAATCCTCGACGAAGCGCTCGAGGATCCCGCGGCGCAGCGCCGCCAGTTCGTCGGCGTTGCCACCTTTCTCGACCACGAAGAAGACGTCGACCTCGTTGAGCGCCTGCACAGCCTGCGCGGTGACGTAGTCGGGATCGCCAGCGCCCACGCCGATGACGAGCAGCCGCCTCATCGGGGACCTCGCCGATGATTCTGATCCTCGGCGGCACGGCGGAGGCGCGCGAGCTGGCAGCTGCGCTCGACTCGCGCGGCGTCGCCGTCATATCGTCGCTCGCCGGCCGCGTTGCGCGCCCGCGCCTCCCGACCGGCGAGGTGCGGATCGGAGGCTTCGGCGGCCCGGACAAGCTCGCCGCCTGGCTGCGCGAGCACGACGTCGCGGCCGTCGTCGATGCGACGCACCCGTTCGCCAAGCGCATCTCTGCCTCGGCCGCGCGCGCGGCGACGGCTGCCGGCGTCCCGCTGCTGCGGCTGGAGCGGCCGGGCTGGAGCGAGCGTCCCGGCGACGACTGGCACTGGGTCGACACGCTCGACGAGGCGGCCGCGCTCGTCCCGTGCCTCGGCAGCCGCGCACTGCTGAGCACCGGCCGCCAGGGCCTCGCCGCGTTCGCGGCGTTGCACGACGCGTGGCTGCTCGTGCGCTGCGTCGACCCGCCCGAGCCGCCGCTGCCGCCGCACCACGAGCTGCTGCTCGACCGCGGGCCCTACACGTTGGCAGGCGAGCTCGCGCTGTTCGACCGCTACGCGCTCGACCTCGTCGTCACGAAGAACAGCGGCGGCGAGCACACGGTCGCGAAACTCGACGCGGCACGCGAGCGCAGCGCGCCCGTGATCGTCGTGCGGCGCCCAGCCCGCGCCGCCGACGTCCCGGCGGTGGCGCACGTCGCCGACGCGCTCGCCTGGGCGACGGCGGCTCACGCCGGGTAGCGCCGCGGCGTGTAGACGCGCGGCGGCCCGCCGTTCCCGCTCGCGAGCACGCGCGTCGTCGAGGAGCCGACGATCAGCAGCGTGCGCATGTCCACCAGCTCCAGGTCCAGCCCGCCGAGCGTCGTCACGTCGATCGCCTCTTCGGGCGCACCGACCGCGCGCGCGACCACGACCGGCGTCTCCGCAGTGCGGTGCCGCAGCAGCACCTCGCGAGCGCGCGTGAGCTGCTCGCGGCGCGTTCTCGACGCGGGGTTGTAGAGCGCAAGCGCGAAGTCGCCCGCGCCGGCGGCGTCGAGCCGCCGCTCGATCGCCTCCCACGGCTTCAGCTGATCCGACAGCGAGATGACGCAGAAGTCGTGCCCGAGCGGCGCGCCGACGCGCGCGGCCGCCGCCTGCATCGCCGAGAGGCCCGGCACGATCCGCACGTCCACATGCGCGTAGGCCGGATCCGCGTCCTCGTCGAGCGCCTCCATCACCGCACTCGCCATCGCGAAGATCCCCGGGTCGCCCGAGGAGACGACCGCGACGCGCGCCCCGCCGGCCGCGAGCTCCAGCGCGTGTCGCGCGCGCTCCAGCTCGACGCGGTTGTCGGACGCATGGCGCCGCTGCCCGGCCCGCTCCGGCACGCGCGCGACGTATGGCGCGTAGCCGACGATGTCGTCCGCCGCCGCGAGCGCCTCGCGCGCCTCCGGCGTCAGCCATTCGGGGCCGGCGGGGCCGAGGCCGACGACCGCCAGCGAGCCGCGCGACGCGCCTCCGTTCGCGACCGTGCGCGCCGCATCGGCGGTCGCCCATTGCTCCGGTCTCGCCGCGGTCGGCACGAGCACGAGCGACATGTACGGGACCTGGTCGCCGGCCTCCGCCAGCGGCGCGATCCGCTCCGCGTCGGAGCTGGCGCGCTCGACGTAGATCGCACGCTCGCCCACACCCGCCCGCTCGGCCGCCTCGCGCACCTTCGGGAACGTGCGCCCAAGCTTCATCACGACGGCTGCGTCGGCGCCGCGCAGCCGCTCCGCGAGCACGTCGGCGGGCAGCGTCCCCGGCACCGCCACGAACACGTCCTCTCGCTTGACGAGGGGGGTGCCGGCAGCCGCGGCCGCAGCGCTGAAGGCAGTCACGCCGGGGATCACAGTCGTCGCGTAGCGCGGCGCGAGGCGCTCGTGGAAGTACATGTAGGAGCCGTAGAAGAGCGGATCGCCCTCGCACAGGATCGCCACGTCGCGGCCGGCGTCGAGGTGCTCGGCCAGCTCCGCCGAGGCCTCGTCGTAGAACTCGTGCAGGGCGGCGTCGTAGCCACCTGGATGCGTCGTCAGCTCGGTCGTGACGGGGAACCGCAGCAACACCTCGACGTGGTCCTCGCGCAGGTACGGCGCCGCGATCCGCCGCGCGACCGACTTGCCGTGGCGCGCGCTGGGGTAGGCGATCACGTCCGCGTCGGCGATCGCGCGGGCGGCCTTGTGCGTCAGCAGCTCCGGATCGCCGGGGCCGACGCCGACGCCGTACAGGCGACCGGCGCTCATTCGGCGTCGCTCGCGAGCGCGTTGACGGCGGCGGCGGCGATCGCGCTGCCGCCCCGGCGGCCGTGCACGACGACGTGCTCCAGCGCCAGCGGATGCTCGGCCAGCTCGACCTTCGACTCGATCGCCCCGACGAAGCCGACCGGCACGCCGACCACCGCCGCCGGCCGTGGCGCGCCCGCCTCGATCAACTCCAGCAGGCGGAACAGCGCGGTCGGCGCGTTGCCGATCACGACGAGCGCGCCGTCGAGCCGGTCGCCCCACAGGTCGAGCGCCGCGGCCGTGCGCGTCGTCTCCAGCTCCCGCGCCCGCTCCGCGACGACGGGCTCCGACAGCGTGCAGACGACCGCGTTGTCGGCCGGGAGCCGCAAGCGCGTGACGCCGGAGGCGACCATGTTGGTGTCGCAGAGGATCGGAGCGCCGGCGCGCAGCGCATCGCGCGCGGCGACCGCAAAGCCGGGTGAGGCCTCGACGTCGTCGGTCAGGTCGACCATCCCGCACGCATGGATCATCCGCACGACGACGCGCGCCAGCAGCGGCTCGAAACGCGACAGGTCCGCCTCCGCACGGATCGTCGCGAACGACTTCGCGTAGATCTCCGCGCCGTCCTTGAGGTACTCGCTCACGCTCACCGCCCGGCCTCCCCGGCGAGCAGCGCCAGCGCGTCATCCACCGACGCGACGACCCGCTCCCCCACCGCCACGCCGTTTGCGAGCGCAGCGACGCCCACCGCGACTCCGCGCATCTGCCCGCACCGCCGCTCGCACGCCGCCCAGTGCTCGGGCGGCGCACCGGGCGAACGCACCGCTGCCCGAGCCGCGGCCGCCGCACGCACGTCCACGCGCGCTTTCGCACACGCGCCGAGCCCGGCGCACGCGGTGAGGCCGGCCCAGCCGGAGCCCGCGTCCAGCACCAGCCCGAGCGCGCGCAGCCCGCCCACGACCCCGTCCAGCCGCGCGGGCTCCACGTCGAGCACCGTCACGGTCCGGCCGATCCCGAAGCGGACCTCAGCCGCCAGTGCTGCAAGCGCCACAAGCGCCCGCGGATCGAGCCGCCCAAGCGGCGCCAGCGCCGTGACCGCCACCGAGTCATTGCGCTGCACAAGCGCCCCGAGGGGCAACGAGCAGGAACGCCGATCGGGCGGCGGCACCGCCGGCGAAGCCGGTGGTGGCGGGGACGCTGCTTTCGCGGCCCCGCCCGCGAAAGCACTTCCCCGGCGACAGGACCCGCGCGCCGCAGCGCCGGACCCGAGCCGGCCTGCCACCAGCGCTGCACCGTCCTCCAGCTCCGCGATCCGCCACGCATCGCTGCGCTCCGCCAGGAACGCTCGCGCGGCCTCGAGGGCGAGGTCAGGGGCATCGGCGGCGTCGACCGACAGCCCGGCCTCGACGCCCGCGAGCAGCAGCTCGAAGCGATCCGGCGCGACCGCCGACAATGTGACGTCGGCGTCCCGTCCCAACGCGAGCCCGCTGCCGTCGTCGACCGCGAACAGGAAGCGACCGGGGAGCGAAGCGAGCTCCGAGTCCGCGCACAGCCCCGCGTCGAGCGCCTCCACGACCGCGTCGGTCGCAGCGACGGCAAGCGGATGGCGCCCCGCCAAAGGACTGGCGATCACGTTGCGCACGCGCTCGTGCTCCGGCGACGGCAGCAGCCCGCCGGCGGTCAGCAGCGCCGCGACCTCATCGCCTGCGTCCTCCGGCAACCCGCGCAGCTGCACGTTCGCGCGCGAGGTGATCTCCACGATCCCGTTGCCGAGCGCCGCCGCCCGCGCGAGCGCGCGCAGCTCGGCCGCACGCGCCCGGCCGCCGGGCAGTCGCACGCGCGCGAGCGAGCCGTCCTCGGCGGGGTGCAGTCGCAGCACGCCGGGGCAGCGGTCGGTGCTGCGCGCCGGGCGGCAGGTCCCGGCCGCCGCCGCCCAGTCGCGCATGGCCATAGCACTCGTCGCCGTGGCGCTGCCCGTCATGGCTCAGTCCGCGCCGAGCGCCTGCGGAGCCGACCCGCGATCGCGCCACGGCACGAGCGAGCGTCCGCTCATCGCCCGCGGCGCGAGGCCGGCGAAGACGAGCCCGATCGTCGCCCACATCGTCGCCTGCATCCCGAACGACGCCTCGCGGAAGCGCCACAGCGTCGTCGCGGGGAAGTCGCGCGGGATCTCCTGCACGCTCGGCAACGCGATCCCCGCCACCACGACGATGACCAGGAACGAGCCGATCGCGACGAGCGTCGTCATCCCGGACGTCCAGCGCTCGGCAGCAAGCCGCCGGATCCGCACGGCCGCGACCGCACCGAAGATCGAGATCCACATCATCGCCAGGTACAGCGCGGTGCGTCTCCCGATCGTGTCGGGGTCGCCGACGGCCGGCGGGTTCGGCGGGTACTTGAGATAGGGCACGAGGTAGACGACCGCGAACGCGAACGCCGCGAGCCACAGCGCCGTGCGCGCCGGGCCCGTTCTCGGGCTGACGCGTCCGTAGGCCCACGCGAACGCGAGCGCGAACAGCCCGCCGAGCGCGAGGCCGTAGACGGCGGCGGCGGTCAGCAGGCCAGCCGTGCTCTGCAGGTCGCGCGAGACCAGCTCCGGCTCGGCCGGGGTCCCGGGCGGGGGCGCAGGCGTGTGCGCCTCCTCGTAGGCGATCGCTTGGTTGACGGCGGGCTCGCCCGCGAGCTCGGCGAAGCCGGTCGCGAGCAGGCCGCCGCAGAGGCCTGCGAGCAGGCCGCAGATCAGCAGCGTTCGGAGCATGTCCCCGGCCTCAGTGGCAGGGGAAGCCCAGCAGGTGGCGTCCGTCGTGGACCCACTCGTGCAAGGTCATGCCGCCGATCACGGACGTCGCGCCCTCGTCGACGCCGACGAAGTAGATGAGCAGCAGCAGCGCGGCGGCGAACAGCGTCCAGGGCCACAGCTCGCCGAGCGAGATGGCCGGCGGGATCGCCTCGTGGGCGGGGATAGCAACGTCGTGCATCACAGACCTCCTGGGGATTGCGCGTCCCGTTCAGCGGTGTCAGCGACGACGTGAGTTCCCTGGCTTCCGGAGCTTCACGCTCCGGTCACAGTGGCGCGACCGCGCCGGACTTTCACCGGCTTCCCTCGCACCGTCGCTCTGGAAGCGCGAAGCCTACCGATGTGGCGCAAGGTCGCGCGCGACTCGGGCCGCGCCGACGAGCGCGTAGGCGCCGGTGAGCGCGGTCGTCGCCAGCGCCTGGGCGCGCGGGAGGTCGCGGCGGCGCAGGTGGCCGATGCCGGCGAGCGTGTCGGAGACATCGCACATGAAGGCGAGCCGCTGCCTGCGACGGCGCGCGGCGCCGTCGGTCGAGAGCCACCCGAAGCCGAGCGCGATCGCCCGGATCCCGAACACGCGCGTCATGTAGTCAAGCTCGGGGTTCGCGGTGCGGCCCGCGCCGAACGCACGTGCCGTGCCGCGCGGCGTGAGCCGGCTCGGCGTCCCGAGCGCGATGCGGCCGAGCGCAAGGCCGGCGAGAGCCCGCTCGAACGGCGGCGCGTCGGCGCCGAGGACAGCCTGCGCCACTGGCGCCGTCAGCAGCGGCAACGACGCAAGTGGATGGCGCGCGATCATCGCGGCAAGCGCCCCCGGATCGGTCTTCGCGTGCCGCTCCAGCAGGCGACCGTCGCGCAGCACGATGCGATCGGTCGTCGGCAGCTCGAGCGGCGCGCCGCCGAGCGTCCCGCGCAGCACGAAGTCGATCTCGACGCCGTCGGCCGTCGGGCGCCAGTCGAGCACCTCGCCGCACAGGTCGGGGATCGCGCCGAACAGCGTGTCGAAGAAGGCCGCGAAGCCGTCAAGTCCGCGCGCGGGCGGCAGCAGCGGCTGCGTCATCACGACGTCGGGGTCGAGCAGGTCGGGCAGGAAGCGGTCGAGCAGTGTGTCCGCGCCGCCCGCCCAGCCGGAGCGGAAGTGCTCGACGAAGGCGGCCTTGGCGGCGAGCGCCGCATCGGGCGCGCCGCCGTTCGCGGCGACGGCGGCCGCCTCCGGCCGAGCGCTCACGCCGCGGCCCCCACGCTCTCCCGCGCGAACGCCCCGATCAGCTCCGCCAGCCGCTCCGGTCTGTCCTCGGGCGAGAAGGTGCGCGCGCCGTCGACCAGCTCGAAGCGCGCGCCGGGGATCGTCTCCACGAGCCGCTCGCCGTCCGCGCGCGGGAAGAACTTGTCGTCGGCCGACCAGGCGATCAGCGCCGGGCGGTCGAACGTCTTCAATCGCTCCGCCGCCTGCATCGTGTGGCACGGATCGATCCCGCGCGAGACGCGCACGAGGTCCTCGCGCACGTGCGGGCTCGCGAGCGCGGGCAGCACGTAGGAATCCGACGGCGCGTCCGGGATCGCGTCGTGGGAGAGGTACCCGTAAGCGATCGGAAGCCGTCGCAGGGCACGCGCCCTCAGCGGGGTCATCGCGGCGAGCGCCCCGCCCGGCAGCCGCAGCTGCACGAACAGCGGCTTGAGCATCGGCGGCGGGAAGTGCTCGAACGCGTCGCACGAAGTGAGCACGAGCCGCCCGAGCCACGCGGGTCTGTGCGAGGCCGCGATCTGGCAGAGCGCGCCGCCGGTGTCGTTGCCGACGAGCGTGACGTCCTCCAGCCCGAGCGCCTGCACCGCCTCGCCGATCAGCGAACCGAGGTCGTCCGGCGTGAGTCTGCGCGCCGGCATCGGCACGAGGTGCGAGCCGAGCGGCATGTCGATCGCCACGCGCGTGAAGCCGTCGAGCCGCGGCACGACCTTGCGCCAGAGGTTCGCGTTGACGAGCAGGCCGTGGACGAACACGACCGCGGGGCCGTCGCCGGTGACGTGCACGCGCATGCGTCCGCCATCGAGTTCGAGCGTGCGCGCGGGTCCGAGGTCGTCTGAGCGCCAGTCTGCGTTCGTGTTCGCCATTGCGTCCGGCTCCTCTCACATACAGGTTGTATGTCCTAGCATACAGACGGTATGCCACGGGAGGAGCAGGCTGTCGTCACACGGACCGAGCTGCTGCGCGTCGCGCGCGAGCTGTTCGCTGCGCGCGGCTACGCGGACGTCGGGACAGAGGAGATCGTGCGCGGCGCGCACGTGACCCGCGGCGCGCTCTACCACCACTTCACCGACAAGCGCGACCTCTTCCGCGCCGTCCACGCGCAGCTCGCAGACGACCTGCTCGCACAGATCGTCGCCGAGACCGCTGGCAGCGCCAACGCCTGGGAGGCGCTCACCAGAGGCATGCGCGCGTTCCTCGACCTGTGCGAGGACCCGGCCGTGATTCGCATCTCCCACCTCGACGCGCCGGCCGTGCTCGGCTGGGCGGAGTGGCGCGAGGTCGACGCGCAGCACTGGCTCGGGCTCGTGACGATGGCCCTGCAGGAGGCGATGGACAGCGGCGTGCTGCAAAGACGCGAGGTGCAGCCGCTCGCGCACATGCTGATGGGCGCAATGGTCGAGGCGTCGATGATGATCGCCAACGCCGCCGACCCCGCTGCGATGCGCGCCGAGGTCGAAGCGCCGCTGCTCGCGCTGCTGGAGGGGTTGCGGGCGTAGCGTCGGATCCGGCGGCGGCTGCCAACATGCAGGGCGATGGTGTCTCGGCTCGGTGACGAACGGCGTGCGCGGCTGGCTGCGGCACGGCTGTACCTCGTGTGCGGGGCGGCCGGCGACGGGCGCGACCTGCGTGCGTTCCTCGACGCGGCGCTGCGCGGCGGGGTCGACGTCGTGCAGCTGCGCGAGAAGGACCCGTCGTTCGGCGACGACGCGCTGCTCGCCGCGGCGCAGGTCTTCCGCGACGCCTGCGCCGCGCATGGCGCGCTGTTCGTGCTGAACGACCGGCCTGATCTGGCGGCGGCGGCGCACGCTGATGGCGTGCACGTCGGCCAGGACGACATGCCCGTCGCGGACGCGCGAGCGCTCGTCGGCGAGGATGTGCTGCTCGGCCGCTCCACCCACACGCCCGAGCAGGTCGAGGACGCCGCCGTCGCGGACGTCGACTACTTCGCCGTCGGGCCGGTGCATGCGACGCCGACGAAGCCGGGTCGCCCGGCGGTCGGGCTGGAGCTGGTCCGCCGCGCGGCAAGTGCGCCGCGCGCGGCGCCGTGGTTCGCGATCGGCGGAATCGACACGGCGACCGTGGACGCTGTCGTCGCCGCGGGTGCTGCGCGGATCGTCGTCGTGCGCGCGCTCACCGAAGCCGACGATCCCGAGGCGACGGCCCGCGCTCTGCGCGGCGCGCTCCCGCAGGAGGCCGGCGTTGGCGCAACGTAGCCGCAAGCGCGGGCGGCGCGAGCCCGTCGCCGAGCGGCCCAGCCGCAGAAGCTCCGAGGAGCGCAACGCGGAGCTCCGTGCACGGCTGGAGCCGCTGGCTGAGGGCGAGCGGCCGGGTGCGGTCACGGCCGGCGCGATCGTCGCCGCCGTGCTCGCGGTGCTCATGGTGGTCGGCTACCTGTCCGGCGCGCGCATCGGCGACGGGGGCTCGCTCCCCGGCGTCCTGCTGCTCGCCGCGATCCTGCTGCTCGCGGCATGGGGCATGTGGCACGCGAAGTACTGGGCCGTGCTCGGCTTCGAGGCGCTGCTCGCCTTCCAGGTGCTCGTCGCGGCACTGTCGCTGCTCGTCGCCTCGAACGTGTGGGCGGCATTCCTCTGCCTCGCCGTGATCGGTCTCGGCGGCTGGTTGTTCTGGAAGCTGATCCGCGCGATGGCGCGGATCCAGATGCCCGAACGGAGGACGACGCCATGAGCACCACACCCGCCGACTGGCCCTACTCCCACGTCGACAAGGTGCGCTTCGCGGACCTCGACGCGATGCGCCACGTCAACAACGTCGCGTTCCTCGGCTTCTTCGAGGACGCGCGGATCCAGTACATCACCGGTCTGCTCGGCAACGACCCGACGACGCGCAGAGGCTTCGGGTTGATCTTCGCCGAGTGCAGGATCAACTACCGCGCCCCGGCGTTCTTCGACGAGGAGATCCGCACGTGCATCCGGCCGGGCGAGATCGCCCGCTCAAGCGCGAGACTCGAGTTCGCGATGTTCGCGGTCGGTGACGACCGCCTGCTCGCCGAGGGCTACGGCGTCGTCGTCGGCTACGACTACGCGGCCGGCAGATCGATGCCGCTGCCCGACTCGCTCAGAGCCGCGCTCGGGGCAGGCGCCGGGATCTGATCGCCGGGCTTCAGGATGCGAGAGCTGAGGTCGGGCCAGACGAGAATGACGGAGATCTGCTCGTCGAACGCCTCGGCGATCTGCTCCGCCACAGACGGAGCATCGTGATCGAGGAACAAGGCAGGGCTCGGGTACGGCGACTTGTCTTTGATAACCAACTCGATCGCCTCATCCATGAGCCGGCTCGCAGGCCGATCGGCCGCGCCCTTGGTCTTCACCGTCGACGCCATCCGTCGATCATCTCCTCATAGGTGTCTTTGATGTGTTCCAGCGCTGTACGCATGCCCTCTCCGAGCGTACCGCGGTGGAAGTTCTCGGCTGGCTGCTTGCCCAGCTCCTTCGTGTACCGGTGCATCTCGTTGCAGCCGTGGGCAGCGTCGTAGACGCGGACGGTCTGGGGCTGCCCAGCGTCTTGGGTCACCAGCACGAGAGCGAAGTTCGTGACGTCGTCGCGGTGAGTCTCGAACCAACGAGCACGGCGATACCGCGGACATAGTCAAACCGTTCGATGTATCGGGTGCTGCCCACGCTCGCGCGCTGAGGCGCGAAGCACGCTGGGTTCGCCCCACCCACCGTTCGGGGGGGTGCGATTCGGCGCCAGACTGCGGCCGAAACAGGGGGTGACATACACTCGCCGCCATGCCCGAATCTGCTTATGACTGCATCGTCATCGGTTCCGGTCCCGGCGGCTACGTGGCGGCGATTCGTGCCGCGCAGCTCGGGATGCGGACCGCCGTCGTCGAGAAGGACAACGTCGTCGGTGGCCGATGCCTCAACTACGCCTGCATCCCCGCCAAGGCCGTGCTGCGCACCGCCGACATCCTCAGCGAGATCGACGACGCTGCCGAGTTCGGCATCAAGGTCGACGGCCGCTCGATCGACTTCGCGAGAGTCAACGACCGCCGCAAGAAGGTCATCAAGACGCTGACCGGCGGTGTCAGCGGCCTCTTCAGAGCGAACAGAATCGACCTGATCGAGGGCTTCGGGGCGGTGACGGGCAACGGCACGGTGCGCGTCGGCTCCGCCAAGGACGGAACCGAGTACACGGCGACCAAGGGCATCGTCCTCGCGACCGGCTCAGTCAAGCGACCGATCCCCGGCACGCAGTTCGGCGGTCGCGTGATCGGCACCGAGGAGGCGTGGGCGTTCGAGTCGCTGCCAAAGCAGCTCGCCGTCGTCGGCGCGGGCGCCTCAGGCGCGGAGATCGCCTCCGCCTACGCGCGCCTCGGCGTCGAGGTGCTGCTGTTCGAGGCGCTCGACCGCGTGCTCCCGACCGAGGACGCCGACATCTCGAAGCTCGCCGAGCGCGGCCTCAAGAAGCAGGGCATGCAGATCTTCACCAGAACGTTCGTGGAGAACGTGAGAGACGGCAGAGACTCCGTCACCTTCACCTACGGCGACCAGAGCGGCGAGGTCGACTACCTCGTCATCGCGGCCGGTCGCGGTGCCGACGTCGAGGGCCTCGGGCTCGACGACGCGGGCGTGAAGGTCGACGACAGAGGGCTGATCGTCGTCGACGGCGCGCTGCGCACGTCGGCGAGAGGGATCTGGGCCATCGGCGACATCGTCCCCGGCCCCGCGCTCGCGCACAAGGCCTCCGACGAGGGCGTCATCGCCGTCGAGGACATCACCGGCAACGCGACGCACCCGATCGCGTACATCGACATCCCGCGGGCGACCTTCTGCTCGCCGAACGTCGCGAGCTTCGGCCTGACGGAGGCACAAGCGAAAGAGGCCGGCTACGACGTCGTCGTCGGCAGAGTGCCTTACGGCGCCGTCGGCGCCGGCACCGTCTACGGCGACCGCACCGGGCTCATCAAGATCGTCGGCGACAAGAGATACGGCGAGCTGCTCGGCGGCCACATCATCGGTGCGAAGGCGACTGAGCTGATCCAGGAGCTCGTCAACGCGCGCGCGCTCGAGGGCGGCTACCCGGAGGTCGCGCGCATGGTGCACGGCCACCCGACGCTCAGCGAGGGCGTCATGGAGGCAGCGCGCGCCGCCGACGGCTGGCTGATTCACGGGTAGGAGCGGCACCCTGTCCGAGCACGGGCTCTCGGTCACGCATCACGACGGCGACTGTCCGGCGGCGCACGACGATGCGCAGCCGGACCGCTCCCAGCCCGTCTTCTACTACGACCTCGGCAGCCCAGAGGCGTATCTCGCCGCCGAGCGCGTGATGGCGGAGCTGCCGGTCGTGCCCGAGTGGGTGCCGATCCTGGCGGCCGGGCTGCCGAGCGGCGGCACCGGCGACGCAACTGTCGAGGAGCGGCGCACCGCGGCAGAGCGGCGGGCCCAGGCGCAGCACGTCCAGCCGCTGCGCTGGCCGGCGGAGTGGCCGCCTATCGACACGCACGTCGCGATGGTCGGGGCGACCTACGCGAAGCAGATCGGCCGCGCGGTCGCCTTCGCGCTCGCCGCCTTCCGACAGGCGTTCGCCGGCGGCCGCGCGCTCAACGAGGACACGGTGGTGATCGCCGCCGCCGCGTGCGAGATGCATCCGCGCGCGGTGCTGCAGGCGCTCGGACGCAGATCGGTCGCCGCCGCGCTCGACGCGGCCACGGCGGCCGCCGCGGCGGCCGGCGTGACACAGGTCCCCGCGATCGTGTTCGATGGGCGCGTATTCGAAGGTGATGACGCGGTCGAGCAGGCGGCCACGGCATTGACGAAGCTCGTCTCGCCATGACCGCACGCCGCGCCTATCGGCTCATCATCACGCGCGGCGGCGCCGGCCCCGCGTGGCTGGCCGGCCCGCGACGGATTGACCACATCGAGGTCGTCGCGATCGACAGCGGCGAGGTCGTGCTGTTCTGGGACCTGCCGGCCGTGCAGGCGCGCCGGCTCGTGCGCGCGCTGCGCGAGGACCTTGGGCGGCTCGACGCCGACGCGTTCCTGACCGCCTGGCGCAACGCCGGGCAGCAGTGACGTCGCCCGCAGCTCGTCGCCTGCGCGGAGTGACGTCGCCAGCAGCTCGTCGCTTGCGATGAGCTGCGGGCGAAACCCTGTGCTCCGGGGTAAGGTCACTCGCATGGCCACCACGCCGGCAGCCAGACGCAGTCGGAGCCGGTCGGACGACGGCCCGCCGCTGCTGCCCGAGCCCGACGCGGCGCGCGAGTGGCTCGCGACGATGCTGCTGATCCGCCGCTTCGAGGAGCGTGCGGGCGAGCTGTACGCGAAGGCGAAGATCGGCGGCTTCCTGCACCTCGCGATCGGCGAGGAGGCGACGATCGTCGGCGCGGCGCGCGCGCTGCGCGACAGCGACTACCTGATCTCGACGTACCGCTCGCACGGCCACGCGATCGCGCGCGGCACGCCGCCGGACGCCGTGATGGCGGAGCTGTTCGGCAAAGAGGGCGGCTGCTCGCGCGGGCGCGGCGGCTCGATGCACATGTTCGACCTCAAGCGGCGCTTCATGGGCGGCTACGGGATCGTCGGCGGCAACCTGCCGATCGCGGCCGGCTTCGGCCTGTCCGCCGACCTGCTCAGAACGAACGACGCGACGCTCTGCATGTTCGGCGACGGCGCCTCCAACCAGGGCACGTTCGGCGAGACGATGAACCTCGCCGCGCTCTGGAAGCTGCCCGTCGTCTTCATGGTCACCAACAACCAGTTCGGCATGGGCACCGCGCTCGAGCGCCACTCGGCCGTGACCGACCTGCAGGTCAAGGGCGAGGGCTTCGGCGTCCCGGGCATGGAGTGCGACGGCATGGACGTGCTGGACACCTTCCACGTCACGCAGGAGGCGCTGCGGATCGCCCGCGAGGAGCGCCGCCCGGTGCTGGTCGAGGCCATCACCTACCGCTTCCGCGGCCACTCGATGGCCGATCCCGAGGAGTACCGCACCAAGGAGCAGGTCGCGGAGTGGCGCAAGCGCGACCCGATCCTGCAGTGGGGCGATCGCCTCGAGGCCGAGGGGATCGTCACCGCCGACGAACGCGAGCAGTTCGACCAGGACGCGATCGCGCAGGTCGACGACGCGGTGGCCTTCGCCGACGAGTCGGAGATGCCGGCGCCCGAGTCGCTCTACGACGACGTCTACGTCCTCGGCGGCCAGGTCCACGGCTGGTACTCGGTCGACGAGCGCTCGGCCGGCGTGCACAAGGGCGAGGACGAGCGCGAGCTCGCCGAGCAGCACGTGAGCTCCAACTCGGACGGCAACTCGAGCTCGACCAAGACGGGCGCCGTCCCGCAGCAGATGACGGCGGCCGTCGAGGCCGCAGAGGACACCTGAGCATGGCCGCCACCGCACAGCCCCAGCAGTCCACCGGCACGCGCGTGCTGCGCTACCGCGACGCGCTCAACGAGGCGCTGCGCGAGGAGATGCTGCGCGACGAGAACGTCATGCTCATGGGCGAGGACATCGGCATCTTCAACGGCGCCTTCAAGGTCACCGCCGGGCTGCTCGAGGAGTTCGGCGAGAAGCGCGTGCGCGACACGCCGATCTCCGAGAACACGATCGTCGGCATGGGCGTCGGCGCCGCCATGACCGGCCTGCGCCCCGTGGTCGAGCTGATGACGATCAACTTCTCGCTGCTGGCCTTCGACCAGATCGTCAACCACGCCGCCCACATCCGGTACATGTTCGGTGGCCAGATCAGCGTCCCGCTCGTCGTGCGCATGCCCCAGGGCGCCGGGCACCAGCTCGGCCCCACGCACTCGCACTGCTTCGAGGCCCTCTTCCTGCACGTGCCCGGCCTGCTCGTCGCCGTGCCTTCGACGCCGGCCGACGCCAAGGGCCTGCTCAAGGCGGCCATCCGCGACGACAACCCCGTGATCTTCATCGAGCACGAGTACCTCTACGGCCAGCGCGGCGAGGTGCCCGAGGACGACGACCACGTCGTCAACTTCGGCGAGGCCGTCATCCGCCGCGAGGGCTCCGACGTGACCATCGTCGGCATCTCGCGCATGGCCTCGACCGCCCAGAAGGCCGCCAACGTCCTCTCCGAGGAGCACGGCATCGAGGCCGAGGTCATCGACCCGCGCACGCTGCGCCCGCTGGACCTCGACACCATCCTGGCCTCGGTGCGCAAGACGAACCGCTGCGTGATCGTCGAGGAGGGCTGGCCGCACGGCGGCGTCGGCGCCAACCTCGCCGCGCTCGTCCAGGAGCAGGCCTTCGACGACCTCGACGCGCCCGTCGGGCGCGTCACCGGCGCCGATGTGCCGATGCCCTACGCGAAGAACCTCGAGCAGATCGCCTTCCCGC
>DASYLH010000012.1:0-189961 GCA_036009645.1 Conexibacter sp.
CCTCCTCGCTGAGGCGGATGTGCCGTATGACCAGCTCAAAGAGATGGACGACATCAACCCCGAGTTCGGCCGCACCGACGTCAGCCTGATCATTGGTGCCAACGACGTCACGAACCCCGCCGCCAACAACGACCCCGGCTCCCCGATCTACGGCATGCCGATCCTCGAGGTCGACAAATCCCAGTCCGTGATCGTGCTCAAACGCAGCATGAGCTCAGGATTCGCAGGGATCGACAACCCCCTCTTCTACGACCCCAAAACAGCCATGCTCTTCGGCGACGCCAAAGCCAGCGTCTCCGAAATCACCACCGAACTCGGCAGCCTGTAGACGCTGGCCGAGGAAACCCTGGTCATTCGTGGTCGTCAGACGACCACAGATGACCAGACTCCGAGCTGCGCGCCAGCACCGCCGCGCGCGCCGTCCCATCCTGGCCAACAAATGCTGACTGAACGTCAGCGTTCTTACCGAACCGCTTTCCCTAGGGTGTCCGCCCGTGGGAGTGTCGAGCGGACGTCGGGAGCATCGCCAGGCCGAGCCGACCGGGGGGTTCGCGCATCGGCCGCAGGGAGTTGTGCGTCCGCGTCGCGTCGGGAATCGAGGGGGAAGGTGAGCGGGGCCGAGGAGGCCGGTCCCGATCGCCACCCTCTCTCGTTCCCCAGCCACCACCACGCAGCCGCGACCCGCCGACGCGTGGGACGTCCATCGGCGACACGTCGCCCGTATGGCGTAACTTTCGCGCCGCGGGCCGGTTGAAACACGCGATGCCGCGCCCGGCGCCGTTCGCTATGCCACGTTCCCCCCTCGCGTCCCGCCGACCAACCGCTGCCACGCTCGTTGCGCTCCTCGCGACGGCGGTCGTCCTGCTGCTTGCGCTCGCCGTCTCGCCAGCCCGGGCGGGCGTCTTCACGGGCGATCCCGTCGTTGGACCCTCGCCCGCGGTGCACGGCCTCCATGGGATCGACATCGCGCCCGACGGCAGCGGCGCGATCGTCTACACGATGGACGACGGCGGGGCCGAGCATGTCTTCGTGCGACGCCTCGTCAACGGCGCCTGGAGCGCACCCGAGCGCCTCGACGCCGATCTCGGCAGCGCCGCCACGCAGGCCGCAGTCGCGGCAGGCGACGGCGGTCGTGTGCTGGTGGTCTTCGTCAACGGCGGCAACGTCTACGCCTCCACTCGCCCGGACAGCGGCAGCGCTTGGGCACGACAGACACTCTGGAGTGGCGGCGGAGCCTCCGACCCGGCCGTCGACCTGAGCGTCAACGGCAAGGGCTACACGGCCTTCGCGGCGCCGGGTGCCGGCGGCCACGACGTCCGCGCCGCCTACGCGCGCGACGCGGGCGCCTGGACCGTTATCGGCGCCCCGCTCGACGCGAACGCCGGCAACGACGCGGGCACCGGCACCGCGCGCCCGAGACTCGCCGCCTCCGCCGATGGAGTTGCGATCGTCGTCTGGGGCGAGGCCGGACACGTCTTCGCCCGGCGCGTCCAGGGCGCACGCGCGAGCGTCGTCGTGGCCGACGCGCTCGCCGGCCTGTCGGTCGAGGGCGTGCAGGCCGCCTCGGCCGACGTTCCCGTTGTCAGCACGCAGGATGACGACAGCTTCACCGGCGTCGCCATGCGCGCCACCTTCGACCTCGGCGGCGGCACGCTGCGTACACGCGTCATCTTCCGCCGCCTGCGCGGATCGCGCTTCGAGACGCCAATCGCGGTCGAGGGGGCTCCGTTCGCTTCTGGCCAGGGCTCCGGCGCACCGCACATCGCGACGGTCGGCACTGGCCAGGGCCTCGTCGTCGCGGGCAACGACACGACCAACGGCACGAGCGCGCTCCAGTTGCTGTTCGACGTCGAGCCCTCGACGCTCCTGCCGATCGACTCGCTCGTCGCAAACAGCGAGCCCGGCTTCGCGGTCCCCGCGGCGGCGACCGCGCGCAAGATGCTTGTCGCATGGCAGGTGACGCCGCTCGGCGGCACGCCGGAGATCCACGCGCGCTACCGCGACGGCGGCGACTTCGAGGCCGAGCAGGCCATCTCGCGCGGCGACCTCGGGCCAACGGCGGCCGCCGACGGCCTCTTCACGGCCACGGACGACGCCGGCGACATCGCCGTCGCATATGCCCAGGACGTCCCCGGCCAGGGCCGCGCCATCGCCGTCGCCACCGTCGACCAGCCGCCGGGCCGCTTCGCGGTCGAACGCGTCGCCGGCTTCCAGCGCAGCGATCGCCCGGCGCTCGCGTGGACGACTTCGCGCGAGGCGTGGGGGCGCTACTTCAAGGTCATGATCGACGGCGTCCAGGCGGGCATCACCGGGCGGCGCAGCTTCCGTCCGTCTGCGCCGCTCGCGCAAGGCACCCATAGCTGGCAGGTCGTTGCGCTCGACCATCGCGGCCAGCAGTACACGGCGCCTCCGGCGAGCGTGAAGGTCGACTCCGTCCCCGCGTTCGTGACAGCGCGGCTCAGCGGCGCGCGCCAGGCCGGCATCGCGCTACGGCTTGCCGTGCAGGCGACCGACACGCCCACCGGCACCGCGCGCAAGGCACAGGGCGTCGTCACGTCGGGCGTCAGATTGATCCTGCTCGACTGGGGCGACCGCACACCCGCCGAGCAGATCCGTCGCGGCTCCCAGCACGCCTACGCGAGACCTGGCCGCTACGTCTTGCGGCTGCTCGTGACCGACCGGGCGGGCAACAGAACGACGCTCAGACAGGTCCTGCGGATCGCCAAGCCGCCAAGACCGACCAGAGGCGCCAGATCGAGAAGACGCAGAAGCGCGCCCGCACCGGTGCTCGTGCTGCGCTCCGCGCCGCCTCGCCACGCGCCGGTCGTCACGCGGCGGTAGCCTCGCTCGCGCATGAGCGAGCCCAGCGCACCGCAGCTCACCGTTCGTGCCGGCGCACGCACGCTCGCGCTCGGGGAGCGACCGTGGCTGATGGGGATCGTCAACGCGACGCCCGACTCGTTCTCTGACGGTGGCGTGCACCGGACGCTCGACGAGCGCGTTGAGCTGGCGCGCGAGCTGCTCGCGTCAGGCGCGGACGTGATCGACGTCGGCGGCGAGTCCGGCGTCACCAACAGACCAGCCGTCGACGCGCACGAGGAGATTGCGCGCGTCGTGCCGCTGATCGAGCGGATCGCTGGCGAGCTTGGCGCCGTCGTCTCAGTGGACACGTACAAGCCGTCGGTCGCCGCCGCCGCGGTCGCCGCCGGCGCGTGCATCGTCAACGATGTCAGCGGCCTGCGCGACCCAGCGCTGGCGGACGTGTGCGCCGAGACGGGGGCTGCGCTCGTGCTGATGCACACGCGCGCGGCGCCGAAGCAGAAGCTGCTCGACCCTTCCTACGACGGGCGCATGGCGGCCGACGTCGTCGCCTTCCTGCGGGAGCGGATGGCGCTCGCGTCCGAGCGCGGCGTTGCCGCCGAGCAGTTGATCCTCGACCCCGGCCCCGACTTCGGCAAGACGCCGGCGCAAACGGTCGAGGTGCTGCGAAGGCTCGACGACGTCCACGCGCTCGGCCGGCCGCTGCTGCTCGCGCTCTCGCGCAAGGACTTCATCGGCGCCGTCACCGGCCGCGCCCCGCGCGAACGCGGCGCCGGCACGCTCGCGGCGCTCGCGTGGGGGCTGGACGCCGGCGGGCACATCTTCCGCCTGCACGACGTGGCTGCCGCGGCCGACTTCATCGCCGTGCGCGACGTGCTCGCCGGCCGCCGCGCGCTCGACGCCGACGCGCGCCTTGCCGAGACTCTGCGCCGCGAGCCGGCCTGACTCCGGGCACGCCGCCGCTCTCGCCGACCGTGGGGTCGCCGCAGGCGTCCGCTAGGGTTCCCGGCGCTGAGCCCGAATACCGGGCTCGAACATCGCCGGCCGCTGACGCCAACGCGGCCGGAGCCCACCGAAGTCCCGACAGGAGGACCATGCCCGTACTTGAACGCTCCGCGCTGGCGGACAGCCCGCTCGCCGATCTGCACGCGATCGCCTCGGAGATCGGCATCGACGGCTTTCGCCGTCTGCGCAAGGAGGAGCTGATCGACGCGATCGTCGCGCGACAGGGCGGCGACGCCGCCGCGGCGAACGGCGATGCTGCCGCTGCCGACGACGAGGCGACCGCCCGTCCGCGGCGCCGCCGCGGAGGTCGCGGACGTGCTCGCGAGGAGCGCGAGGAGGAGCCGGCGGCTGAGGTCGAGGCCGAGGCCGAGCCGGAGGCTGACGCCAAGCCTGCACGCCGCGAGCGCGGCGGGCGTGGTCGCGACCGCGGTGACCGCGAGGAGCGTCCCAAGCCGGAGCGCGACCGCGAGCGCGGCGGCAAGCCCCGCGAGGAGGGCGAGCGCACTGTCGAGGGCGTCGTGGAGCTGGCCGAGAACGGCTCGGGCTTCCTGCGCGTCGGCAAGGGCGGCACCGCCTCCGACGACGACGTCTACGTCTCGGCCGCGCAGGTGCGTCGCTGCGAGCTGGTCGACGGCGACCGCGTCGGTGGTCCCGTGCGCCCGCCGCGCCGCTCCGAGCGCTTCCCGTCGCTCGTGCGCGTCGACACGATCAACGGCCGTTCGGCCGACGAGGTCTCCGAGGGCGTGCGTTTCGACGAGCTGCCGGCCGCCTTCCCGACCGAGCGCTTCGCGTTCGGCGTCGAGGACGAGACGGTCAGCGTCGTTGAGTTCCTCACTCCGATCGGCCGTGGCTCGCGCGTGACGATCGCCGGCGCCGCGCACAGCGGCAAGAGCGAGACGCTGCGCCGCCTCGCGGAGGCGCTGGCAGCACTCGATGCCGAGCTGGAGACGAGCGTCGTGCTCGCCGGCGCGCGTCCTGAGGAGATCGCCGAGTGGCGCGAAGGCCCGATCGTCCCGGCGGCGACGCTCAGCTTCGCTGCCACGGGCGATGCGCAGGCGCAGGCGGTCGAGCGTGCGGTCGAGCAGGGGAAGCGCGTCGCGGCGCGAGGCGGCCACGCCGTCGTGCTGATCGACACGCTCGAAGGCATTCCCGCTGCCGCCGCCCGCAAGGCGCTCGCAGCGGCGCGCAACATCCCGGAGGGCGGCTCGCTGACGGTCATCGCGACCGCGTCGGCGCCGATCGGCGGCGAGACGACCGTCGTCGCGCTCGACGCGGAGCTGGCCGGCGCCCGCCGCTACCCGGCGATCGACCTGCTCGCGAGCCGCACACTGCGGCCCGAGCTGCTCGTCGGCGAGGCCGGCGCTGCGGCGATCGCCGAGGCCGTGCGCGAGCAGGCCGAGTAGCCGCACCCGCACTGCGTGGCGCTCGCCAACCGGCGGGCGCCACTCGCGCGTCGCTCAGCGGGGTGAGTAGGCGACCCGACACCACGAGGGTTCGGGCGCCAGCTCGATCGGCTCGTTGTCGCGATCGGGCTGCACGTAGGAGAAGGTGTGCGTCAGCTCGTCGAAGGCGACGTCCAGCTCGCCTTCCTTCACGCGTTGGTCGAGCCACGCGCTGCGGAAGATCAGCCGCCGCAGCCAGTGCACGAGCGAACGCTCGGACGGACCGACCAGCTCCGGCCAGCAGTCGTTGACGTGCTCGCCGAGGGCGGAGGCGGGATCGTGCACCTCGCCGTTGACGACGAGGTTGACGAGATCCTCTGCCTCCTCGCCCTCCAGGCGGCCGCCGACGAAGCCGAGCTTGCGCGCAGCCTGCTCGCAGCGCTCAGCAAAGTCGCGCTCGTTGAAGGTGAAGCGAAGCTCGCCGTATTCGAGCACGAAGTCGTCGCCTGAGCTGTAGTTTCCGCGTTGGTTGAGCATGGTGATGAGCGTCCCGGTCCGTGGGCGTCGGCATCATATGCGCGACTCCTCCGTTGGCGGATGGGCTGCACGCGAACTTGCAGACCGCGGCCGACATGCGTCCGCCATCTGCATCGGATGTGTGACGCGTCGCCTGCGAAGCGGTGGCGACGGGGGCGAATCGTGGCCGTTCCGTGACTCAGGGCGGCCATGATCGAACAACGTTCCACCATCCTCATCGTGGAGGACGACCGTCATACGCGGACGTTCCTCGCCGACAACCTGGCAGCCGACGGCTTCGAGCCGATCGGTGCCGGCAACGCTCGCGAGGCGGTGCGTCTGATGGAGACGCGCTACCCCGACCTCGCGATCGTCGACCTCACCCTGCCGGACCGTGATGGCCTCGACCTCCTGAAGCAGGTGCGGGACGCCGACGGCGTCGCCAGTCGCATCGATCCGCTGTTGCCATTGCTCGTGTTGAGCGGCCGCATCGATGAACTGCACCGCCTGCGCGGTTTCGACAAGGGCGCCGACGACGTCATGGCCAAGCCGTTCAGCTATCCGGAGCTGCGGGCGCGCGTCAAGGCACTGCTGCGGCGCAGCGAGCGCACCGTCCGCCACGGGAGACTGCGGGTCGGCACACTGGAGATCGACCCGGCCGCACGCAGCGTGCTGCTCAACGGCCGCCGCCTGAGCGTCTCGCAGAAGGAGTTCGCGCTGCTGCGCACGCTCGCCGCAGACCCGACGAGAGTCTTCTCGAAGGAGGAGCTCTTGCGGTCGCTCTGGGGCTTCCGGACCAACGGATCGACCCGCACACTCGACTCGCACGCCTGCCGCCTGCGCCAGAAGCTCGCGCGCGACGGCGACCGCTATCTCGTGAACGTGTGGGGCGTGGGGTACCGGCTTGTCGACGGCCCGGTGAGCGCCGAGGTCGACGCTGCGGTCCTCGCCGGGACGGGGGTGGAGCGATGAGCATGCCCGTGACGCTCGGCGGCTGGATCGCGGCGCTCGGGATCGCGACCGCCTGGCGCATCGTGCTCGCGCGACGGATGGAGCTCGTCGCGCGTGCCTGCCACGAGCTGCGCGGCCCGCTGACGGCTGCGCGGCTCGCGCTGCACCTCGCCGCGAACGCCTCCACGCCCGGGACTCCGGGCGGGCCACTGGCCGCGATCGACCTCGAACTGGGGCGCGCGGGCCTCGCGCTCGCCGACCTCAGCGCCGCACAGCACGGCGCGCGAGCGGGCGAGCGGATCGAGACGTTCGCGCTCGCGCCGCTGCTCGCTGACGCGGTCGCCGCCTGGCGCGGCACGGCGTGGACGAAGGGTGTCCGGCTGGAGCTTGAGGCGCCACCGGAGGGGGTGCTGCTGCGCGGCGATCGGCTGCGGCTCGCGCAAGCATGCGGCAACCTGCTCGGCAACGCGATCGAGCACGGCGGTGGGCAGGTGCGCCTGCAGGCGCGAGCGAGCGCCCACACGGTGCGCGTCGAGGTGCTCGACGACGGCCCGGGTCTGCCGGCGCCGGTCGCGGAGCTGGTGCGCCGCCCGCGCGGTGGCCGCGGCACGCGTGGACGAGGGCTGGCGATCGCCGAGGACGCCGCCGCACGCTTCGGCGGGCGACTGGCCGCGGCGCCGAGTGAGCAGGGCGCTCGACTGGTGCTCGAGCTGCCGACGGCGCCGCCGCGCGCGTGAGCGCTCGGATCCTCGACCGCCCCGGACGGGAGCGCGCGGCGTGACGCCCCGTCGCCGCGCGCTCCTGCTGCTCGCGCTCGCGCTGCTGCTCGGCACGTTGGCGGCGATGAGCATGCGCCGCCGCGAGGCGGCGCTCGAGCGGGCGCTTGGCCCGAACGTGCTCGTGCTCGTGACGCGTGCGCCCATCGCGGCCGGTGCCTCACCGGCCGTTGGACGGCCGCTCCTGCGCCCGCTGCCGCGCCGCTATGCACCCCCGGACGCCGTCGTGAGCCCGACGCGGCTGGCCGGCGCGCGGACGGCGGTGCCACTGCCCGCTGGGTCGATCCTGACGGCGTCCGTGCTGCGCTCGGCCGGCGCCGCAGCCGAGGTCGCGCTGGGAGCGGGGGAGCGGGTCGCGGAGGTCGTCGCGCACGGTGACCCGCGGGCGGTGTTGCCCGGCGCGCGCGTCGACGTGCTTGTGACGCGGGAGGGGGACGGCAGCCGCGTCGGAGCGACGGTGCTCGCGCTCGAGGACGTCGAGGTGCTCGCGGCGCGCAGGGCGTCCGCTGACGCGTCGGCCACGGCTGTGGACGGCGCCCGCGTCGTCGCCGATCTGCGGGTCCGTGTCCGGGACGCCGTCTATCTCGCGGCTGCGCAGACGTTCGCGCAGGACATCCGCCTGCTCGCGCGCGCTCCCGGCGATCGCAGCTCCGGGCGTACCGGTCTGGCTGTCGACGAGCGGCTGCGCTGACGTTCAGCACTCAAGGGATCGGTGCAAACGGCCGATCCAAGCGTCGAGCGCATGTCCCGACGCCAGCTCGTCACCGCGGTCCTCGCGACCGGCTGTCTGCTGGTGCCCTCCGCGGGCGCCGGTGCCAGCCTGCCCGCGCTGCACGCCGCGGCGGCGGATCAGAAGGCCCCGGCCGTGACGACGCCGCTGCCGGTGATCAAGTCGGTGAAGCCGCTCAGACTGACGATCGGCGACACGCTCACGATCGTCGGGCGCAACTTCCTGCCGGGCAAAGGCCGCAACACCGTCGTCTTCTTCCGCGACGGTGCCCCGGCCGTCTTCCTGCGCGCCGGCGCCGCGACGAAGACGCGCATGAAGGTGCAGCTGACGAGCAAGCTCGGCCGCTACCTGACCGCCCGCAACAACGGCGACAGAGCCCCGACGCGCTTCCGTCTGCGCGTGCTCGCGCGCCGCTTCGGTGCGCGCTTCACGCCGCACAAGCTCTCGCCGCTCGTGTTGCCAGCCAAGAGCAGAAGATCCGTGGCCGGAGGAGGGCCGCCGGCGCCGACGTGCACCTTGGTTAGTGCGAGCGCTGCACCGACCGCCGATGCCGACGGCGATGCGCTCAACAACGCGCTCGAGCTGAGAATCAAGACCGATCCATGCGTCGCCGACAGCGACGGCGACTCGATCCCCGACGGCTATGAGTACGAGTCGGCGCTCGACTACAACTCGCGCGCGCTGCCGTACCCGGGCAAGCGGCCGTACCCGAACCCGCTCGACCCGACCGACGCGAACACCGACTACGACAGCGACGGGCTGACGATGGCCGACGAGCACGCCGCGTGGGTCCTGTACGGGCATTCGAGCTTCCCGCTGCTCTACAGCGACGGTACGCAGACCAGTGGCGGTCCGGTTGCTGTTCCACCCGGCATGGAGTGGGCCGACCTCAACAGAGACGGCTTCCTCACTGACGACGAGAAGGACGTCGACGGTGACGGCCTGACCAACTGGGACGAGGCCCACGGCCGCATGGTCCCGCCGTGGTGGCAGGGCGCCTATCCCGAGGAGATTCCCTACACGCTCACGTACCTGCAGACGAACTGGCTCGATCCTGACACCGACGGGGACACGCTCCCCGACGGTCCCGACGACGTCGACCACGACGGCTACACGAACGCCGACGAGGTCTGGCGCGTCAGAAACTGGAATCAGCCCTTCAACCCGTGCCTGCCGGACCCGACCTCGCCGGTCTGCGCCAAGCATCCGCCGTTCGACAGCGTCTATCCGCCGTTCGCTCAGCCCAACGGCTGGGTCCCCGGCGAGTTGATTCCGCTCAGATGGCCGCGCTGATCGGGGATATCGAGGTGCCGGAGGCGCGCCCCGCCGTTCCGGGCCTGCCGCCCGGCGAGCCGATGCCGCAGCCGGCCGAGCGCCGGCCCGCGCGCGGCGAGGCGCCGACGTGGCATGAGTACCGCGCCGAGCTGGCGGTCGGCGTGCCGTTCCTCGTGGCGGCGATCGCGCTTGCGCTGGTCGGCGACTCAGGCACGTCCCTGCAGGCCGGGCCTGTGATCGCGCTCGTGCTGTCCTACGCGGTGCTGTCGCGCGTGCGCTTCCACGCCGGCGTCGGGCACACCGTGCCGACGCAGCTGGCGTTCGTGCCGATGCTGTTCCTGCTGCCGACGCAGCTCGTGCCGCTGTTCGTGCTGCTCGGCATGTTGATCGGCAACCTGCCCGACTACGCGCGCGGGGCGCTGCATCCAGGCCGCGCGCTGATGCTTCCCGGCGACGCGTGGCACGCGATCGGCCCGGCAGTGGTGTTGCTGGCCGCAGGCGCGACGATGCCGGAGTGGGGGGACTGGCCGTGGTACGCGCTGGCGCTCGCTGCGCAGTTCGCAATCGACCTTGCCGTGTACGCGGTGCGCGCACGGCTCGCGCTCGACATTCCCAGCCGCGAGCAGCTGAGAGCACTCACCTGGGTGTGGATCGTCGATGCGCTGCTCGCACCGGTGGGCCTGGTTGCGGCGTTCGCCTCCGACCATCACCCCTACGCCTTCCTGCTCGTGCTGCCGCTGGCCGCGTTGCTGACGCTGTTTGCGCGTGAGCGCAACGAGCGGCTCGACCAGGCGCTCGAGCTGGGCGGCGCCTACCGCGGCATCGCGATGCTGCTCGGCGATCTGCTGGAGGAGGCCGACGAGTACACCGGCGGTGACCACACGCGCGGCGTCGTCGCGCTGTCGCTCGAGGTCGCGGACGAGCTGGGTCTCGACCAGCGCGAGCGCCACAACGTCGAGCTGGCCGCGCTGCTGCACGACATCGGCAAGATCGTCATCCCCGACACGATCATCAACAAGCCCGGTCCGCTCAGCGACGACGAGTGGACGCTGATGAAGACGCACACGATCGAGGGCCAGCGGATGCTCGACCGCGTCGGCGGTGTGCTGCGCGAGGTCGGGATGATCGTGCGCGCCTCGCATGAGCGCTGGGACGGCGGCGGCTACCCGGACGGGCTCGCCGGCGAGCGGATCCCGCGCGAGGCGACCGTCGTCGCTGCGGCCGACGCCTTCAATGCGATGACGACCGACCGCTCCTACCGCCGCGGCCGCTCCGTGCAGGAAGCGGTCACGGAGATGCACGCCTGCTCGGGCTCTCAGTTCTCGCCCGAGGTCGTCTCGGCACTCGTGCGAGTCGTCGCGCGCAGCACGCCTGACGTGGCGTCGGCCCAGCCGACGGCGCTCAAGTAGAGATCGGCGACCGCCACGCCCGGCAGGCGCTCGGCGACGACGTCGAGCTGGCCACGCTCGTAGGCGAGCGTCGCCGCGAGCGCGTCGCCCATCGGCCCGCGGTGCTCGATCAACGCGGCGCACGCCTCGTCGGTCAGCGGCAGCGCCTCGATCACCTGCGCGAGCGGCGCCGCGGCGATCGCGTCGACGACGGAGAACAGTCCGACCGTGAAGTACGCCTCCGGCTCCGCCGCGACGGCAGGATCGAGGTCGCGGCTGATCAGCTCGCAGAGACGTGCGCGCACGAGCGCAGTGACGGTCAGCTCGTGCGGCGTGTCCTGCACGCCGGAGAGCGAGATCAGCGTCGCCCAGCGGCGGACCGCCTGCATCCCGAGCAGCACGATCGCCTCTCTCACGGAGGCGACCCGCCGTGCGAGGTTGAAGTAGGCCGAGTTGAGGTAGGTGAGCAGGCGGTAGCTGAGCCCGACGTCGCGCGAGATCGTCTGTTCCAGCTCCTCGAACGTGCTCTGCGCGTAGAGGCCCGCAAGCGCCCGCAGCTCGCCGACACGGGCGCTCGGGGGCGCAGTGCCTTCGACGATGTCCGGCGTGGAGAGGAAGAAGCCTTGGAACTGCGAGAAGCCCGCCGCGCGGCACAGCTGGCGCAGCGCCTGGGTGTCGACGCCGGACGCGATCAGCGTGTCGCTCATGCGCGCGAAGCGCTCAGCGCTGTCGTGCACTTCGGCTTCGGCGAGGCCGGCGACGTCGAGCTTCACACTCTCGGCGATCTTCGCCAGGTCCAGCGGGGCGGGGCTGCGCGGATCGCACACGAGCGAGATGCGGTATCGCTGGGTGGCGAGGCGGTCGAGCACGGCGCGCAGGGAGTCGTCGTCGGGGGCCGGGTCGGCGACCTCCAGCACCACGCGCTCGGGCGGCAGCGCGAGCGGGTGCAGCTCCAGCAGGAAGCGCCGCGGCACGCGCACGTGCGCCGGCAGGTCGCCGGCGACCGCCGCGATGCCGATGCCGGTGAACGTCTCGACGATTACGCCGGTGGCGGCGTGCTCCTCGTCGTCGGCGAGCAGGCGGCCGTACTGGTCGCGCAGCAGCAGCGCATAGCCGACGACCTTCGTCCAGCGGTCGTGGATCGCCTGCCGCGCGATCGCGACCGGCGCGTCATCGGGCAGGGGGGCGGGGATGGCGTCGACGCTCATCCTCCCGGTCATCGGTCGCAACGGCCCGGACTTGCGCGGTCCGGCATGATCGCGCCATGAGACTCCGCGAGCAGACGTGCGAGGCGTGCGGCCGCGACTTCGGCTGCGGCGCCGAGGTCGGCGGCTGCTGGTGCAACGAGGTGACGCTCGATCCGGCCACGCTGGCTCGCCTGCGCGCGACGCACGAGCGCTGCTTGTGTCCGACCTGTCTCACGGCGTTGGCGGCTGATTCATCGGCGCGGGGGCGAATCTCAGGCTGAACGGGCCTCGGAGCCCTCGTGCACGAGGGAGACGACGGCCTGGAGCAGCTGGCGGGGGAGCTGCGTGAGCGGCTCGTGCGGTCGGCGGGCGAGGATGGCGGGGACGCGGCGCAGCGGGTCTCGGCGCTCGTCGCGCGTGAGGGGGCGCTGCTGAGCGAGGCCGAGCGCGGGACGCTGCGACGGCTCGTGACGGAGCACTCCCTCGGTCTCGGCCCGCTGGAGCCGCTGCTCGCCGATCCGGACGTCGACGAGGTGATGGTCAACGGGCCGGGCCGGGTGTGGGTCGAGCGTCGCGGCCGGATCGAGCCGACGGCCGTCACGTTCGCGAGTGAGGCGGACCTGCGGCACGCGATCGAGCGGATCCTTGCACCGCTCGGCCGGCGCGTGGACGAGGCCGAGCCGCTGTGCGACGCGCGCCTCGCGGACGGCTCGCGCGTGAACGTCGTGCTGCCGCCGCTCGCGCTCGACGGGCCGCTGCTGACGATCCGCCGCTTCCGCGCTGGCGGCTTCGCTCCGGCCGATCTGGTCGCTAACGGCACGATCGACCAGGCGCTGCACGACCTGCTCGCCGCGTGCGTGCGGGCACGGCTGACGATCCTCGTCAGCGGCGGCACCGGCTCAGGCAAGACGACGACACTCGGCGCGCTGTCCAGCTTCATCCCCGACGACGAGCGGATCGTGACGATTGAGGACGCGGCCGAGCTGCGGCTGCGCCAGCCGCACGTCGTGCGTCTGGAGGCTCGGCCGGCATCGCTGGAGGGCCGCGGGGAGGTGACGATCCGCCGGCTCGTGCGCAACGCGTTGCGGATGCGGCCCGACCGGATCGTCGTCGGCGAGGTGCGCGGCGGCGAGGCGCTCGACATGCTGAGCGCGATGGCGAGCGGGCACGATGGCTCGCTCTCGACGGTGCATGCCGGCTCGCCTGAGGAGGCGCTGCGCCGTGTCGAGACGCTCGCGCTGATGGCCGATGTGGCGCTGCCGCACGCGGCCGTCCGCCAGCTCGTCGCCGGCGCGATCGACCTCGTCGTCCAGCAGAGTCGGGAACGCGACGGGCGGCGCCGGATCGTCGCGGTGAGCGAGGTGCTGCGCGCAGGCGACGGTGTCGCCACGCGTGACCTGTTCTCCTTGCGCAACGGGCGCGCGCGCTGGCGCGTGCCGCTGCCCGCCGCGCTCGCGGCGCGACTGGCCGACGCGTGAGCGCCGCGCCGCTCGCTGCGCTGGCAGCCGCGCTTGGCGTGCTCGCGCTGTGGGACGTGCTCGCGGCCACGGAGCAGCTGGTGCGCGGAGTGAGGCTGAGCGGTCTGCTCGCGCCGCTTGTGCGTGCGCGGCGTGCGGGCGTGGAGCCGAGCACGGCTGAGCGTCGTCG
The DNA here is from genome assembly GCA_036009645.1 of Conexibacter sp. GTDB lineage: Bacteria > Actinomycetota > Thermoleophilia > Solirubrobacterales > Solirubrobacteraceae > Conexibacter. Next base: position 13,678 of record DASYLH010000012.1, read on the forward strand.
GCTCGTGCTGGTTGCTGTGCTCGTGCTGCTCGCGGCCGGCTGGCTCGTTGCAGGGCCGGTCGTAGGCGCCGCGCTTGCGGCCGGCGGCCCGTGGGGGTTGCGGGTACTGGTGCGCCGCCGGCAGCGGCGTTACCGTGCGGAGCTGGGGCGCGCCGCGCCCGCGATCGCACGGGCCGTCGCCGATGCGCTCGCGGCCGGGCATGCGATCTCTCGGGCGCTCGCGGAGGCGACTCACAGCGTTGATGGCGCGGCAGCCGTGGAGCTGGGCGTGCTCGGACAGGCGCTCGCCGTCGGGCAGCCGCTGGAGGCGGCGCTCGCGACGCTCCAGGCCCGCGCGGACGCGCGCGCCTACGACACGCTCGCGACGGCAATCCTGCTGCAGCGCGACGCCGGCGGCGATCTCGTCGCGCTGCTGCGCGAGCTTGCCCGCGCGCAGGAAACGGCGGCCCGCAGCGCCGCTGACGCACGTGCTGCGACCGCCCAGGCGCGCTTCACCGGCGGCGTTGTGGGCGTGCTGCCGGCGGGCGCTGCAGCGCTTGCCGAGCTGGCGAGCCCCGGCGCGCTCGCGGGCGTGCTGCACAGCCCGCTCACGTTGTGGCTGGCCGGCTTCGCGGGCTTCCTCCAACTGCTCGGCCTGCTCGCGATCCGGCGGTTGGGGCGGGTGACCCAGTGAGCCCGGCGGCGATGCTTGCGGGCGCGGCGGTTGTGCTGGCGGTCGCCGCCGTGGTGCAGCTTGCGCCCAAGCGCCGGCCGGCGGGGCGCGGCCGCATGTGGGCTGCTGCGCTCGCGCTGCTGGCGCGCCTGGGTCGCCGCGTCGGAGCGCCCGCAGCCCCGCGCGATCTCGACGCACGCCTCGCGGCGGCCGGACGCCCGCTCGGCCTGCGCGCGACAGATCTGATGGCCGCGAAGGGGGGAGGCGGGGCGCTCGGATTCGCGCTCGCGCTGCCGCTCGGCTCGCTCCTGCCCGGCCGCCTGGGCCTGCTGGCGCCGTTCGCGCTCCCGCTCGTCGCGTTTTTCGCCCCGGATCTCTGGCTGCGCCGCCGCACGCGTGCCCGCGGCGCCGCGATGGCGCTGGAGCTGCCGGATCTGCTTGACCTGCTGCGCGTCGCGCTCGGCGCCGGCCTGTCGCTCGACCGCGCGCTCGCCGAGGTCGCCCGGCGCGATCGAGGGCTGCTCGCGCGCGAGTGGCGCACGGCGGCCGTCGAGGTCGAGCTCGGCGTGCCGCGTGAGCGGGCGCTGGCAGGGATCGCACGGCGCTGTCCCTGCGAGGGGATCGTCCCGCTCGTGCGTGCGCTCGAACGCGGCGCACGCCACGGCACCCCGCTCGCCGAGGCGCTCGCCGCTCAGGCGGCCGAGGCGCGCGCCGCGCACGCGCGCCAGCTCGCCGAGCGGGCGGCCAAGGCCGCTCCGCAGATCCAGCTGGTCGTCGCCCTGCTGCTCGTGCCGTCGGTACTGCTGCTCGTTGCCGCCGCCTTGCTCGCGAGCTTCACCGGCTGACCACGGGAACTCTGGTCATCTATGCGCCTGTGGGACGCATAGATGACCAGACTCCCGACGGCAGTCGCTACCGTCCTGCCATGGACCGCTTCTCGCCCGCTGCGCTCGCACTGCCGATCGTGCAGGCGCCACTCGCCGGCGGCCCGTCGACCCCGGCGCTCGCCGTGGCGGTGTCGGCGGCCGGAGGGCTCGGCTTCCTCGCGGCCGGCTACAAGACGGCGGACGCGGTCGCTGGGGATGTCGAGACGGTGCGCGCGGTGACCGAGGCGCCGTTCGGCGTCAACGTGTTCGTGCCCGACCCAGCGACGGCCGACACGGAAGCCGTCGCCCGCTACGCAGCGACGCTGCAGCACGAGGCCGGGCCATTCGGCGAGCCGCGCAGCGACGACGACGACTGGGAGGCGAAGCTCGAGCTGCTGCACGTCATGCGGCCGGCGGTCGCATCGTTCACGTTCGGCTGCCCGTCGGCCGCGACGATCGCGGCGCTGCAACAGAACGGCATCGCCGTGTGGGTGACGATCACGACGCCCACCGAGGCGCGCGCAGCTGCGCACGCCGGCGCCGACGCACTCGTCGTACAAGGCGCCGAAGCGGGCGGCCATCGCGGCTCGTTCGACGACGCGGCCCCGGGGACGATCGGCCTGCTCCCACTGCTGCAGCTCGCCGCAGTCGAGACAGAGCTGCCACTGATCGCGACCGGCGGGATCATGACCGGCGCCGGTATCGCCGCCGTGCTCGCCGCCGGCGCGTCGGCGGCACAGCTCGGCAGCGCACTCATGCTCACACCCGAGGCCGGCACGTCCGCGCCGCACCGCGAGCGCGTCGCAAGCGAGGGGGAGACCGCGCTCACGCGCGCCTTCAGCGGCCGCACCGCGCGCGGGATCGTCAACCGCTTCCAGCGCGAGCACGACGCTGACGCGCCGAGCGCGTATCCCGAGGTGCACCACCTCACCGCGCCGCTGCGCGCCGCGGCTCGCACGCGGGGAGACGCGGAGGCGATCAACCTGTGGGCGGGGCAGGCGCACGCGCTCGCGCAGGCACGGCCGGCGGGGGAGCTGGTCCAGGCGCTCGCCGCCGACGCGCGCGCGGCGCTGTGCGCTGCCGCCGAGCGCGCCGGTTAGTGCTCCCTGACTGTGCTCAGCCCGGCGACAGCACCGCGTGGCTCGTGACCGCGCGCGCGATCGTGCGCTCGCCCTGCGTGATCTCGGCCTCGGCGGACGCGATCCGCCGGCCGGCCGAGACGCAGCGTCCGCGGCAGACGAGCGTCATCCCGGGGAGTGCCGCGCGTACGAACTGGACGCTGATCTGGACGTGCGGGGCGGCGACGCCCGGCGGCACCTGCGCGTGCACCGCCCAACCGGTGGTGGTGTCGAGCAGCGCGCTCAGGTAGCCGCCGTGGACAATCCCGCCACCGTTGAGGTGCTCCGGTGCGGGGTCGGCTTCTACGCATGCGCCGTCCTCATCGACGTGCACGAGGCGGAAGCCGAGCAGTGCCGAGAGCGGGCCCGGCTCGATGCGCTGGAGGTCGTCGGGCATCGAGGAAGTGTCGACGATGCCGGCGCTGTGGGCGCCGCCCCACAGCGCCCCACGAACGCCTGCACCACGCCCTCTCGCTGCAATCCCGCGCCCAGTTCGGGCTCCTGCACACGCTTGTGCGCTAGAAGCGGACAAATGTCTCCCACCGCGCCCCACCGCGCAACGCACCGCCAGCACTGGGATCGCGGCCCGGGTAGGCCCCCATACGCGCCATGAGTGGGATGTCCTGTGCCATTTGGGTTGCAAAGTGGGAGAAGGTGGGATAGCTTGCGCGCCCATCGGACCGGGGTGGCAGGGCTCCTCCCACCCAGCCACCCCGGTCCGCCTTTCTTTCCAAGGGACGACCTTGACTTTCCGCGGCACCTTCGACCTGACGCTCGACGCGAAGAACCGCCTCACGGTTCCGACGCGCTACCGGGCTGCCTACGCAGAGGGCGTCGTGCTCGCGGCCGGGCTCGAGGACTGCGTCGCGATCTGGCGCCCGGAGGACTACGACGCCTGGACGAGCGCTGCTCTCCAAGGTCACAGCCCGCTGTCGCCGGAGTACCGCAAGCTCAACCGTCACTTCATGGCCAACTCGCAGCCGACCGAGCTCGACGGGGCCGGCCGCGTGATGCTCCCCAGATTCCTGCTCGACTCGGGGAAGCTCACGAAGGACGTCAGCGTCGTGGGCGCGGGGGAGTGCCTCGAGATTTGGGATCGCGGCGTCTGGGCCGCCTACAACGGCGAGGTGCTCGAGAACGTCTCCGAGATCGCCGCCGGCCTCCAGTCCGCCGGGTGACCGTCCTCCATGACCACACTCCTTGACATGGTCTCCATCCACATCCCGGTTCTCGCCGGCGAGCTGATCGAGCTGCTCGACCCGCAGCCTGGCGCCGTCGCGGTTGACTGCACGATCGGCGGGGGCGGTCACGCGCGCCTCGTCGCTGACCGCATCGGTTCTGCCGGCACGCTGATCGGGATCGACCGCGACCCGATCGCGGAGGAGCGCTTCGCCGAGCTGGCGGCCGAGGTCTCGTGCGCGACGCGCTTCATCCGCGCAGACTTCGCAAGCGGGCTCGAGCAGCTGCGCGAGGAGAGCCTGCAGGCGGACCTCGTCTACATGGACCTCGGGATGTCCTCGATGCAGGTCGACACGTGGGAGCGCGGCTTCTCCTACGCCTACGACGCGCCGCTCGACATGCGGATGGATCCGGACCAGGAGGTCACCGCTGCCGACGTCGTCAACGAGTGGGACGAGCGCCGCCTCGCGCGCCTGCTGCGCGAGTACGGCGACGAGCGCTATGCCGGCCGGATCGCCCGCGCGATCGTGCGCACGCGGGCACAGGAACCGATCGAGACGACGCACGCGCTCGTGGAGACGATCAAGTCGGCGATTCCCGTGCCGGCGCAGTTCGCCGGCGGCCACCCGGCCAAGCGCACCTTCCAGGCGATCCGCATCGCCGTCAACGAGGAGCTGGACCAGATCGATCGTGCGCTGCCGCTCGCGTGGGACGTGCTCGCGCCGAACGGCAGACTCGCCGCGATCTCCTTCCACTCGCTCGAGGACCGGCGCGTCAAGCGCTTCCTCGCCGAGCGGGCCCGCGGCTGCATCTGCCCGCCCGACCTGCCCGTCTGCGGCTGCGGCCGCACGCCCGAGGGCGAGCTGTTGAGCCGCCGTGCGATTGCGCCGACGCCCGGCGAGGTTGCGCACAACCCCCGTGCCAAGTCCGCGCACCTGCGCGGAGCCCGCAAGCTCGAGGAGGCCTCGTGACGCCACCTGCCACCGTTGCCGGCCGTCGGAGAGCCACGGGTATGCGGCCCGCCGGATCGAGCGTCGCCAGAGGCCGTCCGCCGCGCCGCGTCTCCGGCCCGGCAGGTCCGGCGCCGAGCCCCGCTGCGCGCTCCGCGGCGCCTGCGCAGCCCCGCCCCGCTGCGCCGCGCACGTCGTCCCGGCCGACGGCGCCTGCGAAGGCGCGCCCCTCGGCGCCCCGCACAACCCGACGGACGAGCGGGCCTACCGCACGTTCCGCCGTGAGCGATCGTCCGATCGCCGCTTTCGGCGGTCGCCTCGCCGCGGCAGCCGCGGCTGCGCTGCCTCTGCCCGCCACACGCCCGTCAGCCCCGTCGCGTCCGCGTCCGCGGCCCGTCCCGCGTCCGGCTCGCGAGCGCCCGGATCTTCCGCTCGGCGCACGTGTCCTCGCGTGGGTGCGCGCACTGCCGGACCACCGTCTGCTCGACCGTCTGATCAGCGGGCGCATCTGGATCGTGCTGCTCGGCACGCTGCTCGTCGGCATCGTGACGATGCAGCTCTCGCTGCTGAGAATGAACGCCGGCATCGGCCGCGCGGTCGAGAAGAGCAGCACGCTGGAACAGCGCGACGCCGCCCTGCGCCTGTCGATCTCGCAGCTGTCCGACAGCGAGCGGATCGTCGCGTTGGCCTCGCAGATGGGCTTCGTCACGCCGCCGCAGGGCTCCCCGCGCTTTCTGAGCGCGAGCTCCGCCGACGCCGGCAAGGCGCTCACGACGATGCGCGTGCCGGATCCGACCGCCGTCGCCGCAGCAACCGCCGCTGAGACGACCACGACGGATCCGAGCGCGACGACGGACACGATGGCAACGCCGGTCGACACGACATCCACCGACCCGACGGGCACCGCGCCGGCCGAGACGACGACACCTGACACGACCGCCACGACCACGCCCGACGCCACCGCGACGCTGCCCGCCACCGGTACGACCGCGCCAGCGACCGGCACCGCCGCACCCGTCACGTCCTCGACCCCCGTCGCCGGCGGCGCGTCCGCACCGCAGGGTTGAGCGCCGTGTCCGACGACGCTAGGTTCCAGGCGTGCCGGGACTGACGGACCGCCGCATCGGCCTTCTCTTCCTCGTCTTCATCGCGGCGCTCGGCCTCGCGACCCTCCGCGCCGGCTGGCTCGGTGCCGTGCGCGCTCCCGCGCTCAAGCGCGCGGCCGCGACACAGCAGGTCCAGACCGTCGCACTGCCCGCGCCGCGCGGCACGATCACCGATCGCAACGGCACCGTCCTCGCCGTCTCCGAGCCTGCCAGCGACGTCAGCGCGACGCCGTACCTCGTCAGAGAGCCACTCAGAGTCGCCGCGAAGCTCGCGCCGCTGCTCGGCGTCGACGCGAGCGGTCTGCTCGGCAAGCTGTCCGAGCAGACCGGCTTCGTCTACCTCGCGCGCCGCCTGCCGGCCGCGAGGGCGGACAGAATCGCCGCGCTGCGGATCGAGGGCATCACCCTCACGCCCAGCTCGCGCCGCACCTACCCTCGCGAGTGGCTCGCCGCACAACTGCTCGGCAGTGCAGGCGAGAAAGCGGACAGCGGCACCGGCTTCGAGTACGGGAAGGACGACGTTCTGCGCGGCCAGGACGGCATCCGCCGTGTCGTGAGCGACGCGCTCGGCCAGCCGATCTCGATCACCGACGAGCAGCCCACGGTCCCAGGCAGAGACGTCGAACTGACGATCGACGCGAACCTGCAAGACAAGGTCGAGTCGGTGCTCGACGGTGTCGGTCAGGTCTACCGCCCGAGAGGTGCGACCGCGATTGTCATGAACCCGCAGACGAGCGAGATCCTCGCGCTCGCGAACTGGCCGCGGGTGGACGCGAACGACCCCGGCGGTGCGCCGCCCTACGCGGGGCAGAACCGCGCCGTCGGCTACACCTTCGAGCCGGGCTCGACCTTCAAGGCGTTCACCGTCGCCGGTGCACTGGCGGACCACGTCGTCTCACCAGACACCCCGATCGCCGTGCCGTACGAGCTGCACGTGGCGGACCGCATCCTGCACGACGCCGAGGCGCACGGTGACGAGACACTCAGCGTCTCGGACGTGCTGAAGCAGTCGAGCAACATCGGCGCGGTGCAGATCGCGCTGAAGATGGGCGCGAGGCGCTTCTCGCAGTGGGTCGATCTGTTCGGCTTTGGCAGACCGACGGGCGTCGACCTGCCCGGTGAGGAGCAGGGGATCGTGCCGACGTACGACGACTACTCCGGCTCCTCGATCGCGAACCTGCCGATCGGCCAGGGCCAGGCGGTCACGCCGATGCAGATGATGGCCGCCTACGCCGCGATCGCGAACGGCGGGACACTGCGCACACCGCAGATCGTCCGCGAGGTCGGCGGCAGAGCGGTTCGGGAACCGGCCGGCAGACGCGTCATCTCCGAGACGGCGGCCGCAAGCGTGCGCGAGATGCTGCGCGGCGTCCTCGCCGCCGGCGGCACCGGCTCGGAGGCGAGCATCGAGGGCTACGACCTCGCGGGCAAGACCGGCACCGCCAACAAGGTCGACGCCGACACCGGTGAGTACTCGGACACGCGCTACGTCGCCTCGTTCATGGGCTTCGCGCCCGCCAGCCATCCAGAGCTGCTCGTCTCGGTCGTCGTCGACGAGCCGCAGGGCGCGATCTACGGCGGCCAGGTCGCCGCGCCGGCGTTCCAGAAGATCGTCGCGTTCGCGCTGCCGTACCTCGGCATCAGACCGAGCTGAGTCCTTTGCAGGCCGGGGCCGGAGCTAGACTCGGGCGTCGATGAGGTTGCGGGACGTGATGGGCGCGACGGTCGCCGAGGGCGGCGACGTCGAGATCTCGGCGCTCGCCTACGACAATCGTCAGGTCGCCCCAGGGACGCTGTTCTTTTGCGTGAGAGGGTTCACGCGCGACGGGCATGAGTTCGCGCCGGACGCGGTCGCGCGGGGTGCGGCGGCGCTCGTCGTCGAGCGGCCGTTGGGGCTGGGCGTCCCGGAGGTCGTTGTGGACTCGGCGCGAGCCGCGATGGCGCCTGCCGCGGCGCGCTTCAACGGCGACCCGACGGCGGAGCTGGACGTCGTCGGGATCACCGGCACGAACGGCAAGACGACGACCGCGTTCCTCGTGCGCGCGCTGCTGGAGGCGGCCGGCCGCCAGTGCGGGCTGCTCGGGACCGTGACCTCGTTCGTCGGCGGTGTCGAGCGGCCGGTGGAGCGCACGACGGCTGAGGCGATCGACTTGCAGCGGGACTTCCGCGCGATGCTGGACGGTGGAGACGTGGCGTGTGCGATGGAGATCTCCTCACACGCGCTCGAGCTCGGCCGTGCCGACGCGATTCACGTGGCGGCAGCGATCTTCACCAACCTGACGCAGGACCATCTCGACTTCCACGGGAAGGACGAAGCTGGGAACGAGCTTCCGCGTGAAGAGGCGATCGAGCGCTATTTCCTCGCGAAGCGGCGGCTGCTCCTGCCGGACGGCGACGAACCGCCGCGGGTTACGGTCGTGAACGTCGACGACGAGCACGGCCGTCGGCTCGCCGGCGAGCTGAGCGCCGCCGGCCATCCGCCGTTCACGTTCGCGATCGACCGCGAGGCGTCCTACCGAGCCGTTGAGGTCGAGAGCGGCTTCACCGGCTCCGCCTTCACCGTGCTCACCCCAGAGGGGCCGATCGCGCTCTCGACACCCCTGCCGGGCCGCTTCAACGTGCAGAACGTGCTCGGCGCGGTCGCGGCGGTGCGGGCGCTAGGCGTCCCGCTGGAGACGATCGCCGCCGCGCTGCCGCAGGCCGGCCGCGTGCCCGGCCGGTTCGAGCCGGTCGACGAGGGCCAGTCGTTCGCCGTGCTCGTCGACTACGCGCACACGCCCGACTCGCTGGAGAACGTGCTCAGCGCCGCGCGCCCGCTGACGCAGGGGCGCCTGTGGTGCGTGTTCGGTTGCGGCGGTGACCGCGACAGAGGCAAGCGGCCGCTGATGGGGGAGATCAGCGCCCGGCTCGCCGACCGTACGATCGTCACGTCCGACAACCCGCGCTCGGAGCAGCCCGAGGCGATCGTCGGGGAGATCGTCGCTGGTGTGCCGGATACGGCCGCCGACCGGGTCAGCGTGGAGGTGGATCGCCGCGCCGCGATCGGGCGGGCGCTCGCTGCGGCTGAGGTGGGGGACGTCGTCGTGATCGCCGGCAAGGGTCACGAGCAGGGCCAGGAGCTCGCCGGCGGAGAGAAGCTGCCGTTCGACGACGTGACCGTCGTGCGCGAGGCACTCCGCGCCGCAGCCGAAGCGGCCGCGCGATGAGGAGCTGGACGCCCGAGCAGGTCGCCCAGGCGGCCGGCGCACGCCTTGCCGCGCCAGCGCCGGCCGGAGCGGCAGGCCCCACCCGCGCCGCGATCGACTCGCGCGCCGTCGCCCCCGGCGACCTGTTCGTCGGCCTGCCCGGAGAGACGCACGACGGTGGGCGCTTCACCGAGCAGGCGCTCGCGGCCGGCGCGTGGGGGGTGCTCGTCGCTCCGCAGCACGCCGAGGACGCGGCGGCCGGTGCCCCGAGCGGTGTCCTGCTGGCCGCGGACGACCCGCTCGCGGCGCTGCAGTCGCTCGCCCGCAGCTGGCGCCGCGAGCTGGGCGCGCAGACGATCGCGATCACTGGTTCGACTGGCAAGACCTCGACGAAGGACATCCTCGCTGCCCTGCTGGCGCCGCACCGCCGCACGTTCGTCAGCCGCGGCAATTTCAACACTGAGATCGGGCTGCCGCTCGAGTTGCTCGCCGCGCCTGAGGGCACCGAGGCGCTCGTCCTGGAGATGGGCATGCGCGCCGCCGGCCAGATCGCTGAGCTGGCGCAGATCGCCGAGCCCGACGTCGGCGTGATTGTCAACGTCGGCCCCGCGCACCTGGAGCGGCTCGGCAGCATCGAGGCGATCGCGGCGGCGAAGGCCGAGCTGATCGCGGACCTCCACGGCGGCGCCACCGCCGTGATCCCCGCCGGCGAGCCACTGCTCGACCCGCACCGCCGGGACGACGTCGCCACCGTCACGTTCGGCCCGGGTGGCGACGTGACCCTGGCGCGCCAAGATCCCGACGGCGCCGTCGAGATCGACGCGCAGGGCGAGCGGATCGCGCTCCAGCTCGACTTCCGGCAGGCGCACCTGCGCGGCAACCTGCTCGCCGCGGTCGCCGCCGCGCGAGCGATCGGGGTGAAACCGGCGGGCGCGGTGACGGTCGCGTTCAGCGGACGCCGGGGCGAGCGGACCCGCCTCTCGAACGGGGTCACCGTCATCGACGACTGCTACAACGCCAACCCGATGTCCATGCGCGCGGCCCTCGACGACCTCGCTGCGACCGCCGGCGAGGGGCGGCGAGTCGCCGTGCTCGGCGACATGCTCGAGCTGGGTCCGGAGGAGGTCCGCTTCCATGCCGAGATCGGCGCGCACGCGGCGACGCTCGGCGTCGACCTGCTCGTTGCTGTCGGCCCGCGCAGCCGCGAGCTCGCGGACGCGTTCGGCGATGCCGGGGAGGCCGTGCTCGCGCCCGACGCGGCGCGGGCCGCGGCGCTCGTCCCGGGCCTCGTCAGGCCGGGCGACACCGTGCTCGTGAAGGCCTCACGCGGCGTCGGGCTCGAGCGGGTTGCCGAGGCACTCGCAAACGCGGCCGAGGCCCCCGCCTGATGGGGCGCGTGCTGATAGCGGGGACCGCCTCGCTGCTGATCTGCATCTTCCTCAGCCCCAAGTTCATCGCCTTCATCCGCGAGCGCGAGTTCGGGCAGCACATCCGCGAGGAGGGGCCGGAAGGCCACCACACGAAGGCGGGCACGCCGACGATGGGCGGGATCATCATCTTCACCGCCGTCGCGATCCCGTTCCTGATCCTCACGAACTACGACTGGCAGGCCGTCGGCGTCTTCGGCGTGGCGATCGCGTGCGCACTGATCGGCTTCGCCGACGACTACACGAAGATCGTGCGGCGCCGCTCGCTCGGCCTGCGGGGGCGCACAAAGCTGCTTGCGACGATCGCAATCTCGATCGGCCTGTGGCTCGCCGCCACGAAGGGCGCCGGGCTGCAGGAGACGGTGCGGCTGCGGGTCGTCGACGCGCAGATCGACCTCGGGATCTTCTATCCCGTCTTCATCTACCTCGTCGTGGCGGGCACGACCTCCGGCGTGAACCTGACCGACGGGCTCGACGGGCTCGCCGCCGGCTGTGCCGCGATCGTGCTGCTCGCCTACATCGGCATCACGTTCATCACGACCGGGCAGGCCGAGCTGACGCTGCTGGCCGGCTGCCTCGTGGGCGCCTGCGTCGGCTTCCTGTGGTTCAACTCGTTCCCCGCCAACATCTTCATGGGGGACACCGGCTCGCTCGGCATCGGCGGCGCGATCGCCGGGCTCGCGGTGATGACGAAGACGGAGATCCTGCTCGTGATCCTCGGCGGGATCTTCGTGATCGAGACGCTGTCGGTCGCGATCCAGGTGTTCGCCTTCCAGACCTTCCGCAAGCGCGTCTTCCTGATGGCGCCGATCCACCACCACTTCGAGATGCGTGGGTGGTCAGAGACGAAGATCATCCTGCGCTTCTGGATCATCGCCTCGGTCTGCGCGGCGGTTGGCTTCACGATCTACCAGCAGTCGATCCGGTGACCGCTCGACCGCCCCTTCCCGGCGGTCCCTATCTCGTCGTCGGGCTCGCCCGCAGCGGGGTCGCGGCGGCGCTCGTGCTGCGAGCGTGGGGAGAGGAGGTGGTCGGCGTGGACGCCGGCGGGCCCGACGTCGGAAGGCTTGCGGAGCAGGGCGTCGAAGTGCATCTGGATGATCCCGGCGTCCACCTGCTCGACCGCGTCAGAACGCTCGTCAAGAGCCCCGGCGTGCCGCACTCGGCAGCGGTCGTGGAGGCCGCCCGCACGCGCGGGATCGCGGTCGTCGGCGAGCTCGAGCTGGCCTGGCGGCTGCTTCCCAACGACTTCATCGCCGTGACGGGGACGAACGGCAAGACGACGACGACCGAGCTGATCGGTCACATCCACCGCGAGGCGGGGCTCCCGGTCGCCGTGGCTGGCAACGTCGGCACCGCAGTCGCCTCGCTCGTCGGCGAGCTGGCGCCGGACGCCGCGATCGTGTGCGAGTCCTCCTCGTTCCAGTTGGAGGACACGATCGCGTTCGCGCCCGACGCGGCCGTGCTGCTCAACATCACCGCTGACCACCTCGACCGTCACGGCTCGATGTCCGCCTACCGAGACGCGAAACTGAACGCCTTCCGTCGCCAAGGGCCCCACGACGTTGCTGTCATGCCGGCCACCCTCGCGACTGGGTTGCCGGGCGAGGCGAGGCGCGTGACGTTCGGCGACGCCCCCGGTGCCGACATGACCTACAACGCTGACAGCGGCACGCTCCGCTGGCGCGGCGAGCGGTTCATCGCGGCCGACGAGATTCGCCTGCCCGGCTCGCACAACCGCGAGAACGCGATGGCCGCCGCGGCCGTGACGCTCGCGCGCGGCGTCGACCCCGATGCGGTGCGCGCCGGCCTGCGCAGCTTCCGCGGCGTCGCCCATCGGCTGGAGCCGATCGCCGAGTTAGACGGCGTCGCCTACGTGAACGACTCGAAGGCGACGAACGTCGACTCGACGCTCGTCGCGCTGCGCTCCTACGCCGACGGCGTCCACCTGATCGCCGGTGGGCGCACGAAGGCGCAGGACTTCTCGCCGCTCGCCGCGCTCGTCGCCGAGCGCTGTGCGTCCGTGCACCTGATCGGCGAGGGCGCGGGGGAGATCGCCGCTGCGCTCGCGCCCGCGGACGTGCCGTTGATCTTCTCCGAGACGCTGGAGCGCGCAGTGGCCGGCGCCCGCTCCGCCGCCCGTCCGGGCGAGGTCGTGCTGCTCTCGCCGGCCTGCGCCAGCTTCGACCAATACCCCGACTTCGAGGCCCGCGGCGACCACTTCCGCGCGCTCGTGGAGGCGCTGTGAGCAGACGCGCCGCCCGAACCGCACCCCGCGCCGGGCGCTCCGCCGCGCCGCGCCCGGTCGAGCAGCGTGTGCTGCTGACCGCCGCGCTGATCCTGCTCGCGTTCGGCGCCGTGATGGTCTACAGCGCCTCCTCGGCGCGCAACCTGCTGCAGGGCCACGGCGACGGTACGCAGTTCCTCGTGCGCTACGTCGCCTTCGGCAGCGTCGGGCTCGTCGTGATGCACGTCATGTCACGCCGCGGCGTCGCGCTGCTGCGCCAGTTGACGCCGCTGCTGCTGATCGGCTCGTTCGGGTTGCTGCTGCTCGTGCTGATCCCCGGCATCGGCATCTCGGTCAATGGCGCGCGGCGGTGGATCGGCCCCGGCACGCTGTCGTTCCAGCCCTCCGAGTTGATGAAGCTCGCGCTGATCCTCTACGTCGCGCAGTTCCTCGCGAACCATCCGCGGCGGATCCAGACGTTCAAGGGGATGGTCAGTCCGATCGTTGTCGTGACCGGCGCCGCGGCGGCGCTCGTCGCGGCCGAGCCGGACCTCGGCACCGCGCTCGTGATCTCGATGTCGGTCGCGGCGCTCCTCGTCGCCGCCGGTGTGCCGCTGAAGTACCTCGGCTACCTCGCGGCCGGCGGAGTCGTGCTGATCGGGATGCTCGTGCTGGTGCAGCCCTACCAGCAGGCGCGCCTGACGGCCTTCCTCGACCCGTGGGCGACCGCATCCAGCAGCGGCTTCCAGTCGGTGCAGGGGCAGATCGCGCTCGGCTCGGGAGGACTGCTCGGCGTCGGCCTCGGCCAGTCGGTCCAGAAGGTCTTCTACCTGCCAGAGGCGCACACCGACTTCATCCTCGCGGTGATCGGCGAGGAGCTCGGCGTGGTGGGGGTCAGCACGGTGATCGGGCTGTTCGGCCTGATCGCCTGGTCGGGCCTGCGGATCGCGCGGGCGGCGACCGAGCCGTATGCCAAGCTGCTGGCGACCGGTCTCACCTCCCTGATCCTGTGCCAGGCGACGCTCAACATCTTCGTGGTGCTCGGCATCGCGCCGCTCACCGGCGTACCGCTGCCGTTCATCTCCTACGGGCCGACGAACCTGATGGTGATCCTCGCCTCCGTCGGGCTGCTGCTGAACGTCGCGGAGGGCAACCGGGCCGGCCTGCGGCTCGTCGAGCCCTCCTCGCGTCGCCGGACCGCGCCACCCGACCGTGACGGAGGCGCCGCGGATCGCGATCGCCGCCGGCGGGACGGCGGGGCACGTCGTGCCGGCGCTGGCGGTCGCAGACGCGCTGCGGGCTGAGGGCGCGCAGGTCACCTTCATCGGCGGGGAGCGGGCGGAGGCGGAGCTCGTGCCGGCCGCCGGCTATGAGCTGCGCACGATCCGCGTGGCCGGCCTCGACCGCCGCAACCCCTTGCGCGCCGCCCGTGCCGCGCTGTTGGCCGCGCGCGCAGTGCTTACCTCGATCCGCCTGCTCGGCGAGCTGAGAGTCGACGCGGTGATGGGCGGCGGGGGGTACGTCGCCGGCCCGGTCGGCTTGGCTGCCGTGCTGCTGCGGATTCCGCTCGTGCTCACCGAGGCCGACTCGCACCTCGGGATCGCCAACCGCCTGCTGGCGCCGTTCGCGCGCCGCGTCTGCCTTGCGTTCCCGCTCGATGGCCGGCGCGGGAAGCGCTATCTCGTCACCGGGCGCCCCGTGCCGGCCCCGGCGACCGACGTCGCCGCGGCTCGCGAGCGCTTCGGGCTCTCGCCCGAGGACACCGTCGTCCTCGTGTTCGGCGGATCGCTCGGCGCCCGCTCGATCAACCACGCCGCTGTCGAAGCGTTCGGTGGCGCCTCCTTCCGCGTCCTGCACGCGGCCGGTGCCCGCGACTTCCCGTCGCTCGCCGCGCCCGGCCCGCACTACGACCTGCGCGAGTACATCCACGAGTTCGGCGACGCGCTGCTCGCCGCCGACCTCGTCGTCGCGCGCTCCGGCGGCTCGGTGTTCGAGATCGCCGCTCACGGCAGACCGGCGATCCTGATTCCGTACCCCGCCGCCGCCGCCGACCATCAGACGGCCAACGCGCAGTGGATGGCCGACGGCGGCGCCGCAATCGTGATCCGCGACGCCGACCTGACCACCACCCGCCTCGCCCACGAGGCCGGCGACTTGCTCCACGACCGCACTCGCCTCGCCGCGATGGCCCACGCCTCCGCTGCGCTCGCCCGTCCCGACGCCGCCCGCGACATCGCCGCAGAGCTGCTCGCAGCGGCCAGTCACAGATAGCGCTGTTTTCCAGCTATTTCGTTGTGGCCCACTCGTCGCGGCGATCAACGCGCGGCAGATGCCTGACATGCGAGATCGTGACGCTCGAGCTGCTCCAGTCGGCGCGCAATCACCACCAGTTCGAGGAGCGCGAGGCGTCACAGTCGACGTTCCATCACGTCCCCGTTACGCGCTCTGTCCAGAGAGCCGCGCTGACGGCGCTGCGCGAGCTGCACGACGTGGCGCTGGCTATCACCGCGTCCCTGTGCCCGACGTTTTGATCGCCGCTGCCGCACAAGAGGCCGGAATTGGCGTGCTGCATTACGACCATCACTTCGACAGGCTTGCCAAGGTGCTGCACTTCCGTAGCGTGTGGCTCGCGCCGGCCGGATCGCTGTAGCGCGACTCGCGCGGGTCACGGCGTGCCGGCTGATCCGGCCGCTAGCCTCCCCGCCGTGACGGACGAGCGACCCTGGGCCGACCGGCGGCTGCACTTCATCGGGATCGGGGGCGCCGGCATGAGCGGGCTGGCTCTTGTGGCGCGCGCGCTCGGCGCCGACGTGACCGGCTCCGACGGTGCGGAGTCGCCGACGCTCGCGCGGCTGCGCGATGCGGGCTGTGAGGCGGTCGTGGGCCACGACGCATCCAACGTCCCGCCGGACGCCGAGATTGTCTACTCGACGGCGATCCCGCAGGACAACCCCGAGCGCGCGATCGCGCGCGAGCGTGGCCAGCGCGAGCTGCACCGCGCCGACCTGCTCGCCGAGATCACCGCGCTGCGGCGTTGCATCGCGGTCACCGGCACGCATGGCAAGACGACGACGTCGAGCATGGTCGTACACGCGCTGCGCGGCTGCGGGATGGATCCCGGCTACCTCGTCGGCGGCGATGTGCGCTCGACCGGCTCGAACGCCGGCTGGGGAGCGGGGGAGTGGGTCGTCGTCGAGGCCGACGAGTCCGACCGCTCGCTGCTGAAGCTGCATCCCGACGTCGCCGTCCTCACGAACGCCGAGCTCGACCACCACAGTACGTATGGCTCGCGCCTCGACGTGGACGAGACCTTCCGCCAGTTCCTCGCGCGCGCGCGCGAGGGCATCGTGGTGTGGGACCGGCCCGAGCTGACCGCGCTCGCGCGGGTCGCCGATCCGGCGCCGACCGCCGACGCCACCCCGTCGGCCCACACCCCCGTGGAGGTCGTCGCCTACGACGTCCCGAGCCCCTCTCTCGATGCTCAGGGCGCGCGCTTCGACTGGCGCGGCATCCCGGTACAGCTCGTCGTCCCGGGCGCCCACAACGCGCTCAACGCCGCGGCAGCGCTGGAGGCGGTGCGACTCGCCGGCGCCGACCCGGCACAGGCGGCGGCGGCACTGCAGGACTTCCAAGGCGCCGGTCGCCGCTTCGAGCTGCTCGGCACGACCGCCACGGGCGCGCGAGTGTACGACGACTACGCCCACCACCCGACCGAGGTCGCCGCCACGATCGCCGCCGCCCGCACGCTTGCGCCCAACCGCGTGATCGCCGTCTTCCAGCCCCACCTCTTCTCCCGCACCCAAGCCCTCGCCCGCGACTTCGGCCGCGCGCTCGCAGCCGCCGACCTCGTCGTCGTGCTCGACGTCTACAAGGCCCGCGAGCGCCCGGAGGACTTCCCCGGCGTCGACGGCAAGCTGATCGCCGATGCCGCTGCCGACGTCGCACAAGGCCGCACCGTCGCATGGCTCCCCGCCTTCGGCGACGCCGAGTCGTTCCTGCGCGCCAAGCTGCGCAGCGGCGACGTCTGCCTCGCGATGGGTGCCGGTGACGTCGATCGGCTCGGCCGCAGCCTGGTGGCGGAGCCGTGATGGGCACGCTCCCGTCTGGCGTCCAGCCCGACTACCCGCTCGCACGTCTCACGACCGTGCGGACCGGCGGTCACGGCGAGTTCTTCGCCCGCCCGGCCACGGTCGAGCAGCTCGTGACCTTGTTGGCGTGGGCACGCGACCACGGCCACGAGGTAGGGGTCGTCGGCTCGGGGTCGAACCTGCTCGTAGCGGACAAGGGCGTCCGCGGACTCGTGATGAAGCTCGACAAGGACCTCGCACAGATCGAACGGGACGGCACGCAGCTCGCCTGCGGCGGTGGCGCACGCCTGCCGGCCGTCTCCGCACGGGCGGCGAACGCCGGCCTGACGGGGATCGAGTTCGGCGTGAACATCCCGGGTACGGTCGGCGGCGCGGTGCGGATGAACGCGAACGCGTACGGCGGCGAGCTGGCGGAGGTGCTCGGCCACGTCGACGTGGCGACCGCCGAGGGCGTCGAGCGGCGCACTCCGGAACAGCTCGGCTTCGCGTATCGCCGCTCGAACCTGACGCGCGGCGAGATCGTCGCGCGCGCCAGCTTCAAGCTCGCCCCCGCTCCGGTTGAGCGCGTGAAGGCGACGCTTGCCGAGATGCGCGCGAAGCGGAAGGCGGCGCAGCCGTCCGGCATCAAGACGTTCGGGTCCACGTTCAGAAACCCCACCGACGACGATCCGCGCGCCGAGGGCCGCACCGCCGGTCAGCTGCTCGACGCAGCCCGCTGCCGCGGGCTGCGCGTCGGCGGCGCCGGCTTCTCCGAGAAGCACGCGAACTTCGTCGAGAACCACGGCAGAGCGAGTACCGCGGACGTGCTCGCGCTGATGGCCGAGGGCCGCCGTCGCGTGCACGAGCGCTTCGGCGTTGTCCTGGAGCCTGAGGTGCAGACGCTCGGCGACGTCGCCTGGCCGACGGATTGGGAGCTCAGCGCGTGAGCACCACGCCTGTCGGGTCCGCGCCCCGTCGCTTTGCGGAGTCGCTGCGTCAGCGAGCGCTCGCCGGGCTCAACCGGCGCCCGGCCCGAGGCCCGCGCGCACGCACTGGCGGCGCCGCCCGGCCGGCACTCCGCCGTCCCCGCCCACGCACCCTGCTCGCAGTCGGCGCCACGCTCGTCCTGCTGTTCGCCGGCTGGTTCTGGTTGCGCGATTCCTCGCTCGTCGCCGTTCGCACCGTTGAGGTGACAGGCATCGACGGGCCGCAGGGGGCGCGCGTGCGCGCTGCGCTTGAGGAGGCGGCTCGCTCGATGTCGACGCTGCACGTCCGCCAGGGAGCGCTCGACACCGCCGCCGCGCCATTCTCGATCGTCAAGCGGATCGAGGTCAGCACCGACTTCCCGCACACGATGCGGATCCACGTCGTCACGAACGTCGCCGTCGGCGCGGTCATCGTCGACGGGCGACGGATCGCCGTCACCTCCGACGGGACGATCCTGCGCGACGTCACCGCCCCGGCCGCGCTGCCGGAGATACCGGTGCGCACCGCGCCGGCCGGCACGCGCCTCACCGAGTCGGCCGCGGTCGCCGCGGTCGCGGCGCTGGGCGCCGCACCGTCCGCACTGCGAGGCCGCGTGCAGGCCGTCCAGACGACGGCCGACCGTGGCCTCACGCTCCAGCTCGCCCACGGCCCGCTGCTCGTGTTCGGCAGCGAGGAGCGCCTGGAGGCCAAGTGGGCGGCGGCTGCCGCGGTGCTGGCCGACCCCGACGCAGCCGGTGCCACCGCCATCGACGTCTCCGCTCCGGAGCGCCCGGCGGTCAGCGGCCTGCCCGATGGCGCGCCGGCGACCGGCGAGTCCGACGTGCCGACGCTCCCCGAGGGAGAGACCGGGGTCGACCCGGCGGCCGATCCGGCAACGGCGAGCACTGACCCGGCGGCTGCGGTGGATCCCTCCGCCACGACGGACCCCGCGGCCGCGACCTCACCCTAAAGCTGAGGTCGAGAGTTAGCCCATCTAGTGGTCAACTCTCAACCTCGGATGGAGACTCTGGCATTCTGCAACGTCTCTTGCGGCACGCGAGTGGCGTTGACAGCCCGCCGAACAAGGACATAACGTGCCACACTCTCGCACGCCTTCAGTCGGGCCAAAGTCTCGACGCTAACTCAAGGGTCGGACGGTACTCATCATGGAAAGCGGCAGCTACCTCGCAGTCATCAAAGTCGTCGGAGTCGGCGGCGGCGGCACCAACGCGGTCAACCGCATGGTCGACGCAGGCCTGCGCGGGGTCGAGTTCATCGCCGCGAACACGGACGCTCAGGCGCTCGCGATGTGCGACGCCGACATCAAGCTGAACATCGGGCACGAGCTCACCAAGGGCCTCGGCGCTGGCGCCAACCCGGACGTCGGCCACGGCGCCGCGGCCGAGTCGCGCGACGAGATCAAGGAAGCGCTCAAGGGCGCGGACATGGTCTTCGTCACGGCCGGCGAGGGTGGCGGCACCGGCACCGGTGCCGCGCCCGTGATCGCCGAGATCGCCAAGAACGAGATCGGCGCGCTCACCGTCGGCGTCGTCACGCGCCCGTTCGGGTTCGAGGGCTCGCAGCGCGGGAGACAGGCCGAGGAGGGCATTCAGCGCCTGCGCGAGCAGGTCGACACGCTGATCGTGATCCCGAACGAGAAGCTGCTTGGCATCGTCGAGCGCCGCACGACGATCCTCGAGGCGTTCCGCGAAGCCGACAACGTGCTGCGCCAGGGCGTCCAGGGCATCACCGACCTGATCACGATCCCGGGCCTGATCAACCTCGACTTCGCCGACGTGCGCACGATCATGCACAACGCCGGCACCGCCCTCATGGGCATCGGCAGCGCGTCCGGCGAGACGCGCGCCGTCGACGCGGCGAAGGCCGCGATCGCTTCGCCACTGCTGGAGGAGTCAGTCGAGGGCGCGACCGGGATCCTGCTCAACATGACGGGCGGCCATGACCTCGGCCTGTTTGAGGTCAACGAGGCGGCCGAGATCGTCGCGGCTGCGGCCGACAAGGAGTCGAACATCATCTTCGGCGCCGTGATCGACGACTCGATGGGAGACGACGTGCGCGTCACGGTGATCGCCACTGGCTTCGACCACAGCGGTCGTGGGCCCGCGCGCGCGAGCGGTGCGCGCGAGGAGGCTCGCCGCACGCGGCGCGACCGCGACGTCACGCTCGACGAGCGCCAGCGCTCCTCGCTCGAGATCTCCGACGACGAGATCGACATCCCGTCGTTCCTGCGCGACAAGTAGTCCCGCGCGCCACCTACTGAGCCCGGCTCCTGATCGAGCCGGGCTTGACGCTGGTCATACACTGAACCCAATGGTTCAGCATCAGCCGATCGACCGCACCCTCGCGGCGCTCGCCGACCCGACTCGCCGCGGTGTACTGGAGCGCCTCGCCGGCGGGAGCGCGACGATCACCGAGCTCGCCGAGCCGGTCGGGATCTCGCTCACGGGCATGAAGAAGCACGTGCGGGTGCTTGAGGACGCGCAGCTCGTGAGCACCGAGAAGGTCGGGCGCGCGCGGCAGTGCACGCTCGGCCCGCAGCGCCTGGAGGATCTCGAGGCGTGGGTCGCGAGCTACCGGCGGATGCTGGACGAGCGCCTCGACCGCTTCGGGGAGCTGCTCGAACGAACGAGAGGAGCGTCGCCATGACGAGCGACCAGCAGACCGTAAGAGCGATCGTGACCACGCCGACCGATCGCGAGATCCGCGCCGAGCGGGTCTTCGACGCACCGCGCAAGCGCGTCTTCGCGCTGTGGACCGATCCCGACCTGATCCCCGAGTGGTGGGGCCCACGCGGCACCACGACCGTCGTCGACCAGGCCGACGTGCGGCCCGGCGGCGCCTGGCGCTTCGTCGTCACCTCCAACGGCGTCGAGCAGGGCTTCCGCGGCATCTACCGCGAGATCGTCGCGCCCGAGCGGGTCGTCCAGACGTTCGAGTGGGAGGGGATGCCCGGCCACGTCTCGGTTGAGACGGCCGTCTTCCAGGACCTCGGCGAGCGCACGAAGGTGATCGCCACGTCGCTCTTCCACACGACCGTAGAGCGCGACGGCATGCTCGGATCCGGGATGGAGAGCGGCATGAACGACACCTACGCGCGCTTCGACGAGCTGCTCGTGCGCACGTCGAGCAGATGACCGGAGCGCCGTTACGACTGAGCAAGCTGTTACGACGCAAGGACGCGCTGAGCGGGAAGTGCGGCGGTTTCGTCACGACTTTCCCATCTCGGTGTGGCGATCGGGAATCAGCTGCCGGGGGCACGGGCTGACGCTCATATGCTGGACGCCGCGTAATACTGTCGGCGTGTCACGACTGGCCGTCGAAAAGACAGCAACCACGGCCATTTCTGCAGCGCACCAGGTACCGTCGGCCAGGGAGCACCCTGAGTGCTCAGCCGAGTGAGTGGGGGTATGGCGTCCTCGGAGCCGCCCGCCGCCCCCGGGATGGTCCTCGAGATCCGCGACGAGACTTGGCTCGTCCAGCGCGTGGAACGGGCGCGGGACGGCTGGTTCGTGGAGGTCCGGGGGCTGAGCGAGCTCGTGCGCGGCACGCAGGCGACCTTCTCGTCCGCCATCGACAACGTCATCGCGCTTGATCCGGCCAAGGCGACCGTCAAGGTCGACACGAGCGCGCGCCACAAGGAGTCCCGGCTGTGGCTGGAGGCGATGGTGCGCAAGACGGCCGTCCCGCTCACGGACCCGACCCTCACGGTCGCGACGCAGGGGCTCGTCGACCCGCTGCCGTACCAGCTCGCAGCGGTCCGCCAGGCGCTCGACCCGCAGAACCTGCGGCCGCGGATCCTGCTCGCGGACGCCGTCGGGCTCGGCAAGACGATCGAGATCGGGATGATCCTCGCCGAGCTCGTGCGGCGCGGCCGGGGAGAGCGGATCCTCGTCGTCACGCCACGACACGTGCTCGAGCAGATGCAGTTCGAGCTGTGGACGCGCTTCGCGCTCCCGTTCGTCCGGCTCGACTCGCTCGGGATCCAGCGGATCCGCCGGCAGCTGCCGGCCAACCGCAACCCGTTCGCGTACTTCAAGCGGGCGATCATCTCGATCGACACGCTCAAGAGCGATCGCTACCACGCCCACCTCACCAAGCAGCACTGGGACGCGGTCGTCATCGACGAGTCGCACAACGTCACGAACGACGCGACGCAGAACAACCGGCTCGCGCGGCTCCTGAGCAGTCGCACCGACGCCTTGATCCTGGCGAGCGCCACGCCGCACAACGGCAAGGCCGAGTCGTTCGCCGAGCTGATCCGCATGCTCGAGCCGAGCGCGGTGACGCCGAGCGGCGAGCTGATCGAGGGCGAGGTGCGCCGCCTGATCATCCGCCGCCACCGCTACAGCCCCGACGTCGCGAGCACCGTCGGCGCTGACTGGGCCGAGCGGCTTGAGCCGAACAACGTGCTCGTCGCGGCCAATCCGATCGAGGACGAGATCGCGGCGGAGCTCGATCGCACCTGGCTGCACCCGCAGGCAGGGGCCTCGCCGTACTCCGGTGCCAACGCGCGGCTGTTCCCATGGACGCTCGCCAAGAGCTACCTCAGCAGCCCGGCGGCGCTCCGCTCCACGGTCATCGAGCGGATGAAGAAGGTCGGGGACGGCCCGGAGCGCGAGGCGCTGCAGCGGCTGCTCGACCTGGCCGAGCGGAACCTTGCGCAGGGCAGCGCCAAGCTCGACGCCCTGCTGGAGCAGCTGCGCCGCATCGGCATCAGCCGTTCCGGCCGGGACCGCGCCGTCGTGTTCGCGGAGCGGGTGAGCACGCTGCGGTGGCTGCGCGAGCGGATCGCAGCGGAGCTCCGGCTCGGCGACGACCAGATTCGCGTGCTGCACGGCGGGATCAGCGACATCGAGCAGCAGGAGATAGTCGAGTCGTTCAAGCAGGAGTCGAGCCCGATCCGTGTGCTGGTGACGGGCGACGTCGCGTCCGAGGGCGTGAACCTGCATCTGCAGTGCCACGAGCTGATCCACTACGACATCCCCTGGAGCCTGATCCGGATCGAGCAGCGCAACGGTCGCATCGACCGCTACGGCCAGCTGCACCGACCGTGCATCACCACGTTGCTGCTCGAGCCGTCGACCACGAGCTTCGGCGGCGACCTGCGCGTGCTGCAGAAGCTCGTCGAGAAGGAGCACGAGGCGCACAAGGCGCTTGGCGACAGCGCCTCGCTGATGGGCAAGTACGACGTGAAGGCGGAGGAGGACGCGATCCGCGAGGTGATCGCCGGCGGCAAGCAGCTCGACGACGTCGTGCGGACGGTCGAGGAGGTCGCCACCGGCGACGGCGTCGAGGGGATGCTCGCGCGGCTGTTCGCGCACGGCGCCTCCGCCACCGACGCCCAGCCGGCGGAGACCTCGGACGGTCGGCTCGACGGCGTCTATCCCGATCCGACGGCGTTCTTGCGCGACGCGCTCGAGCTGGCCTTCAAGACCCCCGCTGCCGCGCCGGCCGCGGGGGGCGTGTCGTGGCGCGAGCATCCCCAGCACGCGATCGTCGAGCTCGAGCCGAGTCCGGATCTGCGCCAGCGGCTCGACGTCCTGCCGCAGTCCTATCTGCGGGACCGGAAGGTCGCTGCACACCTGCGGCTGGCGACGTCACCGATCCGCGGGAAGCAGGCGCTCGCCGACGCGCGCAGCGCGGAGTCGACGTCGCTGTGGCCGGAGGCGCACTACCTTGCGCCGCTGCACCCGGCGCTCGACTGGGCGGCGGACCGCGCGCTCGCGTCGCTGGGGCGCAACGAGGTGTTCGCCGTGGCCCAAGCCGACGGACGGGCCGGTGACGGCGCGGCCCTGCTGCTGCACAGCACGCTCACGAACACGCGCGGGCAGGTGGTGACGTCGTCGTACGTCGTCGTGCGCTACCCCGACCCGGCCGATGTCGCGTTCACGCTGCCGCAGCCGTTTGTCAGCCTGCGCGCGGCGCTCGACGCGCTCGGCATCGACGGCGAGCAGATCAACGCCGGCGCCCTCGCCGGAGTACCGGACCTGGACGCCTATGTCGCTCCGGGCGTCGCGGCCGCCGCCGGCATGCTTGACGAGGTCTTCGCCGCCGTGGCTGCGGACGTGGAGGACCGCGTCGAGCGCTGGATCAGCCGCGTGAGCGAGTGGGAGCACAACGCCGCGGAGCTGATCCAGCGGCAGGACCTCCAGCAGCGCCGGCAGGTGGTCGCCGAGGAGCTGGGGATCGCGCGGGCGATGCGGCCCGATCAGCGGCTCGTGCAGCCGCTGCTGCTCGTCGTGCCGGCCGGGGGCGCTGGCTGATGGCCACGGTCGCCGCGACCGCGAGCGACGCGATCCTCGTCGCCGAGGAGTGGATCAGCGAGCACTACTTCACGACCGACGCGAAGAAGGAGTCGTTCACCGCGCGGGTGCTGGCCCGTCGCAAGGAGTGGGACGGGCGCGAGGACGGCGGCACGCCGCGAACGCGGCTCAACGCCGGGCGACAGGAGCTGCTGAGCGCGTTCTCGACGCTGTCGAACGACCTCGACGAGAGCGCGGCGAGCGCACTGAACGAGCAGCTCGCCACGATCCTCGGCTACGACCGCATCGGGCTCGCACGCGAGCGCCGTGGCCCGGTCACGTTCGTCCGCAGCGCCGGCCTCGACGATCCGGTACTGGCGATCGTCGACGCGCGGCCGGCCGCGACGGCCGAGGAGCTGGTGGTCAAGGACGCGGACAACCTCGTCACGCCGTTCGCGGTCGACGAGAAGACCGAGCTGACCTCGGTGGCGCGCGTGCTCTCGACCCTGTTCGTGGGGGACGAAGCACGCCCGGCGTTCGCACTCGTGCTCGCGGGGCCGCGGATGCTCGTCGCCGAGCGCGAGCGTTGGCCGGAGGGCCGCTACCTCACGGTCGACCTGCAGCTCGTGCTCGAGCGCGGCGACGACCGCCGGGGTGGCGAGATCGACCGGGCGCTCGCATGCCTGGCGGCCGACTCGCTGGCGCCCGACGCCGAGGGCGAGATCTGGTGGGCGGCCACGCTCGAGGAGTCCGTCAAGCACACCGTCGGGGTCAGCAGAGATCTGCGCGAGGGCGTGCGCCTGTCGATCGAGATCATCGCGAACGACGTCGTGCGGCGGCGCAGAGCGAAGGGCCTGGACCCGCTGCTGGCCGGCGAGGCGCAGCCGCTCGCCAAACAGGCACTGCGCTTCCTCTACCGCATCTTGTTCCTGCTCTACGCGGAGGCGTCTCCGGAGCTCGGCGTCCTGCCAGCGGGCGCGCCAGAGTACGAGCGCGGGTACAGCCTCGACCGCCTGCGGGACCTCACCCTCGTCACGCTGAGCACGCCGCACGGGCAGGAGGGGACGCATCTGTTCGAGTCGCTCGCCGTCCTCTTCGGGCTCGTTGACCAGGGCCACGATCCGGCGGAGTACGCGGACGACGACCACCGCGCCGAGGGACTCACGTTCCGGCCGTTGCGGGCGGACCTCTTCCACCCGGAGATGACGGCGCTCATCGACGAGGTCCAGCTGGGGAACCTGGCGCTGCAGGAGGTGCTTAGACACCTGCTGCTCAGCAAGGCGTCGAACGGTCGGGGCATCGGCTTCATCTCGTACGCCGAGCTCGGGATCAACCAGCTCGGCGCGGTCTACGAGGGGCTCATGTCATACACGGGCTTCTTCGCCGAGACGGACCTCTACGAGGTCGCGAAGGACGGCAACGCGGAGAAGGGCTCGTGGGTGGTGGAGGTCGAGCGGGCCGACGGGATCAGGGCCGAGGACTTCGTGCGGACGACGGATCCGTTCACGGGCGAGGAGCGGCCCGTGCACCACGAGCGGGGCAGCTTTGTGTTCCGCCTGGCCGGCCGGGAGCGTCAGCAGTCGGCGTCGTACTACACGCCTGAGGTGCTGACCCGCTTCGTGGTCTCGCAGGCGCTGGAGGAGCTGCTCGACCAGGACGGGCGCACGACGACCGCCGACGAGATCCTCGCGCTGACGATCTGCGAGCCGGCGCTGGGATCCGGCGCGTTCGCGATCGAGGCGGTGCGCCAGCTCGCCGAGGCGTACCTGCAACGTTGCCAGGAGGAGCTGGGGGCAACGATCGATCCCGATGCATACCCGCGCGAGCTGCAGCGCGTGAAGGCCTACCTCGCGCTGCACCAGACCTACGGGGTGGACCTCAACGCGACCGCGGTTGAGCTCGCCGAGATCTCGCTGTGGCTCGACACGATGGTCGAGGGCCTCGCGGCGCCATGGTTCGGCCTGCACCTGCGGCGCGGCAACTCGCTCGTCGGCGCGCGCAGGGCGGTGTTCACCCGCGGGCAGGTCGCGGACAGATCGTGGCTCAAGGCGGTCCCGGAACCCGTGGGCCACGGAGGGGAGGACGACCCCGAGACGGTCGGCAGCATCCCGCACTTCCTGCTGCCGGCCGAAGGCTGGGGCGCCGCCGCGGAGGTGGGCAAGGAGATCAAGGAGCTTGCGCCCGAGGCGGTCATCGGATTGAAGGACTGGCGCCGGCAGACGCGCGCCAAGCCCGCGAGAAAGCGGGTCGACCAGCTCGTCGACATGGGCCACCGCGTGCAGCGGCTGTGGGAGATCTCGACCCACCGGCTGCGAATCGCCGATGAGGAGATCCGCCGAGACATCCCGCTGTGGGGCCGGCCGGACGCCGACCCGCTGCCCGGCATGGACGGCGAAGGCCGGCACGTCTCACGCGAGGAGATCGAGACGGCGCTCGCCGATCCCGACGGCGCCTACCGACGCCTGCGCCGGATCATGGACGCGTGGTGCGCGCTGTGGTTCTGGCCACTCACCGAGGACGAGGTGGAGCCACCCACGACCGAGCAATGGTGGGATGCGCTCGCAATGCTCCTCGGCCGCCACGCGCACAGAGGCGGCACCCATGGGCAGGAGCGACTGAGCTCGGCGGTCAGCTGGGACGAGCTCAGAGGGCTGGAGGACCACGACCGCATCTTCGCGAGCGCCGCGCCGATCGAGGCGGTGCTCGACGCGCATCCGTGGCTCGCAGTTTGCGAGCGGATCGCCGAGCGGCAGGGCTTCTTCCACTGGGAGCTCGACTTCGCGCCCGTGTTCGCGCGCGGCGGCTTCGACCTGCAGTTGGGCAACCCGCCGTGGGTGCGGCCCGAGACGGACATTGAGGCGCTGCTCGCCGAGGGCGATCCGTGGTGGCAGCTGGCGGTGCGGTCTACGCAGACCGCGAAAGCTGAACGACGCGTTGAGACGCTCGAGCTGCCGGGGATACGTGAGCTCGTCATCGAGGCGACTGCCGATGTCGTGGCAATGGCAGAAGTTCTGGGAGCGCCGAGCCTCTTTCCCCAGGTTGCGGGGCTGCGACCTAACCTATATCGGTGCTTCATGGAGAAGACGTGGACGCACCAGGCGGGCCGCGGAGTCATCGGGCTGATCCATCCCGAGTCGCACTTCACGGATGACACCGCTGGAGCGTTGCGCGCAGCGACGTATCGGCGTTTGCGCCGACACTGGCAGTTCATCAATGAGCTGAAGCTCTTCGAGATTCAGCATCAAAGAACGTACGGCGTGCATGTGTACCGAGCGGAGCGCGCAGAGCCGCGCTTTCTCACCGCGACCTCGCTGTACCACCCAGACACTGCCATTCGCTCTTTGCTTCACGACGGGTCCGGCGAGGATCCCGGCCTGAAGGACGCAGAGGGTAGATGGGACCTGCGCCCACACCGGAATCGGCTGCTCGTCGTCGATCGGGCAATGCTGCAGACATGGCACGACCTGCTCGAGTCGCCAACCGTTCCGGTGCTCCAGACCCGCACGGTCTACACCGTCAACCGCGCGAGCGCCGCTGCGCTCGCGGTACTGGCGCGCAAGCCGCGTGTCGGTGCGATCGGTCTCGAGTTCTCGGCTGGTTGGAACGAGACGAACGGTCGGCGCGATGGGTTCTTCGATACGGCGTGGGGCGGTCCGTCGTCGTGGCGCGACGTCATCCTGCAGGGGTCGCACCTCTACGTCGATACGCCGATATACAGAGAGCCAAATGAGACGATGGCTCATCAGACGGACTGGTCGCGGGTTGATCTAGAAGCACTGGCCGAGGATGCGATTCCGGTCACTTCATACAAGCCGCAGGGGAACAGATCGGTGTATGACGCCGCGTACACGCACTGGGGCGCTGATCGTTCCGTCGCGGCTCGCGACCGCTACCGCGTCGCATGGCGACGCATGGCGGACAACGTCGCGATGCGCACCTTGGTCCCGGCGCTGATACCGCCCGGTGCGGCGCACATTCACGCTGTGGCCTCCGCCGGCTTCGTCGAGCGACGTGCTCGCGATCTGGCGCTCGTGCAGGGCTTCGCGGGAAGTCTGGTGGGCGACTTTCTTGTCCGCGTGGTCCCGAAGAGTGGAATCCAGCGCGACGCGTTTGAGCGCCTCGTAATCGCCCCCGCGGACCATCCACTGACGCCCGCGATCGTCCTGCGGGTGCTGCGGCTGAACTGCCTCACGCGCGCTTACGCCGACTTCTGGCACGACGCGCTCGCGAGTACCTCGATCGAGGACGCGTGGACCGGAGGGATTGACTACCCGGGTCGCCCGCGGCTCGGTGACGTGACCGCACACTGGACACCCGAGTCGCCGCTGCGACGCGCCTCGGACCGCCGCCACGCGCTCGTCGAGCTCGATGCGCTCGTCGCGGTCGCGCTCGAGCTCTCGGCCGACGAGCTGTGCACGATCTACCGCGCTAACTTCCCCGTGCTCTACGGCTACGACCGCACCACCTCCGTCTACGACGTCAACGGTCGCCTCGTCCCGAACGCAGTGCTCAACGCCTGGCGCAAGAAGGGCGACGACGACATGACCGAGGACGAGCGGACCGCGACGAACGCGTCCGGCAACACGTACGTCTACGAGCCGCCGTTCACGACCCTCGATCGCGAACTGGACATGCGCACCGCGTACGCCCGCTTCGAGCGGGTGCTGAAGGACCGCCTCGATGGGTGAGCTGCTGCCGACCCTCGCCGCGCGCAGCATCCGGGCGGGACTGCTCGAATACCTCGACACGACGTTCGCGCTCGCCGACCGCGACCTGCGGTTCGCGCTGGCGGACTTCCTGGACGATCCGACCGGAGGGATCTTCCGGGGCCCGTACCTGCGGCTGCGGCTGCCGTTCCGCCAGGCCGCCGACGGCTGGCGCGACGCGCTCGACTGGCATCCGCTCGACGACGGCAAGGGCTTCGAGCCGTACAGCCACCAGGCCGAGGCGTTCGCGCGGCTGAGCTCCGTCGCGCTCGGTCCCGAGCGCCCGCGCCCGCTGCCGACGCTCGTGACGACCGGCACCGGGTCGGGCAAGACCGAGGCGTTCCTCTACCCGATCCTCGACCACGTCCGGCGCGCGAAGGCACGCGGCATCGGCGGCATGAAGGCACTCGTGCTCTACCCGATGAACGCGCTTGCCAACGACCAGGCGCAGCGCCTCGCGGAGCTCATCACGACGCATCCCTCGCTCGCCGGCGTCACCGCCGGCCTGTTCGTCGGCGAGAGAGGCTCGGCGCGCACGAAGGTGAGCTCGGACGGCCTGATCACGGACCGGCAGGTCATGCGCAGCGGCGCCCCGGACATCCTGCTGACGAACTACAAGATGCTCGACCAGATGCTGCTGCGCGAGGCGGACGCGCGCATCTGGGCCCAAAGCGCGACCTCCCTGCAGTACCTCGTGCTCGACGAGTTCCACACCTACGACGGCGCGCAGGGCACCGACGTCGCGATGCTGCTGCGCCGCCTCGGCCTGACGCTGAAGGCGAACGGCGCGAGCGGCGAGCGCCCGCTCGGGAACGTCACGCCGGTGGCGACCTCCGCCACGCTCGGCAACCGCGAGGACCCGGAGGCGATGCTCGGCTTCGCCGAGACGGTCTTCGGCGAGCCGTTCCCCGCGGATGCCGTCGTCACCGAGTCGCGCGTGAGCATCGACGAGTGGGTGGGGGAGGGCTCCCTGCCGGACGGCGTCGTCGCCGTCGACGGGCGCGAGCTCGCCGCGGCCGTGCACAAGAAGGTCGCGGGACTCGGCACGGACCCCGAGCCGGACGTGCTTGCCAAGGCCGTGCTCGACCAGCTGTACGAGGACGGCGCCGGCGGGCTGTCCGCCGTGGAGCAGGTCCGCCGGCATCCGCTGACCCGGCGGCTGCTCGAGGCGTGCGCCGACGCGGCCGAGCTGCGTGCGCTCGCGCGCGAGGTCCTGCCGGGTGTGAGCGCCGAGCCGGCCGAGGCGTGCCTCGCGGCATTCGCCGGCCTGCTCAGCCATCTGCGCTTCACGGAGGGGCGCTCGATGCCGTCGGTCGAGGTGCACCTGTGGACCCGTGAGCTCACGCGGATCGACCGGGAGGCCTCCACGCGGCCTGCGTTCGCGTGGTCGGACGACGGCGGCGTGGCACTCGGCGCAGACGACGGCGACGAAGACGAGCTGCTTGCCGGCTCCCTCTTCCCGGCCATCTACTGCCGCCACTGCGGCCGCTCGGGCTGGGGCGTCACGCTCTCGCCGGCGAACAACCACGACCTCGACGTCAGCGACGCCGACATCCGGCGCGACCACGCGAACGACAAGGGCAAGTTTCGGCCGCTGCTGCTCGCCACGCGCGAGGCCGACGACGCGCTCAGAGCCGACGGCGATGCCGCTCCGGTGGAGAACCTCCGCTGGCTCCACGTGGCACAACGGCAGATCCTCGTGCGGGCGCCGGAAGGCGAGGCGGCGAGCGACGGGTCGGTGCTGCCGGTCCTCACGCACGCCGACGCGGAGGCGAACGAGCGCTCGCGCAGCGACACCTGCCCCGCCTGTCAGCAGCGCGACGGCATCCGCTTCCTCGGCTCCGCGATCGCGACCCAGCTGTCGGTTGCGCTCTCCACGCTGTTCGGCAGCACGAACCTCGACCCGGCGGAGAAGAAGACGCTCGTCTTCACTGACAGCGTGCAGGACGCCGCGCATCGTGCTGGGTTCGTGCAGGCGCGCTCGCACAGCCTCACCGTCCGCTCGGTGCTGCGCGAGGCCGTGAGCGGAGGGGCCCGCTCGCTCGATACGTTCGCGGAGCGCGTGATCGAACGGGCCGGCGACGATGCGAGCCTGCGCTACCGGCTGCTGCCCCCGGATCTGGCCGTCAAGGAGGACTTCGAACCCTTTTGGAAGGCGAAGACGCTGGCGAAGGTGCCGCGTGCCGTGCGAGGTCGCGTGAGCCGGCGGCTGGCGTTCGACGCCACGCTGGAGTTCGGGCTGCAGTCTCGCCTCGGCCGGACGCTCGAGCTGACGGGGACCGTCGCAGCGCAGGTCGAGGCCGCGCCGGGCGTGATGCTCGCCGCGGCACGGCAGGCCCTTGCGGAGGCCGGAGGGCAGCTCCAGCTCGCGGGCGACCATCCCGACACTGTGCTGCTGGCCTGGGTGCGCGGCGTCCTGGAGCACATGCGTGAGCGCGGCGCGATCGAGCACCAGTGGCTGAAGAAGCTGATCGAGGAGGACGGCAACCGCTACTTCATCTGGCGAGGCCGGCCGCGCGCGGACGGCATGCCGGCGTTCCCGACCAGACGGACAGCCCCCGCGTTCCCCCGCGTCGGTCCGCCGTCCTCGGGCCGGGAGAACGTGCTGGACTCGGTCGCCGGCGTGCAGAGCTGGTACGCGCAGTGGGCGGCCCGTTCGTTCAAGGTCAGCAGCACGGAGGGCGGCGCGCTGGCGCGATTGCTGCTCAAGCGCCTGGCAGCCGCCGGCGTGCTGACCAAGACGAGCAACAAGGCCGGCGCCGAGGTCTACGGGATCCTGCCGAGCGCGGTGATCGTCGAGCCGGTCGCCGACCAAGCGCTCGTGGGAAGACGGCATCTGCTCGTCTGCGAGGTCTGCCAGGCGCAGGTCCCGGGCGTCGCCGTCGTCGTCGACCAGCTGGACGGCGCGCCGTGCATGGTGACCCGCTGCGACGGCAAGCTGGTTCGCTGGGCCGGCGACCCCGGGAACTTCTACCGCCGCTTCTTCTCTTCGCACGAGGTACAGCGCGTCATCGCGCGTGAGCACACGTCGCTTCTCGACGACGTCGTGCGCGTGGCGTACGAGAACGGCTTCAAGGGCAAGGCCGACCAGCCGGATGCGCCGAACGTGCTCGTGGCGACGCCGACGCTGGAGATGGGGATCGACATCGGCGACCTCTCGACGGTCATGCTGTCGTCGCTGCCGCGCAGCGTGGCGTCGTATCTGCAGCGAGTCGGGCGTGCTGGCCGGCTCACCGGCAGCGCGCTCAACCTCGCGTTCGTCTCCGGCCGTGGCGACCAGCTCCCGCAGCTCGGCGACCCCACCGCGATGATCAACGGCAAGGTGCGGCCGCCCGCGACGTACGTCGACGCCGAGGAGATCCTGCGCCGCCAGTACCTCGCATCGCTGGGCGACGTCGAGGCGCGCTCGGCCGACGGCGTCCACCCCGAGCGCGCCACGGGCGCCATCGGCAGCGTGGACGGGGGCTCGTACCTGCACGCCCTCGCCATGCGCGCCGAGACCGACGCCGCGCACCTCGAGGCGTTCCTCGGCGCGTTCCCGACGCTCGCGAGAACCGCAGGCGATGCGCTGCGCGCATGGGCCACGCGCGAGGGGGACGCTGAGCTCACGAGCCCGCTGGCAACACGTCTGCTTGTCGAGTCCCAGCGCTGGCGCCAGCAGGTGGAGCTGCTCGGGCACCGGATCGCCGAGATCGAGAGATCGCTGCCCGAGCTGCGGCGCCTCGCGGAGCTGCCCGTTGCCACGGACGACGACAGACAGGCGCACAAGTTCGCGGAGGCATCCCTGGGGCTCGCGGAGAGACAGCGCGCCGAGCTGCAGGGCGAGTACGACGGCAGACAGGCGCACAGGTCCGCCGAGGTCTCGCTGCGGTTCACGAAGAGACAGCGCGCCGAGCTCCAGGCCGAGTATTGGATCAGCGTGCTGGAGCGCGCCGGGATCTTCCCGAACTACACGTTGTTCGACGACAGCGTCACGCTCGACGTCGGACTGTCGTGGCTCGATCCCGACACCGGCGCCATCGACACGAAGACGTACGACCATCACCGCACCGCTGCGCGCGCGCTGCGCGACTTCGCGCCCGGCGCGACGTTCTACGCCGGCGGGCTGCAGGTCCGGGTCAACGCCGTCGACCTCGGCAACAAGGGGGAGGAGGTCCGGTCGTGGGCGTTCTGCGCGACGTGCGGCTTCAGCGCCGACGTGACCGAACGAGCAGGCCCGGCGTCGTGCCCGCGCTGCGGCAGCCGCGCGATCGGCGACGTCAGCCAGCGGATCGACGTCGTCGAGCTGACGCGCGCCTCGTCCTCGATGCGCCGGGATGAGGCGATGATCGACGACGCGCGCGACGACCGCATCCGCGAGCGCTTCCAGGAGGTCGTCGTCGCCGACTTCATGCCGGCCGACGTCACAAGCCAGTGGTACGTCAAGGACTTCGGGTTCGGCGCCAAGCATGTGAGAGACCTCCGGCTGAAGTGGCTGAACCTGGGCCGGGCCGCCGGCCTTGGCGCCACCAGGCTGATCGGCGGCGCCGAGGTCAACGCCGAGCTGTTCCGCGTCTGCTCCGAGTGCGGGCAGCTCGACCGCAAGGCGTCGGCCAACTCCAGATACGAGCATCGGCCCTGGTGCTCGCTGCGCGAGGCACCCGAGGAGGACACCTGCTCGATCGCCCTCAGTCGCACCCTGCGGACGGAGGGTCTGCTGCTGGCGCTCCCGCCGATGGCCTCCCTCGGCAGCGGGTTCGCGCTGCCGTCGCTCGCCGCCGCGATCAGGCTCGGGCTGCGGGAGCACATCGGCGGCGCGCCCGACCATCTCTCGCTCGAGATCGTCGTCGACCCGGTTCCCGGCGACGGGCGGGACAACCGCGACGCATTGCTGCTGCACGACCTCGTGCCCGGCGGCACCGGCTACCTCGCCGAGCTCGCCGACGCGCCCACGCTCAGGACAATCCTGCTGCGCGCCTACGAGATCGTGCGCGACTGCGACTGCACGGGCAGTGGCCGGCTCGCCTGTCACAAGTGCCTGCTGCCGTTCGCGGCGATCGGCCAGACCCACCTCGTCTCGCGGGCCGAGGCCGAGAAGCAGCTGAAGGACGTCCTGGTCGCCGGCAGCCAGGCCGAGGTCGGTCCGGACGGCGGCCCGGCGTGGGAGGTGACCGAGGTCGCGCCGACCGACTTCGACCATGAGTCGCGGATGGAGCAGAAGTTCCGGGCTGCACTCAAAGAGCGTCTGCAGGTGCTCGGAGCGATGGTCAAGGCGGTCCCGCAGACTGCGGGCGAGCGCTGGGACATCGCCGTCGGCGGGCGGACGTGGACGCTCGAGCCGCAGGTGATCGTCGGCGGATGCCAGCCCGACTTCCTGCTGCGGTGCAGCGATCCGAGCGTGCCGCCGGCGGCGATCTTCTGCGACGGCCAGCGCTACCACGCCAGCCCGCAGCACAACCGCCTGGCCGACGACGCCGAGAAGCGCCAGACGCTGCGAGATCTCGGGATGCTCGTGCTGGCCTTCTCATGGGCGGACCTCGACGGCGCCGAGCCGGCCGAGCCGCCCTGGCTCGACGACCACGCCGCGCGAATCGTCATGGGCCAGCCGGGCATACAGCTGCGGCCGAGTCACGTCGACCTCATGCGCGGCGGCCCGCTGGACCTGCTCGTGGCGTGGATTCAGTCGCCGGACCCCGAAGGCCTGAAGGCGGTGGGCCGGGCGCTGCCGTTCCTGCTCGCCGTCCGCGCGCAGCAACAGGGAGCGCTCCGGGACGGCTACGGTCTCGCGACCGCCGCGCTCGACCTGCTCGACGGCGGCAAGCTCCCGCACGGCGACAGATCGGCGTGGGCATGGGGTGCGGGCGCGGT
Organism: Conexibacter sp.; assembly: GCA_036009645.1. Classification (GTDB taxonomy): domain Bacteria; phylum Actinomycetota; class Thermoleophilia; order Solirubrobacterales; family Solirubrobacteraceae; genus Conexibacter. The sequence continues at coordinate 48,237 of DASYLH010000012.1, forward strand.
CGTGCTGCTCGCTCGCAGCATCCCCAGCACGGTGGAGACCGAGGTGGCGCTCGTCCTCGACGACGCGCCGTCGGCGGTCGAGCTGGGGATCAAGGAGCCGTGGCAGACGTGGCTGCGGTTGAGCAACCTGCTCGGGTTGCGGCCGGCGGGAACCCGGATCACCGTGCGGTCGCTGCTCGCCGGATCGCCGGCGCCCTCGCCCGTGCCCGTCGCCGGCGACGGCGCACCGATCGACGGTGCGTGGCGTGAGGTGATCGGGCAGTCGACCCCCGACGAACGCGGGTTCCTGGAGCTGCTCGCGCGAGCGGACATGCCGGTGCCCGAGTACGGTCCCGAGGTAGATGGCATTCCGTTGGGGCCGAGCTGGCTGGACCGCAAGATCACCGTCGACGTCGACCTCGGCGACGCGGAGCGCCTTGACCTCGTCAGACGCGGATGGATCGTCGTCGCGATGGATGTCGACGCCGTCCGCGACGCGCTGAAGGCAGGCGCGAGCTGATGGCCGTCGTCATCTACGCCCCGCACAAGGACGGCCACCACGACGGCTCGATCGCCAAGCACACGCAGGCCTTCATCCGCAAGCTGTTCGAGGACGACACCCTCCCGGGCCTGCACATCGAGCCGATCAAGGGCGCGGCTGACCCGAAGGTGCGGACCGGCCGCGTCAACGACATGTACCGAGCGGTGCTGTTCAAGGTGCAGGCCGCCGGAGGACAGCCGCACTACATCTTCACCGGCGTGTGGCCGCACGACGAGGCCATCAGACTCGCGTCGCGGTCGGTGCTGAAGACGAACCCGGTCAACGGCTTGCCGGAGCTGATCATGGCGTCCGAGGTGCCGGCTCCGGTCGCGCCGCCGGCGGAGCGGCCGGCGCCGGCGCAGCCCGAGCCGCTGCTCGTGTCGACCGGTGCCGGCATCTCGCTCGAACGGCTCACCGGCAAGCTGGGGATCGACCCCGAGCTGGCGGCGCGCGCGATGGCGGCGACCTCTGACGACGAGCTGATGGTTCTCGCCGAGGCGGCGGTCGAGTGGCAGGGGCTCGCTTTGCTCGATCTGGCGGCCGGCAAGACCATCGAGCAGGTGCACGGCAGCCTCGGGCTCGACGAGGCCCCCGGCGTCGTTGCCGGCGCCGGCGACGAGGAGCAGCTGCTCGCCGGCCTCAAGAGCCCGGCAGCGCTGATGCAGTTCGCGTGGCTCGAGGACGACGAGGAGTTGCGTCAGGTGATCGAGGGAGGCGACTTCGCGAAGTGGCGGACCTTCCTGCACCCCGAGCAGCGCCGCTACGCAGGCTCTTCGTACAACGGCTCGTTCCGGCTCTCCGGGGGTGCTGGAACCGGGAAGACGGTCGTGCTGCTTCACCGCGCGCGCATGCTCGCGCGGCGAGCCCCGGAGGCGCGTGTCGTCCTCACGACCTTCACCCGCAACCTCGCCGACGCCCTGCAGCGGGATCTGCAGCTGCTCGACGGCGGACTCGAGCTGGCCGACTCGCTCGGCGAGGCCGGCGTGCTCGTCATCGGCGTCGATGCGGCTGCGAGCAAGGTGCTCGGCGCGGCATCGCCCGAAGCCCGCAGCGCCGCCGTCGAGCAGGTGCTCGGCGTCGGCGGCAACCGGGCGACGCGCCACGCGACCGATGTGAGCAACGCCTGGCGGGACGCGATCTCGATGGTGGGGAATGTGCTGCCCGCCGATCTGCGCTCGCCGGCGTTCTTCGCGGCCGAGTACGCGAGCGTCGTACTTCCGAACCGGGTGACCACGCGCGACGAGTACCTGCGGATCCGGCGCCCCGGGCGGGGCGTGCCGCTGGGGCGCAACCAGCGCGGCGCCGTGTGGGAGGCGATCAGCGCCTACCGAGCGGCCGCAGCGGTGCAGGGCACGGTCGACTTCGGCGAGGTGTGCGCGATCGCCGCCGAGCTGGGCGACGCCCTGCCGAGCGGCGTCGCGGACCACGTCCTCGTCGACGAGGGACAGGATCTGACGCCGGCCCAGTGGCAGTTCCTGCGATCGCTCGTGGCGGAGGGGCCGGACGACCTGTTCATCGCCGAGGACTCCCAGCAGCGGATCTACGGGCAGCGCGTGGTGCTTGGCTGGTACGGCATCCGCATCGTCGGGCGGTCGCGCCGCCTGTCGCTCAACTACCGCACCACCGAGCAGGTGCTGCGCTTCGCGAGCGGCGTGCTCGCCGGCACGGAGCACGTCGATCTCGACGGCGAGGTCACGGACGACTTGGGCTACCGCTCCGCGCGCAGCGGGCCGCCGCCGACGAAGGTGGCCGTGAGATCGCTCACCGACGAGCTCGACTGCGCCGCCGACCAGGTGCGCGCCTGGCTCGATGCCGGTGTCTCACCGGACACGATCGGGATCCTCGCGCGCGACCAGAGAACCGTCGACCGGGTCGCCCGCGGGTTCGAGGAGCGTGACGTGCCGGTCCGACAGGTCACGCGGAGCGCCGTGAGAGGCCGCTACGCCCAGCTCATGACGATGCACCGCGGCAAGGGCATGGAGTTCTCCCGCGTCCTCATCTTCGGCGTGGACGCGGACCTCGTGCCGGCGAGATACCTGTTGAGCAGCGTGCCCGAGGGCGACCGGGCGGATCTGCTCCAGCGCGAGCGATCGCTGTTTTACGTGGCAGCGACTCGCGCTCGGGACGAGCTGGTCGTGATGTGGGAGGGCACAGGCAGCCAGTTCCTGCGGACCTCGGAAGGTGCATAGCCGGCCGTCGTGCCCGCCGATCAGCCGGGGGCGTCGATCCAGCGCACCACGCGACCGTTCCGCAGCTCGTGGTAGGCCGGTGGCGCCGGCGGCGGATCCCGCGACAGACGCTCGATCACCGCGGCAGCACCGTGGAGATGCTCCTCGACGGCGGTCGTCCAACGGACCTCGGGATCAAGCAGGCGCTCCAGCCGTGTCCAGTCGCGGCGCTCGATCGCAGTGAGAACCTCCCCGACCGCTGGAACCTGTTCCGCCACGGTGTGCTCCTCAGCCGCCGCTCGCGAGCAGGAGTCGGGCGGCGTCGGCGACGTCTGCCGCGAGCCATCGAGGCAGCGCCCGGCCGTCTCCGCGCGCGTGGCGGCGGACCGCCGCAGTCGGCACGTCGACGACCGCTCGCGTGACGAGGTCGACGGCACGAGCGTCGGCGCGGCCGTGCAGCGCCCGAGCGATCCGCACGACGGCCGCCTGCAACGGAGCGTTGATCTCGTCGAGTCGGGCGCGCAACGGCTCCGGTGCACCGTCGAGCAGGTCCTCGCGCCGCACGGTGAGCAGGAGTCGTGCGTCGTCGGGGTAGGCGGCCGCGAACGTCAGCGACGCGCGCGCCATCGCGACGCCTGCCTCGACCGGGTCGTCCGGGTGGGCGGCGTCGGCTTCCAGCGCGCCGCGTTGGAAGCGTTCCAGCGCGCGGAACCAGGCAGCGGCGAGCACGCCGTCGCGGTTGCCGAAGCGGTGGTAGAGCGTCCCGACCGGCGCGCCGCTGGCCTTTGAGATCGCAGCCACCGACGCGGCGCGCGGTCCCTCTGTGAGGACCAACGCACGGGTGGCGTCGAGGATCTGGTCGGTGTGGTGCTTGCGTGGAGGAGCCAAAGCTGGAACGATCACTCTATATGGAACAGCTGCCCTACATCGACGAGCATGCCATGAGCATCGGCGCCTCGCGCGACCGCGTCTGGGTCGCGCTCGCTGAGGTGCTGCGTCGAGAGATCGGCGGCGGCAGCGGGATTGCCCGTGCGCTCGGCTGCGATCCGGCCTACTGCACGCCGCGCTTCGACGGCAGCCCGGGCCAGACGCTGCCGGGCTTCCGCGTCGCAGAGGCCGAGCCCGGCTGCCGCCTCGCCTTGCGCGGCCGCCACCGCTTCTCGGAGTACCAGCTGACCTTCCTGCTCGACGACGGCCGCCTGCGTGCACAGACCCACGCGGTCTTCCCCGGCGTGCTCGGCCGCCTCTACCGCGCCGCGGTTATCGGCACCGGCGGCCATCGCATCGTCACCCGACGCCTGCTGCGCCAGGTCGCGCGCCGCGCATGATCGGCGCGCGCTGGGGAGCGACCGACGCCGAGGTCGCGGCACCCCAGCCCTGTGACGCGCTCTCAGGCGAGGGCGCCACCCACGCCGACCGCGCCATCTCGATCGCGGCGCCGGTCGATGTCGTGTACCGCTGGCTGTGCCAGCTGCGCGCAGCGCCCTACTCGTACGACCTGCTCGACAACTTCGGTCGCCGCAGCCCGCGCACGCTCACGCCGGGGCTCGAGCGCCTCGCGCTCGGGCAGCGCGTCATGAGGCTGTTCACGGTGGCGTCCTTCGCGCCCGACGATCACTTGACCGTCAGCAGTGGACGCCACACCGCCGTCACGTACGCCGTCAGCCCCGAGGGCGTGGGGACGCGACTCGCTGTGCGCGCCGTCTTCATGATGCCCCGCCACGTCACACGGCTGCTGCTCCTCGGCGACCTCGTGATGATGCGCAAGCAGCTGCTGACCTTGAAGGTGCTCGCCGAGGGCACCTGAACATCCCGCTTTCAGCTGGCTCTGCAGCGGACCTTCGTGTCGATCGTGGTACTGGCGGTCTGTCCCGACGGCCAGTCCTTGAAGTCGAACACGCCGTGGAGCGCTGTCTTGGGACATCTGCGTGCCCGCAGGAAGCTGTACTCCACGCCGTTCCGGCGCGTGACCCCGGTGAGCGAGACATCGAAGTCCTTCACCCCAACGAACACGCCGGAGAGGATCTCCTGGAGCGAGTGGGGGACGACGAGCGTGAGCTTCTCGCCGTATCTGCCGTGCAGCTGCGTGAGCGGGGCGTCGATCGACTCGTTAATGTAGGCCGGGAGCAGCGTTCGGATGTTGAGCGTGATGCTTCTGCCGCCCGGACCGTTGAACATGGCGACCTGCCCTCTCGCGGTGATGCCGAGTTGGAGCGCTTGCGCGGTGACGGTACCGCTGCCGATCTTGGAGCCTCTGGGGCAGCGCTTGACGTTGCCGCGGAAGCGCTCGATCTGCTGTGCGCTACAGGACGGGAACAGCCGTCCGTTCGTGCCGGCGTGGTCCGGGAAGAAGATGACGGCCTGCTGAATCGTGAACAGGGGCGCCCCTGGCGTGTCGGTCGAGAAGGCCGTGTCGACGTGGAACACCGCAGGGGTGACGCTGCTGCCCTGCACCTTCGACAGCCACGCACTGCCTCTCAGCGTTACGACGGGTGAGACGGCGTGCGCCACCGGCGCTGTTGCGGCGAGCGCGGCGACCATCGTCGTCATGACCAGCGCCTTCGTCGAGTGCTTCATGGGACGCTCCTTTCGTGTGGCAGGAGTCTCCAGTCCGCTGGCGCAGATCGCTACCGGGCGAGCACCCTGAGATAGACCCGAACATCGCATGAGCGGGCTGCTGGAGCGCGAGCGGGAGCTGGCTGAGGTTGATGCGCTAGTCGCCGAGGCACGCGTCGGCGCAGGGCGCCTCCTGGTGATCGAGGCAGCTGCCGGGCTTGGCAAGACGCGGCTCCTGCAGGTCGCGCGCGAGCGCGGCAGGGCAGCCGGCATGCGGGTGCTGCATGCGCGTGCGACGGAGCTGGAGCGCGACTTCCCGTTTGCGCTCGTGCGCCAGCTGTTCCAGCCGACGCTCGCGGCACTCGCCGAGCCGGCGCGCGAGGCGCTGCTCGACGACGCGGCCGGCGCGGCGCGCGGTGCGCTCGGGATCGCCCCGAGCGGCTCGGGCAGCGAATCACCCTCCGACGCGTTTGCCGTGCTGCACGGCCTCTACTGGCTGACCGCCGCGCTCGCCGAGCAGCAGCCGCTGCTGCTCGCGCTCGACGACGTGCACTGGTCGGATGCGGCTTCGCTCGACTTCCTCGGCTTCCTCCTGCCTCGGTTGGAGGAGCTGCCGGTGCTGCTCGTTCTTGCCTGTCGACCGGAGGAGGCGGGTGCCGAGCGCAGCCTCGCGCGGATCGCGACCGACTCCCTGGCGCGGCGGCTCACGCCGGGCGCGCTCAGTCCTCAGGGCGCCGCCGCACTGCTCGTCGCCGAGCTGGAAGATGAGCCCGAGGAGCCGTTCACGGCAACCTGCCACGAGGTCAGTGGCGGCAATCCGTTTCTGCTCTGCGAGTTGGCGCGCACGCTCGCGGCCGAGCAGATCCGGCCCACCGCCGGGCACGCGCCGCGCGTGCGCGAGCTGGCGCCGGAGCGGGTGACGCGCACCGTGCAGGTGCGCCTGGCGCGGCTCTCGTCGGCGGCGCGCGCGGTCGCGCGGGCGGTCGTCGTGCTCGGCGACGGCGTCGACTGCCAGCTCGCAGCCGAGTTGATGGGGCTCGACGAGGCGCCCGCCGCGCGCGCCGCCGACGAGCTGCGGGTCGCCGCGATCCTCGACCCCGACACGACGCTTCGCTTCATCCACCCGCTCGTGCGAACAGCGCTCGCTGCCGAGCTGCCGGCTGGCGAGCGCGCCGAGACGCACGCGCGCGCGGCGACACTGCTGCGGGCCCGTGGCGCGAGCGCGCAGCAGCTTGCGGCGCACCTGTTGGCGACAGAGGCGCGCGGCGACCGTGCAACGGTCAAGACGCTGCTGGAGGCCGGCAGACAGGCGCTCGCGAGCGGCGCGCCGCGCTCGGCGATCGCCTACCTCACGCGTGCGCTGCGCGAGCCGGCACCCGACGACCTGCGTGCCGCCATCCTCGCTCCGCTCATCACGGCCGGCATCCGCGCGCCCCACCGGGAACTGTTCGCCGACGTCCTGCCCGAGGTGCTGGAGGAGCTGGAGCGCGACGAAGGCCTGCGCGTCCGCTGGGCCGTGAAGGTGAGCACGTGGATGATCTTCAACCGTCGCGCCGCCGATGCGCTGTCGCTGCTGGAGCGCGGGATCGAGGTCGCCACGGAGCGGGACGACGCCGAGGGCGCGTTCCGCCTGGAGGCGCAGCGGAGCCTGCTCGTGCGGCAGCCGCTCAGCGACCTGCGGACGCGGCTTGCGCCGTACGGCGATCGCATCGAGCCGGACAGTGTGAGCGGGCGTCTCGCGGCCGCGTTCGAAGCGGAGTGGCAGGCGTTCAACGGCACAGCGGCTGACGCGACCGAGGCGGCGCGGCGCGCGCTCGCCCGCGACGGTCGCATCTTCGCCGAGCAGCCAGAGTTCTTCGCTCCGGGCCGCGCGCTGCTTGCACTGATCCTCGCGGATGAGCTCGACGCGGCCGAGCGCAGCGCCGCGCGGGCTCGCACGATCGCGCGAGAGCGCGGCGCGACGCCCGAGATCGTTGCCGCCTGGTGGATGAGCGGCGGGGTCGCGTGGGCCCGCGGCGACCTCGTCGCGGCGGAGGCAGACATCCGTCAGGCGCTGGGCGTCGCTCGCCTGGGGAAGCTGCGGCTCGCCGAGTTGCCGCTGCGGGCCGTGCTCGCGGGCGTGCTCGTCTCGCGCGGGGAGCTCGACGCCGCGGAGGCCGAGATCGAAGCGAGCGGCATGACCGGAGAGATCCCGGACAACTTCTGGCTCACGTTCACGCTGTTCGCGCGCGGCGTGCTGCGCCTTGCGCAGGGACGCTCCGAGCAGGCCGCCGCGGATCTGCTGGAGCTGGAACGGCGCGCGACCCGCTGGGGAGTAATCGGGATGCCGGCGCCCCCGGCGGAGATCTGCGCGGCGCGGGCCGTCGCCGCGCTTGGCGATCACGAGCGCTCGCGAGCGATGGCCGAGGCGGCGCTCGCCCGCGCGCGGCGCTGGGGCGCTCCCGTCCTGCTCTCGCAGGCACTGCGTACGCGCGCGATGACCGCGGACGGCGCCGATCGCCTCGCCGCGCTCGAGGAGGCGGTCGCCGTGCTCGAGGACTCGCCGGCACGGCTCGTGCGGGCGGAGGCACTCGCCGATCTGGGCGCCGAGCTGCGCCGCACCGCGCGTCGCATCGACGCGCGGCCACCGCTGCGCGAGGCACTCGAGCTCGCGCGCCGCTGCGGTGCCGCCGCGCTCGCGAAGCGCGCCTACGACGAGCTGAGCGCCACCGGCGAGAGAGTGCGCCGGTACACGCCGATCGGGGTCGAGTCGCTCACCCCGAGCGAGCGACGCGTAGCGGAGATGGCCGCGAGCGGGATGACGAACCGCCAGATCGCGCAGATGCTGTTCCTCACCGTCAAGACGATCGAGGCGCACCTGGCTGCCGCCTACGACAAGCTCGGCATCCGCTCGCGTCAGCAGCTGCCCGCCGTGCTGAGCGCGCGGGCCGATGGGACGCCGGTCGTCGCCGGCCTCAGGTAGCGCCGGGTTTCACCCCCGCCGCGAGCGTGGGCCGGAGCGGTGCCGTCGCTGCGAGGTCGCTTGCGCGAGAAAGCTTGCGTAAAAGTGGTGCGTTGCAGTACTGTCGCCCCGCCTCCGGCGTCGGGATGCTGAGGCAAGTCCGACGCTAGGAGATTCGCCGGTGCGCCCTCTTCGTTGCTTGCACATGCGTCTGAGCGTGGCGCTGCTGCTGACGCTTGTGTGCACGGCCGTAGGCAGCTCCGCGGCGTCGGCCGCCGAGGTGCCACGTTCGCAGACACTCACGGCACCGTCGGGCTTGTCGTGGCCGGCTGTGGCGACGCAGGCGAGCACGACGCCTACCTTCCGACCCGTCTGGACCCGGCATGCGCACAGCATCGAGGCTGGAGCTGCCGCGGTCTTTACGCTGGATCCCGTATCAGCGGTGCGCTGCAAGCTGGTGCTTCACGGACCCCGTCCCGGACAGCGGATCGCCTGGCACATAGCCGGCAAGGGCCGGTTGGCCATCATCACGCTGCAGACGCGACGGCGCGCGACCCCCGGCCGGTGGTTGCTGACCGCCTCGTGCCTGCAGTCGACGGGCGCAGCGTTGACCTCGCAGGTGAGCGTGGATGTGGATGCGTCTCGAGACGGCGGCGGAGCGCTGGTCTCCCGAAGAGGCATCCACGTGCGACGCCGCGCGCTCTTTCTCGGACGTGGTGCCGAGGGGGTCGTCCACGGGCGCGGAGCGGGAGCGAATCCCTTCATGGCCACGGAGTGCACCTACTGGGCGTTTGCGAAGCGCGAGGACGTCTACGACCGGGCTCTGGCGGCCGGGGTCCACCGGGACGGGCTCGTGAGCCATCCGGCCTTCAGCCAGGACTACGTCTGGAATGGCAAGCGTTGGGCGGATAACGCCCAGCGGGCGGGCATCCCGACGGGAAGCACGCCTGTGGCGGGTGCGCTGTTCGTGAACACCGCCGGCAGATTCGGTCACGTCGCCTACGTCGAGCGCGTGTACGCCGATGGGTCCTTCCAGATCAGCCAGCACAACCAGAGCGGGCGCAGCGACTCGTCCGCGACCACGTACTCGACCGAGTATCCGGGCCGTCCCGGTGTCGTCTTCGTCTACGGCGGCCCGGCCGGAAATCCGTACGCACCGAAGCCGAGCGACTACATCGGTCACATCGTGCAATGGGATGGAGATCGCAACACGCAGAAGACCGCATGGTTGGTCGGCCAGGATGGGAAGCGCTATTGGATCCCGACGATTGCGATCTACTGGTGCTTGAAGGGGCAGGGTGTGCCGGGTCCCGATGTTCTGCCGGCGGCGATGCTCGATCGGCTTCCGGATACCGGCAAGTGGGCCGCCTGCTCCAGCGGAAGCGGAGGGGACCCGCCACCGCCGTCGCCATCACCGCCGTCGCCATCGCCCCCGCCACCATCGCCACCGCCGACGTATGCCGAGACGACGGGCGGGGTGACCCACACGTGGACGAACTACACGAACGCCGGTGGTTACGAGGGTCCGACGATCCCTTCGAACACGACTGTGCAGATCGCCTGCAAACTGACCGGGTTCCGCGTAGCCGACGGCAACACCTGGTGGTATCGCATCGCGTCGAGCCCGTGGAACGGCAGCTACTACGCGTCGGCCGACGCCTTCTACAACAACGGACAGACATCGGGAAGCCTCAGAGGAACGCCGTTTGTGGACCCAAATGTTCGGGACTGCTGACCAGCGTCACGGCGAGCGGGGCGCTCGGGCGACGGCTCGGCGCGACTGGTCGGCGATGCCATCGTGATCGTCAGGACGACGACATTCGCGGTGACGTTCACGGTCGCCATCATGGGCATCTTCCTGAACGTCGACGAGCTGAAGGTGAAGCTCGTGCTTGCCGGGTTTGCGGCCGCGAGCTTCCTGCTCGCGATCCTCATCGAGGTCCAAGCCACGAGAGACGCCGCGTTCACCAAACGCACGCTCAGTCGCCTCATTCAAGCCTCCACTCCGTCAAGTCTCTTTGCGCATGCCGTTGTCCAGCTCGCGATAGGCCAAGCCAGAGATCGAGGTCTCTCGGACTGTCTCGTCCGGGAGCGAGAGCAGGGCGATGGATACGAGATCGAGATGGTGTTCGCAGACGAGGCTCACCGAGAAGCCGAGGGGTACTTCCATTTCGACCACGAGCGACTGGCGCAGTGGTCGCTCCTGGAAGAGGCGAGCCTGTCGGGTGAGATAGCGGATGAGATGTTCGGCCGCGGCCCCATGCCGACGGCTGATCCGTTGGACAATTGGAACGAGCTCGCGACGTTCCTCGCGGCGGTCGGCCAGGGTCTCTATCCAGACTCCGTACGGGACGGAGCCTACGCGTTGTCAGCAGATGTCAAGAAAGTCGAGATCGGCTTGCCCTATCCACGCGATGCCCCCGTCGTGCCGGGACGGACAAAAGAGCTCACGATGCACGGTGAGTCAGTGCCGTTCCTCACGTTCACCAGGGAGAACCTCGTCGCCTTGACAGGTCAGTCAAACGTCGCCGCGTCGAGAACAGTGGCTGGTTGGCTGGCCGCCGCCTGGGGTCCGCCCTCGGTCTTGGGTGCCTCCTGACTCGACGCCGCTTGCAAGACTCCAGATGATGGAAAGACGGCGGATGCAGGGGATCGTCGCGACGGTCGGGATGGCGTTGGGTGTGGGCCTGCTGTGCTCGGTGACGGCAGCGGCCGCCCCGCCGGCGTGGCGGATCGACGCGCTGTCGAACACGACGGCGGCACCGGGCGGGACGCTGGACTACCTCGTGCAGGTGACGAACGGCGACGGTGTGGACAGCGACGGCGGTCAGCTCGATCTGGTCACTGCGCTGCCGGCCGGCGTCACGGCCCTCTCGACGGCGAACGCGAGTGCCGGCGCGAGCTTCTCGTGCAGCGGACCGGGCGGCTCCGCCGTCGCCGGGGCGTCGGTGGTGACGTGCGTGGAGACGGACGTCGTGCCCGCGCACGGCTTTCGCACGATCCGGCTCACGGTCGCGGTCGATCCGAGCGCCGCGGGGGTGCTGACCAGCTCGTTTCAGGTCTCGGGCGGCGGACTGGCATCGGCGAGCACGGTCGATCCGACGACGATCACGGCCACCCCGCCGAGCTTCGGCGTGGACGCGTTCGACGGTCAGGTCGTCGCCGATCCAGCGGGGGATCCCTTCACCCAGGCCGCCGGGCATCCGTTCGCCGCCTTGACGGCGATCGACCTCAACACGGTCACGAACCCGAACCCGCCGTTCGGTCCGCTCCGGCCGGTGGAGCCGGCGAAGGACGTGCTCGTCGACCTGCCGGCAGGCTTCATCGCCAATCCGGTCGTCCCGGTCCAATGCACGGCGACCCAGCTGGCAAACGTGCAGGGCGCAGAGCCCGAGCCGCTGTGTCCGCCGCCGTCCCAGGTCGGAACGACGCTGGCGGCAGTGGGTGCTCGATCATCGCGACCTTGAGCGTGGTGGAGCGCGTGCGGGGGGGCAGCGTGATGGGCATTGCTGTCAGGAAGCACCGCCTCAGAACCAAGATCGGGGTGGTCGGCAGAGCGTCGACCGACTTGGCGGCCGGGCACCGCAAGACGCTCAGGGTCGGGCTGAACCGCCTAGGCAGAAGACTGCTGAGACGGTTCGGAAAGCTCAGGGTGACGCTGCGCGTCGCCCAGGACGGGAAGACTGTGAAGACCAGAAGGGTGGGGCTGAGCTGAGTTTCGCGGGCTATGAGAACCGAACTTGCCGTCCGACGACCAGCTCGGGTCCCGAGCTTGGTTCAAGGCTTCGTTCTGTTCTTCAAGACCGACTCGACAAAGGTGTGGGACGGGACCGTATGGGACGAGTGCAGCAGGTGCGGCGGTGTCGCGCGCGGAGCGCAAAGACGATCGGAGCGGCCGCGCGGCCGAGCTCGGCAACGACACCCGGCGCAACCTTGGCCGCGAGACTGCCAGGCGCTGCGGAGGCGGCGTAGTACCCGGCGACGCCGCAGACGATCATCGTGTGGACACGGCTGTGCCGAAGCGGCTCGACGGCAGTAAGCGAAAGCCAGGTTGCGTGGATCAACCCGTCCCGCGCTGCAACGGCGTCCGGGTAGTGCGAGACGAACGAGAAGTCGCCGCTCACCCGGTCGCGCTCGTAGTCGGCGAGGCTGTCGAGCATCGTCGACATCACGCAGATATGGGGCCAGTACGACGCTGCGATCGCAGTCGCGTCACGGCCGGTCGTCAGCGGATCAGCGGCGGCGGCGAGCAGCGCGAGGATCGCGATGCTGGAGTTGCCGCCGGCGGCGACCTCCCACCACGAATACTCGCCGGCGTCCTCCGCCGCGACCCAGCCACGCAACTCGTCGAGCGTCCCGCTCCGCGTCGCCGTGTGCGTGTACGCGAGCGCCTGCGCGCAGCGCGCAGCCGCCGCTTCGACCTCCCGTGCGACGACCTCTGCCGAAGGGAGGCGCCGGAAGCGGCTGCGGCACGTCGTCACGAGCGTGAGGAGATAGCCGCCGTCGTCGCCGAGCGGATCGAGGTCGACCGGCGAAGCCGGTGGACGGACGGCTGAGACGAGCGCCATACCCAAGTCCAGCCCGTGTCGGAGCTCGTCGGCGCAGACGCGCTCGCCGAGCGTGTCCACGTAGTCCACGAGGAGCTGGTAGGCAACGAGCAGCTCGACCGTCCTGCGGCGCTGCCGGCGAGGAGCAACGGCCGCCAGCGCGGCGACCGCCTCGGCGTTCCGACTGTCGACGAGGATGGCGTGCGTTGCGTGGCTCCGCAGCGTCGGGTCGGGGATCGCGGCTGCGGTAGCAGCCCATCTGCGGATCTCACGGCGCGCGCGCGGGACGATGGACGCTCCGTAATCGCTGAGTGTCGCGAAAGTCTTGAGCGTGGCGATCATCGCGCGATGATCGCTGAGCGCCCCGTCTTGCCTCGGGGACTCGGTGTGTCAGCGCCGTTCGATCGCGAGGCGTCCGCGTGGCTGCGCCGCGAACCAACCCGGCACGGCCGTGACGAGCAGCGCCACGCCTGCCAGCAGTGCGCAGACCGGAAGGACCGCGCCGAACGACCATGACCACGGCGCAGGGAACGAGGTGGTCTGCTGCAGCCAGCGCCCCCCGAGGTAGTGCCCGTACGTGCCGGCAGCGGTGCCAGCGAGGCAGCCGGCGAGCAGGATCATCGCCGTCTCCGCCATCAGCGCCCGCCACAGCGCGGCGCGGCTCCAGCCCTCGATCGCATATGCCGCGAGCTGTGGCCGGCGGTCGCGGATGGTCGCGGTCATCGCCACGGCGATCGCGGCCGCGGCCGCGATCAAGAGCAGCGTCGAGATCTGCCGCAGCCGGGCGAGACCGTCTCGCACGATGCCGGCTGCATCCGCGATGGCCTGCGGCGTCGTCTTGACCTCCAGGCCGGTTGTCGGCCCGAGCGCGGCGCGGATCTCGGCGGCGACGCGGGTGGGGGAGGCGCCGGGTCTGACGTCCACCTCCAGCGCGGTCGGCGCGTCGCTGGCCCAGGCCCGCCGGTAGTCGTCGGCGTTCATCGCGATGGCGCCTGGTCCCCACCCGAGGTTCGTCGTGATCGCTGCGACGCGGAATGGATGCCGGCCGGTGGGCGTCGGCAGCTCGATCGTCGCGCCGGGAGAGATCCCGCCCTGCTCGCGCGCGATCCGGTCGGAGACGGTGACCCAGCCGCCGGCGCGCAGACGTGCGTTGGCTGTCGCGTAGTTGCCGTCGAGCACTTGCGACGGCGGAACCATCATCGAATCCTCGATTGAATGGGCGACGACCCAGCTGCGGCGGTCGCCGATGTCGAGCAGCCCGCCGGTGTAGCGGCGGACAGCAGCCACGCCGGGAATCGAGTCGATTCCGGCGGGCGAGCGGAACGGCTCGAGGCCGAGCGCATCGCCCTGCTGGCTGATCCAGATGTCGGCCGTCCCGTAGTACTCGCCCTGATCCAGCCCGTGCAGCAGGTCGTCCCGGGCGCCGCCGATCGCGAGCGCTCCGCACACGGCGACGGCGCAGGTGGCGGCGAGCGCGAGCGATCGCACCGGCGCGGCGCGCAGCGCGCCGATCGGGATCACGAGCGGCGGCGCCCGATCGATCCGCTCCAGCTGGTCCGCGACCGCGAGGATTGCCGCGACGATTGCGGGCATCGCCAGCAGCGTCGCGACGATCAGCGCGCCGACCGCCAACAGCGTCGTCGCCGGCCACAGCGCCACCATGGCGGAGGCGAGCAGCACGAGCACTCCGGCGGCGAGTGCGAGCCGCAGGCGGACCACGGCCGAGATGCTCTGTCCGGGGAAGCTGGCAGTCCCGAAGATCGCATTGAGCGCGCGACCGCCATGGAGGTCCATCAGGGGCGTGGCGGCCGCGATGCACGTGCACATCGTTCCGCCGGCGATCGCCGCGACGACCATCCATGGCTGCACGTCGACGCCAGAGCCGAGTGGGAACGCGAATGCGAGGTATCCCGGCGGCGCCTGCGCGGAGCTGCGAGCGATCAGGTAGCCGGCGATCACGCCGACGCCCGACGCGAGGAGGCCGAGCAGCAGCGCCTGAGACATCAGCACTTGGGCGGCTTGACGTGCCGTGAACCCGGCCACGATCCGCATGCGCGCCAGCTCGCGACGGCGCTCGGGCACGGTCAGAAGCATCGCCATACCTGTGAGCAGCAGGCCGACGATGGCCGCGATGGCCGCGAACAGCGTCGTGGACTGGTCGTTCGGCGCAGTCGCGACGGCGAGCGCGTGCAGCTCGTCGTCGACCGTGCTCGTCTGCAGACCATCGGTGCGCGCAATCTGCTCGATCGATCGGCGTGCGACGTCCTCCTGCCCCGCTCTGGCGACCACGAGGATTCGCGTCGCTCGGTCGGGCAGGCCGCTGAGACGCTGCGCGCGCTGCAAGGAGGTGGAGGAGATGAGGGTGTCGCCCAGCGCGCCGATCTCGCTGTGCCCGAGCACGCCGATGACCGGTACGTGACGTGCACGTCCACGGACGGCGATCGTGACCGGCTGCGCGGGCGCGCTGCCGACGCGGATGCCGAGCGCGTCGCCGGCGCCGGCGGAGAGGTAGATGCCGGGCAGGCGGAACAGTCCGAACATCGCGGGCCGCGAGGTCACGCCGCCGAGCTGCGTATAGGCGTTGTCCAAGCCGACGAGGTCGATCCCGACCTGGCGGTCCCCGTATCGCAGTGTGGCGTGCGTCTGGAGGAGGGCCGCCGCCGTCTGCACTCCAGGCGCGGTACGCACTCTCTCCGCGATCCGGGCGTCGAAGCCCTCGGCGCCGATGGCGCGAAGTTGGAGCTGCGCCCGTCCGGCGATCCCGTTCGCAATCTCCCGTGCCGAGCTCTTGATGCTCGTGTTGGCGGCAAGGACGCCGAACACCAGCATCACTCCGGTCGCGATGCCCGCGGCCGCGAGCAGCTCCTGAAGCCACTGGCGCCGCAGCCGACCGGCGTAGAGCGTCAGGAGCGTGCCCGGGCGGATCCACGACGCCCGTTCGGCGCGCGCAACCTTGCGTGGCAGCGGCTCGTCGGTCATGGCGTCGGTGTGAGGTCGGTGTCCAGTTCCGCCAGCCGACCGTCGTCGAGTCGCAGGACCCGGTCCGCCCGGTGCGCCAGCTGCGGATCGTGGGTGACGATCAGGACCGCGCGCCCCCGCTCGTGCGCGAGCCCGTCGAGCAGGTCGACGATGTGCGCACTCGTCTGCGAGTCGAGGTTCCCGGTCGGCTCGTCCGCGAGGATCAACGCAGGGTCCGTCGTGATCGCTCTTGCGATCGCCGCCCGCTGCCGCTGGCCGATCGAGAGCTGATCGGGCCGGTGTTCGAGGCGGTTGCCGAGGCCCACGTCTCTGAGCGCGCGAATCCCGTCCAGCCGCGCCTGCGAGCGGCGCATGCCGCGCGCCTCCAGCCGCAGGCCGGCGCTGCGGTGCAGCGGCACCCCCTCCACGAGCTGAGGCTGCTGGAGCACGACGCCGAGCGTCTCGCGCCGCCAGCGGTCCGCGGCGCGCCCTCGCAACGGGACCGGATCTCCTTCCCACGTGACGGTGCCGGAGTCGGGTGCCTCCAGGCCGGCGGCGACGAGCAGCAGCGTCGACTTGCCCGAGCCGCTCGGGCCATAGAGCGCGATCAGCTCTCCGGGCGCAATGTGCATGGACACGTCGTCGACCGCGCGCACGGTCTCGCCTCCGACGCTGAAGTGCCGGGAGACGTGCTCCAATCGCAGCGTCACGAGCCGAACCCGGGCTCGGCGCGTCGTTGCTCCAGCGGGATGACCTCGGCCGGCGCCGACGGCTGGGCGCCCCGCAGCGTGCCGCGCTGCATCGTCAGCACGCGCGCGCCGGGGACGAGCCCCGACCCCTCGGCGTCGTCGGTCATCAGCATGGCGATGCCGTCGTGCACGAGCGACTGCACCAGCCTGAGGAAGCGCTCGCTCTCGGTGTGGGAGAGGCCGGCGGTTGGCTCGTCCATCAGCACGAGGCGCGGCTCGCGCACGAGCGCTCGCGCGAGCACGACTCGCGCCCGCTCGGCGTGCGACAGCGCCTTCATCGGCGTCTGGCCGAGCTCCTCGACGCCGCAGCGGCGGAGCGCTTCGTCGGCTGCCGACTGCGCGCGCCAGCGTGACATCACGCGCAGGGCCGGGAACGCGACCTGATCGATCACGAGCTTCTCCGGGCCGAGCAGCGGGCCTTCCGCGCTCGGCACGAGCGCGAAGCCCTCGTGCCGGCCGAGGCTCGCGCGCGGCGACCTGCCCGCGAACGCGACGGTGCCGCTGTCCGGCTTGCGCAGCCCGGCGGCGATCTCCAGGAGCGTCGTGCGGCCAGATCGGGCCGGACCCCACACGACGACCAGCTCGCCCGCGACGACCTCGAACGACACGTCGGACAGCGCGGCGACAGTCGGGTGATGCAGCGAGACGCCGGTGAGCGTGAGCAGGGTCACCGCGGATCCCTCCCCGACAGCTCCTCGTAGATCACGTCACGCGCGTGCTGGCACCACTGGAGCTGTGCGACGAGCTCACGTCTGTTCCACAGCAGGCCGATCCGGTCGGCGACGTCAGCGGGCTCGCCCGGGTCGATCGCGTGCTGCACGACTGCCTGGACCGTCGCCTCGTAGCGATCGATGATCGCGAGCATCGACGCGTAGTCGCCTCTTCGCACCGCGTAGAGCCGCGACAGGGCTCTCGTCATCGCGTCCGGCATCGTGATCGGGCCGGCGAGCCACGTGCGCCAGTCCTCGACGCCCGACTGCGTTGCGGCCAGCAGGTCAGTCAGGTCTCTGCCCGGACGCGTCGGCACGGTCCCGACGACTCTGATCAGGCCGGCGTCCTTCAGTCTCGGCACGAGGTCATAGGCATGCTGCCGCCGCGTGCGCAGGATGCCGCTCTCGCCGCCGAACCGCACCTCGACCGTGCGCGCGACCGCGTACCGCGTCAGGGGCTCGGGGGCGAGGACGATGGTCGCCAACGTCACTCTCGCAACGACCCCGCTTGGTGCGACTTTGCTCACCAATCCCCAAATCCCGAAAAGTGATCTGACGCGCACCCTAGTCACCGTCGCACGGTGTCGCAAACGACAGCGGCTATTTGACTCGTAGGGATGTACCGAGTCGGTATACCGCCGCGAACTAGCCAGCAGGAAGGCGGAGCGTCAGGGTTGCTCGCGATGGTGCTGCGAGCGTCCCACGGGCAATCCCCCAACCGCCCGACACGCGTGCCGCGCCCCTCGCGTCGCCCCCCGACGACGAGGCAGCCCGAGCGCACGCGGGGACATCGCGGACGCCTCGCGGCCCCGGCGCCCACCCCCCTGTGGGGCGTCCGGGGTCGCGTGCGTCCGGTCGTGCACTCGCAGCGCCGTCCGATCGTGCACGAGCCCATCCGTGTGCACGACCCCCGCCGGTTCCGGTCCGACTCCCGCGCTTCGCGGACCGGGACCGGCGGGCACCCCCATGGCATCGCGACCGCCGCGTGCGCGGCCTGTCCGCGTTGACCCCGCGGCCGTCGGAGGACGACTGGCTACACGCCGTCGGGCATCCCTACCGCGTGGAGATCATGCGTCGCTTCCTCGACACGGGGACGGCGACGCCCAGCGACATTGCCAGAGCGCTCAGACTCCCGCTCACCACCGTCAGCTACCACGTCCACTTCCTCGCTGACCGCGGCATCATCAGGCTCGCGGGGCGGACGCAGCGCCGCGGAGCGGTTGCGCACCACTACCAGCTGACCGACCGCGACCGAGTGGCGTCGCTCGTGTGGGGTACGCGTGCCGAGCTGCTCGTGACGGACTTCGAGCGCCAGAACGGCAGAGGCGACATGACAGTGCGGCTCGACGATCGAGCGCTTGGCGAGCTGCAGAGGCTGACGGCCGACTACCTCGCTCGGATCGGTGAGCTTGGTCTTCAGACGCGAGAGCGACGCACTGGATCGACAAGTGAGAGCAGCCCGTTGTCTGCCGTGTCTATCTTGCTGGCAACTGAAGCTAGCCACGCGTCTGAGTGACACCGTGCGTGTCGCTGCTTAGGGGCGCTCGGCCGCCTCTTCGGCGAAATGCGCCTGAAATGCTCGATCCTCTCGAAGCGCCGAACCCGCTGAAGGAGGTGGTCGACTGATCGACAGCCAAGCCGAGCTGTCGAAGCAGCGACATCTCAATGATTGCCTGGAGCTGGAAAGTGAGCAGGAGCAGGGCGGCGCCTCGTGCGGCTTTCTTCTCAAGATTTGGGTGTAATGGGTGTAGTAGTTTCGAGAGTTCTTGAAGTCGGTGATGAACTCCTCTTGGTCACCCGGCTCCGCGCCGACGATCCGCCCCGAAACCGTCCGGCATTCATCGAGAACGTCACGCATGCGTTCAGCCAACGTCTTCTGCCCGGGCTTTGCGCGACGCCTGAAGTCGTACGTCTCGACCGCTTGGGCGTAGGACAAGAACCGGACCTCGAGGTAGAGGTCGGGATGATGAAGTGTTCCGAAGAAGAGGTTGAAGACCGGCTCAAGGCGTCCCTGCGGTGCGAACCACCTTCTCATTACGGTCGAGATTGCGGGGAATTCCCCATAGAATCTCGATGGGGATTGGCTCTGCTGTCTGGTGGTGCACAAAGTCCTTTTGGAACCCGGTGACCGCAAGTACGGTGCTCGGACGACCAATGGCAAACGTGAAGAAATTGCGGATCTCCCCCACGCGATCGAAGACCTGCTCCAGACTCGCGCGTCGGCGGAAGCGAAGGTGAAGAGACGCCTGCTGAGTAAGCACAATGCGGTCTGTGGCGGCGTGGATGCCCTCGCTAGCTAGGGGCGCTGAACCTAATAAATGCTCTCTCGCCTCGAGAGAGCGGGATCTCGATGTTGTCGGGTGGCTCGAACTGGATTCCGAGTCTTGAGTAGACCATGTAGCCCTTGTCGCGCTTGTCCATTCCCATTTCGATCTTGAAGCCCGAGATCTGAGTCCAGCCATTGAGATCGCTGATTCGGACAGAGATCTCGTCGAAGCCGATCTCTTCGCGATCGCCGAACTGCTTGCCAATCAGGGCGACATTCCGTCTGTATATGGCGGTTGGGATGCCGGGCCAGCTCTCTGTGTACGTAGCGGCCTGGTGGCCCTCCAACGTGATCGGCTTCCCATTCGTGCTCAGACCCACGAGACGTGGGTGTGCTGCCAGTTCGAACGAGTAGATCGCGGTCTCGGAAAGCAGCTCGTGACCAAAATGGCCAATGAGCTCCAGCGCCGCCTCGCCCTTGGTGATCGTGAGCGTTCCTGGCAGCCTGCCGGCTTCGTCGCTAGGCAGCCACCACTGACCTCGATGTTCATAGGTCTCGACTATGCCTAGACGCTATCCGTCTGCCGAATGCCGGTGCGCCGCCGACCAACTGCGCGCACTTTCGGGCGTCTGGTACTCCCTCCAGCACGCAGCACGCCGCCACGCGCCCCAAAACGCCGAAAGCCCCGCATCGCAGGGCTTCCGTCCAATGGAGAGAACTTGGCGTCGCGCAAACCACGTGGCCGTAGCGGCTTCGGTGCTCTCGATGCGCGAAAATCCGCGCGCAACAAGCCACCCGAGATCAGGAGCCCTAATGCCGTACGGCCTCTCCGCTGAGATCAAGACCAAGCCCGGCAAGCGCGAGGAGGTTGTCTCGCTGCTGCTGCGGGATGTTGAGGGACTGGTCGCACACGGCTGTCGTGCGTACATCGTCAGCCGGTCTGAAGATGACGCGGACGTCGTTCATGTCATGGAGGTGTGGGAAAGCAAGACGGCGCACGACGCCTCGCTGCTGTTGCCCGAGACAAGAGCCGCGATTGCGGAGGCCATGCCGCTGATGACCGGCGAGTTCTCCGGGCTGCAGCTCGACGTGGCGGGTGGCATCGGCCTCACCTGAGGGGCGCGGCCGAAGCCGTTCACCAGATGGAGAGAACTTGGCGTCGCGCAAACCAGGCTGCGGTCGCGCCGTGCCGTCTGACGCTGGTCTGAGGATGTCTCTTGCGCAGGTGATATCGGGTGATATCCTCCGTTCATGCCTGACGTTCTGATCCGAGACGTGCCCGCCGAGGACCTCGCCCGCATCGACGCGCTCGCTGCGGGTCTCAAGCTTTCTCGTACGGAGTATCTGCGGCGCCGGCTCCATCAGGATGCCGCCCGTCCGTCGGCACCGGTGACTTCGGGGGACCTGCGACGGTTCGCCGATCGCTTCTCTGACCTCGAGGATTCCGAGGTCATGCGCCGGGCTTGGTCGTGACCGCGGCGGCCGAGCCGTCAGGTTGGCTCATCGACAAGTCGGCGTTGGTCCGGCTCGGCCGCAGTTCTGACAGCACCACCTGGGCCGATCGGATCGAGCGCGGGCTCGTTCGTATCGCCACGGTCACCTTGCTCGAAGTGGGCTACTCGGCCCGCGACGCCCAGGATCTCCACGCAGGGCTGCGTGAGCCGCCGGTCGCATCGATGCCCGTCGAGTACGCGGCACCCGCGTCCGAGGATCGCGCGCTCGAAGTCCTGAGCCTGCTCGCTAATCATGGCCACCATCGCGCGCCGTCGGTGCCCGACCTCCTTATCGCCGCGATCGCGGAGCGGGCTGGCCTCGTCGTTCTGCACCAGGACAAGGACTTCGACCTCATCGCAGAGATCACCGGCCAGCCGACCGAACGACTCATCAGCTGAAGACCCAGCAGGTCAGACTGAGAACCCGTCGTTGCCGGCGCTGGTACCGCTGGCCTATCCGAAACGACCTCTCTATGAGGGGAGGTGTTTCGCTAAGTGGAGAGAACTTGGCGTCGCGCAAACCACGTCGCCGTCGGGGCGCGTCCGTTGGGTTTGCGCTGACATCGCACGGTGAGCGGTGGCTGGATCGTGTTCGTCTGAAAGACGAACACGATCGTGTTCGTCTGAAAGACGGTCGTTCGGTTACTCTTCCAGCGCATCTGGCGCCTTGCCCTCTTCATCGTGTTGCTGTTGCCGGCGTCTTTTGTGCTGGTCGTGGACGGGCAGGCGCGACCGGTAGCAAGCGCAAAGTCTGCTGGGCCGGCTGTTGTCACGGGACCTGATGGGTCCTATGCGGTCGCTGCGCCGCGCATGTCGATCGATGACTTGCGGGTGGGGCCTGTGCTTGCCGGTTCGTCAGTCGTGTGGACGACCTCGGATGCTCGCTCCCGATTTCTGACGGTCGAGCAGACAGACCCCGACGGAACGACCAAGACGCTCTACGTGATGCCGCGACGCATTCGGTACCCGGGCCCGGTAGCTCTCGTAGCGTCTCCCACGCGCATCGTCCTGGTGCGCGAGGGGCCACCCGGCCCGTGCGACCTCCTGACCAACCGCTGCAAGAACCATCTCGGCGCACTGCTCGCTGGCGAACCTGGAAAGCCGCTGCGGCGCGTGGCTGGAATCGAGCAGCGCTTTCGGGGCTATCGCGGTTGTCGCCGCGGAAGCATGGGCATCGACCTGCAGATCACCGGGCTTCAGCTCAGTGGCGACTGGGCCGGGTACGCGCGTCGCGTGGCGTGTCGCGACCCACAGCGGTCTGATCGTCTCGAGTTGGTGCTCCACAACCTGCGCACCGGGGTCCGCCGCGTGATCGACCGCAGGACGACATACCTCGAGGTCAACGGCTACCTGCTGCTCGCGGGTCGCCTCGCCGCGTACCAGTCCCCGGCGACAGGCAAGATCGTTGTTGCTGACATCCGTACCGACGCGATCGAGTACGCCCCAGCCCACGTGAGTGGCTGGGCCTCGCTCGACGAGGACGGAACACTGGCCGGCGCGGCCTTCCGCAGCGGCAGCCTCAATGGATGGCTCAGCTGGACCTCGCCGAAGGCGCCGTCGCTTCATCGCCTGCCTGTCAAGGCGTCGATCTTCAGCAGCGAGCCTCTTTTGATCGCCAAGCACCGCATCGCGTCCGTGCGCCGCCTCGGCTGGAAGGGCCACGAGCTGGCGATCACGGACCTGCATGGTCACAAGCAGACAGTCGCGCGCTTCACGCGACCAGAGGAGCTTGACGACTTCGCGTTCAACGGCGATCGAATCGCCTGGGCTTCATCGACCTGGCGGCCGTATGAGGGACACGAGGACGACGGCCTGCCCTACCGCTGCGACAGCGGCTTGCGTGTGTTGGCACGCGCCCCGATCGTCGAGGTCCACCCAATCGATCAACTGACCCGCATCCCGACAGAGAAGCTGCCGGTGCTGCCCGCGCCGCGCGATCCCGCCGGCGACCCTCCCTCCTGCTCTACCGGGGACTGACTGCGCGGCACGACGCGAGGTTTACCGCAGCTGACCCGTCACCCGCCGGTCAGCTCAAGGAACGCGGCTCCGGACCGGCTGTACCGCAAGCCCGGTCGAAACGACCTCTCTCTGGGGGACCGGTTTCTCTATGGAGCTAGTCGGGCTCGAACCGACGACCTTCGCGCTGCCAGCGCGACGCTCTCCCAGCTGAGCTATAGCCCCAAGGTCGCCGGAAGTGTACCGCGCGGCGCCCTGGATCTCATGCTGCCGGCGTCGGAACGGCGGGCCGGTCTCGCAGACGGGCTGTGACCGTGAGCAGCGTCGCCGTGCAGATCCCCGCCAGCACCAGGTACGCCGCGGTGTCGCTCGTCGTCGCCGCGAGCGCCCCGCTGCCGATTGCGCCAATCACCTGCCCGCCACCCCAGACGAGGTTCACGATCGCGAAGCCGAGGCCGTAGTCGAGGCCGATCTCCTCGACGCCGTCGGACAGCAGCGTCATCGCGGGGGTGTTGAGGATGCCGCTGAAGACGCACGCGAGCACCACGGGGATCGCGAACAGCCACGCGACCGTGGGAAGCGGGAGCAGCACGAGACAGACGATCGTCCCCACGAAGCCGATGCGGATCGGGAGGCCGCGTCCTACGCGGTCGGTCGCGCGGCCGATCCCTATCTGGCCGACGCCCTCGATCGCCGCCGCCACCAGGAACGTCGCGCCGATCGCGAGCCCGCTCGCCCCGAGCCGGTCGAGCGCCAGCGGGGCGAGCACCTCGACGGTCCCGTACACGAGCGCCGGCACCAACACGACGAACGCCCCGGTCCGCACGCGCCGATCGCGCAACGCCGTGGCGTAGGGACGTCTCGTCGTCGTCACGAAGGCCGGCGGCGCGGGCATCCGCAGCGCCACGAGCGCAAGCAGCGCCGCGAACACGCCGATCGTCGTGAACGGCAGCTCGGGCCCCACGCCCTGCGCGACGGCTCCCACCACCGGGCCGAGCAGCACGCCCGCCAGCGCCGCGCTCATCGTGGCCCCGATCGTCGCTCCACGCTGCTCGGACGGCGTGACCGAGAGCAGCCATCCCATCCCGCCGGTCCAGGCGCAGGCGCCGCCGACACCGTCGAGGAACCGCAGCGCGGTCAGCAGCCCGAACGTGTGGCCGAACGCGAAGGCGACGCTCGAGACCGCCATCAGCGTCAGTCCGACGAGCGCGGTGCGTCGCGAGCCGACGCGCATCGCGAGCCAGCCGCTCGGCACCGTGCCGAACACCGCGCCGGCGGCATAGGAGCCCGCGAGGATCCCGGCGCTGGTCTTCGACAGGTCGAAGCGCTCCGCGTAGTGCGGCAGCAGCGGCGTGATCGCCGAGAAGAACATCGTGTCGACGAAGACGATCGCGCCGACGAGCAAGAGAAGCCTTCGCATCGGTCGAGCGTACCCAGCGACCGGCCGTCGGGACGAGACGTCCCGATAACCTCCTCGATCCGATGAGCGAGCTGCGGTACGACCCCAAGGCGATCGAGCCGAGATGGCAGGAGACATGGGCGCGCGAGCGCACGTGGGAGGTCTCCAACGAGCCCGACGGGCGCGACTCCTACTACGTGCTGGAGATGCTGCCCTACCCGAGCGGCGAGCCGCACATGGGGCACCTCAAGAACTACTCGCTCGGCGACGCGGTCGCGCACTTCAACCGCCGCATCGGACGCCGCGTCCTGCACCCGATGGGCTACGACGCGTTCGGCCTGCCGGCCGAGAACCACGCGATCAGAACGGGCGAGCACCCGCGCGACTCGACCGCCTCCTCGATCGAGTCCTTCCAGCGCCAGTTCCGCCAGTGGGGGATCTCGATCGACTGGACGCGCGAGTTCGGCACGCACGAACCCCGTTACTACAGGTGGACCCAGTGGCTGTTCCTGAAGCTCTACGAGCGCGGCCTCGCCTACCGCAAGGAGGCCGCCGTCAAGTGGTGCCCGAACGACCAGACCGTGCTCGCCAACGAGCAGGTGACGGCCGAGGGGACCTGCGAGCGCTGCGGCGCCGTCGTCGAGGCGCGCCAGCTGGAGCAGTG
Organism: Conexibacter sp.; assembly: GCA_036009645.1. Lineage (GTDB taxonomy): Bacteria > Actinomycetota > Thermoleophilia > Solirubrobacterales > Solirubrobacteraceae > Conexibacter. The sequence continues at coordinate 73,164 of DASYLH010000012.1, forward strand.
GTTCTTCCGCATCACCGACTACGCCGACCGCCTGCTCGAGGACCTCGCCACGATCCAGTGGCCCGAGCACGTCAAGACGATGCAGCGCAACTGGATCGGCCGCTCAGAGGGCGCCGAGGTGACATTCCGCTGCGAGGAGCTGGGGATCGACTACCCCGTCTTCACGACGCGCCCCGACACCCTCTTCGGCGCGACCTTCTTCGTGATGGCGCCGGAGCATCCGGACGTGCAGAAGCTGGTCGAGGGCACAGACAGAGAGCAGGCCGTCCGCGACTACGTCAATTACGCGCTGACCGAGTCCAACGAGGAGCGCGGCGACGTTGACAAGACGAAGACCGGCGTCGCGCTCGGCCGCACCGTCATGAACCCCGTCAACGGCGAGCAGATCCCGATGTACGTCGCCGACTACGTGCTGATGGAGTACGGCACCGGCGCGATCATGGCCGTCCCCGGTCACGACGAGCGCGACTTCGCGTTCGCCAAGGCGTACGACCTGCCGATCCGCCGCGTGATCGAGGGCCCGGAGGGCGGCGAGCTGCCCTACGGCGGCGACGGGCCGCTCGTGAACAGCCACCCCGACTTCGACGGGATGGGCAACCGCGAGGCGCTCGAGGCGATCGTCGCCTGGCTCGATCGCGAGGGCAAGGGCCACGCCTCCGTCAACTACCGCCTGCGCGACTGGCTCGTCTCGCGTCAGCGCTACTGGGGCTGCCCGATCCCGATCGTCCATTGTCCGAGCTGCGGCATGGTCCCCGTGCCGGTCGAGGATCTGCCGGTCGCGCTGCCGGACGTGACCGACTACAAGCCGAGAGGCAAGTCCCCGCTCGCCGCGGTCGAGGACTGGGTCAACGTGGACTGTCCGTCTTGCGGCGGCAGAGCGCTTCGCGACACCGACACGCTCGACACGTTCGTGGACTCCTCCTGGTACTTCCTGCGCTACTGCGACGCGAACAACGAGGAGGCCGCGTTCGACCGCAGAGTGCTCGCCGAGTGGATGCCCGTCGACCAGTACATCGGCGGCGTCGAGCACGCGATCCTGCACCTGCTGTACGCGCGCTTCTTCACGAAGGCGTTCGCGGACATGGAGTTGCTCGACGCGCAGGAGCCGTTCCAGGCGCTCTTCACGCAGGGGATGATCACGCGCGACGGCGCGAAGATGTCCAAGTCGAAGGGCAACGTCATCAGCCCGGCGACGTACGTCGACAGATACGGCGCCGACACCGCCCGCTGCTACATCCTCTTCATCGGCCCGCCCGACCAGGACGCAGACTGGTCCGACGAGGGCGTTGAGGGCGTGCATCGCTTCCTCGCGCGCTTGTGGCGACTCGGCGTCGAGCTTGGGGACGGCGCGCTGCCACCCGACGGGGCAGCGCTGAGCGGAGCGGACCTCGCCGTCATGCGCAAGGCGCACTGGGCGATCGACAAGGTCACGAACGACATGGCCGGCCGCTTCGCCTTCAATACGGCGATCTCCGCCGTGATGGAGCTCGTGAACGAGGTCTACCGTCACCGTGAGTCGGCTGCGCCCGAGGTGCAACGCTTCGCGACCGCGGCCGCCGCCTCGCTCGTGTTCCCATTCGCGCCGCACACGGCGAGCGAGGTCTACGAGCTGACGACCGGCAGACGTGTCTGGGAGCAGCCGTGGCCGACGCCGGACCCGGCAATGCTGGAGTCCGACACCTTCGAGCTCGTCTGCCAGGTCAACGGCAAGGTGCGCGACCGCGTGCCTGCTGCTGTGAGCGCCTCGCGCGAGGAGCTCGAAGCGCTCGCACGCGCCCAGCCGAACGTGCAGGCGCACGTCGACGGCCACGAGGTTGTGAAAGCGATCGTCGTGCCCGGCAAGCTCGTGAACCTGGTCGTGCGCTGAGAGCAGTCGGGCCGACCGGTCCGACTGCAGGTTTGTGCACAGGTTCGGGCTCGAAACCTGCGGTAGAGTCGGTCAGTGCATTCGACGCGCCCGGTGCCACCCGGCTCGACGGTCCACTCGCGCGCGATCATCGCCGCGGTGCTGGCGCTCGGGCTCGTCCTGGCGATCGCTGCCTCCTCGTGGGCGGCGCCCGTGGTGACGATCGACTCCGGTCCGCCCGCGCAGACCAGAGAGATGCTGCCGTCGTTCGACTTCGTGGTCGACGCGAGCGCGCTGACCGTCGACTGCTCCCTCGACCAGGGGATCGAGGCGTATGCGCCGTGCACAAGCCCGTACACGGCCGCCTCGTCGCTGGGAGACGGCGACTGGACGTTCCGGGTCCAGGCGAGCGACGGCGTCGATGCGACCGTCAAGACGTGGTCGTTCACGGTCGACACCGCTCCGCCGCCGCTGACGATCGACTTGGCCCCGACCGGGACGACGAACGACAGGACACCGTCGTTCGAGTTCACCACCGATGCGACGAGAGTCGAGTGCTCGGTCGACCAGGGGACCGAGGCGTTCGTGCCGTGCTCGAGTCCCTACACACCGGCCGCGCTGGGTGACGGGTCGTACACGTTCCACGTGCGCGCGACCGACGCGGCGGGGAACGAGAGAGAGCTGACGCAGTCGTTCACGGTCGACGCGACGCCGCCATCGTTGTCGATCGACTCCGGCCCGTCGGGCTTGACGAACAGAACGACCGCCACGTTCGGGTTCACGGTCTCCGGCGCGACGAGAGTCGAGTGCTCGATCGACCAGGGCACAGAGGCCTACAGAGCTTGCACGAGCGGTGGCTCGCACACCGCGGCGGGCCTGGCGGACGGGTCGTACACGTTCCGCGTTCGCGCGACCGACGCGGCGGGGAACGAGAGAGAGCTGACGCAGTCGTTCACGGTCGACGCGACGCCGCCATCGTTGTCGATCGACTCCGGGCCCTCGGGGCCGACGAATGACACCACGCCGTCGTTCGGGTTCACCGCCGGCGCAGACGCAACCACGGTCGAGTGCTCGATCGACCACGGCACGCCCGCGTTCGCTCCCTGCTCGGCGCCATTTGAACCGCTCGCGCCGCTCGCCGACGGCAGCTACACCTTCCGAGTCCGGGCGATCGACGCGCTCGGGAACCCGGTGACGCTCACGCAGGACTTCGCGATCGACAGAGAGGCGCCGTCGCTGTCGATTGACTCCGGCCCGTCGGGGCCGACGAACAACACGACGCCGTCGTTCGGCTTCACTGCTGAGCCGGGCGCGAGAGTCGAGTGCTCGGTGGACCAGGGGTCGCCGACGTACAGACCCTGCACAACGGCGACCTCGCACACGGCGGCGCTGTTGGCGCAGGGGTCGTACGTCTTCCACGTCCGAGCGACGGACGGGGTCGGGAACCCGGCGGAAACCTTCCGGGCCTTCACGGTCGACACGACGCCGCCGTCGCTGTCGGTCACCTTCGGTCCGTCCGGGATGACGAACGACAACACGCCGCTGTTCGGCTTCTTGGCGGAGGCGGGCGCGACGGTGGAGTGCTCGATCGATCAGGGGACGCCCGCGTTTGGTCCGTGCACGGACGCGAGAGCGCACGCCGCAGGCGCGCCGCTGGCCGACGGCGCGTACACGTTCCGCGTCCAGGCGACCGATGCGGCCGACAACCAGACGACCGCCACGCGCGCGTTCACGGTCGACACGGTTTCGGAGATCCCCGGTCCCGAGAGCCCGAGACCGGATCCCACGCCCCCCACCACGCCGCCCGTCACGACCCCGACGACGCCCACGCCGTCCAAGCCACAGCTGCTGAGCCCATTCCCGCTGGTGCGGATCTCGGGAACGCTGACCCCCAGCGGAGCGCGCATCAGATTGCTCACGGTACGCGCCTCGCCCGGCACGCTCGTGCGGGTGACCGTGAGCCCGGCCTGCAGCAGCAGAAGACGGTCGCGGCGATGCCGCGTCGTACAGGCTGCCGGGATGGTGGGCCGAAGAGCCGTCATCGGCTTCAGAGGCCTCGAGCACGCGTATCGCAGTGGCACCGTGATCGTGGTGCGGGTCTGGCGCGCTGATCGGATCGGCAAGTACACGCGCTTCACGATCGTGCGCGGCAAGGCGCCTCGACGTGTCGACCAATGCCTCGTGCCGGAGGCGACCAGCGGAAGCCGATGCCCGACCGGCTGAGCCTCGCGACCGTCGCCACCTGCGCAGTGCTCGCCGGCGCTGTGTTCGGCGGCGCCTATGCGCTCGCCCACGACGGTCCGGCGAAACCAGCGCCGGCGCCCGCGTCGCCGACGGCGATCCAGCTCAAGCACGATCCGATCGGCGAGCTCGGCCGCGTCAGCCCGCTGCCGGCGCTGATCGTGCCGCCACCAAAGCCCGCGCCCGTCGAGCCCGTGCCGGTCGTCGAGACGCCGGCGCCCGTTGTCTCCACCCCCGCGCCGGTAGTGTCGGCCCCGGCGCCCGCGCCCACCCCGGAGCCCGCACCCACTCCGACGCCAACGCCCCCGCCGGCGAAGAAGCCCCTGACCTTCGACGACTCCGGCTGACCATGTTGGACCGCGAGCACGAGCACCCGTCCGGCCGCGCTCGCAGCGCGATCGGCCATCGCTTTGGCCAGCTCCGGCTGCGCGAGCTGCTGGCAGTGCGCGGCGAGGCAGGGCTGTGGCTCGCAGAGGACGACGACGGCGGCGAGACGCTGCTGCGGCTCTACCCGGGTCTGCCGACGCTGGAGGAATGGCACACGCTCGAGCTGGCGGCCTCCCAGCTCATATACGCCGTCAATCCGCGGCTGGTCCCGATCAGAGAGATCGCGCTCGACGTCTGGCCTCACTTGAGCTTCGACTGCTCGGACGCCGATTCGCTTGCACAACGGATCGCCCGCGAGCCGATGTCACCCAGAGCGGCGGTAGCGATGTGCGCGGACGTCTCGGCCGCACTGGCCGCGCTCGGACGCATAGGCATTCCTCCCGTCGACATCAGTCCGGCGGACATCGTGCTCGTCGGCGAACAGGCACGGCTGCTCCCCGACGTCGGGCTGCCGGGCGGCAAGGTCGCGCACGCGTGCATCGATGCCGACCACATCGCGCCCGAGCGTGCGGCGGCGATCGCTGACCGAGCGCGGGGCGTCCGCGCCGAGCGCCCGGGCGCCGGCCATCCGACCGCGGAGAGCATGGCCTACGCGCTGGCATCGATCGTCTTCGCCGCGACCAACGGGCCGCAGCCGGGCGGTACGGGCACTGCGCCGACGGCGCTGCCCGCGCCACTCGAGCAGGTGCTGCGCCGCGGCCTCGCGCAGAGCCCGTCCGAGCGCTACGGGACTCCGGCGGCGCTCGTCGAGGCGCTCTGCGGTGCAATCGGCGTCCCACTGGGACGTAGCGGCGCGAGACCGCGCGCGACCCGTGCGCGAGGTACCCATGGCGCGGCGGCTCGTCGACCGACGATGTCGGGACGTCGCAGCATCCGCATCGCGATCCCGGTCGCCGTGCTGCTCGTCGCGGCAGCGGTCGGCACCATCGCCGGCTCGGCCGCCACGGCACCCGACCCACCGGCGGCGATGACGCTCGCCGGTGCCGGCCTCAGCGTCCAGGCGCCGCGAGGCTGGCTGCGCGGAGGAGCCGGCGAAGCTCCAGCGACGCTCGGCGACCCAGTGCTCGTCGCGCACCCGCCCGGGCACGCGAACGCGACGGCACTCATAGTCACGCGCGAGGCTGCGCCGCTCCTCACAAAGCTGGCGGACACCGCGCCTGAGCCCGTGCGGTTGGGCGACAACGACGCGTGGCGCTACCGGGACGTTCCAGTTGACACCAAGAGCATCGCCGATGTGTACGTGCTCGAGGACGGCGACGACCCGGTCGTCGCCGCCTGCCTCGGGCCGTCTGGCGCTCCCGCCTCGGTGCGCGAGGGGTGCTCCGCCGCCCTCACGACGTTGCGCCTTCCCGGCGGTCGGGCCTCTGCGCTCGGTGGTGACACTGCGGCACGGCGCGATCTGACGCGCGTCGTGGAGGATCTCGACCGCACGCGCGAGAGCGAGCGCCGCGCACTGGCAACCGCGGCGACGGGGCGGCGGCAGGCCGCCGCGGCAGACCGCCTGGCCGCCGCGTACGCGCGCGCCGCCGAAGGCGCCGGGAGGACCGGGACGGTCGGCGAGCCCGGCGACCTCCCGCGTCTCGTCGACCAGCTGGGGGAGACCGGTCGGGCCTATGGCGCGCTCGCGACGGCGGCGCACGCAACGCGCCGCACCGCCTACGCACGGGCGCGCGAGCGCGTCGTCGCGCACGAGCGAGCGCTGCAGAAAGACCTCGCCGCGCTCGCCTCGACGTCGAGCTCCTGAGCGTCGCTCGCGGGCCTCGCCCGGGCTCGCGTCGTTTCGTTGCAAACCACGCGTGAGATGCGACGGCGCCGTCGCTAGCGTCGCGTCGGTGCCGTCGTCCTCGCCGACCCGTCCCCAGCTCGCGATCTACGCCGCGCTCGCGATCGCCGTCCTGCTGATCGGGTCCCGCTTCTTGCGCGAGGGTAAGGGAGCCGAGACTGCGTCGCCGGCCTACGCGCCCACCACCACGTCAGCCGGGTCCCCGGACGGGCTCAGTGCTGTCGCTGGTGCCGACACAGCCGGCGACACGACGGGCCCCGACGGCGTGCGCCTCGTCGTCGACGTCAAAGGCGCAGTGCGCCGTCCCGGCGTCTACCGACTCGACACCGGCGCACGGGCGTACGACGCGGTCCGTCGCGCCGGCGGACTGACGCGCCGCGCCGACCGCGTCGGAGTGAACCTCGCGGCGAGAGTCGTGGATGGGGGAGAGGTCGTCGTGCCCGAGCGGAGTGGAGTCGCCGTGACGGGCGGCCCGACGACGAGCGCAGGTGTCGCCGACGACGAAGCGGGCGCGGACGTCCCGCTGTCTATCGACCTCAACACCGCCACCGAGCAGGAGCTCGAGCAGCTCGACGGCGTCGGTCCCGCGACTGCCGCCAACATCGTCGCCTACCGCCAGGAGCACGGCGGCTTCGCCTCGATCGACGAGCTCGACGAGGTCAGCGGCATCGGCGACGCGAAGCTCGCCGCGATCCGCGCCCAGCTCGGACAGTGATCGCCGGCCGGCAGCGGGCGGTCGGGCTCGCCGCCGAAGGGCTCACAGCGCTCGCAGCGCTCCGGCGGCACCCGCGCCACCTCGTGTTGGCGTCGCTCGTCGTGGGCCTGCTCGCGGCGCCGCTGGCGCCGGCGACGATCTTGCTGTTGGCGCTTGCGGTCGCTGCACTCGGCGCTTGGCCACTGCCTGCCGACGGCGCGGCGGACGTGCCGGCGCCGGATGCATCCCCGTTGCTCGCCCTGCTCGCTGCGGTCGCGCTCGTCGGCGGGGCGGTTGGTGCGCAGGCCCGGGTTACGGCGCTCGACCGCACCCAGCTCCCACCGCTGTTCGGCACGACCGTCACGGCGCGGGTCGTGTTGCAGGAGCAGCCGCGCCCAGTGCGCTACGGCCACACCGCGCTCGCGAGCATCACAGGCGAGAAGGTCATGCTGCGGATCGGTCAGGACGTCCAGTGGCCGACCGTCTCGACCGGCGCGCTGGTCGACGTCAGCGGGCGCTTGCGTGCGCTCGGTCCGTTTGAACAGCACTACAGACGCCGCGGCGCGCACGCGGCAATCTCACTCGACGCCGTCGCAGCAACCGGCACGGCGCGCGGCGGACCGATGGGCTTCGTCGACGCGATCCGCACGCGCGCCGAGCGTGCTCTGAGCACCGGGCTCCCGCAACGGCAGGCGGCCTTGCTGCGCGGCATGACGCTCGGTCAGGACGACGCACTCGACGAGCGCACGCGCGAGGAGTTCCGCGTCTCCTCGCTTGCGCACGTGCTCGCTGCGAGCGGGCAGAACGTCGCCCTGCTGCTCGCGCTTGCGCTTCCGCTGCTCGCCTACGCCGGACTGGGCCTGCGCGGCCGCCTGATCGGCGCGCTCGCACTGATCGCGCTCTACGTGCCGCTGGCCGGGTCCGGGCCGTCGATTCAGCGAGCTGGCGTCATGGGCGCAGCCACGACCGTCGCAGCACTCGCCGGTCGCCCGGCGTCGCGCTGGTACGCGCTGCTGCTGGCCGCGGCCGCCACGCTCGCGTTGAACCCGCGCGCGAGCGGCGACCCCGGCTGGCAGCTGAGCTTCGCCGCCGTCGCGGCAATCGCACTCCTCGCGAATCCGGTCGCAGCTGCGCTGCGCGCACGACGCGTCCCTCAGCCAGTCGCCGACGCGACCGCCATGTCGCTCGCCGCCACGCTCGGCACCGCACCGCTGCTCGCCCTCCACTTCCACCAGCTGTCCATCGTCGGCATCCCCGCGAATCTGCTCGCCGCACCCGCGATCGCACCGATCACCTGGCTCGGCATGCTCGCCGCCGCCCTCGGCCAGCTCACACCGTCGCTCGCCATCCCGCTGAACACGATCAACGTCTACCTGCTCGCCTACGTCGGCGCCATCGCGCACGCAGCAGCGAGCATCCCGCACGCCAGCATCGAGCTCAGCCTGCCCGGCCCGCTGGCGCTGATCGGCAGCTACGTCGGCATCGCATTCGCCGCGCTGCTCGCCCAGCGCCTGCACAAGCCCGAGGCGCGAGCTTGGACTGCGAGGCGTCTGTTTCAGCGCCTCGCAGGGCAAGACTCGGCGTCTCGGGCCTGCCAACCGCGCCCACATCTAGACTCGCGAGCCAAGTGCCCACCGCCTTCAAGCCCGCCTACCTGATCCACGGCGACGACCACGGCCGTCTCGCCGAGCGGCGCGCCAGACTGCGCGCGCTGGCCGAACAGGAGAGCGGAACGCAAGGCATCGAGCTGTTCGAGGGCGAGACGGCGACTGCCGAGACAGTCGCGGGCGCCCTGTCTGCGATGACGTTCGCAATGGGACGCCGCTTCCTGATCGTCGACGGCGTCGAGCGCTGGAAGGCCGCCGACGTCGCGCTCGTCGCGCCGGCGCTCGCGGACCTCCCGCCCGAGACGACGGTCGTCTTCTTCGGCCGCGAGGAGGGCCGCGCGAAGGTCCCCGACGGGCTGGCCGAGGCGGTCCGCAAGGCAGGTGGCGACGTCAGCCAGGAGCAGAATGTCAAGCCGTGGGAGCTGCCGAAGTGGGCCTCCGCTCAGGCAGCACAGCTCGGCTTGGATCTCCACCCCTCCGCCGCTCGGGTGCTCGTACAGCACGTGGGGGAGCGTCAGCAGCGGCTGCTGCGGGAGCTGGAGAAGCTCGCGCTCGAGTTCGGCGCGGACCGGGCGAACCCGGTCCACCTCGACGTCGAGCAGATCGAGCAGCTGACCGCCCGCTCGGCTGAGCATAAGAGCTGGACGCTCGCCGACGCGCTCGTGGCCGGCGACGGCGCCGCCGCCACGCGCACCTACTACGAGCTGCGCGCCCAGGGCGAGAACGTCGGCGGCTTGCTCTACTGGATGGCGCGTCGCCTGCGCGAGGCGCTCGACGTCGCCGCGCGGCTTGCCGGTGGCGAGTCAGCCGCGCAGGTGCGCCGCGGGCTGCGGATGCCGCCCAAGGTCGCCGAACGCTTCGTGGCCGACGTTCAGCGCACAGACGTCAGCGGCCTGCGCGAAGCGCTCGCAACGATCGCCGACCTCGAGCTCGCCTCACGCGGCGGCAGCCGCGGTGGCCTCAACGAGGACACACTGACCATCGCGGCAATCGCAAAGATCGCCGCTGCCTGACGGCACCGGCGTCGTACGCGGAAGGAAGGAAGAAACTACGACGCGCGCGAAGCGAGCGTGCGAGCAGCGCGAGACTTCTTGCGCGAGCCCGTGTTCTTGTGCATCGCGCCGCGCTTGACGGACTTGTCGATCGTCTTGACCAGCTCGAGATGCGCGGGCCCGGCGTCGGCAGCGTCGCCACCCTCCGCAACGGCAGCCTCGAGGCGCCGGAAGAGGGTCTTGACCTTCGACGTGTAGCGGCGGTTCTCGAGCCGCTCACGCTCGGCGCGGAGGATGCGCTTCTTCTGTGAATGAATGTTGGCCATGACGAAGAGAGGCCGCGGTCAGGGCCGCGGCGCGCCGTACTATAGCGCGCTCGTGCCGACCGAGACGGAGACCCCGGCCACGCCCCCCGCCGAACCGACCAGACGGACTCGGGGATTGGCCCGCAACACGGCCATCTTCTCCATCGCGACGGGCCTCTCGCGCATCGCCGGGCTCGTGCGCGAGGTGATCGCCTCGAGCTACTTCGGCACGTCGGGCGCCTTCTCGGCGTTCACGATCGCGTTCCAGGTCCCGAACCTCGTGCGCAGCCTGTTCGCCGACGCGGCGCTCAGCGCCGCGTTCGTGCCCGTATTCATGGAGCACATTGCGCACGGCAGAAGACGCGACGCCGCGCGGCTGGCCTCGACGCTGCTGTTCGTGATGCTCGCCGCGCTCGGCGCGTTGACGGCCTTCTTCATCGTCTTCGCGGGCGTGATCATGCCGCTCTTCACGGGCGACACCTTCACCGCGCAGCTCGACCAGCTGACGATCGGGCTCTCGCGCGTGCTGTTCCCGATCGTGCTGCTGCTCGGGATCAACGGGCTCGTCGTCGGGATCCTCAACTCATACGAGCACTTCGCAATCCCGGCGATCGCGCCGCTCGTGTGGAACGTCGTGATCGTCGTCGTGCTGGTCGCGATCAAGCCGCTGTTCCACGGCGACAACGAGATGTACGCGTACGCGATCGGTGTGCTGGCAGGCACGACTGTGCAATTGCTGATGTCCGTGCCGATGCTGCCGCGCGTCGGCTTCCACTTCGAGTGGGCATTCGACTGGCGCGACCCGCACGTCACGCGCGTCTTTCGGCTGATGCTGCCGGTCACGATCGGGCTCGGCGTCATCAACTTCGATCTGCTGATCAACTCCTCGCTCGGCACACTCGTCTCCGCGGAGGCGCCGCGCGCGATCGACGCCGCGTTCCGCATCTACATGCTGCCGCAGGGGATGTTCAGCGTCGCGCTCGCGACGGTGCTGTTCCCGACGCTCAGCCGCTTTGCCGCGAACCACGACCTGCCCGGCCTGCGCCGCACGATGGCCTCCGGCGCGCGGCAGATCTACCTGCTGCTGATTCCCGCCGCCGTCTTCACGGCGGTGCTTGCAACCCCGATCACCCGCCTCGTCTACCAACGCGGGGACTTCGACGCACACTCGACCGAGCTGGTTTCGAGCGCGCTGCTGTGGTTCTCCTTCAGCCTGCCGTTCGCGGGCGTGAACCTGCTGTTGACCCGCACCTTCTTCTCACTCCAGCGGCCGTGGGTCCCGACCGCCCTCGCCGTCGGCAACATGGCGATCAACGTGGCTGTGAGCGTCGCGCTCTACAAGCCGTTGGGGATCCCTGGCCTCGTGCTGGGCACGGTCGCCGGCAACGTCGCGATGACGATCGGCCAGACGTGGCGCCTGCGCGACCTGCTGGAGGGGAGTCTCGAGGGCCGCCGCACGCTGACCGCGGTCCTGCAGATGCTCGCCGCATCGGCGCTGCTCGGCCTCGTCGCCTTCGGCGTCTGGTGGGGGCTCGACGACCTGCTCGGCCGCTCGTTGCCGGCCCAGATCATCTCTGTCGGAGCCGCGCTCGCCGCCAGCGTCGCGGTGTACACCGCGGCAGTGCTCGCCATGGGGATCCCAGAGGCCCGCCAGATCCGCGCGCTGATCGCCGGGCGCCTCAAGCGCGGCGGCTGAGCCGCGAACTTGTTGCGAAGCGAGCGCACTTTTCCGCACGCTCGCTCTTAGCGTCCAGCCGATGCGAGTCGGCGTCTACGTGGACGGCTTCAACCTCTACTTCGGCGCGCGTTCCGTCTGCGGCTGCGGCACGCCCGGTTGGCGGTGGCTCGACCTCCGCGCGCTGGCCGAAAGCCTCCTCACGCCTGGCTGGATCGAGCGTGGAGCGAACATCGACCGTGTCGTCTATTGCACTGCGCGTGTGAGCGGCACCGAGGATCCGAGTAGTCCGACCGATCAGGATCTGTACATCCGAGCGCTGCGTCTGCGGGGCACTGTCAACTACGTCGCCTTCGGCACGTTCGTCACCCGTGCCAAGGTCGCTCCGCTTGCCGAGCGCGACCAGCGCGGTCGAGCGCGCCTTGCACGGGCGCGCTGGCCGGTTCAGGTGCGAGCGGCCGGCGGCTCGGATGTGCCCGGCGCGACGTTCATGGTCTCCTACCTGGACCGTGAGGAGAAGGGCACGGACGTGAACGTCGCGACGTTGCTGCTCGTTGACGTGTTGGGCAGGGCGGTCGATGCTGCGGTTGTGATCTCCAACGACAGCGACCTCGCCCTGCCCATTCGCGTCGCGCGGGAGCACGTGCCGGTCGGCGTGGTCAATCCAGGTAGGAGTCCACTCGCGGGCAAGCTGCGCGGACTTCCGTCCGAGGGGGCGCGATACCACTGGTGGCAGCGCATCGGCGAGGACGGCTATCGACTCAATCAGCTCCCGGAGCGCGTCGGTCCGTTCCACCGACCTGATGGTTGGTGACGGCATACCGTCGTGCTACGGTCTGCCTCTGGACCACCCGGCCCCCTCGTGGGGCCGGGTCTGTTTAACGGCAGACCATTTGGGCTCGGCCTCGCGACGGCGGCGCCGCGCGCCGCGCGGAACGGGTCCCGCTCTACGCTGTAGCGGCTCATGGCCGACCAGGCACACATCCGCAACTTCTCGATCATTGCCCACATCGACCATGGGAAGTCGACGCTGGCCGATCGCATCCTCGAGCTGACGAAGACCGTCGAGCTGCGCAACATGAGAGCGCAGCTGCTCGACTCGATGGACCTGGAGCGCGAGCGCGGGATCACGATCAAGGCACAGGCGGTCCGCGTGCTGTTCGACGCCTCCGACGGCGAGACGTATCAGCTGCATCTGATCGACACGCCCGGCCACGTCGACTTCACCTACGAGGTCAGCCGCTCGCTCGCCGCGTGCGAGGGCGCGCTGCTCGTCGTCGACGCCTCACAGGGCGTCGAGGCGCAGACGCTCGCAAACACTTACCTCGCCGTCGACTCCGGGCTGGAGCTGATCCCTTGCCTCAACAAGATCGATCTTCCGGGCGCCGAGCCCGAGCGTGTCGCGGCGGAGGTTGCCGAGCTGCTCGGCGAGCCGGCTGACGGGGTGTTGCGCATCAGCGCCAAGACGGGGGCGGGCGTCGTCGAGGTGCTCGACGCCCTCGTCCAGAAGGTCCCACCGCCGAGCGGCGATCCCACTGCGTCCCCGCGCGCGCTGATCTTCGACTCCGAGTTCGACCAGTACCGCGGCGTGATCGCCTACATCCGCGTCGTCGACGGCACGTTCACGAAGGGCGAGGCGATCCGCGCGATGGCGGCCGGCACGGAAGCCGACATCGACGACATCGGCTTCTTCAGCCCACGGATGACGCCCGCGACGCACCTCGGTCCCGGCGAGGTCGGCTATCTGATCACCGGCGTCAAGGACGTCACGATGCTGCGCGTCGGCGACACGTTGACGACGAAGACGAACGCCGCGACGGAAGCGCTGCCGGGCTACCAGGACGTGAAGCCGATGGTCTTCTGCGGCCTCTTCCCGATCGACTCCGACGACTACCCGGACCTGCGCGACGCGCTCGAGAAGCTCGTGCTTAACGACGCCGCGCTGTCGTGGGAGCCGGAGACCTCCGACGCGCTCGGCTTCGGCTTCCGCTGCGGCTTCCTCGGCCTGCTGCACATGGACATCGTGCGCGAGCGGCTGGAGCGCGAGTACGACCTCGAGCTGATGACGACGATGCCGAGCGTCGGGTTCGAGGTCGAGCTGGAGAACGGCACGATCGTGGAGGTCCACAACCCGACCGACATGCCGGACCCGAGCAAGATCCGCGTGATCCGCGAGCCCTACATCAAGGCCAGCGTGCTCGCGCCGAAGGAGTACGTTGGCGTGATCATGGAGCTGTGCCAGGAGAAGCGCGGCACGCACTCCGGCATGCACTTCCTGTCGGCCGACCGCGTGCAGATCGAGTACGACCTGCCGCTCGCGGAGATCGTGCTCGACTTCTTCGACCAGCTGAAGTCGCGCACGAAGGGCTACGCGTCGCTCGACTACGAGCTGACCGGCCTGCGCGAGAGCGATCTCGTCAAGCTCGACATCCTGCTGTCGGGCGATCCGGTCGACGCGCTCTCGATGGTCGTCCACCGCAGCAAGGCGCACGACGTCGGCAGAGTGCTCGCCGAGAAGCTGCGGCAGAAGATCCCGCGCCAGCAGTTCGACGTGCCGATCCAGGCGGCCATAGGCTCCCGCGTCGTCGCACGCGAGACGGTCAAGGCATTCCGCAAGGACGTGATTGCGAAGTGCTACGGCGGCGACATCTCGCGCAAGCGCAAGCTGCTGGAGAAGCAGAAGAAGGGCAAGGCCCGGATGAAGCAGGTCGGTCGCATCGAGGTTCCTCAGGAGGCGTTCCTCGCCGTGCTCGAGCTGGGCGACGCGAAGTAGTGAGCGGTGCTGCTCGACCGCTTCGGCCTCGCCGCTCCGGTCGTGCAGGCCGGGATGGGCGGCGGGCTGAGCCGGCACGAGCTCGCGGCCGCCGTCTCGGAGGCGGGCGGGCTCGGCACGATCGCCGTGCCCGGAGCGGCGGCGATCGCGCGGGAGCTGTGCGCCGCGCGCGCTCTCACCGGCAAGCCGCTCGCGGTCAATCTGCTGCTGCCGTTCGCACGGCGCGACTGGTTCGCGGCCGCCGCGGCGGCTGACGTGGTCGTTACCTTCTGGGGCCGTCCGCGGCGCCGCACGCCGGGCGTGTGGTTGCACCAGTGCGGCTCGGTCGACGAGGCGCGCGCGGCGCACCATGCGGGCGCTGACGGCGCGATCGTGCAGGGCGTGGAGGCGGGTGGACACGTGCGCGGAACGCTGCCGGCGCACGAGCTGCTCGCACAGGCGCGCGCCGCGCTCCCGCCGGGCTTCCCGCTGCTGCTCGCGGGCGGGATCGCCGAGCGCGGCGACGTGGCGGTTGCGCTTGATGCGGGCGCGGTTGCGGCGGTCGCCGGCACGCGCTTCCTGCTCGCCGACGAGAGCCACGCCCACCCCGGCTACCGTGCGCGGCTCTGTGAGAGAAGCGAGACGCTCCTGACGGAGCTGTTCGGCCTCGGCTGGCCCGCGCCGCACCGCGTCCTGGCGAACGCCGCGACAGAGCGATGGCTGCGCGGCGATGTGCGCGGCCCGCGCGCGCTGCGCACGCTCAACCAGCTCTCCGGCGCGGGCGCGCGCTGGACGCCCGCGTCCGTCCAAGCACGCGTCGCCCGCGCGCAGCGCCCAGAGAGCCGGCTGCTGTCGCCCACGCCGGCGACCGACGACGGCCTGGCGACGCTCGTCGAGGCGGGTCCGCTCTATGCGGGCCAGACGGTTGCACGCATCCACGACGTGCGGCCGGCGGCCGAGCTGGTGGCGGCGCTCACGCCGTGAGGCCGCGGTGGCCGCACGACGCGGCATGATGTCGGCCATGGACCTCGGCCTGCAGGGCAAGCGCTGCCTCGTCACCGGCGCCAGCAAGGGCATCGGCCGCGCGACGGCCGAGCTGCTCTCAGCCGAGGGCGCGCGACTGCTGCTCGTCGGGCGCGACCGTGACGGGCTCGCGGAGGCGGCCCCGCGCGACGCCGAGATCTTCGCCGCCGACGTCACGAAGCCGGATGCCGGCGAACGGATCGTCGCCGCCTGCGCCGAGCGGCTCGGCGGGATCGACGTGCTCGTCAACAACGCCGGCACGTCCTTCGTCAAGCCCCTCGACGAGCTGACCGACGAGGACTGGGACGGGCAGTGGCAGCTCAACGTGCGCGGGCCCGAGCGGCTGATGCGCGCCGCCGCGCCGCTGATGGCCGAACAGGGGTGGGGGCGGATCGTCAACGTCGTCTCGACCTCGGGCAAGCGCCCGTCGCTGCGCAACGCCGCCTACTCCGTCACCAAGGCCGCGCAGCTGTCGCTCTCGCGCACCTACGCGGAGGCGTGGGTGGGGCAGGGCGTCCTCGTCAACGCGGTTGCTCCCGGCCTCACCGCCAGCGAGCTGTGGAGAGGGAAGGGCGGGCTCGCTGACCAGACCGTCGCGGCTGGTGGTGCCGAGGACCGCAGAGCCGCGATGGCCGCTGCCGCTGCGAGAGTCCCGCTCGGCCGCTTCGCCGAGCCGGAGGAGATCGCGTCCGTGATCGCCTTCCTCTGCTCCGAGCGCGCGAGCGACGTGGTCGGTGCCGCCTGGTCGGTCGACGGCGGCGCAGTGCCGCTCATCCTCTGACGCCGCATTACACTCGCGCCGCCGCACCAGCACGCCGCCACGAGCAGGAAGGAGCCCGGTGCCAGTCAACACGAGCGCCGTCGGGAAGGAATACCCGCCGGTCGTCTATGCCGTCGGTCGCGAGAAGGTGAAGGAGTACGCCTCCGCGGTCGGCGAGACGAACCCGCTGCACCTCGACCCGGTCGCCGCGCGCGCCGCCGGCTACGACGACGTCGTCGCGCCGCCGACGTTCGCCGTCGTCTATCAGTCCGGTGCTGTGATGCCCGGGATCTTCGACCCGGAGGTCGGGATCAACTTCGCGATGATGGTGCACAGCGGGCAGGACTTCCGCTGGGAGCGCGTCGTCGTCGCGGGCGAGGAGCTGACGACGCAGGCGCGTGTCGCGAACGTCGAGGAGAAGGGCGGCATGGGCTTCTACGACTTCGAGGTCGTGACGAAGGACGCCGGCGGTGCAGTCGTCTGCACCGGCATTTGGAAGATGATCGTGCGGGGGGTCTGAGATGGCTGCGAACTACGAGCCGGGCGAGGCGCTGCCGGAGTTGAAGGTCACGCCAGACCGCTTCATCACCATCCGCTACGCGGGCGCCTCGGGCGACTTCAACCCGATCCACATCGACGAGGACTTCGCCAAGTCGGTCGGCCTGCCGGGGCGGATCCTGCACGGCCTGTGGTCGATGGCGCAAGTTGCGCGGGCGCAGACGGAGGCGGCGGGCGGCCCGGACAAGCTGAAGGCGCTGTCGGTCCAGTTCCGCGGCATGGGCGTGCTGGAGCAGGAGGTCTCGGTCACTAGCACCGTCAGATCGGTCGAGGGCGGCGTCGCGACCGTCGACGCCGAGGCGCGGCAGGGCGACACGCGCATCGTGCGCAACGCGGTTGCGGAGATCGCGCTCGACTGACCCGTCGGCGCAACCGGAGGTAGGCATCGCGCCGGACTGAGATCCGGTGCGGGCGGGGAAGCTAGCCGCGATGGCTTCCCCGCCCGCAGCAAGCGCCGCCGCTGGGTCCCGCAAGCAGCACGCGCTGGAGCTGTTTGCCGGCCTGCCGCGGCACTACGACCGCGCAGGCGCCGCCCTGAGCTTCGGGCAGGATCCGCGCTGGCGGGCGGCGCTCGTCCGCAGCGTCGTGGCCGGCCCCGGCGATCGCGTGCTCGACGTTGCGACCGGCACGGGCATGGTTGCCGCCGCGCTCGCGCGCCGGACAGGATGTCATGTCACGGCGCTTGACCAGAGCGCGCAGATGCTCGGTGGCCTGCGAGCACGGCTCGCGGAGGACGCGGCGCTGGCGTCGGCGATCGAGCCCGTGGAGGGGCAGGCGGAGGCGTTGCCGTTCGGCGACGCGTCGTTCGACGCGCTCACCTTCACCTATCTGCTGCGTTACGTCGAGGACCCGGCGGCAACGCTGCGGGAGCTGGCACGCGTCGTGAAGCCTGGAGGCACGATCGGCATGGTCGAGTTCGGTGTGCCGCCGCGGCCGCTGCTGCGCACGGCGTGGCGGCTCTACACGCGCGCCTTCATGCCCGCACTAGGCCGGCTGCTCTCACGCGACTGGCAGGAGGTGGGCGCGTTCCTCGGCCCGAGCATCGAGGGCTTCTACGCACGTGTGCCGCTGCCGCGGCTCGCTGTGTTGTGGGAGGACGCAGGCCTGACGGACGTGCGCGTGCGGCGCATGAGCTTCGGCGCGGGCGTCGTGATGACGGCGCGACGGCCATGACCGCGGGGGCCGAGCGCCCCGCCTTCTATGCGCTGAGCGGCGGCGGCTGGCGCGACGTCGTCACGCTGCTGCACCCGCCCTACACCGCCTGGCATCTGTCATACGTGGCGCTCGGCGCAGCGGCTGCGAGCAGCTTCGACCTCGCGCGCCTCGGCTGGGCACTCGGCGCGTTCTTCCTGGCCGTCGGCGTCGCGGCACATGCGCTTGATGAGCTGCACGGGCGCCCGCTGCGTACCCGGCTCTCGGACCGGATGCTGATCGCGCTCGCTATCGTCGGGCTCGGCGGTGCGTGCGCGATCGGGGTCGCGGGGATCGTGACCGTCTCGGCGACACTGGTCCCGTTCGTACTGGTCGGGGCGTTCCTCGTGCTCGCATACGACCTGGAGCTGTTCGGCGGTCGCCTGCACGGCCAGTGGACGTTCGCGCTCGGCTGGGGCGGCTTCCCCGCGCTCGTCGGCTTCTGGGTCTGCGCGCTGCGCTTCGAGGCGTCCGGCCTGCTCGCCGCGGCCGCCTGCACGCTGCTGAGCCTTGCACAGCGGCGGCTCAGCATCCCGGTGCGCGAGCTGCGCCGGCGCACCGTGGCGCTCGACGGCGAGCAGCGGCTGGCGGACGGTCGGGTGATTGAGCTGACGGCCGCACGCGTGCTCGCGCCGCTGGAGGGCACCCTGCGCGTGCTGTGGTTCGCGCTCGTGTTGATGGCGGCAGGCTTCGTCGTGTTGCGCGCCTGAGACTCGGCCGGCGGCGGGTCGGCGGGCGTCCGGCCTAGAATCACCCTCATGCTGACGCCGCGCCAGGAGCTGATCCTCCGCAAGGTCGTCGAGGTCTACCACGAGGGCGGCCAGCCGGTCGGGTCGAAATCTCTCGCGATCGACGTCGACCTCGAGTGGGGGCCTTCGACGATCCGCAACGAGCTCGCGATGCTCGAGGAGCACGGGCTGCTGGCGCATCCGCACACCTCCGCAGGGCGCGTGCCGACCGACGCCGGCTACCGCTACTTCGTCGATCGCCTGTTGCCGGCGAGCCGGGCCGGCGCGGCCGACGAGCGGCCGCTCGCGCTCTCGCTCGTGCGCCGCGAGGTCGATGAGGCGATGCGCGTGACGACCGAGACGCTCTCGCAGGTCACGAACCTGCTCGCGATCGTCTCCGCGCCGCCGATCGAGACGGCGACGATCCGCCACGTCGAGGTGCTGCGCCTGCAGCCGCAGGTGCTGATGGTCGTCGTGATCACGTCGACCGGCGGTGTGACGAAGCGGATGCTGACGTTCGAGGCGCCGATCGATGCCGGCCTCGTGGACTGGGGCGCGAGCTACCTCAACGAGCAGCTGGTCGGGCTCGGGCTCGGCGCGCGCCTGCTGCACCAGCGGCTCGGCGGCCCGCAGCTTGGCGTGCGCGAGCGCGGCTTCCTCGCGGCCGTCGCTCCGGCCTTCACCGAGCTGACGGAGACGGCCGATGAGTCGCTCTACGTCGACGGCCGCTCGCGGCTGCTGAGCGGCTACCGCTTCGAGGACCACGAGCAGCTCAACGAGGTGATGGAGATGCTCGAGCGGCGCGTGTCGCTGCTCGGCGTACTGCGCTCCGCGCTCGACCAGCGCGACGTCTACGTGCGCATCGGCAGCGAGAACGAGGCGCCGGCGCTGCGCTCGCTCGCGCTCGTGGGGGCCGGCTACGGCCTGCCGGCGCGCAACCTCGGCACCGTCTCGGTGATCGGGCCGCTGCGGATGGACTACGGACGCGCGATCGCTTCCGTGCGCGCGGCCGCGACCGAGCTGTCGCGCTTCGTTGAGGACGTGTACGAAACTTGAGCACCATGTCGGCGGACTACTACGAGCGTCTCGGCATCGCCCGCGACGCGAATGAGACGGAGATCAAGAAGGCCTTCCGGCGGCTCGCGCGCGAGCTGCACCCGGACGTCAACGCCCATGACCCGGAGGCGGAGGAGAAGTTCAAGTCCGCCGCCGAGGCGTACGAGGTGCTGTCCGACCCCGAGCGCCGCGCGACGTACGACCGCTACGGCCCCGAGGGCCTGCGCAGCGGGGGCTTCCAGCCGAGCGGCTTTGGCTCGTTCTCAGACATCTTCGACGCGTTCTTCGGCGGCGGCGGGGGAGACATGTTCGGTGGGGGCCGCGCCGGTCCCGCGCAGGGCGGCGACCTGGCCGTCACGGCCACGATCGAGCTCGCCGACGCCGCCACCGGCCGCGCGATCGAGGTCGACTACGACGCGGTCGTGCGCTGCGGCACCTGCCACGGCAACGGCGCCGAGCCGGGCACGCCGATCGAGACGTGCGAGCGCTGCGGCGGCGCCGGGCAGCTGCGGGCGGTCACGCGCACGCCCTTCGGCCAGGTCGTGCGAGCGACCGTCTGCGACGTCTGCCACGGCGACGGGCGCGTGCCCAAGCAGCCGTGTAAGGAATGTCGCGGACGCGGGCGCAAGGTCGATCGCCTGAGCCTGTCCGTCGACGTTCCTGCGGGGATCGCCGACGGCCAGCGGATCCGCCTGTCCGGCCGCGGCCACGCAGGCGAGCAGGGCGGACCGCCCGGCGACCTCTACGTGCTCGTGCGCGTCGCCGAGGACGAGCGTTTCGTGCGCGACGGCGATGATCTCGTGACGGTCGTCGACGTGCCCGCGCCGCTCGCCGCGCTGGGGATGACGATCGACGTGCCGACGCTCGACGAGCCGTTCGCGCTGGAGATCCCGCCCGGCACACAGCCCCACGACACGCTCACGCTGCGCGGCAAGGGCATGCCTGCGCTCCGCCGCGGCCGCCACGGCGACCTGCGCGTCGTCGTGAACGTCGTGATCCCCCGCCGCATCACGGACGAGCAGCGCGAGCTGCTCGAACGTCTCGCCGGCACCCTCACCGACGACAACCTGCGCTCCGAGGACGGCGTCTTCTCGAAGCTCAAGCGCGCGTTCGGCGCCTAGCGCGGGCGACTGCTACGCTGCGTAGCAGTATGCGGCGCAAGACGATCCCCCAGCGCGATCTGCGCAATGACATCGCCAGCGTCCTGCGCGAGGCAGAGGCCGGTACGGAGTTCACCGTGACCGTGCGCGGTCGCGCGGTCGCGCGGCTGGGGCCTCTGGACGAGGCGCCAAGACCGAGACGCTATGTGGATCGCGAGACGCTGCTCAGGATCTTTCGCGAGTCCCCGGTTGACGATCGATGGGCAGATGACCTCGCTGATCTCCGCGCGTTCCAGCGCTCGACCGAAGAGCCTCGGGACGAGTGAGCGTCTCACTGCTCGACACGTCGGTCGTGATCGCAGCGGCTGACGGCGATGCCGTGCTCCCCGAGGAGGGGGCGATCTCGGTCGTCACGCTCGGGGAGCTGCATGCCGGCGTCCTACGTGCCAGCCACGCCGCCGAGCGCGATCGACGCTCGATGCGCCTCCGCCTCATCCGCTCGGCGTTCGCCTCGATCCCGGTCGACGACGATGTCGCAGAGCAATATGGACGCGCCCTTGCGCTGGCCCGCGACGAGGGGCGCGGCCAAGATGCCGCCGACCTCTTGATCGTCGCGACGGCGGCGGCGACGGACAACGCGCTCCATACGCGCGACATCGGCCAGGCCAAGCTCGCCCGCCGCCTGGGCCTCGTCGTGCACGGCCCGGGCGAATGATCCGGCTCGCGCTGCGCGTCGACCGCGCGCACGCCGAGGTGGCGCTCGCGGAGCTGTTGGAGCTGGCGCCGGGCGGGGTGGAGGAGGTCGACCTCGGCGACGCCGTCGAGTACGCGGTCTACGGTCCGCCGGGGGAGCTGCCGGCGCTGCCGGACCTCGAAGCGGCGGTTGGCGGCGCGCTCGTGTCGGTCACGACCACTGAGCTGCCGGACGACTGGTCCGAGCGCTGGAAGCAGTTCCACCACCCGCTCGTGCTCGGCGAGCGGCTTGCGGTGCGACCGCCGTGGGAGCAGGCGCTCGGCACCGACGTCGAGCTCGTGATCGATCCGGCGCAGGCGTTCGGGACCGGCGCGCACGCGACGACGCGGCTGTGCCTGGAGCTGCTGCTCTCGCTCGCCGACGCGAGCGCTGAGCGCGGTCCTGTGCTCGACCTCGGCTGCGGCTCGGGCGTGCTGGCGATCGCCGGAGCGAAGCTCGGCTTCGGGCCGGTGCTCGCGGTCGACTTCGACCCGCTGTCCGTCGAGGCGACGGCCGCGAACGCGGTCGTGAACGACGTGACGCTCGAGGTAGCACGCTGCGATCTGCGCAGCGACCTGGTCCCGGCGGCGCCGATCGTCCTCGCGAACCTGCTGCGCCCGCTGCTGCTCGACTACGCCCGCCTGCTCAGCGGCGGTGGGCAAGAGGCGCCGCACACAGTGATCGCCTCCGGCCTGCTGGTCCACGAGGCAGACGAGATCGCCGCTGCCTTCGCGGCCTTGGGCCTGCACGAGCAGGATCGCCGCGAGCGCGGCGAATGGGCCGCGCTGCTGCTTACTCGCCCGGCTTGACGGCGGGCGCTTGCAGCCACGCGAGCAGTCCGCCGCCGAGCAGTGTGCGCGCCAGCAGGTCATAGCCACCGGAGGCCGGGTGCGCGCCGTCGCCAGCGGCCGCCTCATCGAGCCAGGTGGAGGAGGCGAGCAGTGTCTCGGCGACCGGCCAGAACGGAACATCGCGCGTGGCGCAGACCTCAGCGAACGCGTCTGACAGCGCGATCACACGCGCTTGCTGCTCGGCGTCGCCGGCGGGCGGAGGTCCCGCTACCGCGGCTGGGAGGCCGAGGGCAGCGACCTGGTCGAGCATCTTGTCGAGTGCCATGCACGAGCGCTCGGGCGCGACGCGCACTGTCCCGTTCTCGACCGTCGTGTCGTTCGCGCCGACGGCGAAGATCACGCGGCAGTCCGCACCCGCGAACAGCCGCGGCATCGCCTCGAAGCGCCAGCGCACCGCCACCTCGACGGACGTCTCGCGGCGTACGCCGAGGTTGTAGGCCATCAGCGGCCGGTGGGCGGCGTGTGCGGCCTCGACGACGCGCCCGACCCAGCCCTGCCCACGCGGATCACCGACGCCCCCCACGAAGGAGTCGCCGAAGCAGAGCAGACGCAGGTCGTCCATGGGGCGCACTCAACCACACCCGGCGACGTTGTGCGGATTGCGGTCGCGTACGCGGTGTGCGGGGCCGCCGGATGTGCTGCCGGCGCTGAGATCGCCGCGGCCTTAGCCGCCCACGGCCCGCGCGCGCGATCGGCACGAGCGCGGGAGTGGGCGGCGCTGCTGCTGTGCGCCTGGGTGCGGCCTATATTAGGGTGATCGTAATCCGGGTGGTAGTTGAGCCTAGAACTCGAAATTCACCGGAGATTCCTGTGAAGTTACCGGGATTGGGGCATATGCCCGTGGCCATCACGGGCGCAAGGACGGCGTTGCCTTCGAATTCCCACGAGAGGATTTCATGTACTCCGTTGATCCCCAGTCTTGCTCTTATGAATTCTGTTCCGTTGCCATACTGGGCTAGGCAGAAACGTGATGGATTCGATATCGAGAACTTGAAGCCTTCGATTAACCAGATCACCGCCGCCGGGTCCGGTAGCGTCCCTTGGCACCCCTCATAGGTCACGTGCCACGGGAGCGAAGTGAGCATCGCGGTGCCTAGTATCCTTTCAGACCCGTTCCAGAACGTCATGTCGGCGGCTTCCAAGTTGCTCGTGTCGAAGCAGCTCGGGTGGTTGACCGCCACTCTCGTGATCAATCCGATTAGCGAGCTGAGCGTCTTTCTGATCGTTCTTGCGTGGAACGAGCCTTCCATGGTCGTCGAGCACTGGATGCGCCAGTTGCCAACCGATCCCCACTGCGGCCGACTGTTAATTCTGAATTGCTGAGAGGTGACGGACAGTCGGCCGGCTGAGGCGACGCCGAGTCCTGCGGCGAGGGTGAGGCCGGCGAGCAGCGCGAGGAGCGCCGCTCGGACGCTGATGTGCATGCGATTCCGCCCTTTTCTCGGTCACCGGGAAAGCGATGACCCACCATCACAGAATACCAATTTCCGGTGAAAAGTGAAGAGCAGTGAGGTGCCAAGGGTGCGTCGGCGGCGTCGGTCACGACGGCGATCTGACGTGAGAGCATCCTCGTGCGGTTCGCCTCATCGCCTCTACGGGCATAGGCTGGATCTCATGGCCTGGGACATCGTCATCGCCGGTGGCGGCTTCGGCGGCTACTACGCAGCTCGCACGCTCGAGAAGACGCTGCCGCCGCACAGCGCCCGTGTCACGCTCGTGAGCGACGTCAACTTCCTGCTGTTCACGCCACTGCTGCCGGGTGCCGCGGCCGGGACGCTGGAGCCGCGCCACGTCGTCGTGCCGCTGCGTGAGCAGCTCACGACGACCGACCTGTGGCTCGGGCGCGTGAGCGGCGCCGCGCCGGAGCGCAACCAACTGATCGTCGACTCGCTCGACGGCCGCCGCCACGAGCTGCACTACGACCAGCTGATTGTCTCGCTCGGCTCGACCTCGCGCACGCTGCCGATCCCAGGTCTCGTCGAGCACGCGATGGGCTTCAAGACGTTGTCGGAGGCGATCGCGCTGCGCAACCGCGTCCTCTCGCTGCTGGAGATCGCCGAGACCGTGCCCGACGCTGAGACGCGCGCGGAGTTCCTCACGTTCGTGTTCGTCGGCGCCGGCTACGCTGGGCTGGAGGGGCTCGCCGAGCTGCAGGACTTCATGAGTGACGTGATCGACCTCTATCCGCGCTGCCGCGTGCAGGGGATGCGCTGGCTGCTCGTCGAGGCGAAGGAGCGTGTGATGCCCGAGGTTGCGCCGCGGCTGGCGCACTTCGCCGAGCGCGAGCTGCAGGGCCGCGGGATCGAGATCCGCACGAACACGACGGTCGAGGAGGTCTCCGACCGCTGGGTCCGTCTCAAGGGCGGCGAGATCATCCCGACGCGCACGGTCGCCTGGACCGCCGGGGTGAAGCCGAACCCGGTCGTCGCGAGACTCGGTCTCCCGCTCACCGAGGGCGGGCGCCTCGACGTCGATCGCACGATGCGCGTGCGCGATCATCAGAACGTCTGGGCGATCGGCGACGCTGCCGCCGTGCCGGACCCGGCGCGCAAGGGGCAGGCCTCGCCGCCGACTGCCCAGCACGCGATCCGCCAAGGTCGCCGCGTCGCGCGCAACGTCGCCGCCGTGCTCGGCGTCGGCGGCCGCGTGAAACCGTTCACGTACAAGACGAAGGGCGTGTTCGTCGACATGGGCCGCCACCAGGCGGTCGCCAGCACGATGGGCATCAGATGGCGCGGCTTCCCCGCCTGGTTCCTCGCGCGGACCTACCACCTCGCCAACATGCCGGGGACGAAGCGCAAGCTGCGCCTCGTCGTCGACTGGACCGTCTCGCTGCTGTTCAGCCGCGACACGAGCGAGCTCGGCCAGCTCGGCCACCCGCCGGTGCTGGACGAGCACGGGGGAGCCGCCGCCGGCGCCGCGCCGGACGCCAATTCAGGCGACTCACACGCGGTTCATAACAATGTAGTGCAGAAGTAGCGCCAAATCGCATGTAATGACGCCGAAACGGCGGTAAGCTGTGCTTCTATGCGAAGCGTGCAGATCAAGAACGTTCCTGATGACGTCCACCGTGTGCTGCGGCGTCGCGCCGCCGTCGCAGGGAAGTCCCAGCAGGAGTATCTGCTCGGGCTGCTCGTCGACGCGGCGCGCAAGCCGACGCTCGATGAGATCTTCGAGAGAGTCGGCCAGCGCTCCGGTGGCAGACTGTCGCTCGCGTTCGCGGTCGAGGCGCAGCGCGCCGATCGCGACGCGCAATGATCGTCGTCGACGCCTCTGTTACCGCGACCGCTTTGGGCTCGGACGACGAGGAGGGTGCCCGCGTTCGCGCGCACTTTCCCGAGGACGACGTGTTCGTGCCGGAGCTGATCGACCTCGAGGTCACGTCGTACATTCGGCGGGCGGTGCACCTCGGTCAGATGGAGTCGCAGCGTGCGCTTCAGGCTCTCGCCGACCTGGCGCTGATGCCGTTCGAGCGCGTGTCGCATACGCCCTTCCTCAGCCGCATTTGGGACCTGCGTCACAACGTCACTCCGTATGACGCTGCGTATGTGGCGCTCGCCGAGGTGATGGAGGCACCGCTGCTCACGGCTGATGCACGCCTCGCACGCGCTCCGGGGCTGACCTGCGAGGTCGTGCTGATCTCGTGAACGTGGTCGCCTTCGACCCGGAGGCGACCGGTTCGCGGCTATCCTTGGTCTACGTGACCGTCGCAGACCAGCTGAAGACCGACCTGACCGCTGCCATGAAGGCGGGCGAGAAGGACCGCGTCGGCGCGCTGCGGATGATCCTCTCCGAGCTCCAGAAGGACGCGAAGGAGGGCAGCGGGGACGAGCTCGCGGTGCTGCGCCGCGAGCGCAAGCGCCGACTCGACGCCGCCACTCAGTTCCGCGACGGCGGCCGTAGCGAACTGGCCGCGCAGGAGGAGGGCGAGGCCGACCTGATCGCCGGCTACCTCCCCAAGGAGCTGTCGGACGAGGAGATCGACGCGATCGTCGCGGCTGCAGTCGCCGAGACGGGCGCCAGCTCGCCGAAGGACATGGGCCAAGTCATGAAGGCGGCGATGGCCACCGTCGCCGGCCGCGCCGACGGCAAGCGCGTCTCCGCGCGCGTCCAAGGAGCGTTGACATCGCAGTGAAGCGTCAGGTCGAGCTCGACAACGCCGTTGCCGCGGAGCTCGCGGGCACGCAGGACGCGGTGTTGCGCACGCTGGAGGGGCATCTCGACTGCGACGTCTTCCTGCGCGGGAACATGCTTACGCTGGAGGGTGACGACGCGGCCGTGGAGTCGGGCATCCAGGTCGTACGGGAGCTTTCGGACCTGATCGCACAGGGCCACGAGATCGCGCCCGGCACGATCGACGCGGTGCAGGGCGCGCTCGATCAGCACGAGTCGCCCGGCCGGATCCTCGAGGACGTCGTCTGGCGCCACCGCTCGACGAAAGTCGCGCCCAAGACGGTCAACCAGAAGAGATACGTCGACTCGATCCGCCGCAACACGATCACGTTCGGCGTCGGTCCCGCCGGCACCGGCAAGACCTTCCTGGCGGTCGCGATGGCCGCGGCCGCGCTCTCGCGCCGCGAGGTCAATCGCATCATCCTCACGCGCCCTGCCGTCGAGGCGGGCGAGCGGCTTGGCTTCCTGCCGGGCGACCTGATGGCGAAGGTCGATCCCTACCTGCGGCCGCTGTTCGACGCGCTGCACGACATGATCGACCCCGAGAGGGTCTCGACCTACCTCGAGCGCGGCGTGATCGAGGTCGCCCCGCTCGCGTTCATGCGCGGGCGCACGCTCAACGACAGCTTCATCATCCTCGACGAGGCGCAGAACACGACGCCCGAGCAGATGAAGATGTTCCTCACGCGTCTCGGCTTCAACTCGAAGATGGTCGTCACCGGCGACATCACCCAGATAGACCTCCCGACCGAGCAGCAGTCCGGTCTCGTCGCCGTCGGCGACGTGCTCGACACGGTCGAGGGAATCCAGTTCATCCGCTTCGGCGGCGAGGACGTCGTGCGCCACAAGCTCGTGCAGCGGATCGTCGCCGCCTACGCCGACCACCAGCAGCGCCTGGCGCCCGAGCTGCGTCCCGCCGACCGCCGGCGGGCATAACCCCGCCAATGCTCGAAGTGGAGGTCATCGGCCTCGACGACGGCGTCGTCGACGAGCTCACCGCGCTGGACGTCGAGGAGCTCTGCATGCTCGCGTTCTCCTCGGCGGGCATCGAAGACGGCCACGTCGCCGTCGCGTTCGTCGACGAGCAGACGATCCAGACGCTCAACCGCGACCATCGCGGCAAGGACGCCCCGACCGACGTGCTCTCGTTCCCGATCGACGGGGTCGACCCCGACGTACCGGAGCAGAGAGCGAACGGCGCCCCGCGCGAGCTCGGCGACGTCGTCATCTGCCCGCCCTGCACGGAGGACCTCAGCGAGGCGGTCGTCCACGGCGTGCTGCACCTCACCGGGATGGACCACGAGGTCGACGACGGCGAGATGCTCGCGCTGCAGGCCGAGCTGCTGCGCTGGGTGCAGGAGTGAGCGCCGAGCCGACCACGCGCAGCGGTTTCGTCGCGCTCGCCGGACGGCCGAACGTCGGCAAGTCGACGCTCGTCAACGCGATCGTCGGGCGCAAGGTCGCGATCGTCTCCGACAAGCCGCAGACGACGCGCCGCGCGATCCGCGGGGTCGCGACGACGGACGACTCCCAGCTCGTGCTCGTCGACCTGCCGGGCGTCCAGCGCCCGCGCGACGCGCTGACCGCCCGCATGCAGCGGCGCGTCGAGTCCGAGCTGGCCGACGCCGACGCGGCGCTGCTGATCGTCAACGCCGTTCAGAAGATCGGCCCGGGTGACCGCTTCATCGCGAGCCTGCTGGCGGGCGCGAGAACGCCCGTCGTGGTCGCCGTCAACAAGGTCGACCGCTGCTCGGTCGCGGACATTGCCGCGACGTTGCAGGCGGCCTCCGAGCTCGGCGTCGGCGACGACTTCTTCCCGATCTCCGCGCGCACGGGGGAGGGGCTCAGAGCGCTGACCGACCACCTCGGCTCGCTGCTCCCGCCCGGCCCGTTCTTCTTTCCCGCCGACGAGAGCTCCGACCAGTCCGAGCAGGTCATGCTCGCCGAGCTCGTGCGCGAGCAGGTGCTGCGCCGCACCCGGCAGGAGGTGCCGCACGCGGTCGAGGTGGAGGTCGAGGAGATCCAGGAGCGCCGCGACGACCTGATCGCCGTGCGCGCGGTCATGTGGGTCGAGGCCGACTCGCAGAAGGGGATCCTGATCGGCGCCGGCGGGGCGATGATCAAGGCGATCGGCACCGCATCCCGTAGGGAGCTGGAGCGCGAGCTCGGCTGCCAGGTCCACCTCGACCTCGCCGTGCGCGTGCGCAAGGCCTGGCGCAGCGACGACCGCCTGCTGGACCGGCTGGGGATCGAGTAGCGCTGCTCAGCGTGCCCGCAGGACGCCGCGCGTGCGGTGCAGGCTCGCCGCCAGCACCACCACGCTGAAGCTCGCGAGGATCCACGCCATCGCGTGCAGGCCTGCGCTGTCGACGCCGTCGGCGAAGACGATGCCGAGCAGGCTGGTGGCGAGGACGGCGCCGATGAAGCGGCAGGTCTGGAAGAGGCCGGCGGCCGCGCCGGTGCGTTCGGGATCGCTCGCGCCGTAGAGGGCGGATTGCAGCCCGAGGTTGTTGAAGCCGATCGGGATCCCGAGCACGACCGTCACCGGGACGATCGCCCACAGCGGCGTGCTCGCCGAGAAGGTCAGCAGCAGCAGCGTGCCGGCGACCATCGCGCAGGCACCGGCGAGCAGCGCCGGCCGCTCGCCGGAGCGCGCCACGATCCGCGCGGCGAACGGCGTGGCGAAGACCGCCACGCCGGCAAGCGGGATCACCATCGCCCCGGCGGCGCCCGAGCTGAGCCCGCGAGCCGCCTCCAGCCACAGCGGCACGCTGAAGAAGACGCCGAACGCGACCACGTTGACGAGCAGGTACTGGACACACACGCCGAGCAGCGCGCGGTTGCCGGCGAGCATCCGCACGTCGAGGAAGGGGTCTTCGCGGCGGCGATCGTTCAGCACGAGCGCGACGCCGGCCGCCAGCGCCACCGGCACGAGCCACCACAGCGGCTGCCCGACGAGCGACAGCAGCAGTGCCAGCACGCTCGCGAGCATCACGGCGAATGCGGCGATTCCCGGCAGGTCGACGAGTCGCCGCACCGTCGCGAGCGAGACGCCGCCCTCGTGCTGCGGATCGCGCGGCAGCCAGCGCAGCGACAGCGGCAGTGCGACGACGCCGACGATCGCGTTGACGAAGAAGATCGCTTGCCAGCCGGCGAGCGCCACGAGTGCGCCGCCGACGACCGGGCCGAGCGCGGCGCTGGAGGACCCGCCGATCGTGATCGCCGCGAGCGTCGACGGCGGTGGACGGTGCCCGCCTGACGCGTTGCGCAGCAGCGCAAGGCCGGCCGGGAAGCCGGCCGATGTGCCGGCCGCCAGCAGGAGTCGCGCGGCGATCAGCCAGCCAAAGCTCGGCGCGAGCGGGCCGAGCACGCCGGCGACCACGATCACCACGAAGCCGGCGCACTGCACGCGCCGCGGCCCGAACTGGTCGGCGAGGCGACCCAGCACCGACTGCATGACGGCTGCGACGAGGTAGAAGCTCGAGATCAGCCACGACAGCGACACGACGCTGACGTCGAAGTCGTCGCCGATCTGCACGAGCGCGACCGCGATCATCGACGAGTTGATCGGGTTGAGGACCGTCCCGCACAGGATCGCCGCCATCACGCGGCGCGGGACGAGTGTCGGCGTGGCGGCGGTCGAGGAGGCCATCGCTCCGCCACGCTAGCGTCCGCGCCACGATGCAGGCTCTGTGGGATCCGGGACCGACGCGCCCGCAACTGGCGGCGGAGCACGTCGACGTGTGGCGAGCCGATCTGGCAGCCGGCGGTGGCGATCTCCGGGAGCTGCTGTCAGACGACGAGCGCGAACGCGCTGCCCGCTACGTGCGTACCGACGACGGCGTCCGCTGGGCACGTGCGCGCGGGATCTTGCGCGCAGTGCTGGCGCGCTACACCGACGCCGATCCGCGCGCCCTGCGCTTCACCGCGGGCCCGCACGGCAAGCCGCTGCTGGGCAACGAGGCGGTCCGCTTCAACCTTTCGCACTCCGGCGATGCTGCGCTGATCGCCGTCGCGCTCGACCGCGAGGTCGGGGTCGACGTCGAGCTGCCGCGCCGCGCCACTGACCACGTCGCGATCGCCCGCCGCATCCTCGGCGACGAAGAGGCCGAGCGGCTTGCGGCGCTCGACGAGCGCACGCGCGAGCACGAGTTCCTGCGCGCATGGGTGCGCTGGGAGGCGGTCCTCAAGTGCCGTGGGACGGGCATCGGTGGCGCCAACGACTCGCCCGCCGGGCCGGATCCATGGGTCGTCGAGCTCGACGTCGGCCAGCCGGCTGCCGCTGCGCTCGCTGCCGAGGACGGCCCGTGCACGGTGCGCTGCTGGCGATGGCCCGCCGTCGGCGCGTGAGCGCGCCCTACAATCTCCCGACCGTGCCCGACTCCGCCATCGCGTTCGACGACCGCGGCCTCGTCCCATGCATCGCGCAGGACTGGCGGACGGGGGAGGTCCTCACGCTCGCCTACATGAACGCCGAGGCACTCGAACGCACGCGCGCCACCGGCGAGGTGCACTACTGGAGCCGCTCGCGCAACGAGCTGTGGCACAAGGGCGCGACGAGCGGCAACGTGCAGAAGCTGCGCGCGCTGCGCGTTGACTGCGACGGTGACGCGCTGCTCGCGCTCGTCGAGCCGGCCGGACCTGCCTGCCACACGGGCGAGCGGACCTGTTTCTTCACGGGCGATCTCACGCCGGGCGCTCCGTACGAGACGCTGCCCGCGCTGGAGCGGACGATCGCCGAGCGAGCTGCAGCCGGCGACACGGATTCGTCCTACACCGCCAAGCTGCTCGCGGAGCCCAAGCTCGCAGGCGAGAAGGTGGAGGAGGAGGCCGAGGAGGTCGTGCGCGCGGTGCGCGAGGAGACCGACGAGCGTGTCGCAAATGAGGCCGCCGACGTCATCTACCACCTCGCCGTCCTGCTGCGCAGCCGCGGGCTGAGCTTCGCCGACGCCGAGCGCGTGCTCGACGAGCGCAGCCGCTGAGCCGATGGCACCTTCCGACGCACCTCCCGCGCCTGCCGTGCACGTCACGCCCTCGCTTGACGAGGTGCGCGAGCTCGCGCGCGAGCACAACCTGATCCCGCTGCGCCATACGTTTGTCGAGGATTGCGAGACGCCGATCTCCGCCTTCCTCAAGCTGCGCGGCGACGGTCCCGCCTTCCTGCTGGAGTCGGCCGAGCAGGGGCGCGTCGGGCGCTGGTCGTTCATCGGCTTCAAGCCCCGCAGCGTGCTGCGCTGGTCGCTTGGCGATCCGGGCGATCCGTACGCGCTGGCGGCAGAGGAGGTCGCGCGCCATCGCCAGGCGCCGCTGCCGGACCTGCCGCCGTTCTCGGGCGGGGCGGTCGGCTGCTTCGGCTACGACCTCGTGCGGACGGTCGAGCCGCTCGGCGAGCCGAACCCCGATCCCGTCGGCGTGCCGGACCTCGCGCTGATGCTGACGGACGTGCTCGTCGCCTTCGACCACCTGCGCCGCGAGCTGACGATCCTCGCCAACGTCTATGCGGACGACGAGGATCTCGAGCGCTCCTACGCCGAAGCGGTCGAGGCGATCGCCGGCGTGCGCCGCCGCCTCGCCGGGCCGGTGCCGCCGCCCGCGGAGCAGCCGGCCACCGACCGCGAGGCCCCGACATGGGCGAGCAACATGCCGCGCGAGCAGTTTGAGGGGATGGTCGAGCGGATCGTCGAGTACATCCACGCCGGCGACGCCTACCAGGTCGTCCCGAGCCAGCGCTGGTCGGCCGAGGTCCCCGTCGAGGCGTTCTCGATCTATCGCGGCCTGCGCGCCGTCAACCCGAGTCCGTACATGTACTTCCTCGACTTCGGCGACTTCGAGATCGCCGGCGCGAGCCCCGAGCCGCTCGTGACGGTCCGCGACGGGAGAATCGAGACGCGGCCGATCGCCGGCACGCGCCCGCGCGGCGCCAGCGCCGAGGAGGACAGACGCATCGCCGAGGACCTGCTCGCCGACGAGAAGGAGCGCGCCGAGCACGTAATGCTCGTCGACCTTGGCCGCAACGACGTCGGGCGCGTGAGCGAATACGGATCCGTGCACGTCGACGCGTACATGGAGATCGAGGCCTACAGCCACGTCATGCACATCGTCTCGCGCGTCTCGGGACGGCTGCGCCAGGGCGTCGGACCGCTCGATGCGCTGCGCGCCATCCTCCCGGCGGGTACGCTCTCGGGCGCGCCGAAGGTCCGTGCGATGCAGATCATCGACGAGCTCGAGCCCGTCAAGCGCGGCGGGTACGGGGGCGCGATCGGGTACCTGTCCTACACCGGCGATCTCGACACGTGCATCCACATCCGGACGGTCGTCGTGAAGGACGGCGTCGCGCACGTGCAGGCGGGCGGCGGCACGGTCGCCGACGCAAAGCCCGACTACGAGTTCCGCGAGTCGGAGGCGAAGTCGCGCGCGGTGAAGCAGGCGATCGAGCTGGCGGTGGCGCAGCCTGAATGGCCATGAGGGTCCTCGTCCTCGACAACTACGACTCGTTCACCTACAACCTCGTCCAGTACCTGGGGGAGTTGGAGGCGGACGTCGAGGTCGTGCGCAACGACCATGCGACGGTCGACGAGCTGCTGCTGCGCGGCTACGCCGCGGTCGTCGTCTCGCCAGGCCCGTGTACGCCGGACGAGTCGGGCATCTCGCTCGAGGCGGTGCGCGCGTTCCCGGAGGCGGGGATCCCGACGCTCGGCGTCTGCCTCGGCCACCAGGCGATGGCGCAGGCGTTCGGCGGGCGCGTTGTGCGCCACCAGCCGATCCACGGCAAGTCGGACGAGATCGAGCACGACGGCCGCACCGTCTTCGAGGGGCTCGACAACCCGCTGACGGTCGGGCGGTATCACTCACTCGTCGTCGAGGAGGCCTCGTTGCCGGACGAGCTGGAGGTATCGGCGCGCGGAGGCGGCGTGATCCAGGCGATCCGTCACCGCACGCTGCCGGCGGAGGGGATCCAGTTCCACCCCGAGTCGGTCCTGACCGCCTCGGGCCACGACCTGCTGCGCAACTTTCTCGCCGCCGGCACGCGTGCCGCCGTGGGAGGGATCGCCTGACATGAGCGGCCCAGAACGCGGCGTGATCACGCGCTCGATCGACGCACTCGCAAGCGGTGAGGACATCGGCGCTGACGGCGCCGCTGCGGTGCTCGCCGAGATCATGGCCGGCAACGCGAGCGAGGTGCAGATCGCCGCGTTCCTGATCGCGCTGCGCACGAAGGGCGAGACGGTGGAAGAGATCGCCGGCCTCGCGCGCACGATGCGGAAGCTGGCGACGCACGTCCCGGTCGCTCACGAGCGTGACGATCTGCTCGACGTCGTCGGCACCGGCGGTGGGCGCCAGACGTTCAACGTCTCGACCACGGCCGCGCTGATCGCCGCTGGCGCCGGCTGCACTGTCGCCAAGCACGGCAACCGCTCCGCCACCGGCCTCTCGGGCGCCGCCGACGTGCTGGAGGCTCTCGGCGCGCGCATCGACCTCGCTGCCGCGGCGGTCGGTCGCTGCGTTGACGAGGTCGGCTTCGGCTTCATGTTCGCGCCGAAGCACCATGCCGCCACGCGCTACGTGGTCCCGGTGCGCAGACAGCTCGCCCTCCGCACGATCTTCAACGTCCTCGGCCCGCTGACGAACCCGGCGGGCGTCACGCGCCAGCTGACGGGCGTCGCCGACCGCCGCTACCTCGAGCCGATCGCCGGCGCGTTCGCGCAGCTCGGCGCCACGCATGTGCTCGTCGTCTCCAGCGACGACGGGCTCGACGAGCTGTCGACCGTCGCACCGAGCGCGGTCGTCGAGGTGCGCGACGGCGGGCTCGCCAGGTTCATCGTCTCCGCCGCCGACGTTGGCCTCGATTCGGCGCAGCCGGACGAGCTGAACGGTGGTACGCCGGAGGTCAACGCTGAGATCACGAGGCGGATCCTCGCCGGCGAGCGCGGCGCCCCGCGCGACGTCGCGGTGCTGAATGCCGGAGCCGGCATCTACGCCGGTGGTCACGCCGACACGGTGGAGGCGGGCGTGCGCGCCGCCGAGACAGCGATCGACTCCGGTGCCGCAGCCGCGGTGCTCGAGCATTACGTCACGTTCACCCAGGAAGCCGCGAGGGAGGCATCGTCAGCGTGAACACGCTCGAGCGCATCGTCGACTCGACCCGCCGCGAGGTGCAGCAGCGCCGCGACGCGATCCCGCTCGCGACGCTGGAGCAGCAGCTGATCGCACGTGGCGAGGACCGGCCGTTCACCGAGGCGCTCGTGCATCCCGGCATCTCGGTGATCGCCGAGCACAAGCGCCGCTCGCCGTCAGCCGGCACGATCCGCGAGGGGGCCACGGTGCCGGACGTCGTCTGCGCCTACGAGCGCGCTGGCGCGGCCGCGCTGTCGATCCTCACCGAGGGCCCGCACTTCGGCGGTTCGCTCGACGACCTGCGCGCCGCCCGTGCGGCGACGCGCCTGCCGATCCTGCGTAAGGACTTCGTCGTCGACCACTACCAGCTGTTCGAGTCCGCTGCCGTCGGCGCTGACGCGATCCTGCTGATCGTCGCTGCGCTCGAGCCGCGCGAGCTCACGCGCCTGCACCACGAGGCCCTCGCGCTGGACCTCGACGTGCTCGTCGAGGTCCATGACGAGCGCGAGCTGGAGGTCGCGCTGGAGCTCGACGCCGACGTGATCGGCATCAACAACCGCGACCTGACGGACTTTAGCGTCGACCTGGCGCGCACGTTCGAGCTGCTTGTCGACATCCCCGCCGGCAAGACGGTCGTCTCCGAGTCGGGCATCGCGACGCGCGACCAGCTCGACGAGCTGGAGCGCGTCGGCGTCGACGCAGTGCTTGTGGGCGAGGCGCTGATGCGCGCCGACGACGTCGAAGGCGCCTGCCGCGCGCTCACCGGGCAGAGCGACGACACGGTTTAGCTTCCGTTGAGTCCCCTCGGACACACTGGCTGAGTCGCATGCGCTCGGTCCTCCGCTCTCCCTTCGTCGCCGCGCTGATTGGCGGTGCCATCGTCGCCGTCGCACTGCTCGTGCTCGACGTCGGCGGCGGCGGAACGACCACGACCGTGGTGCAGCAGGCGCCCGTCGCGAGCCCAAGCGGCACGCACGCCGCGGCGGCGGCCGAGCAGGGCCTCACTGCGCATGACATCTACGAGCGCGACGCGCCGGGTGTCGTGCACATCCGCTCGGAGTTGAAGGCGAGCGCCTCCAGCTCGCCGTTCGGGACTGACCAGGGCGGCGAGGCGACCGGCACCGGCTTCGTGATCGACGCCGAGGGCCACATCCTCACGAACTACCACGTCGTAGCTGACGCCACCTCTGTCGACGTCGGCTTCGACGACAACCGCGTTGTACAGGCGAGAGTGCTCGGTACCGACGCGACGAACGACCTCGCGCTGCTGAAGGTCGACACCGATGGGCTCAAGCTCGCACCGCTGCAGCTCGGCGACTCGAAGACCGCACAGGTCGGCGACCCGGTGCTCGCGATCGGCAACCCGTTCGGGCTCGACCGCACGCTCACGACGGGCGTCGTCTCCGCACTTCAGCGCCAGATCACCGCGCCGAACGGCTTCGCGATCCAGCACGTGATCCAGACCGACGCGCCGATCAACCCGGGCAACTCGGGCGGGCCGCTGCTCGACGCCGCCGGGCGCGTGATAGGCATCAACTCGCAGATCATCACCGGCGGCACGAGCAACGGGAACGTCGGGATCGGCTTCGCGGTGCCGATCAACACGGCGAAGAAGCTGCTGCCGCAGCTCAAGCAGGCGGGCTCCGTCGTGCACGCCTACCTCGGCATCACCGGCGCCACGATCGACGCCTCGCTCGCGGATCTGCAGCTGAAGGTCTCCAAGGGCGTGCTCATCCAGACGGTCCAGCCGGATGGCCCGGCGTCGAAGGCCGGGCTGCACGGCGGCACGATCGAGAGCCAGCTCGGCGGGGCGCGCATCATGCTCGGCGGTGACGTGATCCAGTCGTTCGACGGCGACGCGGTCGACTCGATGAGCGACCTCACGGCCGACATCGCCCAACACAAGCCGGGCGATCCAATTCGCCTCGGGATCCTGCGCAGCGGCGACGCGAAGCAGGTGACGGTCACGCTCGGCATCGCACCGAGAACGGCCCCCTCGCAGTCGCAGACCCAGTCGCCGTAGCGGCCATCTACGATGAGGGCGTGTCCGACCACGCTCCCACCAGCCGAATCAAGTTCTGTGGCGTCACCCGCCTGCAGGACGCCGAGCACGCAGCCGAGCTCGGTGCCTGGGCCGTCGGGATGATCCTGTGGCCGGGATCGGCGCGCCGCTGCTCGCGCGCGGAGGCCGAGGCGATCGGCGCCGCGCTGCACCGGCGCACCGAGGTCGCCGGCGTGTTCGTCAACGCGCATCTCGACCAGGTCGCCGAGGCGGCCGATGCGTTCGGGCTCACGCTGCTGCAGTTCCACGGGGAGGAGGGGCCGGTGTACTGCGGCGAGGCGGCCCGTCGCACGGGCGCGAAGGTGATCAAGGCGGCTCGCGTCGCCGGGCGCTCGGACATCCGCGACCTGCGCGCCTTCCAGACCGACTTCCACCTGCTGGACGCGCACGTGCCGGGCATGCAAGGGGGCACCGGCGAGACGTTCGCCTGGGAGCTCGCGAGCGAGCATCCCCGCGACCGTCCGCTGATCCTCAGCGGCGGGCTGCGCCCCGGCAACGTCGCCGACGCGATCGCCGCCGTGCGGCCGTTCGCGGTCGACGTCGCGAGCGGGGTTGAGCTGGAGCCAGGCATCAAGGACCACGCGCAGATGACGGCGTTCGCGGAGGCCGTGCGGGCGACCGCGCCGCGGCCGGAGCCCGCGGACGAGCCGGATGCCGAGGCACTCCCGGCCGCCGAGCCCGAGCACGCGGCATGAGCGCCGGGCTCGAGCACCGCTACGGCCCCTACGGCGGCCAGTACGTCCCCGAGACGCTGATGCCGGCGCTCGCCGAGCTGGAGACGGCCTGGCTGGACGCGCAGCGTGACCCCGCCTTCATGGAGCGCCTCAGAGAGCTGCTGCACGACTACGTCGGGCGCCCGACGCCGCTGTATCTCGCCGAGCGGCTGTCTGAGGCGGCCGGCCGCGCCGTCTACCTCAAGCGCGAGGACCTCAACCACACCGGCGCGCACAAGATCAACAACGCGATCGGCCAGGCGCTGCTGGCCAAGCGGATGGGCAAGCCGCGGATCATTGCCGAGACCGGCGCCGGCCAGCACGGCGTCGCGACCGCGACCGCGTGCGCGCTGCTCGACCTCGAGTGCGTCATCTACATGGGTACCGAGGACATGCGCCGCCAGAAGCCGAACGTCGAGCGGATGGGGCTGCTGGGAGCGACGGTGGAGCCGGTCGAGGCCGGCACTCGCACGCTCAAGGAGGCCTGCTCGGCGGCGATCCGCGACTGGGTCACGAACGTCGCCACGACGCATTACATCCTCGGCACGGCCGCCGGCCCGGCGCCGTACCCGGCGCTCGTGCGCGACTTGCAGCGCGTGATCGGCGAGGAGGCGCGCGCACAGATCTTGGAGCGCGAGGGACGGCTGCCGCAGCGCGTGATCGCGTGCGTCGGCGGCGGCTCGAACGCGATCGGCATCTTCACCCCGTTCATGGCCGACGCGGACGTCGAGCTGATCGGCGTTGAGGCGGCAGGCGAGGGGATCGAGACGGGTCGCCACGGCGCGCCGCTGACGGTCGGCGAGCGGCCGGGGATCCTGCACGGCGCCTACTCGGCGGTGATGCAGGACGCCGACGGCCAGATCCTCGAGGCGCACTCGATCTCGGCCGGGCTCGACTACCCGGGCGTCGGGCCCGAGCACGCATGGCTGCGCGACACCGGTCGCGCACGCTACGAGGCCGTGACCGACGCCGAGGCGCTCGCGGCGCTCCAGCGGCTGGCGCAGCTGGAGGGGATCATCCCGGCGCTGGAGTCCTCGCACGCGATCGCGTGGACGTTGGCGAACGGGGGCTCCGACCTCGACCTGGTCTGCCTCTCGGGCCGCGGCGACAAGGACCTCGCCGAGGTGATCCGGCGGGTCGAGCTGGAGCGCGGGTCCGCCGACGCGGCTGTTGACGATGCGAGCGTCCCGGGCGGCCCGGCGCAGGCATGAGCGAGTCGACCGGCATCCACCGCATCGCCGACGCGTTCGCTACCAGCGGCAAGCGCGCGGCGCTGATGCCCTACCTGATGGGCGGCTTCCCGGACCTGGCGATGTCGCTCGCGATCGGCGAGGCGTACGCCGACGGCGGCGCCGATCTCGTCGAGCTGGGCGTTCCGTTCTCTGACCCGCTCGCCGACGGCCCCGTGATCCACGCGGCCGGAGTCGAGGCCTTGCGCAACGGGGCGACCGTCGACCAGATCCTCGAGCTCGGCGCGGCGCTTGCTCCGCGTCTCCCGGTCGTGCTCATGTGTTACGCCAACATCGTCTACGCCCGCGGCTTCGAGGCGTTTACGGCGGCGCTTCGCGCACACGACGTCAGCGGCCTGATCGTGCCTGACCTGCCGCTCGAGGAGGCACCCGAGCTGCGCGCCGCCTGCGACGCGGAGGGCATCGCGCTCGTCCCGCTCGTCGCGCCGACGACGCCGCCCGAGCGCCTGGCACGCATCGGCGAGCTGGCGCGCGGCTTCGTCTACGCCGTCTCGCTCGTCGGCACGACGGGTGAGCGCGGCGCGCTCGACCCCGGGCTCGCGGGCTTTCTGGAGCGCGCAGCGGCGGCGAGCGAGGTGCCGGTCGCGGTCGGCTTCGGCATCGGCACGCCTGCGCAGGCGGCCGCCGCGGTCGACGCGGGCGCCGCCGGGGTCATCGTCGGCAGCCGGCTCGTGCGTGCGGCCGGCGAGGCCACGGATCCTGCCGTCGAGGTGCGCGAGATCGTGGCCGCGATGGCCGACGCCCTGCACGCGCCGTCCGCCGACCCCGTTCGCTAGTCTTCCCCGCGCAATGGGCCTCGCACTCACCACCGCACTCGCCTTCTGCCTGTGGATCATCCTGTGGGCGGTCGGCGTCAAGAGCTTCGACGCGTTCATGATCACGATCGTGATCGTGCTGATCGCCGGCACGCTCAAGTCGCTCACGCAGTTCCTGCCCGGCGCCTCGCGCGCCAAGGGCACGCCCGGCGGCTGGTAGTCCTGCCCTGCACGCACGAGCGTGCGCTCAGCCGAAGAAGGTTCGGGCGATGTCGAGATAACGCAGGTCGACCGTCTTAATCCCGTCGACCTGTTCGAGCGGGATCGACGTCATCTCGGTGCCGTGCAGCGCGACCATGCGACCGGTCTCGCCGGCCATCACGAGATCCGCGGCGTGGGTGCCGTAGCTGGTTGCGAGCACGCGGTCGGTCGCCGTCGGCGTCCCACCGCGCTGCACGTGGCCGAGCGTTGTGACGCGCGTCTCGTAGCCAGTGCGCGCCTCGATCTCGACGGCGAGCGCGGCGCCGATCCCGCCGAGGCGCGGGTAGCCGTAGCTGTCGACCTCCTCCGAGGCTCGGATCTGGCGCTGCTCGCCCGACGCGAACGCCAGCTCGGCGCCCTCGGCTACGACGATGATCGAGAAGTCCTTGCCGCGCTCGTGCCGGCGCTGGATCGCCCCAGCGATCTCCTCGACCGTCAGCTCCAGCTCCGGGATCACAATCCCGTCCGCACCGCCGGCGATCCCCGCGAAGACGGCGATCCAGCCAGTGTTGCGGCCCATCACCTCGACGACCATCACGCGATCGTGCGACTGGGCGGTTGTGTGGAGCCGATCCAGGGCGGAGGTGACCGTCTGGACCGCCGTGTCGAAGCCGAACGTGTAGTCCGTCCCGACGACATCGTTGTCGATCGTCTTCGGCACGCCGATCACCGGCAGCCCCAGCTCCTCCGACAGGCGGCGCGTGATCATCATCGTGTGCTCGCCGCCGATCGCGATCACCGCGTCAAGGGGATCCGCGTCCTGCGCGGCGCGCACCTTCTCCAGCCCTTCGGGCTCGCGGAACGGGTTGTAGTTCGAGGTCGACAGGATCGTCCCGCCGAGCGGCAGGATGCCGGAGACGCCCTTCTGGTCAAGCGTCATGTGATCGTGCTCGGCAAGGCCGCGGTAGCCGCGCCGCAGGCCGATTGGCTCGTGGCCGTGCAGCAGCAGCCGCCGGGCGGCTGCGCGGATGACCGCGTTGAGCCCGGGGCAGTCCCCGCCGGCGGTGAGGATCCCGACCCGCATCGCTCGGAGCCTAGCCCGTCGATGTGGCGCGCAACCACCGAGTTAGCCGGCGACGTGGCGACGGGCGGCCCTTCCGCGGGCCGGTCGACCTAGAATCCCCGCCGGTGTTCGGTCGCGCCCTGCTCCGATTCGCGCTGACGCTTCCTGCCTGTGCGTTCGCGCTCACCGGCTGCGGAGGCGGCGCGTCGCAACCCGATACGCGCCTGCATGGCACGCAGCTGACGATCTACAGCTCCTCGCCGCAGCGCGGTCCGCTCCGCGCCGTCGCGGCGGATGTCGTGGATGCCGAGCAGCTCGCACTCGCGCAGCAGGGAGGCCGCGTGGGCCGCTATCGCGTGCGCCTGATCGCCCTCGACGCCTCCACGCCCGGTGCCGGGCGCTCCGATCCGGCGCAGATCTCGCAGAACGCGCGCCGCGCAGCGAAGGATCCGCGCACCGTCGCTTATCTCGGGGAGCTCGCGACCGGCAGCTCGGCGATCTCGGTCCCGCTGCTCAACGAGGCCGGGATTCTGCAGGTCAGCCCGCTCGACACTGCGATGTCGCTGACGACGACGAGCCTCGCCGTTGCCGGATCGCCGGAGCGCTTCTACCCGAAGCTCAGAGACGTCGGGCGCACGTTCGCGCGCGTCGTCCCGTCGGATCGCAGCCAGGTCGACGCGCTGCTCGCGGACATGCGTCAGAACGACGTGAGACGACTCGCGATCTTGACCGACGAGGATCCGAGTGGCCGCGCGCTCGCCACTAACCTGGGCTCGAAGGCGCCCGCCGCCGGGATTGCCGTCGTCGCGCGCGAAGAGATCGACGAGCATGTGCTGCGGCACGATGACGCGATCACCCGCATCGGCGAGGCGCAGCCGGACG
Organism: Conexibacter sp.; assembly: GCA_036009645.1. GTDB lineage: Bacteria > Actinomycetota > Thermoleophilia > Solirubrobacterales > Solirubrobacteraceae > Conexibacter. The sequence continues at coordinate 114,660 of DASYLH010000012.1, forward strand.
CGGTGCTCGACGCGACCGGCGCCCGTCCAGGGGCGGCGCGTTTGTGGCGCGAGCTGCACGCGGCCGAACCCCAGCTGCAGTTGTTCGCATCGGCCAACCTCGCCGATCCCAGCTTCGTCGCCGGCCTCGGGTTGGCGGCGACCGTCGCCCACGTGACGCGACCCGTGCTCGCCGAGGGCGACGATGCGCGCGCCTCCTGGCGGTTTGCACGTGTCTTCGCGCGTCGCTATGGCCATGCGCCCGCGCCCGAGGCGCGCTATGGCTACGAGGCGATGCGCAGCGTGCTGGATGCGATTCGCCGCGCCGAGGGCCGCACGTCCGACGGCCTGATCACACGCGCGGCGGTTGTGAGCGCGTACTTTGCGACGACGCAGCGTGACGGCGTCCTCGGGCCCTACGTGATCGACGCGGCGGGCGACACGTCGCTGCACGACTGGGCTGCTTACCGCGTCGTCGACGGCCACCTGCGCTTCAGCGGAACGCTGAGCGGCGGTCGTGCCAGCTCACGCGAGCGCTGAGCGCAGCGCCTCGTCCAGCTCGGGGTGCGCGAACGCGTGGCCGAGCGCGAGCGGCCGGGTCGGCACGGCGCGCTGCCCCGTCGTGACGATCTGCTCCATCTCGCCGTACAGCGCCCGCAGGGCAAGCCGCGGGACGGGGGCGACGGCCGGACGGTGCAGCGTGCGGCCGAGCGCCTTCGAGAAGTCGCGGTTCGTGACGGGCCCCGGCGCGCTGCCGTTGAGCGGACCGTTCCACGCCTCGCCGTCGAGCGCCGCGAGGTAGAGGCCGACGAGGTCGTCGACGTGGATCCACGGCATCCACTGCTTCCCGCCGGCGACCGGACCGCCGACGCCGGCGCGGAACGGCGGCAGCATCTTCTCGAGCGCACCGCCGTCGGGGTCGAGCACGACGCCCGTACGCACGATCGCCACGCGCATGCCGAGCTCGTCGGCCGCCTGCGCGGCGCGCTCCCAGGCGACGCAGACCTCGGCGAGGAAATCGTCGCCGGGCGGGTCCGACTCGGAGACCTTTTCGTTGCCGCGCGGGCCGTAATAGCCGACGGCGGAGGCGGACACCAGTACGCGCGGACGCGGCTCGGCGCTGCGCAGCCCCGCGACCAGGTTGGCGGTGCCGCTCTCGCGGCTCGTGCGGATGCGCTCCTTGGCGGCGGCGCTCCAGCGCTGGGCGACCGGCTCGCCAGCGAGGTGGACCACGCCGTCGCGGCCGGCGAGCGCCGAGACAGGCGCCGGCTCCCCGAGGGGATCCCAGCGCTCCGCCAGGATCCCGGATCCGAGCCGCTCGCGGGCACGCACCGGATCGCGGGAGAGGACCGTCACCTCGTCACCGCGCCGTGCCAGCGCCGCGACGAGCCGTGTGCCGATCAGCCCCGTCGCTCCCGTCATCGTCACCCGCATCCATGCCTCCAGTTACGCCGTCGTCGTCGCAGGAAGATACGTCTACCCGCGTCGCGCGGTTGTGAGCCGGGCGGGGTCGGAAAGGGCGGCGCTCAGGCTGCGCCGACGTGCAGTTCGTCGGCCGGCGCGAAGCCGACCTCGTTGTGCGCGTGGGCGAGCCCGCTCTCGCGTGCCTGCTCGGCGACTGCGGCGGCGACGGCGGGCGCGACGTCGCGGTTGAAGACGGAGGGGACGATGTAGTCCTCGCGCAGCTCGTCGGCCGGGACGCAGTCGGCGATCGCCTGTGCGGCCGCGACCTTCATCTCCTCGGTGATCGCGGTTGCGCGGACGTCGAGTGCGCCGCGGAAGATGCCGGGGAAGGCGAGCACGTTGTTGATCTGGTTCGGGTAGTCCGAGCGGCCTGTGGCCATGATCCGCACGTACGGTGCGGCTTCCTCGGGCGTGACCTCGGGGTTCGGGTTCGCCATCGCGAACACGATCGGATCGGGGCGCATCCGCGCGAGTGCCTCCGGCGGCATCACGCGCGCGCCGGAGAGGCCGATGAAGAGGTCCATCCCGTCGATCACATCACCGGGGCCGCCGGAGAGGTTCTCCGGGTTCGTGTGCTCGGCGTACCAGCGCTTGACGGCGTTCATCGAGCCGTCGAGATAGTCGGCCCGCTCGGTGTGGACCGCGCCGCGCGAGTCGCAGCCGATCACCTCGGTCACACCGGCGCTTCTGAGGATCTTCGTGACAGCCACACCGGCCGCCCCGAGGCCGACGACAAGCACGCGCAGGTCCGCAATGCGGCGCCCGGTCAGCTTCGCGGCGTTCAGCAGCGCGGCCAGCACGACGACGGCGGTGCCGTGCTGGTCGTCGTGGAAGACGGGGATGTCGAGCGCCTCGATCAGGCGGTCCTCGATCTCGAAGCAGCGCGGGGCCGAGATGTCCTCCAGGTTGATGCCGCCGAACGTCGGCGCCATCGCCTTCACGATCGCAACGATCTCGTCCGGGTCCTTCGTGTCGAGGCAGATTGGAAAGGCGTCGACGCCCGCGAACTCCTTGAACAGGACCGCCTTGCCCTCCATCACCGGCATCGCCGCGGCCGGGCCAATGTCACCAAGGCCGAGCACCGCGGTGCCGTCGGAGACGACGGCGACCGTGTTGCGCTTGATCGTGTACTGGAACGCCTTATCCGGGTCCTCCTCGATCGCTTTACAGACACGCGCCACACCGGGCGTGTACGCCATCGAGAGGTCGTCGCGCGTCTTCAGCGGCAGCTTGTTGCGCTGCTCGATCTTGCCGCCCAGATGGACCTGGAACGTGCGGTCGATCGTTTCGAGCACGCGCGCGCCGTCGAGCGCTTCGAGCGCGGCGGTGATCGCGCCCCATGTGGCCTGCTCACCGCACAGGGCGGTGATGTCGCGCACCGTTCTGCCGCCGTCGATCGCGACGAGGTCGACGGCGCCGATCGTGCCGCCGGCGTCTCCGATCGCGCTGGCTACGCGGCCGAGCATCCCGGGACGGTCCACGATCTCCACGCGGATCGTGAGGCTGAACTGAGCGCTCGGGGTGGTGGCCATGGCGGAGTGCGTTCCTTCGTCGTGTTTCAACGGTGCCTTCGGATTATATTGCCACGAGGCGGTTCGTGCTTTCCGTATGGTGGAACTCACTGGAGCGCAAAACGGCGACCATCGGCCGCGCCGCCGGGCCCCCTAGAGTTCCACGCCGTGAGCAGAGACGGCGCCGGTCATGACGAGCTGTTCCTGATCGACGGGAACTCGCTCGCCTATCGCGCCTTCTTCGCGCTGCCAGAGTCGATCGCGACCTCGACGGGCTTCCCGACGAACGCGATCTTCGGCTTCGCCTCGATGCTCGTGAAGATCCTCACCGAGTACGGGCCGAAGGCGACGATCGTCGTGTGGGACCGCGGCCACTCCGGGCGCAGAGAGGTCTACGCCGACTACAAGGCGCAGCGCTCGTCGCGGCCCGACCTGTTCAAGCAGCAGTGGCCGCACCTCGAACCGCTCGTCGAGGCGTTCGGCTACGGGAACGTGTCCGTCGAGGGCTACGAGGCTGACGACGTGATCGCGTCGATCGCCGAGAAGGCGAAGGCGGCGGCCGTGCCGGTGATCGTTGTGACGGGCGACCGCGACTCGTTCCAGCTCGTCGACGACGGCGTCTCGATCATGGCGACCGCGCGCGGCATCACTGAGACGAAGCTGTACGACCGCCAGGGCGTGCTCGACCGCTACGGGATCCCGCCCGAGCTCGTCCCGGACTTCATCGGGCTCAAGGGCGACACGTCCGACAACATCCCGGGCGTCCCCGGCATCGGCGACAAGACGGCCGCGCAGCTGCTGCAGGAGTACGGGACGCTTGAGGGCGTCCTCGAGCACGCGCCCGAGATCAGAGCGACGAAACGGCGCGAGAACCTGATCGCGCACGCCGAGGACGCGCGGATCTCGAAGCAGCTGGCGACGATGGTGCGCGACATCCCGGTCGACGTCGACCCCGTCGCGTTCGTCAGCGCCGAGCCGGACCGCTCGCGCTTGCGCGAGGTGTTCCGCGAGTTCGAGCTGCGCGACCCGCTGCGGCGGCTGGAGGAGGCGCTCGGCGGTAACGGCGACGGTGAGGAGGCCGCACCGCGGCCGGAGGCCGATCAGACGCTGCGGATTCGCGTGCGGGCGGGCGCGCTCGACGCGCTCGCGGCGCTGGGCGACGGCGCCTCAGAGGTCGCGCTCGCGGCCCATGCGCCGGAGCAGCCGGAAGGCGAGCTGTTCCCGCTGAGCGAGGCGTGGCGCTTCGGCGCCTTCGCCGGCGGGGAGGAGGCGCTGGCGGGCGAATGCGGCGCGCCCGACGAGCTGGCGGCGACGCTCGGGGAGCGTCCGGCTGTCGCGCACGATGCGAAGGCGCTCGGCACGGTGCCGGCACGGCTCGCCTTTGACACGCTCGTGGCCGCCTACCTGCTCGACCCGGCGCGGCGCTCGTATCCGCTCGACGAGCTGTGCGAGGAGCGGGGGATCGGTGCGGACGTCGACGACGCCACCGCGCGCGACGCCGTGCTCGTGCACGCGCTCACCACCGCGCAGCGCCCGCAGATCGAGGAGCGCGGGCTGGAGGAGCTGCTGCACGACGTCGAGCTGCCGCTGGTGCGCGTGCTGCGCGAGATGGAGCGGATCGGCCTCAAGCTCGACCGGGAGCGCCTCGCCGCGATCCGCACGCGCGTCAACGATGAGGTCGCGACGCTCGAACGCGAGATCTGGGACCTCTGCGGCACCGAGTTCATGATCGGCTCCCCACAGCAGCTCGCCGAGGTGCTGTTCGTCAAGCTCGAGCTGTCGAGAAAGAGACGCGGGAAGACGGGCTACTCGACCGACGCGCGCGTGCTGCAGGCGATCCGCCACGAGCACCCGGTGATCGAGAGAATCGAGCGCTGGCGCGAGCTGACGAAGCTGGAGTCGACGTACCTCGCCGCGCTGCCGGCGCTCGCCGACGCCGGCGATCGCATCCATACGACGTTCAGCCAGGTCGTCGCCGCGACCGGCCGGCTGTCGTCGAATAACCCGAACTTGCAGAACATCCCGATCCGCACGCCGCTGGGCCGCGAGATCCGTGCCTGCTTCATTGCCGAGCCGGGCAACGCACTACTGGCGATCGACTACTCGCAGGTCGAGCTGCGGATCCTCGCGCACATCGCCAGCGAGGAGGTGCTGAAGGACATCTTCCGTCGCGGGGAGGACGTCCACACCGCGACGGCAGCGACGATCCTCAGAGTCCCGCCCGAGCAGCTCGACGCCGGTTCGCGCTCGAAGGCGAAGATGGTCAACTACGGGATCGTCTACGGCCTCTCGGCGTTTGGGCTCGCCGACCGCCTCCAGATCTCGCGCGAGGAGGCGCAGGAATTCATCGACCGCTACCTCGAAGGCTTCCCCGCCGTGCAGGCGTTCATCGCCACGACGATCGAGCAAGCCACCGAGAACGGGTATGTGACCACCCTCATGGGTCGACGCCGTCAGATCCCCGAGCTGCGCGCGCGCAACCGCCAGGTGCGCCAGCTCGGCGAGCGGTTGGCCGTCAACACGATCATCCAGGGGACCGCGGCCGACGTGATCAAGGTCGCGATGGTGCGCGCCGAGGCCGCGCTTCGCGACTCCGGTCTCGCGACGAGACTCGTGCTGCAGATCCACGACGAGCTGCTGTTCGAGGGTCCGGCTGAGGAGGCCGAGCGGGCCCGCGACCTTGTCGTGCCGGAGATGGTCGGCGCGCTCGAGCTCGACCCGCCGCTCACCGTCGACGCTGGCATCGGCCCAAACTGGCTGGCGGCGAAGTGAGCGCGGCGGCCCCGATCCCGCGCGGCTCGGCGGTTCCCACAGGCCCGGCGCCCCCGACGACGCGTCCCGAGCCGACGCCGCGCGCGATCCTGCGCACAGTCCTGATCGTCCTCTGCGTCGTCTTCGCGCTGTTCCTGATCTACGAGCTGCGCAAGCCGATCAGCTGGCTCGTGATCGCGACGTTCCTCGCGATCGCGCTGTCGGGGCCGGTGAACCTGCTGAGCCGGCGGATGCCGCGCGGGTTCGCGATCGCGATCGCGTACCTGACGCTGATCCTCGTGCCGATCGGGATCGCGGCGCTGATCATCCCGCCGCTCGTGCGCGAGCTGACCGACCTCGCGAAGAACGTGCCGAAGTACGTCCACGACGCGCAGGACTGGCTCACGACGAACCCGACGCTGAAGAAGCTCGACGACCAGTACGACATCGGCGCGAGACTGCAGCAGAAGGCGGAGGAGCTGCCAACCCACCTCGACGACGCTGCCTCGACGCTGTCGAGCGTCGGCAGCACGGTCGTCGGCTCGCTGTTCGAGGCGTTCAACATCTTCGTGCTGTCGATCTTCATGGTCGCCGGCGGGCGCCGCTGGATCGACCGCTCCATCACACTCGCGCGCCCAGAGCACGCGCCGCGCATCAGACGCGCGGTCGATCGGATCGCGATAGCGGTCGGCAACTACGTCGGCGGCGCGCTGTTCCAGGCGACGATCGCTGGCATCACGACGTTCCTCGTCCTCACGATCCTCGGCGTGCCGTTCGCGGCGCCGTTGTCGGCGATCGTGTTCGTCTTCGACCTGATCCCGCTCGTCGGCGCGACGCTCGCGGCGATCGTCGTCGGGCTCGTGACGGTCTTCAACGACTTCCCGCTGGACACGATCATCTGGGTCGTCTGGGCGATCGCCTACCAGCAGATCGAGAACAACGTGATCCAGCCGCAGATCCAGAAGCGCGCGGTCGAGATCCACCCGTTCATGGTGCTCGTCTCGGTGCTGTTCGGCGCGACGCTGTTCGGCATCGTCGGCGCGCTGCTCGCGATCCCGTTCGCCGCCTCGCTGCAGATTGCCGCGCGCGAGTGGTGGGACTATCGCAACGCCTCCCAGGTCGAGATGCCTCCGGGTGTGGATCTGCCGGAGCCGCCGGAGAGACCGGGCGAGCCGCCGGCGCGGCTGGATCTTCCGCCCGGCGTCGAGCCAGACGGCGGGTAGCTCGCTACCAGCGCCAGCGGTGCGCGGCCGCCAGCGCCTGGGCGATGGTGGCGTTTGTCTCGCGTGCTGCCGCTTGCGCACCCTCCCGGATCGCGACCACGGCCGGCTCGCCCTCGCGCGCCCGCCAGCCGCCCGCGATGCTGCGGGACGCCGCCGCGACTGCGCCCAGCCCATCCGCGTCGAGGAAGCCGGCGAAGTCCTCGGGCCTGCCGCCCTGCGCGCCCAGCCCCGGCACGAGCAGGATCGCCCGCGGCATCAGCGCGCGCAGCGCCGGTGCCTGCTGCGGGTAGGTGAGGCCGGTGACGGCGCCGACGTCCGCATAGCCGCGCTCGCCGACACCCTCGCTGCCGAGCTCGTCGACCATTCGCGCGACGCGCTCGTGCACGAGCTCGCCATCCGGCCCGGGGATGTCTTGCAGCTCGCCCGACGCCGGGTTGCTCGTCCGCACCAGCACGAACAGCCCCTTCCCGAAACGCCGTGCGACGTCGATCATCGGCTCCAGTGACTCGGGCCCGAGGTAGGGGCTGACAGTGACGGCATCGGCGTCGTGGACCGGCAGCTCGGCACCCTCGCCGATTCGCACCCGCCCAAGCGCGGCGGCGGCGTACGCGGCCATCGTGTTGCCGATGTCGCCACGCTTAGCGTCCTCGATCACGAGCAGCCCGGCCGCGCGGGCATGGGCCTCGACGCGCTCGAGCGCGGCCACGCCGGCCGAGCCGAGCGCCTCGAAGAAAGCCGACTGTGGCTTGACGGCCGGCACCAGCTCGGCGATACCGTCGATCACGGCCGTCGAAAACACCTCGACTGCCGTCGCCGCGCCCGCAAGGTCGGTCACGCCGTCGAGCAGCTCGGGCGGCAGCTCGCGCAGGTCCGGGTCGAGGCCGACGACGAGATGGCTGCGCGTCGCATCGACGCGGTCGATCAGGCGGTCAGCGAAATGGGAAGCGGGGGGCATGCGGCCGGCGCCAGTCTACGATCCGCGCGTGACGGCCGGTACGCAGCCTGAGCTCGCGAGCGCGCATGAGCGAGTCGCGCTGGTCGCCGACGACGGCAGCTTCGAGCAGTGGGACGCTGACGTCGTCTCTGACGACCCGCTCTCGTTCTCCGATACGAAGCCCTATCGCGAGCGGTTGGCCGCCGCCCAGGAGGCGACCGGCCTGGGCGAGGCGGTGCTCACCGGGCGGGCCCTGCTGGACGGCCGCCCGTTCGCCGTCATCGCCGGCGAGTTCGGCTTCCTCGGCGGTTCGATCGGTGTGGCGACGGCGGAGCGGATCGCGCGTGCGTTCGAACGGGCCGTCGAGGAGCGGCTGCCCGTGGTGGCTTTGACGGCCTCCGGCGGCTCGCGCATGCAGGAGGGGACGCTCGCGGTCATGGGGATGGCGAAGCTGGCCGCCGCCGCGGGGCGGCTGCGTGCCGCCGGATTGCCGTACGTCGTCTGTCTGACCCACCCGACGACCGGTGGCGTACTCGCCTCGTGGGGATCACTCGGAACGGTGACCTTCGCACTGCCGGGAGCGTTGGTCGGCTTCGCCGGCCCACGGGTCGTGGAGCTACTGACGGGGCGGCCATTGTCTCCTCGCGTGCAGCGCTCAGAGACGTTGCTGGCACAGGGGCTGATCGACGGCGTCCTGTCGCCGGATTCGGTGCGCGCCGCCGTCGTCCGGGTGATGGCCGTGACCGCGCGGTGCACCGTCCCGGCGCCTGCTGCCAACGAGAGGGAGGGAGCCGGTGCGTCAGCGCCCGTGACTTCCGTGGAGCGCCGCGACGCCTGGGTCTCGCTCCAGCACGTGCGCGACAGACGCCGTCCGGGGGCCGGCGCCGTGCTCGACACGCTGGCCGAGGACATCACGGTGCTGCGCGGCGCCCGAGACGGACACCCAGACGACCCCGTCTGCTTCGCGGCCCTGGCTCGGCTCGCGGGCTTCCCAGCCGTCGTTGTCGCCCAGCGCCGCCGCGGCGACGGCACGCCGGCCGTCATGAACGCCGCCGGCTACCGCAAGGCGCGTCGCGCGATGGCGCTGGCCGCCGAGCTCCACCTGCCGCTCGTGACCATCGTCGACACGCCGGGCGCTGAGCTCAGCGAGGACGCCGAGCGCGGCGGCCTCGCTGGGCAGATCGCCGGCTGCCTGGCGGACATGGCCGCTCTGCCGGTGCCGACGCTCGCGCTGCTGCTCGGCGAAGGCGGCAGCGGCGGCGCCCTGGCGCTGCTCGCTGCCGACCGCGTCCTCGCCGCCGAGCACGCCTCACTCGGCGTGATCGCGCCCGAAGGAGCCTCCGCGATCCTCTACCGCGACACCGACCACGCCGCCGAGTTGGCGGCCACCCAGGGTGGCGCCTCCTGGCAGCTTCAAGCTGAGGGCATCGCCGACGCGCTCATCCCCGAGCCGCGCCCGGCCCACGAGGAGCCCGACGCGTTCGTCGCGCGCGTCCGCGCCGCGCTCTCCACCGCGCTGGCGTCCCTCACCGCCGCCGACCCCTCGGCGCGCCTGGCCGAGCGTCACCGCCGCTGGCGCAACATCGGCCGCTCCGCCTGAGAACTGACCCGCTCGTCCTGCTCCTGCACCGGAGAGACCGGCGGGCAAGTAGGCCGATCAGGCTGTTGCGCCAACCGGCTGCGCACCGTTGTGCGACGCGGCCCCGCTGCTTGCTGACGCGAACCGCCCGCCGTGCGGGCCAGCCAGCGCGAAAGCCGGGTGGGCGATGTTGAGGTAGTGGCCGAACGACCAGTCGACGAAGCGCTGGGCGGTCATGCCGCGCAGGCCCACCGCCAGCGCGCGCGGCCAGATCTTCGGGATCAGTCTCTGCACGCGCAGCATCGAGTCGAACGAAAACTCGTGGCTCGCGGAGAAGCCGTGGTAGCGCGCCAGCGCTTGCTCGCGCGTCTGTCGGCCTTCGACGACGGCGCGCAGCTCGCGTCCACACGCCAGCCCGAAGTACAGCGCCGTGCGGATTCCCTCGGCCGTCAGCGGCAGGCAGTGCCCGGCCGAGTCGCCGACCATAAAGACGCCGTCGTCGGTCGCCGGACGCAGCTTGTGGGGGATCCAGTTGCCCTGGAATCTCACCGGGTCGCGCGAGAGGTCCTCCGCGAGCCGCACAGTCGGCTCCTTGACGTGGAAGCGCGGGTCGAACGAGCCGACGCCCACGCGCACCTCGCCGTTGGCCGGGAACGACCAGCCATATCCGGCCGGCACGTACCCGCGGTCGATCCAGATCTCCAGGTCGGGGCCGCCGCCGCCGGGGTGGACCTCCAGCCCGCGCGAGAGCAGCGCGTCGGGCGGTTGCACGTTCTCGCCGCGCCCGAGGATCCGCCGCCAGCCGAGCCCGTCGACGATCAAGGGTGCGGTCAGGTCGCCGCGGTCGGTGTGCACGACGTCGCCGGTGCGGCCCTCGACCTTCGCGATGTCGAACTCGGCCTCCGAGCCCTGGTCACGCAGCAGCCCGCACAGCGTGCGGTAGTCGAACGTCGAGAAGGTCCACGGCAGCTGGTAGCGGACCGTGGTGTGCGGGTTGTGCATCACCAGCTCGTCGAACGTCTGCTGGTGGGCGCCCATCAGCCCCATGTTCTCCAGCCAGCCCGTCGGGATCCCGCACGCGGAGGTCTGCTTCTCGCCGATCTCGTAGCGGTCGACCATCAGCACGCGCGCGCCCGATCCCGCGAGTTCGCGGGCGACTGCGAGCCCGGCGAACGAGGCTCCGCAGATCAGGACGTCGGCGTCGCGGTTGAGCGGGGTCCGCTCCGCTCCGCGCTTCGTTGCACGCTTCGGCATGGGGAGGGCGGATTGTACGGCGACGCGAGGATCGCCCGTGCAGCCGCCACTCCGCTAACCTCTTTCGGCTTCCTTCCCGTTCCCTACCGGTACCCAAATGTCAATCTCCACGACCGACGACCCCACGATCGACGCCAAGATCGTCGAGGGCAGCGATGGCCTGCTGCTCGAGATCGACGGCAAGATCGTCCCCAACTACGACGCGACGATCACCCCGTTCGAAGAGGGCGACGTCGTCACCGGCAATGTGGTCCGCATCGACAAGGACGAGGTCCTCGTCGACATCGGCTACAAGTCCGAGGGCGTCATCCCCGCGAACGAGCTGTCGATCCGCAAGTCTGTCGACCCGAAGGACGAGGTCGAGATGGGGGAGGAGGTCGACGCCCTCGTCCTCACGAAGGAGGACCAGGACGGTCGCCTGATTCTGTCGAAGAAGCGCGCGCGCTTCGAGAAGGCCTGGCGCCGCATCGAAGCTGCCGCCGAGTCCGGCGAGCCGGTCGACGGGACCGTCATCGAGGTCGTCAAGGGCGGCCTGATCATCGACCTCGGGGTGCGCGGCTTCCTGCCCGCCTCGCTCGTCGATATCCGCCGCGTGCCGAACCTCGACGAGTACCTGAGCCAGACGATCGAGTGCAGAGTGATCGAGCTCAACCGCTCGCGCAACAACGTCGTGCTCTCGCGCCGCGCGGTGCTGGAGGAGCAGCGCAGAGAGGACCGCGAGCGCATCCTCGACCGCCTGCAGCCGGGCATGGTCGTCGACGGCACGATCTCGAACATCGTCGACTTCGGCGCGTTCGTCGACCTCGACGGGATCGACGGGCTGATCCACATCTCCGAGCTGTCGTGGTCGCACGTCAACCACCCGAGCGAGATCCTCTCGATCGGCGACACGGTCAACGTGAAGGTGCTCGACATCGATAGGGATCGCCAACGGATCTCCCTGGGTCTCAAGCAGACGCAGGAGGACCCGTGGCAGCGCGTCGTCGACACGTACAACGTGGGCGACGAGCTCGAGGGCAAGGTCACGAAGGTCGTCACGTTCGGCGCGTTCGTCGAGATCCTCGACGGCGTCGAGGGCCTCGTACATATCTCCGAGCTGGCCCAGCATCACGTCGAGAACCCGCGCGAGATCATCCAGCCGGGCGACGAGGTGAAGGTCAAGATTCTCGAGATCGACTCCGAGCGGCGTCGTCTGTCGCTGTCGATCAAGCGCGTCGAGGGCCAGATCCTGCCGCTGCGGCAGATCGAGCCGGAGGCGGGCGCCGAGGGCGAGACGAGCTTCGACGACGTGCCGGAGCTTGGCCTGTCGGAGGACGTGTTCGCTGGTGACGCCGGTGCGCCGGCGGAGGAGCCGGTCGCGGAGGCGGCGGAGCCTGCCGTCGCCGAGCCGGAGGCTGAGGCTGCGGCTGCGCCGGAGCCCGAGGTTGCGCCCGAGTCGGAGGTCGAGGCTGCTGAGGTTGCGCCCGAGCCGGAGGCGGCTGCGCCGCCGGTCGAGGTGGCCGACGAGGCTCCCGCGGCGGCTGAGCCTGCCGTCGAGGACGAGGCTGCTCCGGCGGAGGAGCCGGTCGCCGAGGTCGCATCTGCCGACGGCGACGCGCCGGCGGCCCCGGCCGAAGAGGCTGCGGCGGAGCCCGCGGCCGACGAGGACCCTACGCCGCAGGCTTGATCGTCTGAGCGACGCGCGCGTCCCATTCGTTGGACTGACCGGCGGCATCGCCGCCGGCAAGTCCACGGCGCTCGCAGCGCTTGAGCGCCTCGGCGCGGCGACGCTGTCGACCGACGTCGTCGTGCATGAGCTGTACGCGAGCGACGAGGTCCGGGACCTCGTCGTCGCCCGCTGGGGCGAGGAGGTTGCGCCGGGCGGCGTCGTCGACCGCGCGGCCGTTGCTGCGCACGCGTTCGCGACGCCCGAGGAGCGCCAATGGCTCGAGGGCGTGTTGTGGCCACGCGTCGGCGCGCGGGTGCTGGCCTTCCGCGAGCAGGCAAGCGCGCAGGAGCCGCCGCCGCCCGCAGCCGTCGTCGAGACGCCGCTGCTGTTCGAGGCGGGCATGGAGGCTGTCTACGAGGCGACGATCGCGATCGTCGCGCCGGAGCAGCTCCGCGAGGAGCGGGCCGGCGCGCGGGGGCACGCCGCGGTGGCGGAGCGGACCTCGCGCCAGCTGTCCCAAGAGGAGAAGGCCGCCCGCGCCACGTACGCCGTCGTCAACGATGGCAGCGTCGAGCAGCTCGAGGCGCGGCTGTCTGAGGTGCTTGCAAAGCTGAGTCGATGACTACGCGCAGCGCTCAGGTTCAGGTCGCGCGCAAGCGCGCCAGGCGTGCCCGGGCCGCCCGCCGACGGCGACAGCTCGGCGGCGTGCTCGCCTTCGCGGCGATCGTCGCGCTCGGCGCGCTGTTGCTGCGTCCGCTGTTCACGCACGCGGTCCACGACCTCACGACGTTGCCGCTGCGCCACGAGGACGCGATCCGCCAGCAGGCGCACGAGAAGCAGCTCGACCCGTCGCTGATCGCCGGGGTCATCTACGCCGAGTCGAAGTTCAGCGACTCGACCTCCTCGGCGGGTGCGCTCGGGCTGATGCAGCTGCTGCCCTCCACTGCGCACTTCATCGCTGGCAGATCGGGCGGCACCGCCTTCACGACCGAGGACCTCTCGACGCCCGAGATCAACATCGCCTACGGCAGCTGGTACCTGCGCTACCTGCTCGACCGCTACGACGGCGACGAAGTGCTCGCGCTGGCCGCCTACAACGGCGGGATGGGGAACGTCGACACATGGGTCGCAGAAGCCCGTGCGCGCGGAGAGCGGCTCGATGTCGCCGACATCCCGTTCCCCGAGACGCGCGCCTACGTCGAGCGCGTGCTCGACGCGCGGCGCGACTACCGCAGAACCTACCCCGAAGAGCTCGGTCTGCGATAGCCGGCGGCGCCGGCATCCTGCCAGGCATCGTCCTCGCCGGTTCGCGTACGAAGTACGCCACACCGGCTGCGTCCCCGGTGCGGGAGCGCGAGCTCTGCGAGCGGGCATCCGCCAGCGAGGGGTTATGGCTACGGCGTCGCGATCGGCATCGGGTCGGGCGCGCCGAGGTGCGAGCCAGCCGGCGGCTCGTAGAGGGCGCCGGGCTTCGCGCCCAGCACGAGCACGCGGATGCCGTCGGGACCGGGGAGGACCTTGCGGTCGGTGCCGGCGGACACGCGCACGGCGTGGTCGGCGTCGAGCGGATGGCGCTCGCCGGCGATGTCGATCTCGCCACCGCCCCGCAGCGTCAGAAAGACCTCCTCCTGCCCGTCTCTCGCGTGGTCGTGCGTCGGGTAGTGCTCGAAGTTCGGCGGCATGTCGATGATTGCCATCCCGAACGAGGTGACGCCGAGCTCGGCACGCGCCCGCTTGAACGCTCCTCCGTACGCACCCTCCATGTCGTCGATGCGCTTGACCGTGAAGTCCGTCATTGCTGCCTCCCGCCGGAGTGTGTGAGTGATCGCTCCAACATACAGGCGGTATGTGAGCCGTGCGCAAGTCCCCGGCAGAGTCGCGGCCACGGGACGGCCGCAATCGCCGCTACCCTCGACCGGATGCGCCGCCTCCAGCTCGACGCCACCTACGCGCCCACAGCCGACCAGCCGAGAGCGATCGCCTCGCTCGCGGAGGGGATCGAGGCCGACGAGCGCGCGATGACGCTGCTCGGCGCGACCGGCACCGGCAAGACGATGACGATGGCGGCGACGATCGAGGCGGTCCAGCGGCCGGCGCTGATCATCGCCCACAACAAGACGCTCGCCGCGCAGCTCTGCAACGAGTTTCGCACGTACTTCCCGACGAACGCGGTCGAGTACTTCGTCTCCTACTACGACTACTACCAGCCCGAGGCGTACGTCCCGAGCCGCGACCTCTACATCGAGAAGGACTCGGCGATCAACCAGGAGATCGAGCGCCTGCGCCACGCTGCGACCGCCGCGCTGCTGGGGCGGCGCGACGTGATCGTCGTTGCCTCTGTCTCCAGCATCTACGGCCTCGGCTCGCCTGAGACGTACGACCGCAACATGCTGCTGCTGAGACGCGGCGAGATGGTCGACCGCGACGAGATCCTCAAGAAGCTGGTCTCGATCCAGTACACGCGCAACGACATCCTTCAGCGCGGCACGTTCCGCGTGCGCGGCGAGACGCTCGAGGTCTTCCCGCAATACGCCGAGTCGGCCTATCGCGCGACGCTCTTCGGCGACGAGGTCGAGGAGCTCCAGCACTTCGATCCGATGACCGGCGAGGTGCTGGAGGAGGAGCTCGAGCACATCGCGGTCTGGCCGGCCTCGCACTACAACGTCGAGGAGGGCCGTATCGAGAACGCGGTCGCCGAGATCGGCCGCGAGCTGAACGAGCGCTGCGCCCAGCTGGAGAGAGAGGGCAAGCTGCTCGAGTCCCACCGCCTGCGCCAGCGCACCCACTACGACATGGAGATGCTGCGCGAGATGGGCTTCTGCTCCGGCATCGAGAACTACTCGCAGATCCTCGACGGGCGCAGAGACGGCGAGCGGCCGTACTGCCTGATCGACTACTTCCCCGACGACTTCGTCTGCTTCCTCGACGAGTCGCACCAGACGGTCCCGCAGATCGGCGGCATGTACGAGGGGGACCGCTCGCGCAAGCAGACGCTGATCGACTACGGCTTCCGCTTGCCGAGCGCGCTCGGCAACCGCCCGCAGAGATTCGAGGAGTTCCTCTCGATCACGCCGCGGATCGTGTTCGTCTCCGCCACGCCGGGCCAGTACGAGCGCACGCACTCGCCGCGAATTGTCGAGCAGATCGTCCGCCCGACGGGGATCGTCGACCCGCAGATCGACGTGCGCGAGACGAGAAACCAGATCGACGACCTGATGAACGAGATCCGCGGACGCGTCGACAGAGACGAGCGCACGCTCGTGACGACGCTGACGAAGAAGATGTCAGAGGACCTCACCGGCTACCTGCTCGAGTACGGCTTCAAGGTCCGCTACCTGCACTCCGAGGTCGACACGCTCGAGCGGATCCAGATCATCCGCGAGCTGCGGCTCGGCGACTACGACGTGCTCGTCGGCGTGAACCTGCTGCGCGAGGGCTTGGACCTGCCGGAGGTCTCGCTCGTGGCGATCCTCGACGCCGACAAGGAGGGCTTCCTGCGCGGGGAGACGTCGCTGATCCAGACGATCGGGCGCGCGGCGCGCAACGTCGACGGCAAGGTGCTGATGTATGCCGACAAGGAGACGCGGGCGATGCGCGCCGCGCTCGACGAGACCGACCGCCGCCGCGCGATCCAGGTCGCCTACAACAAGGAGCACGGCATCACGCCAGAGTCGATCGTCAAGGGGATCTCCGACATCGCCGAGTTCCTGCAGGCCGAGTCGAAGGTGCCCAAGGGCCGCAGACGCCGCACGAAGCTCGACGCGGGCAGAACGATGGCGCCCGCGGAGATCGAGAAGGCGATCGTCGAATGCGAGGAGGAGATGCTCGCGGCGGCCGAGGAGCTGCGCTTCGAGTACGCGGCGAAGCTGCGTGACGAGATCAAGTCGCTGCGGCGCGAGTTCGACATCGCGGTGGCGGAGGCCAGCCGGGGGACTGTTCCCGTCCCTCCGGCTGCGTAGCCTCCGCGGCGTGGCGCATCCCGACGCGGAGGCGATCCTCGCTTGGTACGACGCCGTTCGGCGGGACCTGCCGTGGCGGCGGACAAGCGATCCGTACCGGATCCTTGTCTCGGAGGTGATGCTGCAGCAGACGCAGGTGGCGCGGGTGGTGCCGTACTACGAGGCGTGGCTGGAGCGGTTCCCGTCGGCGGTCGATCTGGCTTCTGCTCCGGCGGCGGACGTGCTGCGCCTGTGGAGTGGGCTTGGCTACAACCGACGGGCGTTGGCGCTTCAGGCAGCTTGCGCGGTGGTAGCCCGGGACGGGTGGCCTGCGGATGTCGAGGGGCTGATGGCATTGCCAGGCGTGGGGCCGTATACGGCAGCGGCCGTGGCGTCGTTCGCGTTCGGCGTGCAGGCAGCGGCGGTCGACACGAACGTGCGGCGCGTGATCGAGCGGATCGACCGGCGTCGCCGGCGGCCCCCTGAGCTGGCGCGGCGCGCGCAGGCGCTGGTGCCCGACGGGCGTGCAGCCGATTGGAACCAAGCGATGATGGAGCTGGGCGCGACGGTGTGCGCGGGGCGCGCGCCAGCGTGCGACGCGTGTCCGGCCGCGTCGTGTCGCTCGCGCGGGCGACCGGACGTCGCTCCGACGGCGCGCCGAGCGTCCGAGCGCGTGCGCTTCGAGGACACCGACCGCTATGTGCGCGGACGCGTCGTGGCGGCGCTCGCCGCCGGCGAGCCCGTGCCCGCCGGGTTCGAGGCGGAGCGGCTCGAACGGGCTCTCGCCGGGCTGGAGCGCGACGGGCTCGTTGTGCGCGAGGCCGGCGCCGTGCGGCTGCCGTAAGCGGCGGAGCCTGCTCTGCCGCTCCGCACGGCGCGCTAGAGTCGCCGCAGTGTCGCTCGACCGCCGCAGCATCGAGAAGCGCGACTTCCCCGCCCGCCTTCGCGGCTATGACCGCTCCGCCGTGGATGCGCATCTGCGCGCGATCGCTGACGAGCTGGAGACGCGCGTGGCGAGCCCGGCCGACGCGGCCGCCGAGCAGGTACGCGCGGTGCTGTCCGCCGCCGAGCAGAGCGCGGCCGAGATCGTCGCGCAGGCCGAGGCGGACGCGCAGCGCGTCGGCAGCGCCGCCGGCCGCGCAGGCGACGAGACGACCGAGCGCGTGACCGCGGCTGCGAGCGGTGCGTTGGAACGGATCGAGGCGTTGCGTGGCGAGCTGTCAACACTGCTCGAGGCGCTTGGGAGCCGGCCGCCGGCCGAGCCAACGTCGGCCGCCGTGCTGCCTGTGGAGCCGGCGCCCGCCGCTGACGATGCCGGCGCGCGTCTGGTCGCGCTCGAGTTGGCGCTCAACGGGACGCCGCGCGAGCAGGCCGAGGCGGTCCTCGCCGAGCAGTTCGCGCTCGCCGACCGCCGCGTGCTGCTCGACGACGTCTACGCCGCCGCCGGGCGCGCGTAGCCGCCCACCGGCACTGCGCCCGCCGCGAGCGCTACCCTGCCGCGCCAGCGTGTCGACCACAGCGCGAGAGCCCGATGCGCCGTCGCCCGCTCGCGGGGACGCGTCAGCCACGCCGTGGCTCGCGCTCGGCGCGATCGTTGTCCTCGCCGCCGTGCTGCGCTTCGCGACACTCCGCACGCAGAGCATCTGGTTCGACGAGGCGGCGACGTGGGATCTCGTGCGGCGACCGTTCGGCGAGATGCTGGGACGGATCCCCGACGGTGAGAGCAACCCGCCGCTGTTCTACGTGCTGGAGTGGGGCTGGACGCGCGTCTTCGGCGACGGCGAGGCGGGGCTGCGCTCGCTGCCAGCGCTCGCCGGGCTGCTGACGGTCCCGGTCGCATATGGGATCGGGCGACGAGCCGGGGCCGGGGCTGCGCGCGTCGGGCTGGCCGCCGCAGCGCTCGTCGCCCTCAACCCGCTGCTCGTGTGGTTCTCTCAGGAGGCGCGCAGCTACGCGCTCGCGACGCTGCTGAGCGCCGTCGCGCTGCTGCTGTTCCAGCACGCGCTGGAGGATCGGCGCGGCCGCCTTCTCGCCGGCTGGGCACTCGCCGCTGCGCTCGCGCTCGCGACGCATTACTTCACCGCGTTCGTGCTCGCGCCGCAGGCGGTGTGGCTGCTGTGGAGACATCCGCACCGCCGCGGCGCACTGGCTGCGGTCGCCGCGCTTGGCGCTGCCGGGGTCGCGCTGCTGCCGTTGCTGCTCGCGCAGGCGGGCAACCCGTACGACATCGCCGGGACGTCGATCGCGCTGCGGCTCGTGCAGATCCCCAAGCAGTTCCTGCTCGGCTACCGCGGCCCCCTCGCGCTGCCGTTCGGGCTGCTCGGCGCACTGCTCGTCGCGGGCGGGGCATGGCTGCTGCTGCGCCGCACGCCCCGGCTCGTCCGCGGCCGCGGGCTGCTGCTCGTGGGGATCGGCGCGGTCGGTGTCGCGCTCCCGCTGCTGGCTGCGTTCGGCGGCGCCGACTACCTCAACACGCGCAACCTGCTGCCGGCGCTGATCCCGCTGCTCGCGGCGCTCGCCGTCGGCTACGCCGCAAGCGACGCGACGCGCGTGGGGCCCGCGCTGCTCGCGGCGCTGTGTGCGCTCTCGCTCGCGATCGTCATCGCCGTGGCCGCCGACTCGCAGTACCAGCGCCCCGACTGGAAGGGCTTGGCCCGCGCGCTCGGCCGCGCCGACGCCGCGCGAGCGCTCGTCGTCTCGCCGGCGAACGGCGAGCTGGCACTTCGTTACTACCGGCCCGGCCTCCGCACCATGGGTCCCGAGGGGACCGCGGTGCGGGAGGTCGATGTCGTCGCCGTCGCCGGCTCGCGCGATCCCGGCAAGGCGCCGGAGCTGCCCGAGCTGGTCGGCAGCGCGCTCGCCGCGGGCGGCTTCGGGCCGGCACTCGAGACGCGGACCTCCACTTACGCGATTCTGCGCTTCCCGGCCACAGGCAGCGCGGCCGTGCCGGTGGTTCCCACCCCGCTCGGCGTGCTGCGCTTCGGTCAGCCCTTCCCGTCGGTCGACGTACTGCCCGCCGGGCGCTGAGCCGGCTCAGCGGCCAAGCTTCGCGACCGCAGCCGCCAGCTTGGCGGGGTCGCGCAGCGGCGGCCCATGGCCGAAGCAGACGAGCGCCGGCTCCAGCGCGGCGATGCGACGGGCCGACTCGCGGTTGAGCGCGGGGTCCGGCGTGAAGAGGCCGACCGGCTCGCGGATCGGACCGCGCATCAGGAAGGGATGCCAGCCCCACATCACGTCGCCGCAGATGAGCGTACGGTCTGACTCGCGCCAGTAGGAGACGTGGCCGGGGGAGTGGCCGGGCGTCTCCAGCACCGTGAAGCCGGCGACTTCGTCGCCCTCGCGCAGGCGCCTCGCGACTGGGTGGGCCGGCGGCCCGGGGATCATGCGGCTGCCCTTCCAGACCATTTTGCCGTGCTCGACGGCCTCCGCGTCGTCAGCGCCGCACCACAGCGGGATGTTGAGGTGCTCGCAGACCGCGTGGCTCGCTCCATAGTGGTCCGGGTGCGCGTGGGTGAGCGCGTGCGCGTTGACTCTCCACCCATCGACCTGCTTGATGATCCGGCCGCGATCGAGCCGCATACCCGCGTCGATCAGGACGTCGCCGAGCAGGTAGATGTTGATCGCGTTCGCCGGGAAGCCGGAGAGCTGCCAGAGATCGTCGGCGAGCTGGTGCACGCGCGGGAGCCTATGGCACCCGTCCGGTGACTTGCGCAGGTCCGCGCGCGCCACTGCGCTGAATCGTTGCGAAAGCGTGTAGAGCCGTTTCAGGGGTCGCGGCGAGCGTGCCGCGGATGGGCAGACGCCAGCGGCACAGCGAGTTCGCGGGGCTCTCCGTCGAGGATCTCCAGCGGATGGCGAAGGACAAGCGACGTTCAAGAGCGGACCGACTGAAGCTCGTCACGGAGCTGAAGTTCGCCAAGCTGAGGAACACACAGAAGAGGTCGAAATGAGCGGAGTCGCCACCTACACTCGCCGCATGGCTTACGAGTATCCCGACGACCTTCTGTTGGACCCCGTCCGGCGCCGTCGTCCGCGCTACCGCTGGCGCACATGGATTCGCGGCCACGTCCCGTGGGCCATGGTGGATTGGTTCCCTCAAGGGCTCAAGGACTGCGGCCAGCACAGATGGCACGCATACGACGACGACACCGATCGCTGCTACCACTGCGTCGTCGGTGTGCGCCCCCGGCAGCTCTTCCCGCCGGAGGAGATGCAGCGGCGGGAGCGGGCAGCGCAGCAGGTCCGCTGACGCGGCAGACGGGAACGTCTGTTCGCTCGCCTATCATCAGATGCAGATGCCGCCCTCCGATCAGCTCGTCGTCTCCGGGGCACGCGAGCACAACCTCAAGGACGTCACGGTCGCGATGCCTCGCAACGCGCTCGTGGTCATCACCGGCCTGTCTGGCTCGGGCAAGTCGTCGCTTGCCTTCGACACGATCTACGCCGAGGGCCAGCGCCGCTACGTCGAGTCACTGTCGGCCTACGCGCGCCAGTTCCTCGGCCAGATGGACAAGCCCGACGTCGACTCGATCGAGGGTCTCTCGCCCGCGATCTCGATCGACCAGAAGACGACCTCGCGCAATCCGCGCTCTACGGTCGGCACCGTCACCGAGATCTACGACTACCTGCGCCTGCTGTGGGCGCGCGTCGGCCATCCGCACTGCCCGAGATGTGGCAGAGCGATCGCCGGTCAGTCGGCCGAGCAGATCATCGACCAGGTGATGGACCTCGCCGAGGGCACGCGCTTCATGGTGGTGGCGCCGATCGTGCGCGGCCGCAAGGGCGAGTACGGGAGACAGCTTGAGGAGCTGCGGGCCGAGGGCTTCTCGCGGGTGAGAATCGACGGCAAGCTGCGCAGACTCGACGAGGAGATCGTCCTCGACAAGAAGTACAGACACGACATCGGCGTCGTCGTCGATCGGCTCGTGATGCGCTCGGAACTGCGCAAGCGGCTGGCCGACTCGATCGAGACGGCGGTCTCGCTGGCGGACGGGATCGTCGAGATCGAGCTGGTCGACGACGAGCGCGTGCTGACGTTCTCCGAGAAGTTTGCGTGCCTGGAGTGCGGCATCTCGTTCCCGGAGCTCGAGCCGCGCATCTTCTCGTTCAACGCCCCGCACGGCGCGTGCCCGCGCTGCACGGGCCTCGGCTCGCAGATGGTGATCGACCCGGAGCTCGTCGTGCCGGACCCGACGCTGTCGATCGGCGAGGGCGCGATCGCGCCGTGGTCGGCGAGCGCGTCGAACTACTACGAGCAGCTCACGTCGGCGATCACGGAGAGATACGAGGTCGATCCCGACAAGCCCTGGCAGGACCTGCCGCAGGAGCAGCGCGACTTCTTCCTCTACGGCACGAACGGCGACAAGGTCACCGTCCAGTACCGCAACCGCTTCGGCCGCAAGCGCACTTACACGACCGGCTTCGAAGGGATCGTCACGAACCTCGAGCGGCGCTACAAGGAGACCGACTCCGACTGGGCGCGCGAGAGAATCGAGGAGTACATGTCGGTCGTGCCGTGCCCGGACTGCGACGGCGCACGGCTGCGGCCAGAGTCGCGCGCGGTGCGCGTCGGCGGGCTCGGCATCCACGAGTACGTGGCGATGCCGACGCGGCGCGCGCTGACGTGGATTCGCGCGCTGGTGCTGAGCGAGCAGGAGCGCCGGATCGCGCGGCTCGTGTTGCGCGAGATCGAGGAGCGGCTTGCGTTCCTGGAGAACGTCGGCGTCGGCTACCTGTCGATGAGCCGCGCGGCCGCGACGCTGTCGGGCGGCGAGGCACAGCGGATTCGGCTCGCGACGCAGATCGGCTCGTCGCTCGTTGGCGTGCTCTACATCCTCGACGAGCCGTCGATCGGCCTGCACCAGCGCGACAACGAGAAGCTGATCGGAACCCTGGAGCGGTTGCGCGACCTCGGCAACACAGTGCTGGTCGTGGAGCACGACGAGGGGACGATGCGCGCCGCCGACCACCTGATCGACATGGGGCCGGGCGCAGGCGAGCATGGCGGCTACGTCGTCGCGGCCGGCACGGCAGCTGAGGTCGAGCAGGTCTCCGAGTCGGCGACCGGCCAGTTCCTCGCCGGCACGCGGCGGATCGAGGTCCCGGCGAGACGCCGCAGACCGTCGGGCTACGTCGGCATCGAGGGCGCGACGCAGCACAACCTCAAGGACGTCGACGTGAAGATCCCGCTCGGCACGTTCTCCTGCGTGACGGGGGTTTCTGGCTCCGGCAAGTCGACGCTCGTCAACGAGGTCCTCTACAAGTCGGTCGCGAACCGCCTGCACCGCGCGAAGCAGCGTCCTGGTGCTCATCAGCGGATCACGGGGCTCGACCAGCTCGACAAGATCATCGCCGTCGACCAGTCGCCGATCGGGCGCACGCCGCGTTCCAATCCGGCTACGTACATCGGCCTGTTCGACCAGGTGCGCGACCTCTTCTCCAAGACCCCCGAGGCGAGAGCGCGCGGCTACAAGGCCGGCCGCTTCTCCTTCAACGTCAAGGGCGGCCGCTGCGAGGTCTGCCGCGGCGACGGGCAGATCAAGATTGAGATGCACTTCCTGCCCGACGTGTACGTGCCGTGCGAGCAGTGCCACGGCAAGCGCTACAACCGCGAGACGCTCGAGGTCCGCTTCAAGGGCAAGAACATCGCCGAGGTGCTGGAGATGCCGATCGAGGAAGCGCTGACCTTCTTCGAGCACATTCCGAAGATCCGCCGGCGCATCCAGACGCTGCATGACGTCGGGCTTGACTACATGCGGCTCGGCCAGCCGGCGACGACGCTCTCCGGCGGCGAGGCGCAGCGCGTCAAGCTCGCGTCCGAGTTGTGCAAGGTCGCGACCGGCAGAACGCTTTACATCCTCGACGAGCCGACGACCGGCCTGCACTTCGCGGACATCCAGAGACTGCTCGAAGTGCTGCAGACGCTGGTGGACCAGGGCAACTCGGTCGTCGTGATCGAGCACAACCTCGACGTCATCAAGACCGCCGACCGGCTCGTCGACATGGGGCCGGAGGGTGGCGACGAGGGCGGCTACGTGATGGGCACCGGGACGCCCGAGGAGATCGCCGCCACACCCGGCTCGGTCACGGGCGACTTCCTGCGCCCGCTGCTGCCCGAGCCGAGAACGACGGCGAAGCGCAGAGCGCGCAAGGTCGCGGCGGCAGCCTGACGCCGGCCGGCTGCGGTTGCATTTACGGGTGGTGGGGGTGCGCCGCCGCATAGGCGGCGAGCGCTGCGAGACCGGCAACGAACAGGACGATTCCGGCGAATGGTCCCGCGATCAGCGAGATCAGGAGCGCGAGCGCGGCGAGCGTCGCGATTCGGCGGACGGCCTCTCGCGCGTCATCCACGTCGGTCGGGGCAGGCTCCCGGCGGGGGAGCTTGGATCCAGGCGTGGGTCTGAGCGTCGCGGACATCGAGACCTCCTTCCGGCGTGGTGCAGCCGGTTATTCCCAAATTGCGGGAAAAGGGAGCCCCGTCCGCGCGCCCGATTCGGGGTGTAGCGTGTGCGCCCGATGAGCGAGCTCGCGCGCCAGGCCCGCTTGTGGGCGCAGAAGTGGCGCTGGTACGAGCGCAACACGCTGCCCTGGAACCGCGCGCGCATCCACTGGGAGTTTCTGCGGCGCGAGGCGTTCGTGCGCTGGCCGGTTGAGGGGAACGTGCTCGAGGCGTTTGCCGACGGGCGGCTTGAGGTCGGTCCGCACGCGCTGCTCGAGCCCGGCGTGTGGCTGACGGCCCCTGCGCCGGCTCGGATTCGCATCGGCGGCGGTACGTTCCTCAACCGTGGCGTGATGGTCGCCGCCGTCGAGCTCGTCGAGATCGGCGAGCACTGCATGCTCGCGAACGGCTGCTTCGTGACCGACGGCGGCCACCGCTTCGACGACCCGGACAAGCCCGTGCCGTGGCAGGGCTTCACGACCAAGGGCCCGACCCGCATCGGCGACAACGTCTGGTGCGGCGCGAACGTCGTCGTCACGAGCGGCGTGACGATCGGCGAACGGGCCGTGATCGGCGCTAACAGCGTCGTCACGAAGGACGTCCCTGCGCACACGATTGCGGCGGGCGCGCCGGCGCGTGTGTTGAAGGAGATCGCTTACGACGCGCAACCGAGCGAGCGAGCGGCCGCTGCCGCCCAACTGGCGCCCGCCGAACCCGACCCGAAGGGCTGACTCCGTGTCCAAGCGCCTCGTCCTGATCGTGCTCGCCGCGTCGCAGTTCCTGATGGTGCTCGACGCCGCGGTGATGAACGTCTCGATCTCACAGCTCGTCGCCGACTTCGACACGACCGTCACGACGATTCAGGGCGTCATCACGCTCTACGCGCTCGTGATGGCTGCTCTGTTCATGACCGGCGGCAAGCTCGGCGACATCCTCGGGCGCCGGCGCGGGTTCGTGATCGGCCACGTGATCTACGGCGTCGGCTCGCTGCTGACTGCGCTGTCGTGGTCGGTCGCCTCGCTCACGCTCGGCTGGTCGATCATCGAGGGGATCGGGGCAGCGATCGTGCTGCCAGCGCTCGCGGCGCTCGTCGCCGGCAACTTCGACGGCAAGGAGCGCGCGGCCGCCTACGGCGTGCTCGGCGGGGTTTCGGGTGCGGCGATCGCCGTCGGCCCTATCCTCGGCGGCTGGCTCACGACCGAGCTGACGTGGCGGCTCGTGTTCGCCGGGGAGGTCGTGATCGCGACCGCGATCGTGCTGGCGACACCGCGGCTCGTGCGGGACGCGCCGCGCGAGGGTCCCGTCCCGCGCCTGGATTGGGTCGGCTCGATCCTCAGCGCGCTCGGCCTCGGCCTGCTCGTCTTCGGCGTGCTGAACGCGAGCAGATGGGGCTGGCTCGCGCCGCGCAACTCGCCAATCGAGCCGTTCGGCTTCTCGCTCGCACCGTTCGTCGTCGCAGCCGGCGGCGTCCTGCTGGCGGCGTTCCGTTCCTGGGAGCGCCGCGAGGAGGAGCACGAGCGCAGCCCGCTGATGCACTTCGCGCTGCTCGCGCGACCGGTGCTGCGCAGCGGCCTGGTCATGTTCCTCGGGCAGAACCTCGTGCTGATGGGCGTCTTCTTCGCGGTTCCGCTCTACCTGCAGGTCGTGCAGGGCTACGACGCGCTGCAGACGGGCATCCGCATGCTGCCGACGTCGATTGCGCTGCTCGTGATGGCCGTGGTCGGCGCACGCCTCGCGACGCGCTTCTCGCCGCGCACGATCGTGCGCGTCGGCTTCCTCTTCCTGCTCGCGGCAGTCGGCTTCCTGCTCGGGACGATCGAGCCGGAGATCGACACGGCGGACTTCAACGTGGCGATGGCGGTGCTCGGCGTCGGGATGGGACTCGTCGTCTCGCAGCTCGGCAACGTCGTGCAGTCGGCGGTGAAGGAGAGCGACCGCAGCGAGGCTGGCGGTCTCCAGTACACCGCCCAGCAGCTGGGCTCCTCGCTCGGCACGGCCCTGATCGGAGCGATCGTGATCACCGGCCTGGCAGCTGCGTTCACCGCCAACGTCACGGACGACCCGCGCATCTCGCAGGCGACGCAGGACCAGGTCTCCGTGCGGTTGGAGGGAGACCTGTCGTTCGTCGATGTCAGAAGCGTCGAGCAGGCAGCGCAGGACGCCGGCGTCCCGTCGGCCGAGACTGCCGCGCTCGTGGAGGGCTACTCCGATGCGCAGCTGAAGGCGCTCAAGGTCGGCCTGCTCGCTTGCGGCTTCATCACGCTGGCCTCGCTGCTGGCGACGCGCAATCTGCCGCGGCGGCGGCTGGGGGAGGAGCAGGAAGAGGAAGTCGCGACGGCGGGTGAGCCCCTCGCCGAGCCGCCGCCGGCGGTTGCCTAACGGGCACCGCCGTTCGATGTTGAGTTTCGGGTACGCGCGGGTCTATATTCCGGCGCGGTGTTCTCGCAAGCTTTGATGCGCCCAAAGTCCTCGGCCGCCGCCGTCCTCGCGTCCTGCCTGCTCGGGCTCGGCGTCGGGCAGGCACCGGCGAACGTCCTCTCGAGCTTCAGACTGATCCCAGCCTCGACCCAGACCGGCGCCAACCCGGACGTCACCGCTGACCTCACGTTCGACTACGGCGCCAACACGACGGACAGCGTCAGAACCGTCACGATCAACCTCGCGCCCGGGCTGATCGCCTCGATCCTCAACGTCCCGGCGACCTGCACGCAGGACGAGTTGACCGCCATCGCGTGCCCGCCCGGTTCGCAGATCGGCAACGGCACCGCCACCGTCAACGGCACGCCCTACGAGACCGGGCTGTACCTGATGCCGCCGCCCACGGCCGCCGACGGCGCAGGCTTCGGCACGGTGGTGAGAGCGGGCGGCAACGCCTATACCGGCGTCGGGACGCTCGACGTCATCAGCGTTGGTGGGCAGCCGGTTGGCGAGGTGAAGCTCGGCGTTCCGCTGGTCAACAACGAGCAGGTCGACGAGCTCAGAGCCACAATGAGCGCCACGACCGCCGACGGCCGGCCGTTCACCCGCGTGCCGACGAGCTGCTCGACGGCGACGTCGACCGTCAGCGTCGAGACGAAGGAGTTCGACGTGGGCTCCGGCAGCGACAGCTTCGATCCGACCGGCTGCTCGGCTATGGGCTACGCGCCCGCCCTGTCCGCTGTCCAGGCGATCAAGGATCCGAACGACGACGGCGTGGAACTGATCGCCTCGCTCTCCCAGCCGAACGCGATGACCGAGTCGGCGACCAAGGCGCTCGAGCTCCATTGGCCGCCGGGCCTCGTGCCCGACGCCGCCGCGGTTGCCACCTGCCTGTCCGGGACGCCGTGCACGATCGGCACGGCGACGGCGACCTCATGGTTGGCGCCGCCGGCGTACCTCAGCAGCGGCACGGTCACGCTCGGCGGGACGCCGTCCGCGCCGACGCTGACCGTCGCGTGGCCGGCGCCGGTTCCGCTGTCGATCACCGGTGCGATCGACGTTGTGAACCGCACGGTTAGATTCCCGAACGTGCCCGACTTGCCGCTCGGCGGACTGACGATCGACATCAGCGGGCCCGCGGGTGCCAAGGTGCTCGCCACGACCTGTGCGCCGGGTGACGCCGTCGCCACGTTCACCCCGCAGAGTGGCGGCGCGACCGTCACGAGCACGCAGCCCGTCGCGTATCGAGGCTGCCCCGGCGTGAGACCGAGACCGAGACCGAAGCCGCCAAGACCTACACCGCTCCGCATCTCGATCCGCAACAGAGGCATGTTCGTCTTTGACGCTCGCGCCAATATCCGTCTCGCCTGCACCGGCGGGAGCGCCGGCGACGTTTGCAGAGGAAGTGTGTCGCTGACCAGACACCAGCGGATCGTGCGGCGCGTCCGTGGGCGCCGCACGGTGGTTCACCGGACGGTGCTCGTCGCTCGGGCTCGCTACGCGATCGAGCGCGGGCAGACGGAGACCGACACGCCGCCGCTGACCGCCGCGGGCCTGCGACTGCTGGAGCACGCGCGCCACCACCGCCTGCGCGTGCGGGCGACCGCGACCCTCAGAGGCGGCGTCACGGCGCACCGCACGATGCGGCTCGAGCTGTCGCCCCGATCATCCTGAAGCCAGCAGCACCTCCGCGCGACGCGCCGGCGCCAGCGTGATGAAGCGCGGTCGGATCCGCTCGGCCTCGTCGCGCACCGGTCTCAGCTCGGCCTGCGTGGCGACTGCCTGGAGCACCTGCTTCATCTCGAGCTGAGCGAAGCTCGCGCCGAGGCAACGGCGCACCCCGCCGCCGAACGGCAGCCAGGTGTAGGTGCCCGGCGCACGTTCGAGGAACCGCTCCGGCCGGAACGCCAACGGGTCCTCGTAGACGTCGGGCCGGCGGTGGACGAGGTATGCGCACGGAGCGACCCAGGTGCCCGCCGGAAGCAGGCTGCTGCCGATCTCCATCGGCGCGGCCAGTCGCCGCAGCACGATCGGCAGCACGGGACGCAGGCGCAGCGTCTCCTGCACGACCGCCTCGGCATAGCGATCCTCGCCGGCGGCGGCCTCCTCGCGCATCCGGGCGAGCTGCTCGGGATGGCGCACGAGGCGCTCGAACGCCCACGCGAGCATCGTCGCGGTCGACTCGTGGCCGGCGACCAGCAGCGTGATCAGCTCGTCGCGCAGCTCCGCGTTGCTCAACGCCGAGTCGTCCTCGCGGCGCGCGCCGATCAGCAGCGACAGGATGTCGTCGCGCTCGCCTACGTCGCTGGCTCCCCGGCGCTGGCCGATCTCCTCTGCGATCGCCGCGTCGACCGGGTCGACGAGCCGTCGATAGCCGTGGAGAGGTCGTCCGAGCAGCGTGTTGCTGAGTCTCTGCGTGATCACGAAGCGCGGGCTGGTGCCGGTGTTGAGCAGCGTCGAGAGCAGCGCGCGCCAGCGCTCGATTCGCTCGGCCTCCACGATCCCGAAGACGACCCGCACGATCACCTCGAGCGTGATCGCCTGCATTCGCGGCCACAGGGCGAGTGGCGTCCCGCGGGGCCAGCGCTCGACCTCCGCGCGGGCGGTCTCAGCGATCAGCTCGCCGTAGCGGCGGACGCGATCCCCGTGCAGCGGCGGCAGCAGCAGCCGGCGCCGCTCCATGTGCTCGGGCTCGTCGAGCACGAGGATCGATCTGGGGCCGACGAGATCGAGCAGGAAGCGGTTTGTCTCGCCCGTGCGAACGAGCGAGGGATCGGCGGTGAAGACCTGTTTGACGAGGTCGGGGTGCGCGAGGAAGACCCAGCGCCCTGCGTCGCGTGTTGCGGTCGGTCCGGCGACGGCCTTCGCCACGAAGCGCAGCGTGAAGAGGTCGCCGTAGCGCGCGTGACAGCTGTCCATGAACGACGGCGAATGCAGCGTCCAGCGCAGGGTCTGCAACGGCGCCGGGAGCCGCGGCCCAGGGGGCAGGGAGCCGATGTGAATCATGATTCACACGAGACTAGGGAATCGCACACCAGCGCACGCCAGCAGCGTGTTGTGCTCCGTGAGCGGTGGGAGAGCGGGCTGGCGCCGGTTACTTCGACAGCATCGTGCTCACACCGAACACGACGGCGGCGAGCACGATGAGCAGCCCCGCTATGGCCATCAGCGCATGGGCGGCGGCTGCAACGGGCCGCGTATGGCGGTGCTCGCCGGCCCGCACGGCGCCGCGGATGACGATCGAGAAGGCAAGGCTCACCCCGACGCCGGCGATCAGCGAGACGTAGACCACCTGCGCGAGCTGTCCGAAGTCGACGACCTTGGTGGCGAGCGCCGGCGTCACGTGCTCGTCCCTTCTGCGGTCGTCGTGATCGCGGCGCCCTGCTGCAGACGGCGGACGAACACGTACGCCGTGAAGACGACCCCGGCGGCGGCGACGACCACCGGGCCGGCCGCGCCGTCGCCGAAGACGTGCGTCACCCCGTAGACGAGCCCACCGACGAGCGCCGCGCAGGGCAGCGTCAGCACCCAGGCGATGACGATGTTGCCGGCGACGCCCCAGCGCACGGCCGAAAGCCGCTTTGCCGCTCCGGCGCCCATCACCGCGCCGGAGATCGTGTGGGTGGTGGAGAGCGGATAGCCGAAGTGCGTCGCGGCGAGGATCACGGCCGCGCCGGAGCCCTGCGCCGCGAAGCCCTGCGCGGGATCCATCTTTATGATGCGGCTGCCCATCGTCTTGATGATCCGCCAGCCTCCCAGGTACGTCCCGAGCGCGATCGCGGTCGCTGCCGAGACGATCACCCACGTCGGCACGGCCGCGTCGGCGGCGAGATTGCCGTTCGCGATCAGCGCGAGCGTGATGATGCCCATCGTCTTCTGTGCATCGTTCGTGCCGTGCGCGAGCGCGAGCATCCCGCCTGAGAGCACCTGTCCGAGGCGGTAGCCGCGGCTCACCGGGCCGGGCGCGAGTCGCCCGACGATGCGGTAACAGACGAGGATCCCGATCCCCGCGACCGCGAATGCGAGCACGGGCGCGATCAGCGCCGGGACGAGCACCTTGCCGGCGAGGCCGTCGAAGTCGATGGCAGAAAAGCCGTTCGCGACGAGCATCGCCCCGACGACGCCGCCGATCAGCGCATGCGAGCTGCTCGACGGCAGCCCGAAGTACCACGTCACGAGGTTCCAGACGATTGCGCCGACGAGGCCGGCGAAGATGATCGTGGTCGTCACGAGCGCCTGGTCGACGATGTCGTTTGCGATCGTCGTCGCTACCGCGAGCGACAGGAATGCGCCGACGAAGTTGAGCAGCGCCGCGAGCGTGACCGCCACACGTGGCGGCAGCGCGCGCGTCGAGATCGTCGTCGCGACGACGTTGGCCGTGTCGTGGAAGCCGTTCGTGAAGTCGAACGCCAGCGCCGTGGCGACGACGATCCCGAGGATGATGTCGGCGCCGTCCATCAGGCGGCCCCGGGGTCAGTCGCGGACGGAATCGCGGTCACGAGTTCTTGATGACGATGCCCGACAGCGTGTTCGCGACGCGCTCGGTCGCGTCGACCGCGTCCTCGAGGCGCTCGAACAGGTCCTTCCAGCGGATCACGACCATCGGATCGATGCCGTTGTCGAACAGCGAGGCGATCGCCTCGCGCGTGACGCGGTCGCCCTCGTTCTCGAGCCGGTGGATCTCGACGGTGTAGTGCGAGATGTCCTTGAAGTCGCGCATCCGCGGCATCGCCTCGGCGATCTGCCGGCAGGCCTGCATGAGGATGTGCGCGAGCCGCTGCGCCTGCTCCATCGGCGCCTCGACCTTGTAGAGGCCGAGGTAGTCGGCGACCTCCTCGGTCAGGTCGATGATGTCGTCGAGCGTGGAGGCGAGCTCGAGGATGTCTTCGCGGTCGATCGGCGTGACGAACGTCTGGTTCAGGCGGTTGATGATGTCGTGCGTGATGCGGTCGCCCTCCTGCTCGCACAGGAGGATCTCGCGCGCCAGCTCCTTCGTCTCCGGGTAGTTGCGCAGCATCCGATCGAGCAGATCGGCGCCACGCAGGATGTTGGCGCTCGCCTCCTCGAAGAGGTCGAAGAACTCGCGATCGCGGGGTGCGAAGACCTGTGACAGGCGCGCCATGGCGCGGCCCTCCTGTGAACGTCGGGTGAAGGAGTTGTGAAAGCCCGCGCAGTGTAGAGGAGGTCGCGGCGAGCACCTCAGGCGCCCGCCGCGCACCGTCCTGGCCTGGTCTTGTCAGACCGGCCCAGGCCAGGACGCTTCAGGTGGGGGCTACGCCAGCAGCGAGCGGAAGTGCGCCAGCTGCTCGGGATCGATCGAGTAGGTGTGGTCTGGCGCCGGGTAGCGCTGGGTGCGCACGTCCTCGGCGAAGGCGCGCACGCCGGCGACCATCTCGTCCTGGATGTCGGCGTAGCGCTTGACGAAGCGGGCACCGACGCCTTCGCGGATGCCGAGCAGGTCGTGGAACACAAGCACCTGGCCGTCAGTCGCGGAGCCAGCGCCGATCCCGATCACGGGAATCTCCATCCGCTCCATCACGTCGTGCGCGACCGCTGCCGGGATCGCCTCGAAGACGATCGCGAAGCAGCCGGCCTCCTGCAGCGCGAGCGCGTCGCGTGCGACGTCGTATGCGCGCTCTCCGGTGCGGCCTTGAGCGCGGTAGCCGCCGAGCTGCGTCGCTGTCTGCGGGGTCAGGCCGACATGGCCCATCACCGGTATGCCCGCCTGTACGAGCGCCCGCGCGCGCGCCGCCATGATCCCGCCGCCCTCCAGCTTCACGGCCTCCGCGCCGCCCTCCTTGATGAACCGCTGCGCGGTCGCGACGGCCTGCTCGTTCGAGGCCTCGTAGGAGCCGAACGGGAGGTCGGCCACGAGCAGGGGCGTGCGCAGGCCGCGGCGCGTGGCGGCCGTCAGCATCAGCATCTCGTCGACCGAGACGGGCACGGTCGAGGGATAGCCGAGTACGGTCATCGCGCCGGAGTCGCCGACGAGCACCATGTCGACACCGGCAGCCTCGGCGACCTGGGCGGACGGGTAGTCGTATGCAGTGACCATCACGATCGGTTCGCCGAGGCGCTTCTTCTCGGCCAGCTCGGGCAGCGATACGGGAAGCCGCTCGGCCGGCGGGGCGCCGGGGGCGACTACGGTCGGTACGGGCGAGGCGGACATGGCGGTGTTCCTTTCTCCCGCGACGGTTGGCGCCCTCAGCTGAGGAGGGTCGCCACCTCGCGGTCGACGGTGACGATGCGGTTGTGCGCGTCCACGTGGACGACGCGGGGCTCGTAGTGCTCCATCTCCTCACGTGAGTACTGCGCGTAGGAGATGACGATGATCGTGTCGCCGTGGTGCACGAGGCGGGCGGCGGCGCCGTTGACCTTCATCTCGCCGGAGCCGCGCTCTCCGGCGATCGTGTACGTCTCGAAGCGCGCGCCGTTGTTCACGTCGACGACGGCGACCTGCTCGTGCTCGAGGATGTCTGCGGCCTCGAGCAGCTCCGGATCGACGGTGATCGAGCCGACGTAGTGCAGGTCGGCGTCGGTCACGGTCGCGCGGTGGATCTTCGACTTGAGCATCGTGCGATGCATGGCGGTTTCAGGGTCTCCCGTTGGTCTTGATCAGGGTGTTGTCGATGAGGCGGGCGGGCCCGACGCGCGCTGCGAGGGCCACGAGGATCTCTCCATCGATGCGATCGACGGGTTGGAGGCTGTCTGTAGCGACGAGCGCGAGGTACTCCGGCTCGACGCCGTACGGCTCCATCGCCCGGTGGGCGGCGGTGGCGACCGCGCTTGCCTCGTGCTCACCGGCAGCCACGGCCTGCTCGGCGGCGTCGAGGGCGCGCCGCAGCGCGATGGCACGCTCTCGCTCGGCGGGGGCCAGGTAGGCGTTGCGGCTCGACATCGCCAGTCCGTCGGGCTCGCGGACGGTCGGGCAGACCTCGATCTGCACCGGGATGTCGAGGTCCTGGACGACGCGGCGCACGATCAACGCCTGCTGCGCGTCCTTCTGGCCGAAGAAAGCGACGTCCGGCTGCACCATGTTCAGCAGCTTCGTGACGACGGTCGCGACGCCGTCGAAGTGGCCGGGTCGCTGCGCGCCTTCGAGCGGCTGCGCCAGGGCGCCGACCGTGACGGTCGTCTGGAAGCCATCGGGGTAGACCTCCTCGACCGGCGGGGAGAACAGCACGTCCACGCCGGCGGCCTCTGCCATCTCGCCGTCGCGCTGCTCGTCGCGCGGATAGGCGGAGAGGTCCTCGGTGGGGGCGAACTGGGTGGGGTTGACGAAGAGGGAGACGACGACGACGTCGGTCGTCTGGCGCGCCCGCTCCATCAGGCTGACGTGGCCGGCGTGGAACGCGCCCATCGTGGGAACGAGGCCGATCGTGCGCCCGTTCTGGCGCTCTGCCTTCAGGAGATCGCGCAGCTCTTTGACGGTGCGGACGGTCCTCATGCGTGCACTCCGGATGCGAGGACGCGCGTCGCCTCGGCGAGCGCCTCGAAGAGTGGGAGGAGCTCTGGCGTGCGGTCTTGGATCGCCTGGCGCTGGCGGTCGACCGTCTCCTCGTCGCCGCGGGCGATCGGGCCGGTGAGGGCGCGGTCGGGACCCATCGCGGCCCAGTTCTCAACGGTCGCCCGCACGAGCGGGACGAGCGCTTGGCGGTCGATGCCGGCGCTGGCGGCCAGCTGCTCGGCGGCGGCCTCGAGCGTGACGAGGAAGTTCGAGGCGATCGAGGCGGCGGCGTGGTAGGCGGCCCGGTCCTCGTCGGCGACGTCGATCGGCGTGAGACCGAGGTGGAGCGCGAGCTGGTGGGCGATCCCGCGGGCGTGGGGCGTGGTGCCGGCGATCGCGGCGCTCGCACCCGCGAGCTGTGCGGGCCCGTCGGCCGGGACGGTCATCAGCGGGTGGAGCGAGAACGCCTCGTGCGGGGCGAGTGGCTCCAGCGTCGTGGCGCCGGAGCAATGGCCGAGGAGCGGGCCGCTGCCGTCGGCTCGGCGCTCGATCGCCGTGGCGGCGTTGGCGATCTCCGCGTCGGGGACGGCGAGGATTACGACGTCAGCATCCGGACATCGAGCTCCGCGACCGAGCGGTCCTTCGACGGTGAGTCCCGCTTCACGCAGGCCCGAGGCCATCGCGCGGCCGAGCCGGCCGTTGCCGACCATCGCGCAGCGCAGGCGCGCAAGGGCTGGGAGGGTGGTGTCCCGTTCCAGTTCCCACATGGGAGATACCGGTCGGCGTCGAGTTGAAGTGGTGGAAGTCCTGCGAAGTCCGTCCCCAAAGCAGGTGACGGCTGTTGCAAATGGTAGCCGTCGCGGCGTGCGAATACCATCCAGCAGTCGAATGGATGCCGCCGAACGCCGGGAGCAGCTGAAGCAGGTCTACCTCGAGGCGAGCGCCTGCACGAGATGTGCGCTCGCCGAGACCCGCACGACGGTCGTCTTCGGCGCCGGCAACGCGGACGCCGACCTGATGTTCGTCGGCGAGGCGCCGGGCGCGAACGAGGACAAGCAGGGCCTCCCGTTCGTCGGCCAGGCCGGCAGACTGCTCGACAAGCTGCTCGCCGAGATCGGGCTCGAGCGTGGAGACGTCTTCATCGCGAACGTGCTCAAGTGCCGCCCGCCAGGCAACCGCGACCCTCGCCCGCAGGAGATCGAGGCCTGCCGTGACTACCTGCACCGCCAGGTTGACCTGATCGAACCGCGCGTCATCTGCACGCTCGGCAACTTCTCGACGAAGCTCCTGCGTGGCGACCCGACCGGTATCTCAAAGCTGCACGGCCAGCCGGAGGTACACGTGCTCGGGCACCGCGCGGTGCGTCTCTACCCGATCTACCATCCCGCCGCCGCGCTCTACACGCCCTCGATGCTGGAGACGCTGCGCGCCGACTTCGCTCGCCTGCCGGACCTGCTCGCGACCGATCCGCCGCCGCAGCCGGAGGTGATGGAGCCGGTCCTCGAGACTGAGCCCGAAGACGTCACTGTGCCGGATGGGGCGTCGGAGCCGGCCGATGCGGCGCCAGTCGCCGCCGAGCAGGAAGTGGTTGGTCAGCCAGAGCCCGAGCCGAGCGCCGATCAGATGGGGTTGTTCTAGCGCGTGGGTCGCGGCACCCTGCCGCGAGCGAACGCCAGCGCCAGCGCGACGACGGCGGCGATCGCCTGAATCGCCAGGACGACCGCGGCGAAGCCGTCGGGGTTGTCGGGTGCGACGGTCAGCAGCAGCACCGGCTCGGCGAGCGCGATCGCGCCGAGCGGCAGCAGAAACGCGGTGCGGCGCAGCGCGAGCAGGTACTGGATCGCGAGGTAGGTCAGGGCGAGCAGCGTGAAGGCGACGCCGAGCGGCAGCAGCGCGTCGACCGCCAGCAGCCGGTCCGCGCCGAACGCGGCCTTCAGCAGCTGTTCGCCGCCAAACGCGAAGATCGCCAGCACCGGCAGCGCGCAGACGAGCACGATGCCGATCCCGTTCACGAGCACGCGGCGTGTGTCCTCGCCTTCGGCATGGCGGCGCGACGTCTCCGGCACGAGATAGAAGCCCGCGCCCATCGCGACCCACACGAGGACCTTCGCGGCGACGGCGGTCGCGCCATACGAGCTGGCGACGTCGGTCGAGAAGCGGTGCTTGCCGGCGATGATGTCGACGTTCTGCAGCAGCGCAACGATCACAAGCCCGGCGATCGGCGTGGTCGCGCCGGCGATGTGATCGCGCAGGCGGCGAGAAGAGACGTCGCCCGCAGGCGATCCGCTTGCGGTCGCCGGAGGGCGAAACACCGGGTCCGCAGGCGATCCGCTTGCGGTCGCCGGAGGGCAAAACGCCGGGTCCGCGATTGCGGGCGACGTCACACGGCGCAGCTCAACCCAGCAGTACACGGCCATCGCGAGCAACGACAGGGGGGTGCCGAGGTAGGCGCCCGTGACGCCCAGGCCGGCGGCCGCCAGCGTCGCGCCGAACACGAGCCGCGCGCTCTGCTCGCCGACGAGGCTGATCCCGACCGCGCGGTAGTCGCCGGTGCCCTGCAGGCCGCCCCGCAGCAGTGACAGCATCAGCCACAGCACGCCGGCCGGCGCGCCCACCGCCGCTGCCCACTCCTGGTCGACGCCGACGGCATGGGCGATCGGGGCGCGCAAGGCCACCGACACGACTGCCACGGCGACCGTCAGTAGCAGCAGCGAGCGCGTCCAACTGCGCAGGGTCGCGGCGAGCGCCGGTCCCTCGCCGAGCTGACCGAGGACCGCGTCGCGCGCGGTCGCGACTTGCATCGCCTGTCCGACGACGGAGAGGATGAGGTAGAACGAGATCAGCGCTGCCAGCGACCCGTAGTCGTCGAGCAACCGTGCGAAGACGACCGTCGAGCCGAGTGCCACGACGTTCGTCACGATCATCGCGATGGCGAGCCCGCCGGCTCTGCCGATGTCGGAGGTGCGCAGCGCCGCGACGCGGCCGCGCAGGGAGACCCCCGCGCTGCCGCCCTCCTGGCCTCCGGACGCGTCGGTCATCGCGGCGCCTACGCTACCGTCCGCCGGCGATGCGCCAGCAGCCCCCGCCTCCGACCGGCGTCCACCGCACGCGCGGCGCGGAGGAGACGGAGGCGCTCGCGGCCCGGCTTGCCGAAGTGCTCGAGCCCGGCGACGTCGTGCTGATCGCCGGCGAGCTCGGCGCCGGCAAGACGACGTTCGTGCGCGGCGCCTGCCGCGCACTCGGCGTGAGCGGCCGCGTGACGAGCCCGACGTTCACGATCGGGCAGCGCTACGAGGGGCGCGTGCCCGTCTCCCACCTCGACCTCTACCGCCTCGGCGATCTCGCGCTGGAGGACCCAGCGCTGTTGGCTGACTACCTCACGTCCGAGCGCGTCGCGTTCGTCGAGTGGCCGGAGGTCGCGGACGGCGTCGTCGGGGTCCCGATCGCGGCGCGTGTGCGGCTCGCACATGGCGGGGGGGACACACGTGAGCTGACGATCGAGGCGGGCTAGCGCAGCGCGTCGGCGCGGAGGTGGCGCGTGTCGACCCACTTGATCACGGTGGTCCCGTCCGGCCATGGAAGCATGACCGCATCGGAGTGCGGCACGGTCGGGTCGTAGCGGCCGAGCCCGTGGTGGGTGATGAGCAGAAACCCGCGTCGCTCGAGCACGGAGAACATCGCCGGATCGACCGCGTTCGAGACGATCACGGTGTTGCCGCCGGCCCTCGCCAGCAAGTCCAGGACGGTTTCGACGCGCTCGACCGTGGGGGTCGAGTCCGATCCGGTATAGGGCGAGACGTTGCGGACGCCGTAGGCGTCGGCGACGCGATGCCCGGTTCTCAGCATGATCGCGATCGGCGCTCCATGCTTGACGACGAAGCGCGACGGGCCGTCGGCCAGCGACGAGACGAAGGCACGCGTCTGCGGATCGGTCGCAGGTGCGAGCGGTCGCGGGAAGGCCGACGTCTCGGTCGGCGCGGACGGTGCGCGGAGACGGTCGACCTGCGACCACGGGGTCGGCGTCTGCCCCAGCGAGCAGGCGGCGACGCCGAAGCCGAACAGCGTCACGACGGCGGCGATCGACGGCAAGCGGCGCGGGTGGGCGGCGAGCGCGCGCACGACGACGACCGTGAGCAGCGCCAGCGCGAGCGCCCACACCGAGAAGGTCGCCTTCAGCGCCACCGGATGCGAGCGGCCGACGTAGTAGCTCGCGGACCCGAGTCCGAAGATGCCCGCCCACGCGAGCATCCCGCTCAGCAGCCGATCCCGTGCGCGCCCCAGCGTGGACACCGTCGCGACGACGATCGCCGCCACGTAGGTCACGTAGATGACGAGGTGCATCCCCAGCAGGCTGGGGATCGGCATGCTCGCGTAGCCGGAGACACCGAACAGGCGCGCGTAGTCGGTGACCCGTCCGAGCTGGGGCAGCGCGCCGGCCCGGAGCAGCGTCAGCAGCGAGACGAGCGCGAGCGCCGCCAGCAGACCGCCGCCCGCCGCTGCCAGCAGGCGTCGGGGGGAGGCACCAGGCCGTCCAGCTCCGGCCCACGCCACGGCCGCGACGGTGGCGCCGAGCGCAGCCACGCCGAACTCGACGTTGTTGAGGATCGTCAGCCCCCCGACGAGGAACAGCAGGAAGATCCCGCGGGGGCCGCTATCGCGGTCGATGTGGCGTGCGGTGAGCAGGGCGAGGAGGTAGGGCCCGGCGTAGCGGAGCGGAAAGGTCCCATAGCTGGCGAGCGAACTGCGGTCCTGCGGCGGGTCTTCGAGGGTGAACAGGCTCGTCGCCAAGAACGGCAGGTACAGCAGCAGCGCGGCGATCGCGCTGCGCGTCACCCGCCGCAGCACCGCGTAGATCGCCAGCAGCGCGAGGCCCGTGAGCGCGCACATCGCGAGCGAGAACGTCAGGACGGTCTTGCCGAAGACGAGCATCAGCGGCGCGGTCGCGTACGGCCACAGGGAGCCGTACTGCGCTGTGAAGTCGACGAGCGGGCTCATCCCGTTCAAGACCGCGAACGTCTCGTCGAGCGTGAAGGCGACATGGGCCGGCACGTCCGCAGGCGCGCTCGCCAACGAGCCTTCGGTGGCGACCGCGTGCAGCAGCCAGAGGACTGTGGCCACGATCGCGAGCGTCCAGCCGGCGGCACCTCGCGCGCGCGAGTCGCGCATCAGCGCCGCTGCGGCGTGGCGCAGTCGCCCTTGTCGCACGACCGCGATCGTCGCGAGGCTCAGCAGCCCCGCTGCGACGACCGTGGCGGTCGTGAAGTAGCGCATCTGAAACACGTTGCCGTCCTGATGCGTGTAGAGGAACCCGTACCTCAGCCGAACCTGCGCGACGTAGCAGGCGGCCAGCACCAGCGCGAGCAGCGCTTGCGCCGACGTCACGGCGATGCGTGCACGGGACGGCGAGAGGCGCGGGAGCCACCGTGGCGCGAAGATCGTGGCGAACGCGATCAGCAGCGGGAGGCTCAACGCGATCAGGTAGCGCGCGTGCTCCGTCGGCTCGGGCCGCACGAGCGGCGCGTACCCAGCGGTGAACGTGTAGCCGTGGGCGGGAGGGCTGAGCAGCGCTCCGAGCGGTCTGGCGAGCCACAGTCCCGCCGCCAGCACCATCAGGGTGCACGGAACGGTGCATACCCAGGCGGCTGTCGCGGCGTCCGGCCTCGGAGTCTGGATGCGGGGCGTGTCGGCCCGTAAGGCTAGTACCGGCGCCCCCGAGCCGGTTGTGGCCATCGGCTCAGCTTAGAGCGCCCGGCAGGCGGGCGTGACGGGTGGCGGACGCTCCGCGCGGCGCCGCGCTACCCGCAGCGCGTGCGGCCGTGGTGCGCGCCGAACTCGACGCTGAACGTCGCGCGCAGGCGCACGCCACGGAAGCCGCGCAACGGAACCCCGCGCGCCACGCCGATGCCGACGTCGCGGAAGTGCCGGCTCAGGAGGTTGTGGCGATGCGGCGGGCTGTGCATCCAGGCACGCACGACCCAGACGGGGCGTGCTGCGCCGGCCACGCCCCAGGCGATGTTTTCGCCGACCAGCCAGGCCGCCGCGCGCGGCACATAGCCCGACGCGCGTGCCCGTCGACCCGGATCCCAGCCGTTCGGCGTGGTGTGCGCGAAGTAGCGGCGGTTGACCATGTCGTGCGCGTGGCGCGCTGCGACGCGGTGCAGACAGCGGTTCGTGTGCAGCCGCCGCAAGCCGAAGCGCGCCCGCACGCGATTCATCAGGCACAGCATCCGGCGCTGCGTGTGGAGGATGCTGCGGCGCGTTCGCAGTGCGCCGTGGGCATAGCCGCAGCCGCGAGCGGCGTGCGCGACCGGTCGCGCGGCGGCAGTCGTCGCGGCGGGAGCGGCGTGCAGCGGTGCGCTGAGCGTCGCGGCCGGGGCGCGCGCGAGCAGGCCGTCCACACCGGCGGCGTGCGCCGCGGGCACGGACAGAGACAGGCAGGCAAACGCCAGCAGGACCGCCGCAACGCTGCGAGCGACGGAACGAATGGGGGAGCTGGACGTCGTGCCACGCAGAGGCAGGCTCGCCGTCATCGGGGCGGGACCCTACGCGATCGATCGGCCGTCACGTCCCATGGCAGGTGCGCGCTTTTTCGCAGTTTGCGGGATTCGGTTCGCCCCTCGACACCGACGAGGCGATCGGGCGCGCGCCAGCTCGGCGGCCACGCGCCGGGGTGTCATACAACCGCCCGTTGCGAGACGATGCGGGGCGTGCGACTGCTCGCCTTCGACACTGCGACGCCCGCGACCACTGTCGCGTTGGCGCTCGCGGATGAGAAGCTCCTCACCCGTCGCCACGAACCCGCGCCCGGCGAGCGGCCCGGCCACGTGAGCGAGCTGCTGCCGCTCGCGCTGGCATTGCTCGCCGAGGCCGGCCTTGAGGTCGCCCAGCTCGATCGACTGGCCGTCGGGATCGGGCCGGGGACCTTCACCGGACTACGGATCGGCGTCGCGACCGCGCGAGCGCTCGCACACGCGCACGACCTCCCGCTGGTGGGCGTCTCGACGCTCCGCTCGCTCGCGGCGGGGGCGGTCGCGCACGGTGACGCGGCCGGTCCGCTCGAGCCGCCCGCCACGCTCGCCGTCCTCGACGCACGCCGCGGCGAGGCGTTTGCCGCTGCCTGGGGGGCTGGTGACGCCGTACAGCACGCGGCCGAGCCCTTGCTCGCGCCCGCGGCGCTCACCCCCGACGCGCTCGCCGAGGCGGTCGCGGCACTGCCCGCAGGCGTCTTGGCGGTGGGGGATGGCGCGGTAAGGTTCAGGGACGTATTGGCAGCGGCCGGGGCCGTGGTCCCGGCGGACGACTCCGCAGCACATCGCGTCGACGCGGCGGTGCACGCCCGGCTCGCGATGGTGATGGAGCCGGACGCCCGAGACGCGGTCCTGCCGGCTTATCTGCGCCTTCCGGACGCCGAGCTGGCACTCCGCAGACGGCGCGCCACGGCATCGTGACCCCCTCGTCGACGCTCGAGATCCGCCGCCTCACCTATTCGGACCTGCCGCAGGTGATCGCGGTCGAGCGGCGCGCCTTCCCGACGCCGTGGTCGCTGGCGATGTTCGTGCTGGAGCTGTCAAAGCCCTCGGGCGTGTGTCTCGCCGCCGTTCGCGATGGGACGGTCGTCGGCCACTTGATCTGCTCGCGCTACGACACCGTCTGGCACCTGATGAACATCGCGGTCGACCCGCGACTGCGGCGCAAGGGCATCGCGTCAGCGCTGCTGAGCGCACTGCTCTCCCGCATCGACGACGGCAGCGGCAGCGCGCAGCTCACGCTCGAGGTTCGTCCGACGAACCAGTCGGCGATCGCGCTGTATGAGCGCTTCGGCTTTCGCTCGGCCGGCACGCGGCCGCGCTACTACCAGGACAACGGCGAGGACGCGCTCATCATGTGGCGCACGCGCGCGACGCTTGCCGGCACGCTCGACGACGTGCCCAACGTGGGCAGCGGCGCCGCGTGATCCTCGCGATCGAGACGAGCTGCGACGACACCTGCGCCGCGGTCGTCACGCAGGACGGCGAGATCCGCTCGAACGTCATCTCCTCGCAGGGCGTGCACGACCGCTACGGCGGCGTCGTGCCGGAGGTCGCCTCGCGCCACCACCTGGAGCTGATCGGGCCAGTCGTCGACGACGCGCTCGCTCAGGCAGGGACGACGCTGCCCGAGCTGGACGCCGTCGCCGTGACGCAGGGACCGGGCCTCGTCGGGGCATTGCTCGTCGGTGTGTCGACCGCCAAGGCGCTCGCGGCCGCGCACCGGCTGCCGCTGGTCCCGGTCGACCATCTGCACGGCCATGTCGCCGCGAGCTTCCTGAAGCCGAGCGACTTCGAGCCGCCGTTCCTGATCCTGATCGCCTCGGGCGGCCACACGCTGCTCGCGCACGTTCGCGACCACGGGCCGGACTGGGAGGTGCTCGGGGCCACGCACGACGACGCGGCGGGGGAGGCGTTCGACAAGGGTGCACGCATGCTCGGGCTCGGCTATCCGGGCGGGCCGGCGCTCCAACGGCTCGCCGAAGATGGCGATCCCAAGGCGTTCGCGTTCCCGACCGCGCAGCAGGTCGCCGGCCTCGACTTCTCCTTCTCCGGCCTCAAGACCTCGCTGCTCTACAAGCTCAGAGAGCTGGGGGAGGAGGAAGCCGGACGCCGCCGCGCCGACCTCGCCGCCTCCTATCAGCGTGCGATCGTCGAGACACTTGCTCGTCGCGTCGAGCGAGCGCTTAAACAGACCGACGTCCAGCGGCTCGCGCTCGGTGGCGGCGTAGCCGCCAACGGCCCGCTGCGCGAGCGCATGCGCGGTCTCGGCGTCGAGATTGACGTCCCGCCGATCCAGCTCTGCACCGACAACGCCGCGATGATCGGCTCCGCTGCGCGCTACCTGCCGGCGCTGCCTTTCCCCGACTACGCCGCGCTCGACGCTTACGCGACAGGCGAGCGGGGGCTCTAGCGACGCGCGATGCGTGAGATCGTGCTGTACGGCCGGCCCGGCTGCCATCTGTGCGACGACGCGCGCGTCGTGCTGGAGCAGGTGCGGGCGGAGCTGCCGTTCGCGCTCGTGGAGCGGGACATCGAACGGGACGACGCGCTCTTCAAGGCGTATCTGGAGCGGATTCCGGTGATCTCGCTCGATGGCGAGGAGCTGTTCGACTTCTTCGTCGATGAGGCCGAGTTGCGGCGCCGACTCGCATACACTGGGGAGTGATGAGCTCCACTATCGAGCACGACGCCGAGGACGCCCTCGGCAAGGTCGGCGACCGCCTCTCGCTTGGCGTCGCCGCCCGCCTGTCGCGCTACCTGCAGGTGCTCACGCAGGCGAAGAAGATGGGCAAGGAGACGATCTCCTCGCAGGAGCTGTCGGACTACACGCACGTCAACTCGACGCAGATCCGGCGCGACCTGTCCGGCTTCGGCAAGTTCGGCAAGCGCGGCGTCGGCTACAACGTCGACTCGCTCGTCTCGCAGATCCGCAAGATCTTGCGCACCTCGGGCCAGCACAACATCGCGCTGTTCGGCGCCGGCCACCTCGGCCGTGCGATCGCGTCCTCCGACATCTTCGCCGACCACGGCTTCCGCGTCGTCGCGATCTTCGACAAGGATCCGGCGAAGATCGGCGAGCAGGTTGGCCCCCACATGGTCCGCGACGCGACGGACCTGCCGCAGATCGTCGAAGAGGAGGACATCGTCGTCGGTGTCCTCGCGGTGCCGACGGCGGCCGCGCAACTGCTGGCCGACGATCTCGTCGCCGCCGGGGTGAAGATCATCTTCAACTACTCCGAGGCGCTCCTGCAGGTCCCGCCGGAGGTGACGGTCCACACCTCCAGCCCGGCAGTCGATCTGCTCTACGCGCTGTACTTCTACCTGACCTGAGCCTCGGCTCCGTCCGTTCTCCGGCCCTTCTTCGTGAGCCTCGACTTCTCCACCGCGCACGAGTCCTACGAGGACGCGATCGACGGCACGATCGGCCTCGAGGAGGAGTTCGCCATCCTCGATCCGGTCACGCTGGAGATGGTTCCGCAGTTCGAGGAGCTGCGCGACGCGGCGATCGCGTCGGACCCCGTGCTGGCGGACTCGCTCGCGGGCGAGCTGATCTCCTCGGAGATCGAGATCCGCTCTGGTCGCGGCGACGACCTCGCAGCCGCCTTCGCAGCCCAGCGCGACCACCGCCGCCGGCTGTTCTCGCTCGCCGCCGAGCGCGGCGTGGCGCTTGGGGCGACTGGCACGCACCCATGGGCCGACTACCGCGAACAGCGCAACATCGACACCGAGCACTACCGGCGCGTGGTCGACGGGCTGCAGTACGTCGCCCGGCGCAACAACACGTTCTCGATGCACGTCCACGTCGGCGTGCGCGGCGCTGACCGCGCCGTGCAGGTGTGCGACCGGCTGCGTCCGGTGCTGCCACTGCTGCTGGCGATCTCGGCGAACTCGCCGTTCATCGACGGACGCAACTCCGGGCTGCATACCGCGCGCACCCAAACGTTCACGAAGTCGTTCCCGCGTTGTGGGGTGCCGGATGCATTCGGCAGCTGGGAGGC
Source organism: Conexibacter sp. (assembly GCA_036009645.1). GTDB lineage: Bacteria > Actinomycetota > Thermoleophilia > Solirubrobacterales > Solirubrobacteraceae > Conexibacter. The sequence goes on from DASYLH010000012.1 coordinate 158,771, forward strand.
GTTTCACGACTACCTCGACTTCCTCGTGCGGACCAACTCGATAGTCGAGTACACGCAGGTGTGGTGGTCGATCCGGCCCCACCTCACGTTCGGCACGGTCGAGGTGCGCATCTGCGACGCACAGAGCACCGCCACCGAGTCGGAGGCGCTCGCCTCGCTGATCGTCGGTGCGGTGCTGCAGGCGGCGCGCGACGTGGACGAGGGGGTTCCCTCGGTCGATCCGGCTCCGCGCCTGGTCGAGGAGAACATGTGGCGCGCGATTCGCTTCGGGCTCGACGGCAAGCTGGTCGATCTCGAGCGCGCGGTTGAGCAGCCGGCGGCCGAGGCGGTCGAGCGGCTGCTTGCCTGGACGGCGCCGGTGCGCGGTGAGCTCGGCATCGACGTGGCATTGCCCGAGCTGAACGGCGCTCAGCGTCAGCGGCGTCTGCTGGAGTCCGGCGCGTCGATCGAGGACGTCTACGCGGCCACTGTCCGCGAAACCCGCGAGACCTACGCCCAGGAGGCGATTGTATGAGCGCTCAGGATCCGACCGGCGGGCCCGGCGAAGGCCGGCAGCCGACCGAGGAGGAGATGCGCGCCGCGCTGGAGGAGGAGCTCAAGCGGGTGCGCGTCGAGCAGGTCGTCACGGAGGCGACCGTCTCGATCCTCAACGTCGCTGTGCTGCGGGCCGGACTGGTGCCCGGCTCCGAGGGCGAGCAGGACCTTGACCAGACGCGCATGGGGATCGAGGCCGTGCGTGCCCTGATGCCGCTGGTCGAGCAGTCGCTCGGCGCCGAGCAGGCGAGACCGATCCGGGACGCGCTGTCGCAGTTGCAGATGGCGTATGTGAGAGCGGTCGGTGCCGCTGAGCCCGCGGAGCCCGGCTCGGACGCCCCGGGCGCGCCACCTGCTGCTGCACAGCAGCCAGGAGAGCAGCCGGCCGCGGGCTCCGGCCCCGCCCAGAGATCCGGTCGGCTCTGGGTGCCGGGTCAGTAGCTGTGCGGATCCGGGTCCCTTACGGGGACCTGATCCCGCGCAGCTCCTCGTACTGCTCGACGCACGCCGCGACGTGGTCCCGGAAGCCGTCGTCAGGCGGGAACTCGTCCAGCTCGAAGATGCGCTCCGTGTCGGGCTCGAGGCCTCTGCTCTGCAGCACCTGCTGGTAGAAAGGATCCTCGGCGCCTGAGACGGAGCTGAGCCCGGTCGCCTCCGAGGCGCCCCAGGTCAGCAGCGACGGGTCGTACGCGAGGCCCAGCTGCTCCAGCAGCGGCGGCACCACGGCCGCCGGGTCCGCGCGCAGGTCGCCGGAGTCGATGATCGTGTGCTCGATCCTCTCGCGCCGCACGTGGTCGAGCTGGCGCGCAAGGTCATCCCATCCCGACTCGCGCAGCGGGAACACCTGCGGGCGGCCGGAGGCCTCCAACACGCGCATGCGCGAGGCGACACAGAGGCGCGGGTCGCGGATCAGGAACACGATCGGGCGGGTCGCCAGCGTGGCGAGCAGCGGGAAGGCGTCACCAACCTGGAACGTCATCTCCTTGACGACGAGCGTCTCGCCGGTGCCGCGACCGCCGAGGTCTGCCACCGGCTCCGGCGCCTCCAGCAGCTCGGCGGCACGCTCCGGGCCGGCGCCTTGGTACCACGTTGCCTCGAACGGCTCGTGGCTGTACCAGCCGACCTGCTCGTGGTTCCACAGGATCCGTGCCAACGCGGTCGAGGCCGTGCGCGGCGGGCCGACGACCAGCAGCACCTCGCGATGCCGCGCGCGCACCGCGTCGAAGCGCGCCCGCACGTCCGCGTGGGCGGCTACGCCAGGGTCAGCCACGTGCCGGTTCCCTGATCGCGTGCGGTCCGATACACCGCGGCGGCACAGGCGACATCCTCAATCGCCATGCCCATCGGGTTCAGCAAGATCCGCTCATCAGGGCTCGTGCGGCCGGGCTTGTGCCCGCGCACGACGTCGCCGAGCTCCGCGTGCAGGTCGGACTGCTTGAGCCGGCCGGCGAGCACCAGCTGGTTGATCGTCTTTCTCTCGCGGTTCGCCTGCTCCCAGTCGTCCACGAGCAGCTTGTCGACGCCGAGATACACCTCGGGCTTGACGTCCATGATCGAGATGTTGGACAAGAACGCGCCCGGCATCAGCCAGTCGAGCTCGATGTACGGTCTCGCGGTCACCGTGCATGGCACGACGAGCTCGCCGCGGCAGACCGCCTCCTCCGCCGTCTCGCAGACCGTGATCCTCAGACCCTCGCGCCCGAGCTGCTCGAGCTCCTCTGCGAGCGCATCGGCCGCGCGGCGGTCCTGGTCGTACAGGAAGAGCCGCTCGATCGCCGAAAATGACTCCAGCAACCCGAGCGCGTGCAGCCGGCCGATGAAGCCGCAGCCCACGAGCGCGACGCTCTGGAAGCCCGGTCGCGCGAGGTACTCGGCGGCGAGCACCGTCACGCCGGCGGTGCGCATCCCGCTGATCTCGCCGCCCTCCATGATCGCGACGGGGAAGTGGGTCTCGGGGTCATTCAGCACGATCACGGCGCTCGCGCGCGGGATCCCGCGCTCGATCGGGTTGTCGTGCTTGGAGCCGATCCACTTGATGCCCGCCATTTCGTTCGGCCCGCCAACGTAGCCCGGCATCGCGATGATGCGGTCGGCGATGTGGCCTCTTCTGCGCCAGCGCAGGTAGGGCTTCAGCGGCTGCGCCGTCTTGCCCTCGGCGTGCAGCGCGAGCGCGCTGCGCAGCGCCTCGACGTAGCCGCGGATGGACGAGCCCATCGCGGCGCGCACGTCGCGACGGTTCAGATAGAGGATGTCCCCGGCTGCGGGCTCGGCCGGCGATGCGGCCGGCTCGGACTGCGTCGATGTCATGGCTCCCCTCAGGGCGTCGGAGTTAGCGCGACGGCGGCCGTCCTCAGCGGCGCCGTCTCCGGCACCACGTCGGGCACCACGGGACGGTGCGCCTCGACCCACGTGTCGTCGTAGACGAGGTCCATGTAGCGCTCGCCGCGGTCCGGCAGCACCGTCACGACCCGTGCCGTCGGCGGCAGCGTCGCGACGACGCGCTGCACCGCCGCGATCACGGCGCCAGAGGAGCCGCCGGCGAGGATCCCCTCGCCGCGCAGCAGCTCGCGGCAGCCGCGTGCGGAGTCGAAGTCGTCGACGTACAGCACCTCGTCGATCTCGTCCTCGCAGAGCAGCTCGGGCGTGCGACTGGAGCCAATCCCCGGCAGGCTGCGTCTGCTCGGCGGCCCGCCGAAGATGACCGAGCCCTGCGCGTCGACCGCGACGACGCGGATGTCCGGCCAGGCGTCGCGCAGGCGGCGCGCGGCGCCCATCAGCGTGGCGCTCGTGCTGACGGCGGCCACGAAGACATCGACCGGCTCCTCCGTCCCGAGCGCCTCAACGATCTCCGTCCCGATGCCGTCGTAGTGGCATTGTGCGTTGAGATCGTTGGCGTACTGGTCGAGCCAGTAGGCGCCCGGTATCTCGGCGAGCAGCTCCTGCACGCGCTCCAGGCGCGTATGCAGGTACCCGCCGTAGGGGTCGGGCTTCTGCACCATCTCGATCCGCGCCCCGAGCTGCTCGAGGATGCGCAGGTTGAGCGGCGCGATTCTGGGGTCCACGACGCAGACGAAGTCCAGCTCGTAGATGCGCGCCGCCATCGCGAGCGCGATCCCGAAGTTGCCGGAGGACGACTCCACGATCGTCGAGCCGGGAGCGATCGTGCCGTCGCGCAGGCCGCGTTCGATGATGTAGCGAGCGGGCCGGTCCTTGACCGAGCCGCCCGGGTTGAGCAGCTCCAGCTTCGCGTACACCTGCGGCCCGCGACTGAACAGCCGTCGCAGGCGCACCAGCGGTGTTCCGCCGATGCACTCGATGATCGACGCCGAGACCATCTCCGTCCCCGTCCCCCTTACGTTGCGGCCATCCATCCCCATGAACGGCGCGTCGGCACAGCTTACCGGCCGGGAACAACTTGACAAGGCGCGAACAGCGTGCCTATCGTTGCTCGCGAAAGACCGCTTGCGCCCGTAGCTCAAACGGTCAAAGGAAATACGCGGGGGACGAACGCACTGTTGCGTGCCAGACATCAAGCCGGGGGAGCTTGTCTTTTCTCGGTGTCCGGTTGCCTTCGGGCAGCGCAATCGCCGGAATCCCAGACCGTCAGTTTCCTGGAGAGTACTGGCCTTTCAAGCCAGTGATACGGGTTCGAGTCCCGTCGGGCGTACTTAGCCAACGATTTCCGGATTCGTATGTAATTGGGGGAGAGCCGTGCCGGTATCGTCGGCGGACGGGCCTGAGTTGAACGACGCCGCCGGCGGCTATGTCGCGTCGCTGCTGGACGAGCGCTGGCAGGCGGCGTGGCGCGACCAGCGCGTCTTCGCAACGCCGGGCGAGGATGCCGAGGGACCGGCGCGCTACGTCTTCCCGTCGTGCCCGTTTACGTCGGGCAACGCGCACCTCGGTCACGCCCGCATCTACTCCGTCTCGGACGCGTTCGTGCGCTTCCGCCGCGCAATGGGCGACCAGATCCTCTTCACGACTGGCTTCGACTCGTTTGGGTTGCCGTCGGAGCTGGAGGCGATCCGTCGCGGCATCACGCCGGCCGAGTGGGTCGACCAGTGCTGCGAGAACTTCCGCCGCGACTTCTCCGCGCTCGGCGTCTCGTTCGACTGGGAGCGCTCGTTCGTCACGTGCGAGGAGCAGCATTACCAGTGGACGCAGTACCTCTTCCTGCTGCTGCTGGAGCACGACCTGATCTACCGCCAGGAGCGCCACGTCCACTGGTGCGGCTCCTGTCAGACGGTGCTCGCGCAGACGCAGGCCGAGGGCGGCGTGTGCTGGCGTTGCGAAAGCGCCGTCGACTTCGTCCCGCTTGAGCAGTGGTTCTTCCGCGCGACGCGCTACGCGGCCGAGAACGACGACAACCTCGACACGCTGAGCGGGTGGGACGGGAACGCCCTCGGTGCGCAGCGCTCGCTGCTGAGCCGTGTGGAGGGCGTCGAGGTCGATGCGGCGACGCCTGGAGGGACGCAGGCCGCCGTGTTCGCGGCCGACCCGGACGCGCTCGCGCACGCGGCCTTCGTCGTCGTCTCGCCGAACCACCCGCAGCTGGGCGACTGGGTCGGCGAGCTCGGCGACAGCGAGGCATTGCAGGAGATGAGATCGATGGGCTGGCGCAGCGGCGATCGCGCCGGCACGGTCGAGGTCATCGACACGGGGCTGACCGCGAGCGTCGCGGGGATCCCACGGCCGCTGCCGGTGCTCGTCTCGCCGATCGTCGACGCGCGCCACGGCGCGACCGCCTCGCTCGGCATCCCGGTGGCGGATAGAACCGACGCGGTGATCGGCGAGAAGGTGGGGGTCGCGCCGCCGCCGGAGGGCTCACGGGCGATCGGCGTCGTGACGCGCCCGGCGCGCCGCTACGCGATCAGCGACTTCTCGGTCGGGCGCCAGCGCAGCTGGGGCGCGCCGATCCCGATCGTCTACTGCGCCGACTGCGGGATCGTGCCGGTGCCGAAGGAGCAGCTGCCGGTGGTGCTGCCCAGGGACCTGAGGATCGACGGGACAGGGCGGCCGCTCGCCGAAGACGACAGCTTCGTCAACACGACGTGCCCATCATGCGGCGGCCCGGCGAGACGCGAGACGGACACGCTCGACTGCCACGTCGACGCGTTCTGGACGTGGCTGTCGATCAGCGTCCCGTACGCGGATCGCGCAGACACGATGTTCGACCATCCGCAGACGGCGAGATGGCTTCCGGTCACGAACGTGATCCGCGGGACCGACGGCGCCGGCTTCGTGTTCGACCAGCGCTCGTTCACGAAGATGCTGCGCGATGTCGGCCTGCTGACCCACATCGAGGACGGCGAGCCGTTCACGAACCAGCGCATGATCGGGCTCGTGCGCTTCGACGGCAAGAAAATGAGCAAGCACCTGCGCAACACGGTTGAGCTGAAGCAGATGCTCGAGGAGGTCGGTGCCGACACGCTGCGCGTCGCGATGCTCTACGCCGCTGCGCCGAAGAACGACTTCCACTGGACCGACGAGCCGATCAGGTACTGCGCCGAGTTCCTCACACAGCTGTGGGACTGGGCCGCGCCGCGGCTGCGACGGTGGCAGGAGCTCGACGAGGTCGCGCGCGAGCGGATCGACGGCGGCACCAGACTGCGACGCAAGCTCACGACGTGGTGCGACATGGCGCAGCGCAACGTGACGCGGGCACTCGACGCGATAGAGATGAAGCACGCCGTCGAGGGCGTCATCGCCCTGTTCGACAAGCTGCGCGAGTTCGAGCGCAGAGCCGCGGCGGCGCACGGCGGCGGCATGCTCGACCCGCTCGACGAGGCGGCGCTGCTGATCGCCTTGCGCCACCTCGTGCAGCTGCTCGCGCCGATGGCGCCTCATCTGGCGGAGGAGCTGTGGTCGCTGTGCGGCGAGGAGCAGCTGCTCGCGACGTCGCCGTGGCCCGAGCCAGTCCCGCGCACCACCGCTCCGCAGCGCGCAGCTGCACGCTGACGTCTCCCCGCCGCCGGCCACGATAGACTCGCGCGGTTCTTATGGGGTCCTAGGCATCGGCAGCCGCCGAGGCCGGGGCCCCGAAGCATGCCGGAGCGCTCCGACGCGCGCCGGCATGTTCAACGGAAACCCCCGGAGGATCCTGTCTTGTCCAGCTTCTTGATTGACCACGGCGTCGTCGTCGCGCTCGTCTGCGCGGCCTGTGCGCTGGTCTACGGCGCGCTGACGGTGCGCTCGCTGCTGGCGCTCTCACCCGGCAACGAGAAGATGGTCTCGATCTCGTCGGCGGTGCAGGAGGGCGCGCGGGCGTATCTCAACCGCCAGTACACGACGATCGCCGTCGTCGGCGTCGTCCTGTTCGTCGCGCTCATCTTCATCCAGGACATCTATGTCGCGATCGGCTTCGCCATCGGCGGCTTCTCCTCGGCGGCGGCCGGCTACATCGGCATGAACGTGTCGGTGCGCTCGAACGCCCGCGTCGCCGAGGCGGCCCGCGACGGCGTGCCGAAGGCGCTCAGCGTCGCGTTCCGCGGCGGCGCCGTGACCGGAATGCTCGTCGTCGGCCTCGCGCTGACCGGCGTTGCGGCGTACTACGGGATCCTCACGGCCTGGGTCGACCAGACGCCGAAGGAGGCGGTCGACGCGCTGATCGGCCTCGGCTTCGGCGGCTCGCTGATCTCCGTCTTCGCCCGACTGGGCGGCGGCATCTTCACCAAGGGCGCCGACGTCGGCGCCGACCTCGTCGGCAAGATCGAGGCCGGCATTCCCGAGGACGACCCGCGCAACCCCGCCGTGATCGCCGACAACGTCGGCGACAACGTCGGCGACTGCGCCGGCATGGCGGCCGACCTGTTCGAGACGTACGCGGTGACCGCGGTCGCCGTGATGCTGCTCGGCGTGCTGACCTTCAGCCTCGCCGACGCGACGCAGGTCGCGATGTACCCGCTGATCCTCGGCGCCGCCTCGATCATCGCCTCGATCATCGGCACGTTCTTCGTGCGCTCCGCCGCCGGCAACGTCGAGTGGGCGCTCTACAAGGGCCTGATCGTCTCCGGCGTGCTCGCGGCGATCGCCTTTTACCCGATCACGGACTGGCTGATGGACGGCGTCCGCTTCAAGGGCGTGCTTGCCCCGGGCGAGACCCCCGGCGTCAGCGACTTCTACATCTGCTCGCTGATCGGCCTCGGCGTCACGGCGATGCTGTTCGTGATCACCGACTACTACACGTCGACGCGCTTCGGCCCGGTCAAGAAGACCGCCAGAGCGTCCGAGACGGGTCATGCGACCAACATCATCCAGGGCCTCGCCCAGGGCTTCCAGGCGACAGCCGCGCCGGCGCTCGTGATCGCGCTCGGCATCCTGTGGGCGAACGACCTCGCCGGCATCTACGGCATCGGCGTCGCGGTGATGGCGCAGCTGTCGCTGACCGGCCTGATCGTCGCGCTCGACGCGTTCGGTCCGATCACGGACAACGCGGGCGGCATCGCCGAGATGGCGGACCTGCCCGAGGAGGTCCGCGCCGTGACCGATCCGCTCGATGCGGTCGGCAACACGACGAAGGCCGTCACGAAGGGCTACGCGATCGGCTCCGCCGCGCTCGCCGCGCTCGTGCTGTTCGCGGCGTTCAAGCTCGAGGTCAACGCCGCCCTGATCAAGAACGGCGACGACATCGTGACGTTCGTGCTCGACGATCCGGCCGTCCTGATCGGCCTGCTGATCGGCGGCATGATGGTCTACCTGTTCGCCGCCCTCTCGATGGAGGCCGTCGGCCGCGCCGGAGGCGCCGTCGTCGAGGAGGTGCGTCGCCAGTTCCGCGAGCACCCCGGGATCATGGACGGCACCGAGCAGCCGGAGTACGGCCAGTGCGTCGACATCGTCACGAGATCGGCGCAGCGCGAGATGATCATCCCGTCGCTGATCCCGATCGTGGTCACGCTGATCGTCGGCGTGATCTCGACCGAGGCGCTCGGCGGCCTGCTGATCGGCGTGATCGTCGTCGGCCTCTTCATGGCCATCTCGATGACCGCCGGCGGCGGTGCGTGGGACAACGCCAAGAAGCTGATCGAGGACGGCGCGTTTGGCGGCAAGGGCTCGGTTGCCCACGCCGCGTCGATCACCGGCGACACGGTCGGCGACCCCTACAAGGACACCGCCGGCCCGGCGATCAACCCGATGATCAAGGTCGCGAACATCGTGGCGCTCCTGATCATCCCGCTGATCACCTGAGTCTCAGCCACATCTGAGCAGTCTCGCGACGGGCGGTCCTTCGGGGCCGCCCGTCGTGCGTTGGAGCACCCGCACCGCTGTCAGAGGCATCGATTGCGTCAGGTTGATCGCAATCTGCGACATGGCTGAGGAGCAGTCGTATCAATGCTCGCGTTCCAGCTCCGAATGGCGCATCGACGCGCTTACGCTTGCGTCGTGGTTGCGGTCGCACCGCCTCCAGAATTGCCGTGGACGTCAGTCCCGGCCGGGGCCTCGGCCCTGAGAAAGGAGCTGAGAGCCATCGAGCTCGCCGTAACCATGGTGCTGCTGATCGTGATCCTGTGGATCACGCGCCGGTAGCACCGTCCGGCGCCCCTTGTGCGGGGGCGCCGGGCTCTTAACGAGGAGAGCCCGGAGTTTGTGCGCCCCCGGGCTCTCGGAAGGCGAGCATCGCGCTCGCCGTAACCGCGTCGATGGTAGCGCGTCGACGGGTCGGCGTGGAAGGCGCAGCGGTGCGCGGTCCTGGTGGCTGGGTGCGCGAAGATGGCGGCATGCGCGCGCGGACGTGGGTGGTGACGGTGGCGGCAGGCCTCGTGCTGGCGGACGCGTCGATCGTGACGCTGGCGCTGCCGGAGCTGCTGAGAGCGCTCGACACGACGGTCGAGGGTGTGGCGGCGGTGATCGCCGTCTACACGGGCGTGCTGGCGCTGGCGCTCCTGCCCGCCGAGCGGGTGGTGCGCCGGCTCGGCGCGGCTCGCGTCGGAGCGCTCGGCTTCGCGCTGTTCGCGCTCGCGTCGGCGGCGTGCGCGGGAGCGGACACCCTCACGGTGCTGCTGGCGGCGCGCGCGGTGCAGGCGCTGGCGGGTGCGTTCGGCCTCGTGGCGGCGTTCGAGCTGATCCGCGGCGGCACGCAGGCCGGCCGGCGCCACTGGCTCGGCGCCGCGGTGCTTGCGAGCGCGGTCGGACCTGCTCTGGGCGGTGCGCTCACGCAGGCGTTCGACTGGCGTGCGATCTTCATCGCGCAGGTGCCGATCGCCATCGCCGGGGCGCTCGCGGCGCTGCGCGACACACGCGAGCCGGCGACGACGCCCGTCATCGAGGACGCGCACGAACCGCGGGCCTCCCGGGTCGCCGACGCCATCGCGCTCGCGCTCGTGTCCGCCTCGCTCACGGCCGTGCTGTTCGGGCTCGTGCTGCTGCTGATCGCCGGCTGGGCGATCGAGCCGCTGGCCGCGGCGGCGACCGTCACGATCCTGCCGCTTGCGGCGATCGCGGGCTCGCGTATCCGTGCCGCACCGCACGCCCGCGCGCTCGCAGGCTGCCTGCTCGTCGGCGGCGGCGTGCTCGCGCTCGCGTGGCTGCCGAGCGCCTCGGTCGCCTGGACGTTTGCGCCGCAGGCGCTCGCCGGCATCGGGATGGGGATGGCCCTGCCGGCGTTCGCCGGGGAGCTGCTGCCCGAGCGCACGACGCGCGAGGCGGCGAAGCTGCTGACGATCCGCCACGTCGGCATCGCGCTCGTGCTGATCGCGCTTGCGCCGCTGATCGCGCACCGCCTCGACGTCGTCACCGAGCGGGCGCAGGAGCAGGGCGTCGCGCTCGTGCTCGACGCGAAGCTGCCGCCGCAGGACAAGCTCACACTCGCACCGGCGCTGCTCGGCGGCGTCGAGGCCGAGCGCCCGCGCGCGGGCTTGGAGCAGGCGCTCGCCGACAACGGCCGCGGCTACACGGGGGAGGAGCGCACCACCTACGACCAGATGGCCCAGCGCGCCGACGACGTGCTCGTCAGCGCGGTCGGCGACGCCTTCCGCATTGCGTTCCTGATCGCCGGCGGGCTGGCGCTGCTGGGAGCGGTCGCGTTGGCGGTCGGGGCGCCGAAGACCGACCCGGCGGGCCCGCTCGCGGGACTGCTGACACTCGCGCTCGTCCTGACGGTGGGCCTCCCACTCGTGTACGCCGCAATCCACGCGACGGACGAGCCGCAGCAGGTCGTCATCCAAGATCCCTGCAAGGACCGGCAGTTGCCCAGCACCGGGGGCCTCACCGGCTTTCTCCAGGACCGCGCGCTCGAGGCGCTCGACACTGCCGCCTGCCGCTACGGCAGCAGCCGTGAGGAGCTCGTGCTCGCGCTCGCGGATGACCAGGCCGCGAAGCGCTTCGAGCAACGGCACGGCGTCGACCCCAGCTCGATCGGCGGCCTCCTGCAGGGGCTGATCAATCCGTGACACCACGGGCGCAGCCGCCCGGCCGCGCCGCCACGTAGCATCCGCGTCCGAACGCCCTGATGGCCCAACGTCGCCTCCACGGCCTCGAGCGCGTGCTCGGGGTCAACGCCCTCTTCTCGACCGCCTACGGCAACGTCGGCTCGTCGATCTACTACGCGCTCGGCCTGGTGGCGAGCTTCGCGCTCGGCCTGACGCCCGTCGTGTTCGTGATCGCAGGGGTGATCTTCTACCTCACCGCCGCCACCTACTCGGAGGCGACGGCGATGTTCCCGGAGGCGGGCGGCTCCTCGAGCTTCGCGCGCCATGCCTTCAACGAGTTCTGGTCCTTCTTCGCTGCCTGGGGCCAGATGCTCAACTACGTGATCACGATCTCAATCTCGGCGTTCTTCGTGCCGCACTACATCGGATCGCTGTTCTGGGAACCGCTGCGGCACGGCCCGGGCGATGTGATCGGCGGCATCGTGGTGGTTGTCGTGCTGGCGGTCATCAACGTCTTTGGCGTCAAGGAGGCCGCGCGGCTCAACATCCTGCTCGCGGTCACCGACTTCGCGACACAGCTGCTGCTCGTGCTGCTCGGGATCATCCTCGTCTTCTCGCCCGAGACGCTGATCGACAACGTCCATCTCGGGCTCGCGCCGAGCTGGAAGGACTTCGCGATCGCGATTCCCGTCGCGATGATCGCCTACACCGGTATCGAGACGATCTCGAACATGGCCGAGGAGGCGAGAGACGAGGCCACCACGATCCCGCGCGCGATCAACCGCGTCGTGATTGCCGTCTTCGCGATCTACGCGCTGCTGCCGGCCGTCGCGCTGAGCGCGCTGCCGGTCACGCAGAACGCGAACGGCGAGTACCAGACGCTGCTCGGCCTGCCCGAGGACAAGGGCGGCTTCGCCGGCGACCCGGTGCTGGGAATCGTCAAGAGCTTCGACCTCGGGCCGTTCCAGGGCATCGGCGAGCTGTACGTCGGCCTGCTGGCGGCGACGATCCTGTTCATCGCGACGAACGCTGGCATCATCGGCGTCTCGCGGCTGGTCTACTCGATGGGCATCCACCGCCAGGTGCCCGACAGACTGCGCCAGCTGCACCCGAAGTTCCGCACGCCGTGGCTGGGGATCCTGATCTTCTCCGGGATCGCGTGCGTGGCGATGATCCCGGGCCAGGCGGCCTTCCTCGGCAACATGTACGCGTTTGGCGCGATGCTGTCGTTCACGATCGCGCATGCGGCGGTCGTGCGGCTGCGCATCAAACTGCCCGACCAGGAGCGGCCGTACACCGGGCCGGGCACGTTGCGCATCGCCGGCCGGCCGCTGCCGCTGTTCGCGCTCGTCGGCGGCCTCGGCACGGGCCTCGCGTGGATCACGGTGACATCGCTGCACGTCGATGTCGCGCTCGCGGGCATGGGCTGGCTTGCGTTCGGGATCGTGCTCTACGTCATCTACCGTCGTCGTCACGGGCTCGACCTCACGACCACGACGCAGGTCGCCGTGCCGAAACCGGTCGTCGACCACGAGGCCGAGTACGAGGCGGTCCTCGTCGCCTTCGAAGAGCGCGAGTTCGAGCCGGACGTGCTCGCCACCGCCACCCGCATGGCCGCGCGCCGCAGCCGCGGCATCCACGTGCTCGTGACGATCGTCGTGCCGGCGACGAGCCCGATCAACGCCGCGTTGCCGGAGCAGGAGCTGTCCGCGCAGGAGATCATCGAGCAGGCGAAGGTGCAGTGCGGCCGGCGCGTGACCGGTCACTGGCAGAAGGTGCGCGCCGGCCAGGCGGGGCGGGCGATCGTCGACGAGGCGCGCGAGATCGGCGCGCGCGCGATCGTGATGCCGCTGCCGGAGCGCACCGGCGGCGGCTCGATCTTCGGCCGCACGCTCGAGACCGTGTTGGCTGAGCGGCCCTGTCGCGTCATCATCGAGTCGGTCAAGGGCCGCCGCGTCGCGCCGGTCGAGCCGGCCTCGGTCGCCTGAGCTCCACGATGCCCGATCCGCGCCAGCTCCACCGTTCCACGACCCGCGTGCTGTCGCTCGCGATGATCGTCATCGGCGTGCTGCTCATCGTCCGGACGCTCGCCGCCGGTGGGGGAGGGCTCGCGCTCGGGCTGATCCTCGGCGTGCTGTTCGTCGCAGCCGGCGGGGCTCGCATCTACTTGCAGACACGCCAGGAGCGCGGCTCGTGAACCCGCGCACGCTGAGCGCCCGCGCACTGTTCGGGCTCGTCTACACGATGTCCATCAGCTCGGTGTACTTCGCGCTGGGCGTCGTGGCGCAGCGGGCGCTCGGGCTGACGCCGATCGTCTTCCTCGTCGCGGGTGTGTTCTTCGCACTGGCGTCGATGACGTACGTCGAGGGCGCCGCACTGCACCGGGAGCGCGGGGGCTCCTCCGTCTTCGCCCGGTACGCCTTCAACGAGCTGATCAGCTTCGTCGCCGGCTGGGCGATCCTGCTCGACTACGCGATCCTGCTGGCCGTCACGGCCTTCACGGCCACGAACTACCTCGCCGAGTTCTCCGATCCGGTCGGGCACGGAGCGTTGGAGATCGTCGTGGCAATCGCTGTGATCGCGCTCGTGGCGCTGATCAACGTGCGCGGCGTGAGCGTGCGCCAGCTGCGGCGCGGGCTGATCATCGCGCTGGCGGACATCGCCGTGCAGCTGCTCGTGATCGTGCTTGGGCTGGCGCTGCTGCTGCATCCAGGCGCGATCGTCGACACGATCCACCTCGGCAGCTCGCCGACCTGGAACGACACGATCTACGCGCTGACGATCGCGACGATCGCCTTCACCGGCCTGGAGGCGGCTGCGAGCCTCGCGGGGGAGACGGAGACGACCCGCACCGGCCTGCGCCGCCTCGTCGGGCCCGGCGTCGGGGCGATCCTGCTGGTTTACGTCGGGATCGCGATCGTGGGCGTGAGCGCACTCCCGATCGCGGGCGGCCCGGACGCCTTCGGCACGCGCGACATCGAGGCGCCGCTGCTGTCGGTCGTTGACGCGTTCACGCAGCGCTGGCTTGCGGACGTTCTGCGCGCCGCCGTCGCCATCACCGCCGTGATCGGCCTGCTGGCGGCGGCGAACTCGTCGATGCTCGGCATCTCGCGCCTCGCCTACGGCCTCGCGACCAATCGTCAGATCCCCAGCGCGCTCGGGCGGCTGCATCCGACGCGCGGTACGCCGTATGTGCTGATCGGGCTCGCGGCGCTGGTTGCGGCGGCGCTCACGATCCCGGCCGACATCGACTTCCTTGTTGGCATCTATGCCTTCGGCGCGATGTTGGCGTTCACGATCGCGCACCTGTCGATCATCCGCTTGCGTTACCGCGAGCCGGAGCGCGAGCGTGCATATCGCGTGCCGCTCTCGATCAGAGTGCGCGGCGGATCGCTGCCCCTGCCGGCGGTGGTCGGCGCGCTGCTGTCCGGCGCCGGCTGGGTGACCGTGCTCGTTCTGCACGAGGGCGCGCGCTACGTCGGGCTTGGCTGGCTGCTCGGCGGCCTCGCCCTGTATGTCGTCTATCGCCGCAGCGACGGCAACCCGCTGCTCAAGCGCGTCACGATCCCCGAGCGCGCGCTGCGGCGCGAGCCGACCCGCGCCGACTTCGGCTCGGTGCTCGTGCCGATCTTTGGCAAGCCGCTCGACGACGACATCATGCAGACGGCCGGACGGCTCGCCGGCGAGGTGCGCGACGAGCTCGACGAGGAGGGCGCGACGATCGAGGCGATCTGGGTCTTCGAGGTGCCGATGTCGCTGCCGATCGACGCGCGCCTGCCCGAGCCGCAGGTCAAGCGCGCGCAGGAGGCGCTGCGGCGCGCGAAGGCGGTCGGGGAGGAGTACGAGGGCGTTCACGTGCAGACGGCGATGGTGCGCGCACGCCGCGCCGGCGAGGCGATCGTGCGCGAGGCGAGACGCCGCGGTGTGGAAGCGATCGTGCTGGCCGCAGAGGAGCCGTCGCGCGTGCGCGGCGGGGCGCTGTTCGGCGGCACGAGCGGCCCGCTCGACAACTATGTCGGCGAGGTCACGAAGCATGTCCTGCGCAAGGCGGCATGTCGCGTGATCCTGACCGCGCCGGCGGCCGAGCCGCGTGCTGCGACGCCGGTCGAGGCGCCCGCCGAGGACGGCGCGCGGTCGCCGCAGGCGCCGCGGTAACCTCCCGCACATGTTCATCCTCGTCGTAGGCGCCGGCCGCGTCGGCTCTGCCGTCGCCAAGCGCGCATTGCAAGCGGGCCATGAGGTCTCAGTGCTTGACGAGGACCCGCTCTCGCACGAGCAGCTCGATAAGGACCTCTCGGAGAGCTGGGAGGACGCCGGCGGCCGCTACACCGTCGGCACCGCGCTCGAGGTCGACGCGCTGATCGAGGCGGGGATCGAGCAGGCCGACGTGTTCATCGCCTCGACAAACGGGGACAACACGAACCTGGTGATCGCGCAGATCGCACAGCGCCGCTTCAACGTCCCGCGCGTCGTCGTGCGCGTGCTCGATCCGGGGCGCGCCGCCTGGTACGCCGAACAGGGCCTGCACACGATCTGTCCGACGCAGCACGCGATCGACCTGGTCGAGAGAGCCGCGCTGGACCCCGCGGTATGAGAGGGACGTTGCCGTGTACGTGATCGTCGTCGGAGCCGGGAAGGTTGGCTGGAACCTCGCGCGCGAGCTGCTCGCGAAGGACCACGAGGTCACGCTGATCGAGTCCGAGCGCCGCCGCTACCTGATCGTCGAGCAGGAGCTGGAGCACGCCGTTCAGTACGGCGACGCCACCGAGCTGTGGGTGCTCGAGCGCGCCGGGATCCAGCGCGCCGACCTCGTGATCGCCGTCACCGGCGACGACGAGGACAACATGCTGATCTGCCAGGTGGCAAAGGAGAAGTACCTCTGCCAGCGGATCGTCGCGCGCGTCAACAACCCGCGCAACCTGCAGCACTTCAAGCTGCTGGGGATCCGCCCGGCCGTCTCGGCGACCGACCTGATCCTGCGCCTGATCGAGCACGAGGTGCCGCAGTACGGGCTTGTGCAGCTGCTCGCGCTCGAGGGCGAGCGGCTGGAGATCATCGAGCTCGAGGTCGTCGCGGGCGCTCCCGCTGCCGGAAAGCGGGTCGAGGAGGTCGAGCTGCCCGAGGGCAGCCTGATCATCTCGGTGCTGCGCGGCGGGGCCGGCTTCGTGCCGAAGTCCGACACCGTCATCGAGGCCGGCGACGAGGTGCTGTTGATCCTCGATCCGGGCCTCGAGTCGGCGATCACACCGCAGTTCACGCGTAACGGCGCGAGCGCCGGGTAGACCGTCCTCGATGGCCGATCGTCACGTCGCGCACCTGCTGATCGGCGGCGGCCTCGCGAGCGCGAACTGCGCACGCTGGCTGCGTGAGTCCGGTGCCGAGGGAGAGATCCTGCTCGTCGGACGCGAGCCCGAGCCGCCCTACAACCGCCCGCCGTGCTCGAAGGGCTACCTGCAGGGGCACGAGTCGCGTGACGACACGTACTTCCGACCGAACGAGTGGTGGGAGGAGCAACGGATCGACCTGCGCACGCGCACGAGTGTGATGAAGCTCGACACGGCTGCGAGAGAAGCGACGCTGTCCTCCAAGGAGACGGTGTCGTATGACAGCGCGCTGCTCGCGACCGGCGCGAACGTGCGGCGGCTGAACGTCGACGGCGCCGAGCTGGAGGGGATCCACTACCTCCGCGCACTCGGCAACGCCGACACGATCCGCGCTGACGCGGACGGCAAGAAGGTCGTGCTGATCGGCGGCTCGTACATCGGCTGCGAGGTGGCGGCGTCCTTGGTCGCGGCCGACCACGCCTCGTGCGAGATCGTGATGCAGGAGGCGATCACGCTCTCGCGCGGCTTCGGCGAGACAGCAGGCGGATGGTTTCAGGAGCGCCTGGAGGAGCACGGGATCGTCGTGCACGGTGAGGACGAGCTCGAGCGCTTCGAGGGTGCCGACGGGGGCGTGACGCATGTCATCACGAAGGGCGGCAAGCAGCTCGAGGCCGACTGTGTGGTGATCGGCGCCGGCGTGATGCCGGACGTGATGCTCGCCCGCGCCGCCGGCTTGACGCTCGACGAGGAGCGCGGGGGCGTGCTGTGCGACGCGCAGCTGCGCACGAGTGCTCCCGGCGTTTGGGCTGCCGGCGACGTCGCCTCCTACGAGAGCCGCCCGAACGGTCGCCGCATCCGCGTCGAGCACTGGGATGTCGCCTTCAACCACGGCAAGACCGTCGCGCTGAACATGCTCGGCCAGGAGGTCGAGCACGACGTGGTGCCGTACTTCTTCTCCGACCTCGCCGACTGGGCGTCGCTCGAGTACGTCGGGCCGGCGGCCTCGTGGGATCGCGAGATCGTGCGCGGCTCGCTGGAGGAGGGGAAGTTCAGCGTCTGGTATCTCGCAGGCGGTCGCGTCGAGGGCGCGCTGTCAGTGGGACGCTCCGACGATCTCGAGCACGCGCGCCGGCTGATCGCTCGTCGCACGGACCTCGGTGAGCGCGTCGACGCGCTCGCGGACCTTGGCAGCGACCTCGCGGCGCTCTAGGGGGTCGCGTGGAGGAGACTCCGCCGACGGCCGCGGCTGAGGACGCGCGCGAGCGCATCGCGCAGGTCGCCGTGACGCTGCGCACGTTCGTGCACGCCTCGGGGGCGCTCGAGGCGACGCTGCTGCTCGACCAGGGCGCCGAGGTCCCACCACTCGTCGTCGAGTGCCCGGCCATCGGGCCGGTCTTGCTGGGCGAGGGGGAGGAGGTCGTGCAGTTCGACGCCGACCGCCTCGCTGCGCAGCCGTTGCCGCTGCCCGAGGTGCGTGAGCTGCCGCCGTTCGAGGTCGACGCCGTGCGCGCTGAGATCATCGCGCCGCTCGGAGGAATCGAGCACCAGGCACGCGCGGTGCGAGAGCTGGTGGATTTGTTTCCCGGCCGCAGCGTCTTGGCAGTGGTGTTCGCCACGACTGACCCGGAGACACCGCTGCAAATCGCCGCTCGCACGGACGATCCGATCGTGCTCGCACTCGGCGAGGATGAGCAGTTCGAGATGGCCCCGAACTGGCCACCCGCTTAGAACGTGACGCTGCCGTCCGGGTGGATCGTCCAATGGGGGTTGTGGGCGACCTCCCACGGGTGGCCGTCCGGGTCGATGAAGAGGCCGGAGTAGCCGCCCCAGAAGGTCTTGGCACCGTGGCGCGGGATCTGGGCGCCTGCGGCCTCCGCCTGGGCGATCACGGCGTCGACTTCCTCTGGTGAGCCGACGTTGTGCGCGAGCGTCACGCCGCCCCAGCCGCCGGGATCCGCCGTGATGCCGCTGTCGGCGGCGAGCTTCTCCCGGCTCCACAGCGCGACGACCATCCCACCGGCCTGGAAGAACATGACGTCGTCGTCGGGCGAGGTGCCGCTCCAGCCGAGGGCCTCGTAGAAGGCCCGTGCGCGCGAGAGATCCGCGACCCCCAGCGTGACGAGGCTGAGCCGTTGCTCCATGCAAGCATCCTCCCACGACTCGCGGCGTCGAGACAGTGTTTCGCGCACCGGTCATCGCAAGCGACGACCTCGCGCGACGTCACAACCGAGGAAGGCTCTATCCTGAGCGGCGAATCCTTGCGGGATCGTCTAACGGCAAGACACTCGGTTCTGGTCCGAGGAATTGGGGTTCGAATCCCTGTCCCGCAGTCGCCGCTCCCGCTCTGTCGCGCACTCGACACTCCGTGCGTCACGTGGTGAGCAGACGGGCCGAATGGCCTGACGGAAGCTGAACGCATCGAACAGGCGGGCATCGGGCTCGCCTCCAAGGACCGGAGGGTTCTCATGCGTTCCACCTTCAGCATCCGTCGTCCGTCCGCCGCCATGGTCGTCGCGCTCGTCGCGTTGTTCGCGGCACTGGGTGGGACCGGCTATGCAGCCGCGACGCTTAGCGGCAGATCGATCCAGAGGCACACCATCCCGGCGAACCGCGTCGTCGACAACGCGCTCGGCGGCGGCCAGATCAACGAGTCGAAGCTCGGCCCGGTGCCGACCGCGCAGCAGTCCGCGACGGCCCAGCAGCTCCAGGGTCGCGACGCGACGAGATTCCTCGCCAACAGCGCACGGGTCGAGATCAACCAGCTGAACGTCGTCAACAACGCCACGGCCACGGTCACGGCCTCATGTCTGCAAGGCGAGAAGGGCATCGGCGGCGGCGCCGCCTGGATGATTGTCAACAGCGACAACCCAACCGGGTTCGACGCGCAGCTCAACGCCTCGTTCCCGCTGCCGGCCGCTGGTGGCGCGGCCGAGATCACCGGCTGGCGCGCGGTTGGGATCAACCGCACCGGCTCCACGCGCGGCCTCCGCGCCTACGTCATCTGCGTCCCGAGAACGGCGTAGCCGAGGGGTGCCGACGCCGGCCACGTGGCCGGCGGAGGCGGGCCCCCAGACACAGTTAGTCGGCGACCCACACGGTCACCGGCGCGCTGCGCCCCTTCAGCTCGACGGCCCCATGGCGTCGCAGCCCCTCGGCTGCGGCGCCGAGTCGTTCGTAGGTGGAGTCCGCCACGAACAGACGGCCGTCCGCCTCCCTGCCAAGTGCCTGGAGACGCGCGGCGACGTTCGTCGCGTCGCCGACAGCCGCGTACTCGACGCGCCGCTCGGAGCCGACGAGGCCCGACATCACGAAGCCGGTGTTGAGGCCGAGCCCGGCGTTGAGCGGGGCGTCGGCGAGCCGCTCCTCCATCAGCCAGGCGTTGAAGCGAGGGAGCGCGTCGTCGAGGATCTCGCGCGCGGCGGCGAGCGCTCGCGCCGCATGGTCGTGTTGCGGGAGCGGCGCGCCGAAGACGGCCATCACGCCGTCGCCCTGATAGGACACAACGGTGCCGCCCTGCGCGAAGACGGCGGCTGAGATGGCCTCCAGATACCGGTTGAGCACGGCGATCACCTGCTCGGCCTCGAGCCGCTCCGCCAGCGTCGTGAAGCCGCGCAGATCGCAGAACAGGACCGTCGCCTCCAAGCGACGGCTCTCCAGGCGCGGCGCTGCGTCGCCCTCGGGCAGCAGCTCGGCGGCGACGTTCGGTGGGACGAAGCGCTCAAACGTCGTGCGCAGGCGCTGTCGCGCTCGCACCTCGAAGACGTAGGTGAGCGCAACCGCGCCGACGGTGCCGAGCGCCAGTGCCAGCAACGGAGCGGCGACGGGAATGATCGTGCCGGCGTTGAACGCAAGCTGCGCGCCGCCGAGCAGCGCGAGTGTGCCGAGCAGGCCGGCGCCGAGCGCCTGTCCGAGGGCGCGTGTGGGCGAGCCGACGAGCGTCGCGAGGGGCGCGAACAGGCCGGCGGCGAGCACGAGCAGGATCGCGACAAGGGTGGAGGCGTCATGCAGCGGGTAGCCGTCGAGCACGGTCTGGATCGCGTTGGCGTGGATCTCGGGGCCGGCCATCAGGGCGTCGCCGGCCGCAGTCGGCCAGCTGTCCTTCAGGGTCAGCGCGGTCGCTCCGACGACGGCGATCTTGCCTTGTACGGTGGCGCGGTCGAACTTGTCCTCGACGACGTTGAGAAAGGGAATCTCGGGAATCGTCCCGGGTGGTCCGGCGAAGTCGATTGGGTGCTCACCCGCGCTGGGGCTGCCGCGTGCGGCGAGCACCGACATCGCGGGCAGCCCCAGGGCGCGTGCGTCCATCTCACGCCACACGCCGTCGTCGTCGACCGGCAGGAGCGTGGAGCCGATGCGCGTGCCCTGACACTGCAGCTGCTTCACTCCGATGACTGCCGGGATTCCGTCTCTGTACACCTCCGCGGCTCCGAGCACGACGCGCGAGTCGTCGAGCGCACGCAACAGAGCCTCGTCGCCGGGACGATCCCTCGGCGTCGAGAACTGGACGTCGTAGGCGACCGCACGCGCACCGGCGGCGAGAAGCCGTCTGATCGCGCGAGCGTGGACGGCACGGGAGAAGGGAAACTGCACCGCCGCGTCCTCGTCGATCCCCACCACGACGACGTCCGGCGCCGAATGGGTGCCGCGGACCTGATACCGCTCGTCGATCACGCTCCGCTCGAACCCGGCAAGCATGCCCGTGGCGGCGAGCAGCCCCGCCAAGCCGGCCGCCAGCAACCCCACGACGAGCGCGCGCAGGAGGCGGGCTGGGGGGCGCCGCGGCATGCGCGGGAGTGTCGCGCATTCGACACGTTCTGCGCCAACTCTGCGACAGTCCGGTGGCGCGGCTCGCGCAAGACTTCCTCTCAATGCCTGCCCGTCACCGCACCGTCCTCCTCCGCGTCCTCGCCACGCTCGTGCTGCTCGGGCTCATTGCCGTCGGTGCGACCGGCGTCGTGCACGGGGCGGCGGGGGAGAGCATCCAGACGGTTGCGGGCAGCGGGACCGGTGGGTTCGGGGGCGATGGCGGGCCCGCGACGAGCGCGCTGTTGACGAGTCCCTCGGACGTCGTGCCGCTCGACGCCGGCGGCTACCTGATTGCCGATACGTCGAACCAGCGGATCCGTCGCGTCGAGGCGGGCGGCACGATCAGGACCGTGGCGGGCGCCGGACCGACTGTGGGAGCCGCCGGGGCGTTTGGCGGCGACGGTCTGACCGCCACGGACCCGGCCGTCCGCCTCAGCCAGCCTCGTGGCGTTTCTCCGCTCGCCGGCGGCGGCTTCTTGATCGCCGACACCGGCAACAACCGCATCCGCCGCGTCGACGACGGCGTCATCACGACCGTCGCGGGCAGCGGCACGTCGGGTTTCGGTGGCGACGGCGATGGCGCCCAGATCGCGTCGCTCAACCAGCCGGGCGGCGTCGCGGCGCTTCCGACTGCGAGCGGGGGTGGGTTCCTGATCGCCGATACGGGCAACAACCGCATCCGCCGGGTGTCCTCCAGCGGCATCATCACGACCGTTGCCGGCACCGGGCCGGCTGCCTTCACGGGCGATGGTGGACCCGCGACGTCCGCTGCGCTCAACGCGCCCGCGCGCGTCGTTCCGCTCACGGGCGGCGGCTTCTTGATCGCCGACACCGGCAACAACCGCATCCGCCGCGTCGACGTCGACGGGACGATCCGCACCGTCGCGGGCGGCGGCCCGGCCGGCTTCGGTGGCGACGGCGGCCCGGCCGGCAAGGCGCTGCTGAGAGCTCCGGAAGGCATCACGGCGCTGGCCGACGGCTCGATCGCGATCGCCGACACGGGCAACGAGCGCGTTCGTCTCATCGGCGCGGACGGCACGATCCGGACGCTCGCCGGCACCGGCACCGCCGGCTTCTCCGGCGACGGCGGCGATCCCGCACTCGCACAACTGTCGCACCCGCGCGCGGTCGGGCAGGACGGCACGCAGCTGCTGATCGCCGACGCCTTCAACAACCGCGTCCGGTCCGTCGCCCAGCGCACGTCGCCGCCGGACAACTCGCTCGACCCGACACCGCCGCTCGGCATCTCGCCGCCGGTCCTCGGCAAGAGCGTGGTCGCCAAGCCGCGCTCGGGGAAGGTGCTCGTGCGGCTGGCCGGGACGCAGAGATTCGTGCCGCTCGAGTCGATCGCCAACCTTCCGATGGGCAGCGAGCTCGACGCCGGAGACGGCAGCGTCGTCGTCTTCTTCGCGACGAGCCCGACCGGCAAGCGGGCGAAGGCGATCTCCACGGGCGGGCGCTTCATCGTCGATCAGCCGGCGGAGTACGACCTCGGCCAGCGGCCGGGCGAGCTGACGCTGTCGGGGCCGATGCTGGGCTGCGGCGCCTCGCAGCGCACGCAGGTGCGTGACGCGTCGGCGGCTGTCGCGCCTGCTGTCGCCGCCGCGGCAAGCGGGGTTCGCGCTCACGCGAGCGGGCGCGCCAAGCACGGCCGCAGACTCAAGGTCCGCGCTCGCGGCCGCATTCGCACCCGCGGTCGCTATGGCGCCGCCACCGTGCGGGGGACGCGCTGGACGACGGTCGATCGCTGCGCCTCACATCCGCGTCCCGGCACGCTCGTCGTGGTCTCGAAGGGCCTCGTCGCGGTGCGCTCGTTCGTCCTGGGCAAGACCGTGCTCGTGCCCGCGGGCGCGCGCTTCCTCGCGCCGGCGAGACGGCCCTAGCTGAACGACCCGCGCGCCCGCTTGGCGAGCGCGTCGGGATCGACGAGCGTCGTGCGCCCGCGCGACAGCGTCAGCGTGCCGCGCTCCTGCTCCTCGCGCAGCACTCTGTTGACCGTCGCGCGCGAGGTGCCGGCGAGCGACGCCAGCTCCTCTTGCGTGAGCGGCACGACCGCACCGGCCTCGGTCGCGCCGTAGGCGCCGACGACGTCGAGCAGGCGTCGGCGCACACGCGTGTCGGCAGGGATGTGCAGCGCCTCGACGAGCTGCTCGGACAGCTCACGCACGCGCGCGGCGAGGATCTCGACCAGCAGCGCGTCGGTCTGTGGGCGGCGCGTGCGCAGGCGGTTGAAGTCGAGCTGATGGATCGACAGCGTCTCCGCGTCTTCCAACGCCGCGACCGTTGCGCTGCGCGGCGCGTCGGGGGTGAGAAGCGCCAGCTCCCCGAACGCCCCGCCCGGCCCGACGACGTTCAGCGTCGCGGTCGAGCCGAACTCGGTCGTAATGCGCACCGCGAAGCGCCCGGAGCGAACGAGATGCAGCGTGTCGGCCGGATCGCCCGCGTGGAAGACGACCTCGCCGGCGGCGAAGCGGCGTCTCCGTGCCCGCTCGAGCAGCTCCTCCACGTCCTCCTCAGCCACGTCGCGCAGCAGGGCGAAGTCGTGTCGCATGGTGACAACCTAACGGTGGCCGCGGCGGCTGCTCCCAGGGGCGCGTTCATCGCGCCATCCGGCGTTGACAGTCGAGATTTTTGGCTGGTATCGTCGCGGTTGGCCCCTGTGAACACGCTCAGCGTGGACAGGGGACCAGCAACGGTCCGTGGTGCTGGGGAAAAGGGGGTTGCCAGCTGCGGACATCTGCCGCCTGTCGCGCCTTCGGGGCCGCGCGTTACGTTGCGGCCCATCTCCTCAGCAAGGGGTTCCTGCATGCGAATCATCAAGCTCATCGCCGCAGCATGCGGCGCTGCTCTCATTCTCTGTGCGGCTGCCGGAAGCGCCGCCGCGGGCAGGTTCAGCTTCTCGAACAGAGACATAAGAGCCACGTGGACTGACTTCAAGATTGAATCGGGCCCGGGTGAACTCCGGTGCCCCCTTACGATGGAAGGCAGCTTTCACAGCTCCACGATTGCGAAGGTGAGAGCCTCGCTAATCGGTTACATCACGAGAGTGTCGTACCAAGGTGCCCAGCCACCGTGTTTCGGTGGCCAGATGACGGTCCTACAGGAAACGCTTCCATGGCGCATTCAGTACGAAAGATTCGCCGGCACGCTACCGAACATAACCCGGATCGACATCAGCATCATCGGCGCCTCCCTCCGCGCATCTCTGAATCTCCTGGGCGCGACGTGTCTAGGTAGAAGCACGGCCGAAAGCCCCGTCAGAGCTGAACTCGACGTTGTCGCCGGCAGAGTCACCAATATTAGACTCAATAATGAAAACGCAGGGATACCTCTCACCGGCGGGTTGGCTTGCACCATCTCGCCCGGTCATGTCGCCGGAAACGGCAGACCCACGACCGGCATAGTTGTCACCCTAATATAAGGGACGCTTGATCTTGCGAGGCCGTCTTCAGGGCGGTCTCGCCTTGACACGGCGTCACGCCACCGCCTGCTCTGCCCAGTCGCTGTGCAGTCGCGCGTAGGCGCCCTCGCGAGCCAGCAGCTCCTCGTGCGTCCCTTGCTCGACGATGCGGCCGCCGTCGAGCACGACGATCAGGCCGGCATGGCGGATGGTGGAGAGGCGGTGGGCGATGACGATCGCAGTGCGGCCGGCGAGCAGGCGGCGCAAACCCTGCTCGATGCGCGTCTCGGTTTGGATGTCGACGTTCGAGGTGGCCTCGTCGAGCACCAGGATGCGCGGGTCGGCGATCAGCGCACGGGCGAACGCGATCAGCTGACGCTGACCGGCTGACAGCTGCACGCCGCGCTCGCCGACCTCGGTGTCGTAGCCGGCGTCGAGCTCGTCGATGAAGATGTCGGCGCCGACGGCAGCGGCCGCCGTGGCGATCTCTTCCGGCGTCGCGCCCGGGCGCCCGAACGCGATGTTCTCACCGATCGTCCCGCTGAACAGGAAGCCCTCCTGCGGCACAATCCCCATGCGGGCACGGAGCGACGAAGCGGCGACGTCGCGCAAGTCGTGACCGTCGACTCTCATGACACCGCGCGTTGGGTCGTAGAAGCGAGCGACGAGTTTTGCGAGCGTCGACTTGCCGGCGCCCGTCTCGCCGACGAGGGCGACCGTCTGTCCTGGTGGGACGTGGAGCGAGATGTCGCGCAACGCCCACGCTCCGTCGTCGTCATCTCCGTATCGGAACGAGACGTCCTCAAAGCTCAGCTCGCCGCGCAGCGCGTCGAGTTGCACCGCGCCGGGGCGATCCACCAGCTCTGGCTCCTCATCGAGCAGCTCAAAGATCTTGTCGAGCGCCGCCATGCCGGACTGGTAGGTCGTGTAGAGCTGCGAGAGCTGCTGGATCGGGTCGAAGAACTGGTTCAGCGCGGCGATGAAGCCGAACACGATGCCGGTCTGCGTGTGCCCGTCGATCACCTGAAAACCGCCGATCAGCAGGATCCCGACGGTCACGAGCGAGGACAGCAGCTCGACGCCGGGGAAGTAGGCGGCGTTGAGGTAGACGGTCGTCATGTTCGCGTCGCGGTTGGCCGTGTTGAGGTCGGCGAAGCGACCGATGTGGCGCTGCTCCTGGCCGAACGAGCGCACGACACGGATCCCGGAGAGCGTCTCCTGCAGGTAGCCGGTGATGGCGGCGATCCGCTCGCGCGTGCGGCGGAACGCATCGGCCGAGGCGATCCGGAAGGCAAGCGCGGCGGCCGCCATCAGCGGGATCGCGAGGAACGTGTAGAGGGCGAGCTCGGCGTCCATCAGCAGCAGGATCACGACGACGCCGACGAGTGTCAGCAACGACTGGAAGAGCGTCACGATCCCGTCGCTGACGAGCGAGTCGAGCGCCTCGACGTCGTTCGTGATGCGGCTGATGACGACGCCGGCGCGCACGCGCGAGTAGAAGCCGAGCGACAGGGATTGCAGGTGACGGAACAGCTGCACGCGCAGGTCCTGCAGCGCCCGCTGGCCGACCCAGCCGGTCAGGTACGTCTGCGCGGAGGACGCAGCCCAGGAGACGATCGCGGCGAGCACGAACACGATCACGATGCGGTTGAGCGCGCCGACGTCGTGGTCCTGGATGCCGTTGTCGATTGCCTTGGTGGCGAGCGGGATCGGCGCCAGCGCGGCGCCGGTCGCGACGATCAGGGTAAGGAACATCAGCGAGACGCGGCTGCGGTAGGGCCGCAGCAGCTCGATCAGCCCGCGCAGCTTGCGTCCGCGCCCGCCCGTCTGGCGCAGGCGGCGGCGCAGCTCGGCGAGTCGGTCGTCCTCGCGGCCGACGGTGGTGGCCGAGCCGAGCGCGCCGGTACCGAGCGCGCTGACGCCCTCGTCGAGGCGGCCGGCGGTGGCTCTGGCAGGGGCGGCGGGACGTGCGGTGGCGAGCGCCGGGCGGCGGCGTGCGGGCGGGGCGCTCGTCTCCTCGATCGGCTTGCGCGTGAGGAAGACCTGGTCTGGCAGGCCCTTTTCGACGATCTCGCGGTAGAGACCCTCCTGGGCGAGCAGCTCGTCGTGGGTCCCGTGCGCGGCGATCTGTCCCCGCTCCAGCACGACGATCTCGTCGGCAAGCGCGATCGTCGAGAGCCGGTGGGCGATCACGAACGTCGTGCGACCCTCCATCACCTCGCCGAGCGCGAGCTTGATCTCTTGCTCGGTCGAGGCGTCGACCGACGAGGTGGCGTCGTCGAGCACGAGGATGCGCGGGTTGGCGAGCAGCGCGCGGGCGATCGCGATCCGCTGACGCTGGCCGCCGGAAAGCGTCAGACCGCGCTCGCCGATCATCGTGTCGTAGCCGTCCGGCAGCTCGCGCACGAAGCCGTCCGCGTGTGCACGTCGGGCGGCCTGCTCGACCTCGTCGCGCGTCGCGTCGGAGCGCGCGTAGGCGATGTTGTCGTGGACCGTGGCGGAGAAGAGGAACGGGTCATCGGTCACGACCGCGATCTCGCGGCGCAGCGAGGCCGGGTCGACGCTGCGCACGTTGGCGCCGTCGATCAGCACCGACCCCTCGGTCGCGTCGTAAAGGCGGGGGAGGAGTGAGACGAGGGACGTCTTGCCGGAGCCGGTCCCGCCGACGAGCGCGACCGTGCTGCCGGCCTCGACGGTCAGGTTGATCCCCTCGAGTGCGGGCCGCGACCCGCCCTCGAACGTCAAGGACACGTCGCGCAGCTCGATGCGACCGCGTCCCGCCGGCAGCGACGGCGCGCCGTCGGGGGCGACGATCGACGGCTCCCGGTCGAGCACCTGGAAGATGCGCGCGCCGGAGGCGGTTGCACGCTGCGCGGCGCCGAGCATGTAGCCGAGCGTGCGCATCGGCCCGGTCAGCATCAGTACGTAGCCGTAAAAGGTGGTGAAGACGGCGATGTCGATTGAGCCATTGATCGCGGCGCGCCCGCCGACGAGCAGGATCGCGGCGAGGCCGAGGTAGGGGAGGAAGCCAATCAGCGGCGCGTAGCGGGCTTGCAAGCGCGTCGTGTACATCGCCTGCGAGAAGACGCGGCCGGTCTGGTGGCGGAAGCGCTCGAGCTGCAGCTGCTCCCGCGCGAACGCCTTCACGACGCGCACACCCGAGACGTTCTCCTCAGCGACGGCGGTCAGCTCGGCGATCCGCTGCTGGACCTCCTGCATCGCGGGGCGCGAGCGTCGGCCATAGCGGAAGGCGACGAGCACGACGAACGGCACCGGCGCCAGCGCGATCAGCGCCAGCTCGGGATCAATGATGAACATCGCAACCGCGGCGAGCGCGAGCGTGAAGAACGACTGGCCGATGAAGATCAGCCCGTAGCCGAGGAAGAAGCGCACCGCCTGCAGGTCGACGGTCACGCGCGACATCAGCTGGCCGGTCTGCTGGCGGTCGAAGAAGCCGAGCTCCAGCGATTGCAGGTGCGAGTAGAGGCGCGCGCGCAGGTCGTACTCGACCGCGAGCGAGACGCGCCCAGCGACGAGGCGGCGGCCGACGCTGAGGCCGAGCCGCAGTGCGCCGGCGAGCGCTACGAGCAGCGCGAACAGCACCAGCTGGCTTCTGTCGCCGTCCGTGATCGCGCCGATCGCTTGGCCGGTCAGCCACGGGATCGCGACGCCCGCGCCCATCGCGCTGGCGGCGAACAGAAACGAGACGATCACGCCGCGCAGATGAGGGCGCAGGAAGCCGAGGAGTCGAGTGAACGTCTGCATGCTTCAAAAAGTATAGTGACGTTAGATGGCTGCTCCCGCGCCTCCGCCTGCGGGCCTCTGCAACGCCTGCGTCCACCAGCAGCTCGTGCCGAACCGCCGCGGGTCGGTCTTCTCACTCTGCAGACGGTCGAAGGCCGATCCGTCGTTCCCGCGCTATCCGCGCATCCCGGTGATGGAGTGCCGCGGGTTCGAGTCGCGCGACAAGCGCGTCACGTAACGGCTGTTGGGCTCAGCGTTCGAGCGCCGACAGCAGGTCCGACGCCGTCGCCTGCGGCGGCCCGCCGAGAGCCGTGCGCAGCTTCGCGGCCGGCAGACCGGCGGCGACGAGTCTCGCTTGGAGCTTGCTCAACGCGGCTGCCGCCGCCGTCGCGTCGAGCGTCACGTCGAGTCTTGAAGCGCGCAGGATGCCGGCGACGTGGCGCGCGGCCGCCCGCTCCGCGCGCCGGCGGGCGGCGAAGCTGCGGCCGAGGCTCGCGAGCGTCCGGTCCTGAAGTGCGATCGCTCTGCTGTCGTGTGCGGCGAGGGCGGCCGTCTCGCGTCCGATCGTGATGTCGAGCGCGGCAGCCGCGGCACCCGTCGCGCGCGTCGTGGCGAGCAGCTTGCGCGCAGCCGGGGCGAGCCGGCGGCAGACGGCGCCCGGTGAGCCCGCGCCGTGTGCTGCCGGACAGGAGGGCAGCCGCGGCGCGCCGCCGCGGACCGGCTGGATTCTCGCTGCCGTGCGGTAGCGGGGCACGGGCGGGTCGGCGACGGTGTCGGCCTCGTCTCTGATGGTCTTCAAGTAGGCGAGGCAGAGCGGTGTGCCGAGCGCGCTCATCGTGCCGCCGACCACGGCCCCGACGGGTCCGGCCGCGATCAGCGCCGTGCCGACGCCGGTGCCGACACCACATGGGTAGAGCGCTCGTAGCATCGTGTCTCTGAGCGCGTCGAGCGCCGCGAGCTTGGCCTGCTTGCGCGCGGGCGTGAGGGTCTTCGACGGCGCTCTCGCACCGTCGGACGACGGCTTGTGCGCGCTGTTGGTGAGCGTCATCGTCGCGTGCAGGCTGGCGGTCGAGGTGCCGTCGCTCGTAGTGCCCTCGGCGTCGAATCTGCGTGAGACGGTCGGCCCGCCGAGCCGCGCGTCGAGCGTCGCGATCTCCGCCTCCGCGTAGACCGCCAGCACCGCGGGCGAAAAGTCCCCAGCGATGCCGACACCGCCGGTCGGCGGCACGCCACAGCCCGGCACCAAGGACTGGACCGACGTCGACTGGACGTAGGTTCCGACGATCGGCATCGTCGCGCTGGCGCCCACGGGTCCTCTGCCCGTCCAGCCGGCGTGCATCGGCGACGGCGCGCCGGGACGCGGCTCCACCGAGAAGGAGCAGTCCTGGCTGGTGTTCGGCGGCGCGTAGAACGATCTGACGGTGCCGCTGATGTCGACGTGGGGACCTCCGTCCGATACGGATCGGTCAGGGGTCAGCAGGTGGAACGTCTCGCGCTCGTCCCAGGCGAAGTGCAGCGTCGACTGCCACACCGACGGATTGTTCAGCTGGTAGACGAACGACTTGTCGAACGTGCCTGTGTAGCGGACGGTCACCCAGCCGTCGGCGTGCGCGGCCGCCGGTGCGAGCGCGAGGGCCAGCGCGAGGAGCGCGACGAGGCCGGTGAGGAGCGCGCCGGTCGCGCGAGACGGAGCCATGGGACGGGCACTGTAGATGCGCCGATGCTGGCGCACAAGCGCTGTCCCGTCAGGCTCTGATCGCCGCGTACTTGATCGACAGGTACTCGTCGATCCCCTCGACGCCGCCCTCGCGGCCGAAGCCGGACTGCTTGACGCCACCGAAGGGGGCGGCGGCGTTGGAGACGAGGCCCTGGTTGAGGCCGACCATGCCGGTCTCGAGCCGCTCGATCACGCGGATCGCGCGGTCGAGGTCGCGCGTGTAGACGTAGGCGACCAGGCCGTATTCGGTGCGGTTGGCGGCGGCGATCGCCTCGTCCTCGGTCTCGAACGTGGCGACCGGGGCGACGGGGCCGAAGATCTCCTCGCGCAGCAGGCGCGCGTCGTCGGGCACGCCGGCGAGGACGGTCGGCGGGTAGAAGTGGCCGGCGCCGTCGAGCGGCTTGCCGCCGACGACCGCGCTCGCGCCGCGCTCGACCGCGTCGTCGACCAGCTCGCGGACCTTGCCGCGCTGGTCGTCGTCGATCAGCGGGCCGACCTCGACGCCGTCCTCGCTGCCGCGGCCGACTTTCATCGCGCCCATCCGCTCGGCGAGCTTCTCGGTGAACGCGTCGGCGACAGACGCGTGGACGTGGAAGCGGTTCGCGGCTGTGCACGCCTCACCGATATTGCGCATCTTGGCGACCATCGCGCCCTCGACGGCGGCGTCGAGGTCGGCGTCCTCGAAGACGACGAAGGGAGCGTTGCCGCCGAGCTCCATCGAGACGCGCAGCAGGCTGTCGGAGGCCTGTCTCATCAGCTGGCGGCCGACCTCGGTCGAGCCGGTGAAGGACAGCTTGCGCAGGCGCGAGTCGTCGATCAGGGGGCCGGTCGTCTTGCCGGCGGATCTTGCCGTGACGACGTTCAGGACCCCGCTCGGCAGACCGGCCTCGTCGAGGATCTGTGCGAGCGCGAGCATCGACAGCGGCGTCAGCTTGGCCGGCTTGACGACCATCGTGCAGCCGGCCGCGATGGCCGGACCGATCTTGCGGGTGCCCATCGCGAGCGGGAAGTTCCAGGGCGTGAGGAACAGGCACGGGCCCACCGGCTTGCGGATCGTCAGCAGCCGGGAGCCGCCGGCCGGTGCCTGCATCCAGCGGCCGTGGATGCGCACGGCCTCCTCGGAGAACCAGCGGAAGAACTCGGCGCCGTAGGCGACCTCACCCTTGGCCTCGGCCAGGGTCTTGCCCATCTCGAGGGTCATCAGGGTGGCGAAGTCCTCCACCCGCTCGGTGATCCGCTCGAAGGCGGCCCGCAGGATCTCCCCCCGGTCGCGCGGCGGGGTCGCGACCCAGTCCCCCTGCG
>DASYLH010000013.1:0-15009 GCA_036009645.1 Conexibacter sp.
CTCGATCTCGTGCGCGGCGTCGCCGAGCGCGGCAAGCTGCCGGTCGTGCTGTTCTGCGCTGGTGGCATCGCGACGCCTGCGGACGCCTCGCTGATGATGCAGCTCGGCGCGGAGGGTGTCTTCGTCGGCTCCGGCATCTTCAAAAGCGAGGATCCGGAGCTGCGGGCGAAGGCGATCGTCGAGGCGACGACGCACTACGCCGATCCGGAGCGCGTCGCGGCCGCCTCAACCGGCCTCGGCACGCCGATGGTCAGTCTCGAGTCCTCCAAGCTCGAGTCCGAGCAGCTGCTCGCCCAACGCGGCTGGTAGGCCGCAGCGTGGACGCGCCGGTCGTCGGCATCCTCGCCCTGCAGGGCGACTTCGCGGCGCACGCGCGCATGCTGCGCGAGCTGGGCGCCGATCCGCGCGAGGTGCGCGTACCGGCGGATCTCGACGGGCTCGACGGGCTCGTGATCCCCGGTGGGGAGTCGACGACGATGACCCTCGGGATCGAGCGCGAGGGGCTTGCCGAGCCGCTGCGTGAGCTCGCGGAGTCCGGCACGCCGCTGTTCGGCACGTGCGCCGGGTTGATCATGCTCGACCGCGATCACCTCGGCTTGATGGACCTGCGCGCGCAGCGCAACGCCTTCGGCCGCCAGGTGCGTTCGTTCGAGGCCGACCTCGACGTCGTCGGGATCGATGGGCCACCTGTGCGCGCGATCTTCATCCGCGCGCCGTGGGTTGCCGAGCATGGGGAGGGGGTGGAGGTGCTCGCAGCCGTCGACGGCCATCCAGTCGCCGTCCGCGAAGGCGATCGCCTGGCGATCGCCTTCCATCCCGAGCTCAGCCGCGAGACGCGGCTGCACGCGTGCTTCCTCGAGCTCGTGCGGGCCCGGCTCGCGGCCAGCCGGTAGACGGGTTTCGCCGTCCGGTCACCGCAAGCGGACGACCTTCCGGCGACGTCACACCCTCTGGCGTTCGCAGTCGCGCGCGTAGCGGCGAAACGCACGCTCGAAGGCGTCCCAGTCAGACGGTGGCGGCTTCGGTCTGCGTCCGCCGCCACCTCCGCCCCCGTCGTCGCTGTCCTCGTCACTCGGCGGCGCGTCGCCGCGACTGAGCCACCCTGCCGTGCACACGAGCTCGCCTGCGAGCGCGAGCGCGAGCGCCCCCGGGACGATCGCTCCGGCGGCGAAGGCGGCCACCGCCGCCAGGTAGCCGCCCATGCCGAGCGACAGCACGGCGCTGCGCACCGCGATGCTGACTCGCCGTTGCGGCGGTGGGCCCAGATAGGCGAGCCCGATCGAGGCGAGCAGCAACACCGCGAGCGTGACCTTCGGCGCGAGAGCCATCCAGAAGCATGTACCCGGATTGCGCGCCAGACGCAACCGCCCGCCCGCGTCCACGCCGTCCAAGTCGAGCGCCGAGGGACGCAAGCTCGGCATCTGAGACGCGCGCGTTTACGCCGGTCAACCGCCCAAGCCCATGCAGCATGGGCTGTTTTGAACGCGCAAGACCTCTTGAGCAATAGCGGGCACTTGAGCAACACAAGCGCCGCTGCTGTCGTGCATTCCGATCGACGAGCTCTGCAACAGAACTAAGTGGACACTGCAGCAGGAGTCATGGTAGTTTCCCAATCCGAGCCGGTGCGCTGCGGACCTTTTCTGGGGTTGTGAAACGGGGTCTGAGGCGGTGTCGAAGGATGGTGCCGCCGGTGGTTCGCCGGGAGCCGAGGAGAGGGGACCAGTGGTGGCTCGATCCGACGTGTCGGGAATTCGACGGCGGCGACAGTGGTCGCCGGATGCGCGAGCCCTCGGCGTCGTCGGAGACCGTTGGATCCTCCTGATCGCTCGCGAGCTCGCCTTCGGCGCGCTGCGCCTCTCGGAGCTGCAGCGGACCTTCCCGGGGATGTCGACCGGAGCGCTCGAGCAGCGCCTCAACCGCATGACGTCCGAAGGGCTCGTGATGCGCCATCGCTATGCGGAGGTGCCGCCGCGCGTCGAATTCGAGCTGACCGACGCCGGCCGCGACATGCTGTCGATCCTTGCGCCGATGGTCCAGTGGGCACTGCGCTGGGCATGGTCGGCGCCGCAGCCGGACGAGTGGGTCGATGTGACGGCGATGTTTCGGCTCGCCGGCTGCGTCGTCACGCCGCCGGTCGACGCGACCGCAGAGGTCGAGCTGATCGTCGAGGACGAGCAGGGCGTCGCACTCGACCTCTACACGCTGCGGATGGCGGGAGGGGTCGCGAGCGTTGTGCATCGACCGGCCGACCATGCCGACGCCGTCATCACGGGCACCTCGAGTGCCTGGGCGCAGGCGCTCGGGCCGACACACACCGTCGAGCGGCTGCGCATCGGTGGAAACCGCCGCGCGGCCGAGATCTTCCTCTCCGGCTTCCGGCCCTTGCCGGAACGAGCGCACTAGCGGGAGGCGCGGCCGGCTTCGCTTGGGGGACGGGCGCGGGGGTTGGGGGACCCCCGCGCCACGCTTCAGGGGGACAGGCGCGGGGGTTGGGGGACCCCCGCGCCGGCGCCCCTGGTGCATACTCGGACGATGCGCATCGCCGTCGCCGCCGACGAGCTGACCGGCGTCGCCGAGCTCGTCCCAGAGGCGCTCCGTGCACGCGGCCACGAGCCGCTGCCACACGGCGCACTCGCACCCGGCGAGCGCAGCGACTGGGCGTGGGCGAGCGAGCAGGCAGCGCGCGACGTCGCAGACGGACGCACGCAGCAGGCGATCGTCTGCTGCTGGACGGGCACCGGTGCCTCGATCGCCGCCAACAAGGTCTGCGGCGTGCGGGCAGCGCTGTGCGCCGACGCTGAGACCGCAGCGGGAGCACGCCGCTGGAACGACGCAAACGTGCTCGCACTCAGCCTCCGCACGACCTCCGCTGCTCAGCTGGACGAGATCCTCGACGCGTGGTTTGCGGCCGCTCGTAGCGACGAACCAGACGACGTCGCGAACATCGCGCACCTGGATCGCCTGGAGCGGGGCTAGACTCGACCCTCGTGGCCGGCGACCCTCGCGAATGCCCTCACCGCCTCTGCGACGGCAGCGGCATGGTCGTCGACCTCGAGGCGAACACGACCTACCGCTGTCGCTGCTGGCCCGAGCACGTCTCGCGACGGCGCGCGAGACGGCTCTCACGCGAGGTCCCCAAACGCTTTCGCAACCTCTCCTTCGAGCGCGAACCGATCCCTTCGATCTCACGCGATGCACCCGAGGTGGTGCGCGCAGTGCACCGCTATTGCGACCGCGTCGACGAGATGCTCGACCGCGGGGAGGGGATGTGGTTCCTCGGCAGCCCCGGCACCGGGAAGAGCCACCTCGCCTACCTGATCTCCCAGCAGGCGCTCGCCGCCGGGCGCTCGGTCGCGATCTACACCGGACCGCGCCTGCTCGACGAGATCCGTCGCACGTACGGCGACGATGACTCCGGCTCAACACTCGACCTGATCGACCGTCTCACGAGCGTCGAGCTGCTGCACATCGAGGACCTCGCGGTGGCGCGACCGACCGACTGGGTGCTCGAGCAGCTCTACAACATCATCAACGGGCGCTACGAGAACGAGCGCTCGATCGTCTTCACGTGTGACCTCACCGCTGACGATCCTGACGCCAACCCACGCGACCCGGCGTCGCTCGCGAACCACATCACGCAACGCAACTTCTCCCGCCTGATGGAGATGTGCGGCGATCCGCTCGTGCTCACCGGCACCGACAACCGGCGCCTCCAGGTGCGGCGGCCGGCGTACGACGAAGTCGCCTAGCTCGGCCCTGAGATACTCGGTCCTGTGACCGACGCCCAGGATCTCCGACCAGATGACGAGCCGGCCCGCACACCCGACGAGGAGTTGTTGGTCGGTCCGCCCGAGGTCGAGACCGATCCGATGCGCATCCAGCGCATGCGGCGCGAGCTGGAGATCGGCTTTGCGGCGCTCGCCGACGTCGAGCGCGGCGTGACGGTCTTCGGGTCTGCACGCACGCACCCCGACGACCCCGAGTATCACCAAGCCGTCGAGGTCGCGAGACGTCTCGGGCTCGCCGGCTACGCGATCATCACCGGCGGGGGCAGCGGCATCATGGCCGCCGCGAACGAGGGTGCGCGGGACGTCGGCGCGCTGTCGGTCGGCCTCGCGATCGACCTGCCGTTCGAGGAGCCGGAGAACCCGTACATCGACCGCCCGCTGCACTTCCACTATTTCTTCACGCGGAAGGTGATGTTCGTTCGCTACGCCTCCGCGTTCGTCGTATTCCCGGGCGGCTTCGGCACGCTGGACGAGCTGTTCGAGGCGCTCACGCTGATCCAGACGCGCAAGATCCGCGGCTTCCCACTCGTGCTCGTGGGCAGCGACTACTGGACGCCGCTGGTCGCCTGGCTGCGCGAGCACGTGCTGAAGGCAGGCAAGATCTCCGCGACCGACCTCGACCTGTTCGCGATCGTCGACGACACCGACGAGATTGTGCGGATCGTGACCGAAGCAACCGAGCGCCGCACCGCGCGGCGGCCCGCCTGATCTCTCAGCGGCGCGCCTCGATCGCCGTCACGCCGCCCAGCACGCTCTGCAGCCACCCGCCGGGCGTCGGCAGGTCGAGCAGGTGGTCGATGCGGTCGGCCTGGAGGCCGAGCTCGCGCAGGCGCTCCATCAGCGTCTGCGGCGGGATCAGCACGCGATGGCGCGGGACGCCCGGCGCGACGAACCGTTCGCCGATCGCGCGCGCCTGCAGCCGCGTCGGGCTGGGCTGGGCGATCGCGAGCAGGCCGCCGGGCTTCAACAGCGCCGCGGCGTGGCCGAGCGCAACGCCGGGTGCCCGCAGCCGCCCGAGTGACTGCCAGAAGACGATCGCCGCGTAGCGCCCGCCGAGTTCCGTGATCTCCGTGTGCTGGACGCCGGCGCGAGCCGTCGCCTCCGAGCGCCCGGAGACGATTCCGGTCGTCAAGCGACCGGTGGCGCGCAGCGCGTCGAGCAGCATGCCGTCGCCGCTGCTGACGTCGAGCACCGGCCCTGGCGGCGCGACGCGCGCGATGCGTGTCGCCAGGCGCCGGCGCGCACGGCGGCGCGCCGCCTCGCCCAGGGTGCAGATGCGGTGCGTGCCGCGCGCCTGCACGGCCGGGAGCAGCGGAAGCCGCACCAGCTCTCGCTCCGCCGGCCAATCGAGCGCGGTCGTCGCCCCGCAGTGATCGCAGCGCAGCTGACCGAACGCGCGCAGCGGACCATGGGCGAGCGGTTGCTCGCACCAGGCGCACGTCGGGACCGTGCGTATCGCGTCGGGGGGACCCGCGATCACAGCGTTTGACGGTACCCGCCAGATGTGGGATCGCGCGCCGCTTAGGGGTGTCGCAGGCGGCCCCCGCCTACGTGGCGTCTGGAGCAGCGGCTGACGCGAAGCGCACGACGCCTGCGTCTTCGTGCTCTGTGACCTTGCCCTCGACCTGCAGCAGATCGAGGTGGCCGAGCACCTCGGACAGCGTCAGGAAGGCCTGGGTGACGGCGACGTTGCCCCACATCCGCTGGGCGAGCTCGTGGGCGGAGAGCGGGCCTTCCTCGAGCAGGCGGTGGATCTTGCGAGCGCGCCGCTCGGTCAAGCCGAAGCGCTCGTCGATCAGCGCGCGGTGATCCGTGACCGGCTCGCCGTGGCCGGACAGCACGATGCGCGCTGGCAGCGCGCGGGTCTGCGTGAGCGACGCGATGTAGGTGCGCAATGCCTGCGGGCGCTCCACGCCCTCGGCCGCGGCCTCCGGTTGCTCGTCGAGCGGGCGCGCGACCAGCGGGTTGGACGAGATGTGCTTGATGAGGTGGTCGCCGCCGAGCAGGAGCTCGCTGCGCTCGTCCCAGAAGACGGTGTCCGACGGGCTGTGGCCCGGACGATGCTGGACCGCAAACGTGCGATCGCGCAGCGTCAGCTGTGTCCCGTCGGCGAGTGGACGCGTGACCGGCGCGCCGCTGCCCCAGCCGCGGAAGGCGGAGGAGACGGAGCGCAGCGCCTGCGTGACCTCCGCGGGGATGCCGTGGCGCAGCATCAGCGCGACGGCGAACTCGTCGTCGAGCTCCGCGGCACGGCGGAAGTCCCCGAGATAGGTCTGCAGCCGGTCGAGCGCGGCGACCTCGGCTCCTGAGCGGCGCGCGAGCACCTCGAGCAGGCCGATGTGGTCGATGTGCTGATGCGTGACGACGATCAGCCCGAGGTCCTCGATCCGATGGCCGCGCTCGGCGAGCGCCTGCTGGAGCTCGTCGAGCGCCTTGCCCGAGTTGGGCCCCGTGTCGACCAGCGTCAGCGGGTCGTCCTCGATCAGATAGCAGTTGACGCGGCCGACGAGGAACGGCGTCGGGAGCGGGATGCAGTGGATGCCGATGCCCGCCGCCTCGGCGAGCGCGTCTTCGGGGGTGAGCCCGGCCTCGGCGGCGTCGGACACGGCGTCAGCCGCGGATCAGCGCGAGCACCTCGTCGCGCCGCCGCTCCATGTCCGCATGCGAGACGAGCGACTCGAGACAGAGGCGCAGCAGCGGCTCGGTGTTCGACGGGCGCACGTTGAAGTGCCAGTCGTCGTAGTCGACGGAGACGCCGTCGAGGTGGTCGATCTCGGCGTCGCCGTAGCGCGCCTCGATCTCCGCCATCTTCGCCTGCTGATCGGCGACCTCCGAGTTGATCTCGCCGGAGATGAAGTATCTGCCGCGCAAGGGTGCGAGCAGCTCGCTGAGCTTGGCGCCCTTCTTCGACAGCAGCTCGAGGATCAGCAGCGCCGGCAGCGTCCCCGAGTCCGCGTTGTAGAACTGGCGGAAGTAGTAGTGCCCGGAGACCTCGCCGCCGAACGAGGCGCCCGTCGCGCGCATGCGCACCTTGAAGAAGGCATGGCCGACGCGGTTCACGAGCGCAGTGCCGCCCGCCGCCTCGACGGTGTCGCGCACCGCGCGGGAGGCGCGCACGTCGTACAGGACCGTCGCGCCAGGCTCCTTCGTCAACAGCGCCTCCGCCAGCAGCGCGGTGAGGAAGTCGCCATCGACAAACTCACCGGTGTCGTCGATGAAGAAGCAGCGATCCGCGTCGCCGTCCCAGGCGATCCCGAGGTCGGCGCCCTCTTCGACGACCTTGCGCATGATGAACTCGCGGTTCTCCGGAAGCAGCGGGTTCGGCTCGTGGTCAGGGAAGTTGCCGTCGGGCGTCCAGTAGGCGGTCACCAGGTCGAGGCCGAGCTGCTCGAGCAGCGGACCGATCATCGGACCGGCCATGCCGTTGCCGCCGTCGACGACCACCTTCAGCGGCTTGATCGCGCTCGTATCTACGAGGGAGAGCGCCGTCTCGTGGAAGGGCGCGTAGAGGTCGACCTGCTCGACCGAGCCGGAGCCGGCTGCCGGCGAGGCGGGGATCCCCGCCTCGATCAAGCGGCGGATGTCCTGAATGCCCTCGTCGCCCGACAGCGCGAGCGCGCCCTCGCGCACGAGCTTCGCGCCGGTGTACGCCTTCGGGTTGTGCGAAGCGGTGCACATCAGCCCGCCGTCCAGCTCGCGCGAGCCGACGAGCCAGTAGAGCATCTCGGTGCCGACCATCCCCGCGTCGAGCACGGCGACGCCCTCGGCGACCAGGCCGTCGCGGTAGCGACCCGCCAGCTCGGGCGCCGTGAGGCGCATGTCGCGTCCGACGCCGACGCGCAGCTCGCCGATCGGCTTGCCGGACAGCTGTGAGAGCACGTGCGCGAAGGCGCGGCCGATCAGCTCGGCGACGTCGCCGTCGATGTCCTGGCCCGCGATGCCGCGGATGTCGTACGCCTTGAAGATGCTGGGGGAGACGGTGGGCATGGCCGCGCATCCTACGCGGCGCCGCCGCGGGAGGACTCGCACGGCGCCGCCACCGGATCCCTTTGGCAAGATCCGCGCGATGGACCCGCGCGAGCTGACGGTTGTGATCCTGTGCGGCGGACGCGGCACGCGGCTGCAAGAGCACACCCAGTCGATCCCGAAGCCGCTCGTGGAGATCGGCGGTCGTCCGATCCTGTGGCACGTGATCCAGATCTACGCCGCCCAGGGCTTCCGTCGCTTCCTGCTCTGCACCGGCTACAAGGGCGAGTTGGTTGCGCAGTTCGCGCGCGAGGAGGGCTGGCCGAACGGCGTCGTCGTCGAGTGCCTCGAGACCGGTCTCGACACGCCGACCGGCGGACGCGTGCTCGCCGCCGCACGCGGGCTCGACGACCGGCCCTTCTGCGCCACCTATGCCGACGGCGTCGCCGACATCGACCTGCACGCGCTGCTTGCCGCACATGGCGCACACGGCGACCTGGCGACGGTGACGGTGGTGAGGCCCGAGCTGCAGTTCGGCGTGGCGCAGATCGCCGATGACGGCCGG
This sequence comes from Conexibacter sp., assembly GCA_036009645.1. Classification (GTDB taxonomy): domain Bacteria; phylum Actinomycetota; class Thermoleophilia; order Solirubrobacterales; family Solirubrobacteraceae; genus Conexibacter. The sequence continues at coordinate 8,320 of DASYLH010000013.1, forward strand.
GTGGCTGGCTTCCAGGAGAAGCCGCGGGCGCAGCAGTGGGCCAACGGCGGCTTCTTCGTCTTCGAGCCCGGCGTCGCGGGCTATCTCTCGGAGGACAGCGTCCTGGAGCGTGAACCGCTGGAGCGACTCGCCGCCGACGGGCAACTGCACGCGTTCCGTCACGAGGGCTTCTGGGACTGCATGGACACGTACAAGGACGCGATCCTGCTGAACGACCTGTGGGAGCAAGGCCTCGCGCCATGGAAGGCGCGCATCCCCGCATGAGCCGCGTTGTCTTCGTCACCGGCGCCTACGGGCTGCTGGGCCCGTGGCTCACGCGCGCGCTCGTGGAGCGCGGCGACCGCGTCGTCGTCCTGCAGCGCGACCGCGCGCCGCGCTCGGCGGTGCTGCTCGACAGCCTGGAGGACGCGCTCGACGTCGTCCACGGCGACCTGAACGAGCCCGGTCTCGTCGCACGGGCGCTCGGCGAGTACGAGGTCGACACCGTCTTTCACCTCGCTGCGCAGACGATCGTCGGGACCGCGAACCGCTCGCCGCTGGCGACGTTCGAGTCGAACATCCGCGGCACATGGACGCTGCTGGAGGCGTGCCGGCTGCACGGCGCTCAGCGCGTCGTCGTGGCCGCCTCCGACAAGGCCTACGGGGCCAGCGCCACGCTCCCGTACCGCGAGGAGATGCCGCTCGACCCTCGCTATCCGTACGACGTCAGCAAGGCGGCGACGGACATGATCGCCCGCTCCTACTGGCACACGTTCGGGCTGCCGGTCGCGGTTACGCGCTTCGCGAACCTCTACGGCGGCGGCGACCTCAACCGGTCGCGCTTGATCCCGGAGGCGGTCGGCGCCGCACTCGACGGTCGCGCGCCGGTGATCCGCTCCGACGGTAGCCCCGAGCGCGACTTCCTCTACGTCGAGGACGCGGTGGAGGCCTACCTGCAACTCGCCGACGCACTCGACCGCGACGACGCCCGCGGCGAGGCGTTCAACGCCGGCGGCGGCCAACCGCACGCCGTCCGCGAGGTCGTCGCACTCATCTGCAAGATCGCCGGCACCGACGTCGAGCCCGACGTGCGCGGCAGCGGCACCCCCGACGGCGAGATCGACCGCCAGTACGTCGACGCGACAAAGCTGCGGACCCTCACGGGCTGGGTGCCGCGCGTCGACCTCGACGAGGGCCTGCGCCGCACGATCGAGTGGTACCGCAACCATCCGCAGGCGCTCGCCTGAGCCGCGCCCCGCGGCGACACGACCGCCCGCCCGCTTCGTAGACTCCACCCCCATGGCCGGACATTCCAAGTGGGCGGGGATCAAGCACAAGAAGGCGATCGTCGACGCCAGACGCGGCGCAGCGTTCACGAAGCTCGCGCGCGCGATCACCGTCGCGGCGAAGGAGGGCGGCGGCGACCCCGAGACGAACGCGGCGCTCGGGAACGCGGTCCAGAAGGCGAAGGACGCCTCGATGCCGAAGGACAACATCGAGCGGGCGATCGCCAAGGGCACCGGCGAGGGGGCCGATGCCGACGCGATCGAGTCAATCGTGTACGAGGGCTACGGCCCCGGCGGCGTCGCACTCCTGATCGAGGCGCTGACCGACAACCGCAACCGCACCGGCTCCGACGTACGCCACCTGCTCTCCAAGCACGGCGGCAGCCTGGGCGAGCCGGGCTCGGTCGCCTACCTGTTCGACAAGCTCGGCGTTGTGACGGTCGACGCGGAGCGCTGGACCGAGGACGACCTGATCGTCGCAATCGACGCCGGCGCTGAGGACATCGCCCAGGACGAGGACGTCTTCGAGGTGCTCGCACAGCCCGCGGACCTCGCTGCCGTGCGCGCGGCGATCGAGCAGGCCGGGATCGAGATCGGCACCGCCGAGGTGACGCAGCGCCCAAAGACGCGCGTCACGCTCGACGAGCAGCACGCCGGCAGCCTGCTGCGCCTGCTCGACGCGCTCGAGGACAACGACGACGTCAACGCGGTCCACGCGAACTTCGACGTCGACGCCGAGCTGCTCGAGAAGCTGGCCGGCTGACGCCACGATGGCCGGCGCGTGGGGGACACCACGCCGGCGTTCCTCGGCACTTGCGACCGCGCAACCGGGCGCCGGCCGAGCGCTCGCTCCAGGGTTTGCCGCCGGGGTCCTGATCGCCGGCTCGCTCGCGATCGCAGCGCTGACGCTGCTCGCGCCGTCGAGCCCGAGCTACGACCCGTTCGCCTGGATCGTGTGGGGGCGCGAGCTGATGCCCGGCGCCGGAGGCGAGCCGTTCGGGCTTTCGGGCGGCCCGTCGTGGAAGCCGCTGCCCGTCCTCTTCACGGCGCCGTTCTCGCTCGCCGGCGACGCCGCGCCGGCGCTGTGGCTGCTCGTTGCACGCACCGGGCTGCTGCTCGCGCTGGCCGGTGCGTTCGCCCTCGGGCGACGCCTCGGTGGCATCGTCGCCGGTGTCGTCGCCGCGATCGCAGTGCTGCTGCTCGCCGATGTTGTCTCACTCGCCTGGCGGGGCGCCTCCGAGCCGCTGCTGCTCGCCACACTGCTGTGGGCGTTCGAGCGCGAGCTCGCTGGCCGGCGCACGCTCGCGTTTGGGCTCGGCGTCGCCGCCGCGCTCATTCGCCCGGAGCTGCTGCTGTTCCTCGCGATCTACGCGCTGTGGCGCTGGCCCGCGGCGGCCGCCCGCGAGCGTGTCGCGCTGACCGTCGGCCTTGCGTCGGTCGTGGTGCTGTGGATCGGCGTCCCTGCGCTTGCCGGCGATCCGTTCGCCGCCAGCTCCACGGCACACAACCCGAGCACGCGCACGTCGGCCTGGAGCGCACTGCGCGGTGACCTCGGTCTCACGCTCGCGATCGTCTGGGCGCTCGCGTGCGTGGGCGTCGCACTGCGTCCGCGCGCCCCGGCCGTGCGAGCGCTGGCGCTGAGCGCCATCGCCTGGCTGACCCTGCTCGCGGTGATGGCGGCGGCCGGCTACGCCAGCCCCGCGCGCTATGGGCTGCCGGCGGCAGCCTGCGCAGCGGTCCTCGCCGGCGTGGGCGTCGCGGCGCTCGCGCAACGACGACAACGTCTCGCGGCCGGGATCGTGCTCGCCGTCTGCGCCGGCTTTGCGGCTCAGCAGCTGACCGAACTTCCCGACCAAGTGCGCGAGGGGACCGCCGTCGCGCACGCCCACGACGACCTGCGCGCCGCGGTCGCCCGCTCGGGCGGCGCCGCCGCGATGCAGCGCTGCGCGCTGGCCGGCTGGGTTGCCGTCAACCACACGACCGGGTCAGCGCTCGTATGGGAGCTGCACGTGAGCCTCGACCGCGTCGCGCGCACGATGAGCCGACCCGGCCTGCTCGTCCGCGCTCCCCGCAGCACTGCCACCGGAGGCCCGCCGGCGGTGACGCTCGACGCACCGGTGCACAGTGCACCGGTCGCCCACGCGGGCCCGTGGGAGGTGCTCGCCGTACGGTCGGCCGGCAGGCTGTTCCCGCACGCGTGCGAGCGCCGGAAGGCGTCCGGCTCTCCGCGCAGAATCCCGAACATATGATCGTCCTCGGCATCGACCCGGGTACTGCCAGCACGGGGTACGGCGTCGTCGCACAGCGCAGCGGCCGCCTGCTCGCGCTCGACGGTGGCGTCATCGAGACGCCGGCGGGCCTGCCGCTCGAGCGGCGCCTCACGACGATCCACGCGCGCATCGGCGAGCTGATCGACGAACACGACCCGCTGGCGGTCTCGATCGAGGACCTCTACTTCGGCGCCAACGCGCGCTCGGCGCTCGCAGTTGGCCAGGCGCGCGGAGTGGTGCTGCTCGCCGCCGGCCAGCGCGGTTTGCCGTGCGGCTCCTACACGCCGCAGCAGGTCAAGAGCGCGGTCTGCGGCTCGGGCCGCGCCGAGAAGGCGCAGGTCCAGCAGATGGTGCAGCGCCTGCTCGCGCTGCCCGAGCTGCCGCAGCCCGACCACGCCGCCGATGCGCTCGCCGTGGCGATCTGCCATCTCAACCGCGCGCCGCTCGCCGCGGCCGCGGGGGCGACGTCGCCCGCAGGCGGCGCGCTCGCGGCCGCCGCTGGTGTGACGTCGCCCGTAGGCGGGCGGCTTGCGCCCGCCGGAGGGCGAAACCGATGATCGCGCTCGTACGCGGCGAGGTCGCCGGCCGCCGTCCGTCGCCGCCGAGCGGGGGCGAGGTCGTCGTCGACGTCTCCGGCGTCGGCTACCGCTTGGCAGTGTCCTCGGAGACGCTCAAGCACGTCCCCGCCGCCGGGAAGCCGGTCACGCTGCATAGCCACCTGATCGTGCGCGACGACGCGCTGCAGCTCTACGGCTTCGCGACCGAGGAGGAGCGCGACCTCTTCCTGATGCTGCTCGGGGTCCAGTCCGTCGGACCCAAGGTCGCCCTCGCCGTCCTCTCCGGCGGCTCGCCGCGCGAGCTGATCGGCGCGCTCGCAGCGGGCGACGCCGCCCGCTTCCAAGCGGTCCCGGGGATCGGCAAGCGCACAGCCGAGCGGATCATCGTCGAGCTGCGCGAGAAGGCCGGCGTGACGCTTCCGGACGACGGCGAGATCCGTGTCTCGGTCGGCGACGACCCGCGCTCGCTCGCACGCATGGGCCTGCTCGAGCTCGGCTACAGCAGCCAGGAGGCCGACCAGTTGCTCGACGGCGCCGCCGGCGAGACGGCCGAGGACCTCATCGCCCACGCCCTGCGGACCGCGCGCTCGTGACGTCCACACCGCGCATCCAAACGCCGGACGTCCTGCCGGAGGACGAGCTCGACCGCTCGCTGCGGCCGCGCCGCCTGGAGGATTTCGTTGGCCAGCTCTCCGTGCGCGAGCAGCTCGCCGTCTCGATCGAGGCCGCCGCCGCGCGCGGCGACGCGCTCGACCACGTGCTGCTCGCCGGCCCACCCGGCCTCGGCAAGACCTCGCTCGCGCAGATCGTCGCCGCCGAGCTCGGTGTGCCGTTCGTGCAGACAGCTGGCCCCGCACTGGAGCGCAAGGGCGACGTCGCTGCCTTCCTGACGGCGCTCGAGCCGCGCGCAGTCTTCTTCGTCGATGAGATCCACCGCCTCCCGCGCGCGCTGGAGGAGACGTTCTACCCGGCGATGGAAGACGGCCAGCTGCCGATCACCGTCGGCCAGGGCGCCGGCGCGCGCGTCGTGACGCTCGACCTGCCGCCCTTCACGCTCGTCGGCGCGACAACGCGCGCCGGACTGCTGACGACGCCACTGCGCGACCGCTTCGGCATCCAGCACCGGCTGGAGCACTACAACCCGGACCACCTCGCGCAGATCGTCCGCCGCTCCGCGGCGTTGCTGCAGATCGCGGTGGAGGAGGAGGGCGCGCACGCGATCGCCGCCCGCAGCCGCGGCACGCCGCGCGTCGCCAACCGGCTGCTGAAGCGTGTCCGCGACTACGCCGAGGTGCGCGGCGATGGCACGGTCACGGCCGCCGTCGCCGGGCATGCGCTCGACCTGCTCGAGGTCGATCACGAGGGGCTCGACCGACTCGACCGCGAGCTGCTGCGCGCGATCTGCGAGCTGTTCGGCGGCGGCCCCGTCGGCCTCTCCACGCTCGCCGTCGCGGTCGGCGAGGAGCAGGACACGGTCGAGGACGTCTACGAGCCCTACCTGCTCCAACGAGGCTTCATTGAGCGCACGCCGCGCGGCCGTGCCGCTACGCGCCGCGCATGGCTCCATCTCGGCATCGAGCCGCCTGCCGAGACCGAGCAGCTGTTCGGCTGAGCACCTCCGGATGCCCGTGAACGCCCCGGTTGCGGCTCGACGAGGCGCCGTCGGCCGATCCGCGCGAAGGCGAAATTCGCGGCCGTTCGGCAGGTCGCGGTTCCTTATCCGCGCTTCATGCCCAGGCTCGTATGCTGTGCCGGGATGGCGCACCTCTTCATCTGTCCGAACTGCGGCGCACGCACGACCGCGACCGACCGCACCGCCGGCTTCCGTCGCGAGCCAAAGGGCTGCGCCAGATGCGGCTTCGGCTTCCTCTTCGAGCTGCTCGACGACTACTACCCGGCGCCGGACGCCGCGTTCTTCGCCTGCGACCAGCACGGCAACGTGATCGCGTGCGGCCGCGGCTCCTTCGAGCTCACCGGCCTCGACGACGAGAAGGTGATCGGCCGCCCGGTGGGTGACGTGCTCGGGCTGCAGTTCCCCGACGACGCGGATCCGGTCGGCACCGTCCTCGAGTGGGGCGTGCGCAAGCTCCGCCAGCCGGTGGAGGTCAATGCGGAGGGAGATCTGCCCGCGCAGGCGACCGCCGATCTCTTCCCCGCGTACGATGATGACGGAGGCATGCTGCTGATCCTGACGCCGGACAAGTAAGTCCGGCAAGGTCTGTCGCGCCACATCTGTCCCAGCGCAGTACGCTGCCGTCCGCTCCGCATGACCGATCGCCGCAGAAATCTCATCGTCCTCGCCCTCGTCGGCGTCCTGCTCGTCCTTTCGCTGGCGGTGATCATCCCTGGATCGCCGCTGTCGAAGAAGACGCGCCAAGGCCTTGATCTCAAAGGCGGGACGTCGCTCGTCTACCAGGCCAAGCCGACGAAATTCAGCAAGGTCACGTCGGATTCCATCCAGCGCACGATGGACATCATGCGCGAGCGCGTCGACAGCCTCGGCGTCGCGGAGCCCGAAATCCAGCGTTCTGGCAGTGACCAGATCGACGTGTCCCTGCCAGATGTCAGTAACGCGGATCAGGCCCAGCAGCAGGTCGG
>DASYLH010000014.1:0-118035 GCA_036009645.1 Conexibacter sp.
GGGATGTTCTCGAGCCAGTTCTGCCAGCAGCCGGACAGGCCGTGCACGAGCAGCAGCGGCGGGCCGGCGCCGAGCTCGACGACGTTGGCCGGCGTCCCGTCGACGTCGATCCAACGCTGGTGCGTCGGCCAGTCGATGTCCAGCCAGGCTGACCGTTCCTGCACGCCATAGCCGTCGTGGAAGGGTGGGACGTCCCGGGCCACGCGGCCGTCTACCCTGTGGCGCAGATGCGCATCGCGATCGACATCGATTCGACATTGCACCACTACTGGGAGCTGTTCGCGCTGCTTGCGCAGCGGCGCTTCGGCGTCACGCTCGCCTACGACGAACAGGTCACGTGGGACATCGTCCAACTGCGGCGCGAGCAGGTCGCGGCGCTCGTCGCGGAGAGCCATCGCCGCGAGAACGTGCTCGGCGCCGCGCCGTACGCCGGGGCCGTCGAGGCGGTCGCCGCCTGGCACGAGGCCGGGCACTTCATCCACATCACGAGCCATCGTTCGACAGATGCGCACGACGCGACGGCTGCCTGGCTTGAGCAGATCGCGCTGCCCTACGACGACCTGCACTGTTCGTGGGACAAGATCTCGCGCTGCACGGAAATCGACATCGACGTGCTGATCGACGACAGCCCGCAGAACATCCTGCGCGCGCAGGAGTCCGGCATCGTGCCGGCGACGCTTGCACACCCCTGGAACCGCGAGCTGTGCCGCGAGGAGGGTGTGATCTGCGCTGCTGACTGGCCGGAGCTGGCGGAGCGGCTCGAGCCGGTGCTGGCAGCACCGCTGCGCGCGCGGTAGCTCGAACGATCGTCCGTTCGCGCGTGCCAGATTGCATGCAGCGCTTTTCTGAACGTCCGGGCCCTGCGTAGAATCGAGCAGGAGGCGCTGTGCGCAGTCGTGGACTCCTCATCGGGATGGGAATTGTGGCCGTGGTGCTGATCGCGGCCATGAGCGCATGGGCGTACGACCACGGCAAGCGCGACACGATCGCTGAGGGCGTCCGTGTCGGTGGCGTGGACGTCGGCGGGATGAACGCCGACCAGGCGCGCACGAAGCTGCGCGAGCAGCTGCTGACCCGCTTGCAGCGGCCGGTCGTCGCGACCTACGAGGGCAGACGCGTCGCGTTGTCGGCCCGGCGTGCCGGCGTTGCGGTGAACGTCGAGCAAGCGGTCGACGATGCGGTCGCCCGCAGTCGCACGGGCTTCTTCGTCTCGCGGGTCGCGCGTGACGTGACCGGCGGCAGCGTGACCGCCGACATCCAGCCGCGCGTCGTCTACTCCAAACTCGCGGTCGCGCACTTCGTCGCGCAGGTCGGCGATGGCTTCGATCGTCCGGCTCGCGACGCAAGCATCGACTTCTCGCCGACGTCGCTCGAGCCGGTGACCGGGCAGGACGGAGCGACGGTCGAGCGGCGCCCGCTGCACCGCGCGATCGTGCACGCGCTCACGGATGCCAGCGCGTCGAGCACAATCGCGGTGCGCGCGCACACGACCAGACCGAAGGTCACGACTGCGGAGCTGGCCGCGAAGTACCCCGTCGTCATCACCGTCGACCGCGCGAACTTCCGCCTGCGCCTGTGGAAGCACCTCAAGCTCGAGAAGACGTACACGATCGCCGTCGGGATGGCCGGGCTCGAGACGCCGTCCGGCGTCTACACGATCAACGACAAGCAGGTCGATCCGGTCTGGTCCGTGCCGAACAGCGCCTGGGCCGGCGACCTGGCAGGCCAGGTGATCCCGCCCGGCCCCTCGAATCCGATCAAGGCTCGCTGGATGGGCATCTACGCGGGGGCGGGGATCCACGGCACCACCGACATTGGCTCGCTCGGCAGCGCCGCCTCTCACGGCTGCGTTCGCATGGCGATCCCTGACGTGATTGATCTCTACGACCGCACGCCGATCGGGACGACCGTCTACATCGCCTGAGTCGCTGGCCCCCGCCGCAACTCTTCGAGCGGGATCTCCTCCCAGCCGCCTTGCAGCAAAGAGGCATGGTGCTCGCCGTGGCGAATAGCGAGTGCACCGATGAAGATGCCCCGCTCCCGCTTTCGCAGCACCGCGTACCACATGGTGGTCGCATCGTCGCTGCCCTGGATCCGCAGCCATGGGCGCGCGGGCTCCTCGGCCGCGGGCACCATGCCCGTCTCGATCAGCTGCCGTCGCGTCGCGACCTGACCCGTGTCTGTGTCGATGAAGAAGACGGCCACAGCGGGCCAGACTAGCGACGAGCAGCCGCGTCAGGACGGCTGGCGCCGCGCACTCGCGTTGCTGGAGCAGGACCTGCGCCGTCGCGGCGCTGCGGAGAAGACGCGGCACGCGTACGCCGTCGACGCGCGGCAGTTCGTGCTCTGGGCGAGTGCCCAGCGCCTCGCGCCGGAGGCGATCACGCCACGCCTGCTGCGGCGCTACGCCGCTGGGCTCACGGAGGCCGGGCAGGCACCGAGCACCGTCGCGCGCAAGCTCGCGTCGATGCGCGCGCTGTTCCGCACCCTTGTCGAGCACGGGCTGCTGGAGCAGAACCCCGCCGACCTGCTGTCCGCGCCGCGTCGAGGCGAACGGCTTCCGCGTGTCCTGAAGGCGGCTGAGGTGGCCGCGCTGCTGGACCGCATTCCGGCGGACACGGCGCTCGCATTGCGCGATCGCGCGTTGTTCGAGCTGGCCTACGCGTCTGGCCTGCGCGCGGAGGAGCTCGTGAACCTCGACCTGGGTGCGATCGACTTCGACAGCGAGCAGGTGCGCGTGGAGGGGAAGGGCGACAAGACGCGCTTTGTCCCCACCGGAGAGCCCGCACTGCGGGCGATCCACCGCTATCTGACGCGCGGCCGGCCAGCGCTGCTGACGGCCGATGCGACACAGGCGCTGTTCATCTCGAAGTCGGGCCGGCGCCTGTCGACGTCAGACATCCGACGCCGGTTGCGCGTATGGGCCCGCCAGGCTGTGGGCGTCGCTGGGGCCTCGCCCCATGCGCTGCGGCACTCCTTCGCGACACACTTGCTGGACGGCGGTGCCGACCTGCGCTCGATCCAAGAGCTGCTCGGCCACGCCTCGATCTCTACGACGCAGGTCTACACTCGGGTAGAGTCCGCGCGGTTGAGATCGGCCTACGCACGCAGCCATCCGCGGGCCTAGGGAGGCGGCGCTGGAAACCAACGTCAAAGCGATCGAGCTCAAGGACCTCTGGCGCCGCTACAAGGCGAGCGGTGACGGACGGGCCCGTGAGCGGCTGGTGGTCGCCTATTCCCCCCTGGTGAAGTACGTCGCTGGCCGCATGGCCTCGGGTTTGCCTGCTCATGTCGAGGAAGCAGACCTGATCTCCTACGGCCTGATCGGGCTGATCTCGGCGATCGAGCGTTTCGACCTCGGCCGCGAGATCAAGTTCGAGACGTACGCGATCCCGCGTGTCCGTGGCGCGATCATCGACGAGCTGCGTTCGCTCGACTGGGTCCCGCGCAGCGTGCGCGCTCGTGCGCGTGAGATAGAGCGCGCGAACGCGAAGCTCGAACACAAGCTGCAGCGCGCGCCGACGGACGAGGAGATGGCGAACGAGCTCGACATGTCGATGGACGAGTTCCAGGACGCGCTCATCCAGATCTCGAACTCGACGATCGCCGCGCTCGACGAGCTGTGGACGGTCTCGGACTCCAGTGGCGACCAGATCTCGCTGCTCGACACGATCCACGACCCGGATGCGCCCGATCCCGAAAAGCTCGTCGACGCGAGCGAGCTGAAGGACCGCGTCGCGGAAGCGATCGCACGGCTGCCCGAACGCGAGAAGCTCGTGATCGCGCTCTACTACTACGAGAACCTGACGCTGCGCGAGATCGGCGAAGTGCTCGGCGTGACCGAGTCGCGCATCTCGCAGCTGCATACGAAGGCCGTCTTGCGCCTGCGCTCGCGCCTCGGCGAGAACGGCGACTCGGACCTGCGCTAGCGCGGAAATTCCCGCCCGCGAACCATGCGTGCGGGGTATGGTCGGATCTCCAGCTCACCGAGAGGAGACCCGGCATGCACACGTCCGCCGACCGGATTCGCAACGTCGCCCTCGTCGGACACCGCGGCAGCGGGAAGACCTCGCTGCACGAGGCGCTGCTCTACACGGCCGGAGCCGTCAGCCGCCTCGGACGCGTGACGGAGGGGACGACAGTCTCCGACGCGGACGCGGATGAGAAGGCGCGCCAGATGTCAATCTCGGCCGCGCTGACGTCGTTCGAGTGGCAGGAACGCAGGGTCAATCTGCTCGACACGCCCGGCGAGCCGAGCTTTGTGGCCGACGCGCTCGGTGCACTGCGCGTGTGCGAGTCGGCGATCTTCGTCGTCAACGCCGTGATGGGAGTTGAGGTCTCGACGACGCGACTGTGGCAGCGTGCGGCCGAGCTGGACCTCGCGCGGCTGCTGTTCGTGAACATGCTCGACCGCGAGCGGGCCGACTTCTTCCGCACGCTCGAGGGCCTGAAGGCCGCCTTTGGGCCGCACGTCGTCGCGACGGAGATCCCGATCGGCTCCGAGCAGGACGTCACCGGCGTGATCGATCTTGTCGACATGAAGGCCTACTCCTACGACGGCGACGGACGCGACAACTGCAGAGAGATACCGATCCCGGAGGAGCTCGTCGACCAGGCGCAGGAATACCGCGAGAGACTGATGGATGAGGTCGCGGAGAACTCGGACGCCCTGATGGAGCGCTACCTGGAGGGCGAGGAGATCTCGCATGACGAGATCGTCGGCGCGCTCAAGGAGGGCACGAACCACGGGGCGCTGTTCCCCGTGACGTGCGGCGTCGCGACGCGCAACCTCGCGACGAACCGCCTGCTCGACGCAGTCGTGGAGGACCTGCCCTCGCCGGTGAAGCATGGCGGCTTGGAGGTGGCGGGCATGACGCTGGAGGCGGTCGATGACGCCGATCTCTACGCCTATATCTTCAAGACGCGCGCCGACCCGTTCGCGGGGCGTATCAACATCTTCCGCGTCTATCAGGGCACGATGAGACACGACAGCCACGTGCTCAACACGCGTGCCCATTCGAAGGAGCGGATCGGCCAGCTGATCGCCTTCCATGGGCGCGAGACGCAGCATGTCGACGAGTTCGGGCCCGGTGACATCGGCGCGGTCGCGAAGCTCAAGGAGACGCGCGCCGGCGACTGGCTCGCGGCGCGCGACGAGCCGATCGAGATGCCGTCGATCCCGTTGCCCGCGCCGGTGATGGCGTTCGCGATCGAGCCGAAGACGAAGGGCGACGAGGACAAGGTCTTCACCGCCCTCCGACGCCTGCAGGAGGAGGATCCGACGATTGACCTGCACCGCGATGACCAGACCGGCGAGCAGATTGTCGCGGGCCTGTCGCAGATCCACGTCGAGGTCGTCATAGCGCGGCTGCGTGAGCGCTTCGGCGCCGAGGTCGAACTGCATCCGCCGCGCGTGCCCTACCAGGAGACGATCCGTGGGAGCGCGAGAGCGCACGGTCGCCACAAGAAGCAGAGCGGCGGGCGCGGACAGTTCGGTGACTGTCACATCGAAGTCGAACCGCTGCCGCCCGGCACGGGCTTCGAGTTCGTCAATGCGATCAGAGGCGGCTCGATCCCCGGCAGCTTCATTCCGGCAGTCGAGAAGGGCGTGCTGGAGGCGATGCAGCGCGGTGCCGTGGCGGGCTACCCCGTCAAGGACGTGCGCGTGCGGCTCTATGACGGCTCCTACCACTCCGTCGACTCCTCCGAGATGGCATTCAAGACGGCCGGCATGCTCGCCATGCGCGACGGGCTCGCCGCCGCCAGCCCCGTGCTGCTGGAGCCGATCATGCAGGTCGCCGTCGCCGTGCCCGAGGATGCGGTCGGCGACGTGATCGGCGACCTCAACAGCCGTCGTGGCCGTCCTCTCGGGATGGAACCGGCCGGCGGCATGACGGAGGTGCGCGCCGAGGTGCCGATGGCCGAGATGCTCAGCTACGCGCCCGACCTGCGCGCGATCACCGGCGGCCAGGGCGAATTCACGATGGAGCTGGCGCGCTACGAGGAGGTTCCTGGCCACCTCGTCGAGAAGGTCGTGGCGCAGGTCCGCGGCGAAGCGGAGGCTGTCAGCGGGTAGTGCGAGCGGGGGTCGCCGGGCTGCAGGTGACTGCTAGCCTCGACGACCCTCATGACGACGAAGGACATCCGCACCTCCAACGTCCAGGTGACGTGCGACGTCTGTGGCCGCACGCTGCTGCGCGGCGAGCACTCTGAGACGTACCTCGCCGGCGGCAGCCGCCGTCAGGTCTGCGAGCTGTGCAGCGCACGCGCCGTGCATGAGGGCTGGGTCCGCGAGGGCGTTGCGCTCGAACGCACGACACGCAGCCTTGGCGGCGAGCGCCGCCGCTCGCTGTTCGGTCGCCTGCGTCGCGCCGGCTCCGGGCGAGCCGCCGATGACGCGCCGCCGCCACCGTCGCGCCCTGGCTCGAACGGGACGAGCAACGGCTGGCACGACGGTGCCGACGAGCACGACCAGCAGCCGCAGCCGCCCGCCGAACCACGGCAGGTGCGCGCCGTGCCGACGAGCGCCGAGCAGCGCAGCGTCAGCGCAATCGAGCGGTTCAACCGCAGCGAGCACCCGCGCACCGTGGCTGGCGTTGCCCGGTCCCTCGGTGCCCCGGTCGTGGTCGTGCGGCCGGCCGAAGAGCAGGGCTCCCTGATCACGATCGTCGTCTCGTGGGAGCTGTGCTGGTACCGCTACGAGGTCGAGCTGTCCGACGGTGGGGCAGCCGTGCGGCTCGCCGGGCAGGGCTACGAGCTGAGCGAGATTCCCGTCGAGGACCGCGTCGAGCCGAACGCCGCCGCGGACGAGTACGGGACGCTCACGCCGGCTTGATCGCTAGCATGGCCCGCCCATGAGGGCTGGCCATTGATCTATTGCGTGGTACCGGCTGCGCTCGCGGACGAGCTGTACGACAAGCTCACCGCGTACTACGCCGACGATACGAACGTGACCGTCATCGTCGATCGCCGCAAGGGCGAGCGACGGACTCGCGGCGAGACGGGCGGCGGCAAGCGCGAGGTGCGCGACCGTCGGCAGCGGTCCTACACCAATCGCCAGCCGCAGACGCTCGCGGACGCGTGACGCGGCGGGCGCGATGAAGCTCGTCGTCCATGTCGACGGCGGGGCACGGGGGAACCCTGGCCCCGCGGCGATCGGCGTCGTCGTCTCCGATCCCGACAGCGGCGTGGTGGAGCAGCTCGGTGAGCCGATCGGCGAGACGACGAACAACGTCGCGGAGTACCGTGCGCTGCTGCGCGGGCTCGAGCGCGCACGTGCGCTCGGGGCCGAGGAGGTCGAGGTCGTGGGCGACTCCGAACTCGTCGCGAAGCAGATCAACGGGCAGTACAAGGTCAAGCACGCCGGACTCAAGCCGCTGCATGCAGAGGCATTGCAGGCGCTGGGCGGCTTCGCTCGCTGGCGGGTGCGGACGGTCCCGCGCGCGCAGAACGCGGCGGCGGACGCGCTCGTGAACGCGGCGCTCGACGCTCGCAGCTGAAGCGTCGCCGAAGGGCGCGGCTCGCGCCGTCTCGTCGGTTCGCGCGATGACGCGCGCCCCTCGCGCGCACCGCGCGCCGATTGACCTTGCCCCGCTTCGGGGATACCCCGTCTTGCGCTCGACGAAAGGGGTGGCCGATGGCCGAGCAGCGCGGGGTGGCACAGGCAAGCCACCAGACGATTCGCCTCAGCAAGGGCAAGCATGCATCTCCCAGCGAAGGAGCCTGCGTCATGGAGCTCGCCTCGATGCTCGCGGGCGAGCCGTTCAGCGACCGACCGGCGACGGTCTGTCCGGTGATCGCCGGCTTCATGCGCGCGTACAACGATCGCGTGGATGATGAGCGGCGCCAGGACCTCTACCGCTACGCGGCCGAGGTTGTGGGGTCCCGCACGACCTCTGAGATCGAGCACACACGTGAGCGCCGCTGCCTGGAGTGGGCGGACACGATGCGCCGTCAACGTCCGCGGCCGCTGCGCTGGATGGCACGCGGCGGATCCGGCCCGGTGGACCGTCGCCTCGGGCTCGACGCGGCGGGCACCTACGCGGCACGCGCGATTCGCCGGCACGGCGAGCGCACGCACGCGGCTGCCCTTGACCTTATTGACGAGTTGCTTGAAATGGGCCGTGCGCCGGTCAAGCGGTCTCCACGGGTTCCGGTGCCCGTAGCGCCGGCCGACGCACCGTCGCTCGTCAGCCGCTAGGTCCCATTGCCCGCGCCCACGAGGTCGTCCGCTCCGAGGGCGACCTCGTCGGGGCGGTCGGCAACGGACAGCAGCCAGTTCCCGCGCTCGTCGCGTCGCAGCAGGTCGCGTTCCGCAAGGGTGCCGAGCGCTGACGTAACGGACGGCCGTTGTGCGCCGACCAGCAGCGCGAGCTGGCGGTGGGTGAGTGGGAGCGGGATCATCACGCCGTCTGCCGTGACCTTGCCGAAGCGGTCGGCGAGATGCCAGAAGAACGCCAACAGGCGTGTGTCGACGCGCTTGAGGCTGTGGATGCTGACCATCACGCCAAGGTTGTGAGCGCGCTCGGTCGCGCGTGCGACGAGCGCGGTTACGAGCGGTGGCCAGTGCGCGGCGACGCGCAGGAACCGGCGATCGAGCATCGCGAGCCGCGTCGGCTCGACGATCCGCCAGCCGACCTCGTGCTGCATCGGTGCGTCGGTGCCGCGGTTGTCGTTGGGGCGCAGCAGCGTCCCGGGCCCGATCAGCTCGCCGCAGCGGGCGTCGGCGACGGTCACGTCGCGGATCATCAGGCCCTCGATCACGAGCAGGCCGAGCTCCACGGCCGCGGCCTCGTCGGTCTCCGGATACCAGTCACCGGTCGGAAGTTCGAGTACGCCGGCGACCGCATGCTGGCGCGCGCGGGCCCGTTCGGGCTCCGGCAGGACACTGCGCAGTCCGGCGTCGTGATCGAGCACATAGACAAAGTGCTCAGTCGGACGGTTGTGATCGTTCGTGGACACGCTGTCGTCCACGTACCCGTTCCTGGCGAATCGATCGCATCGAGTTTTCATCACGCCGCTTCGCGCGGGCGTCGCCGGCACTGCGGGAGGCCGGCGACGCCCGCGAACAGGCGACGGCACTACGGGCGGATGATCGACGGGCGAATGATGGGCCGGATGATGGTCATTGTGTGTTCACCTCCTCTCCGAGATCGCGATGGTGCGTCAGGCGGCGTGTCCCGCGACGTAGACGAGCTTCGTGTGGGTGTCCTCGTCGGCGTCCTCGTGCAGGACACCTCCGGTTGACTGGCCCAGCACGGCTCGGCACGCGAGTCCCGCTGACGTCAAGGCATGGCGAATCGTGGGCTCTGGGTGGTGGCGCTGGACGTGGCGGCTGATCGCGCCTCCGTCGTCGCTCGCGAGCTCGATCGCGGCTGAGCACAACGCGCCCGCGCGAATCGGCTCTGTCGTCTCGCCGCGCCAGACGGCGGCGGCGAGTGGTCGCTCGAACGTCGCGTTGGCGGCGAAGCCGGCGCGATACGTCGCAAGCGTGTTCGTGTCGAACAGGTAAATCCCGTCCGGGGCAAGCAGGCGCGCCACGCTGGCGAACGCGGCGACCAGGTCCTCCGCGTCGAGCAGGTAGTTGACGGCGTCGTCGAGGCACGTGACGAGTTCGAACGCGCCAAGTTCGGGCAACGCGCGCATGTCGGCGACGAGCACCCGGTCGGGGTCGATGTCAGCGCACCGGCGGGCGCGCTCGATCATCGCGGGGGAGATGTCGCACGCCCACACGTCGTAGCCGCGCTCGAGCAACGGCGCGAAGCTCTTGCCGGTGCCGCACGCCACGTCGAGCACGCGCGGGCCATTTGCCCCGTGGTTACGGGCAATCTGCTCGAGCGCAGCGATCCACGCGTCGTGGTCGTAGCCCTCGGTGAAGTCGTCGTAGACGGGCGCGAGTTGCTCGTATGCGAGCAGCGCCGGAGTCGCGGTCATAGTCGCCATGACCACCAAGACCCGCAGAACGCTCACGAACGTTTCACATACTTCGTGAACTTCTACGCAACCTAGGCGATGCTGCGCATGTGGTTGGAGCTGGTGAGGGGGACCGCTCGCATCCGCCGAGCGGCGATTGGAACTGGCAGCTGATGCGTGGCGTCGCGGTTCGCGAGGCCCGGCGCTATCTCGGCGCTGCCCATGACGTGGACGAAGTCGTGCAGGAGGCGCTCGTGCGCGCGTGGCGGCGTCGCGGCACCTGCCAGGGCGACGACCGCATGCCGTGGATGCGCCAAATTGCGCGCAACGAGGCGCTGCGTCTGCTCGAGCGCCGGAGACGCCGCTCCGAGTTCGAGTTCCTCGACGATGAAACGCTGCTGGCGACGGTTGCGGACGACGAGGCAGTTCAGCAGCAGGAGGGCATGTTGCTCCGCATGGAGGTCGAACAAGTCGTCGGCTGCTTGAGCGTTGCCGATCGACAGCTGCTTGCACTACGCTATGAGCGCGATCTGACCCAGCCGGAGGTGGCTCGCATGCTCGGAATCCCGGAAGGAACCGTCAAGATCCGACTTCATCGGCTTCGTGGACGGTTGCGCAAGGCATTGGACGCCCCTGTATGAAGCCTTATAGCGACATCAATGATCCGCGGCTCATCAAGGCCCTCGCGCATCCCCTGCGCGTACGGATCCTCTCGATTCTCGAGACGCGCGACATGGCAAGCCCTAACGAGATGGCCGATGAGCTCGGCGTTTCGCTCGGCGTCATGAGCTACCACGTGCGTCGCCTTCA
Source organism: Conexibacter sp. (assembly GCA_036009645.1). Classification (GTDB taxonomy): domain Bacteria; phylum Actinomycetota; class Thermoleophilia; order Solirubrobacterales; family Solirubrobacteraceae; genus Conexibacter. Next base: position 10,723 of record DASYLH010000014.1, read on the forward strand.
CGCGCTCGGATTCCTCGAGCTCGTCAAGCGCACCCCGCGCCGCGGCGCGATAGAGCACCACTACCGCGCGAAGGCGCGCCCGCACGTCACCGACGAGGGCTGGGCGGAGACGCCGTCGATCGTCAAGCGCGCGATGGTCGGTGCCTCGTTGCAGCAGATCACCGGATTCATCAACACGGCTGCGGCGCAGGGCGGGTTCGACCGCGGCGACGCGCACCTCAGCCGAACTGTCGTGGCGCTCGACGAGCAGGGCTGGAAGCAGCTCGCCGGCGAGCTCGCGAGATTGATGGAACGTGTTGACGAGTTGCAGGACGAGAGCCTCGAGCGCGTCAAGACGTCCGGCGAGGACGCCGAGGCGGCGATCAGACGCAGCGCAGCCGTGCTGATGTTGTTCGACGCCGAGGGCGTGCCGGAGCACGACCCGGCCCGCGACGCGAAGGTCGAGGACCAGCGGCTCGGCCGCCGCTCCTCGCGACGCCCGCGGCCGTTGCGTGCAGTCAGCAGCGACTGAACGCCCGCGGGCTGTGACGCGCCAAGCAGACGCCCGGGCAAGCTATACTCCCGCCTTCATGCGGATGTAGCTCAGTTGGCTAGAGCGTCTGCTTGCCATGCAGAAGGTCGAGAGTTCGAGTCTCTTCATCCGCTTGATCCGAAGGCCCGCCTCGGCGGGCCTTCGTCGTTGTGAGGCTGGGATGGCGGGCGTATGCTCGCCCTTAGGGCCACGACGAGGAAGGCGAGACGACGATGACCGCCGCTGAGACCAAATGGGGGACCGGCGCCAACGCCGAGGCGATCCAGGCGTGGGACGGGCCGCTGTTCGACCGGTTCCTGCGCTTCCGGCACATCGTCACGACTGGGCTTGGTGCCCACGGCGAGAAGGCGCTCGAGCTGTACCCGCCCAAGCCGGGGCAGCGCGTGCTCGACGTCGGCTGCGGCTTCGGGGACACAACCCAGCGCATCGCCGAGCTGGTCGGGCCGGAGGGCGAGGCGGTTGGCGTCGACGCGGCTGCGCGCTTCATCGAGGCGGCAAGAGCGGAGGCGGCAGAGGCTGGCGTCGCAAACGCCCGCTTCGGCGTCGCGGACATCGAGACGACGCGGTTCGAGGAGCGCTTCGACCAGGCCTTCTCGCGGATGGGGACGATGTTCTTCGCCAACCCGGTGTGGGCGCTGCGTAACGTGCGCGAGGCGCTCGTTCCCGGCGGCAAGCTGGTGATGGTCGTGTGGCGGCGGCGGATCGACAACGACTGGCTCTACCGCGCGCAGACGATCGTCGAGGGGATCGTCGAGCGGCCCGAGGAGTACGACGAGCCGACCTGCGGGCCCGGCCCGTTCTCGATGGCAGACGCCGACACGACGAGCGAGGTCCTCCTGAGCGCCGGCTTCGCCGACGTCGCGCTGCAGCGCTGTGAGATTCCAATTCTGATCGGCAACGACGTCGACGAGGCGCTCGATCTGGTCATGAACCTTGGACCCGCTGGGGAGATCCTGCGCCTCGCGGGGGAGCGTGCTGCGCATCTGCACGGCGAGGTGAACGCGGCGCTGCGCGACGGGCTGGCCGAGTACGCAGGGCCCGACGGCAAGGTCGTCGCGCCCGCCTCGACGTGGATCGTCTCGGCGACCGTCCCCGCCGCCGGCTGAACCGCGGGTGACAGGCCGCCGCCGGCGGCTGCTACCGTCGCGCCGGAGTGCCCGCGCGTCCGCTTCGCCCGCTGCCGCTCGCCGTGCTGACGGTCGGCTGCGCGATCGCGCTGGTGGTCGCGTACGTCGTGTTCGTGCGCACCCACACCGGACAGCGGATCGATGAGGCTGCGCTGCACGGTCGGCTCGCCTCCGTTCGGGCTCGCGATGCGGCGAACCAGCTGCTGACGACGATCAGCGTCGGCTCGCTCGCATTGGTGCTCGTGGTGCTCGCGGGGCAGGCGCTGCTGCGCCGGCGGGTGGCGCTTGCAGTCGTCGCAGTCGTCGTCGTGCTCGGAGCGTTGATGCTCACCGAGGTGCTGAAGCACCTCGTGCTCGTGCGACCCGAGCTCGTGCTCACGCCGATCGACCACAACAGCTTCCCGAGCGGGCACACGACGACGGCGTTTGCGGTCGGGATCGCGGCCACGCTTGCGGCTCCGCCCCGCTGGCGCCGCGCGGTCGCGGCCGGTGCCCTGCTGTATGGCACGGCGATCGGGATCGCGACAATCGCCGCGGGTTGGCACCGTCCGAGCGATGTCGCCGGGGCGATGCTCGTCGTCACCGGCTGGGCAGCTGCGGTTGTGCTGGCGGTGGCCCTGGTGGATCGCGACGCATTCGGGGACGAGCGCGGCGGCGAGCCGCCAGATGCTGCGCGCTCGACCTGGGCGCGCAGGCCGGACCTCGAGGGTTATGTGCTGCTGGCGGCGATCGCGCTCGTGGTTGGGTGGGTCGTTGCGGTTGTGATCGTCAGCGGGAGCCGGATCGGAGCGATCGAGCTGACGACGTTGAACGCCGCATTCGTCGCCGCGTGCGCGTGCGTTGCCGCGTTGGCGGCGTTGCTGCTCGCCACCTTGCTGGCGGTGCTGCGCGAGTCGTTGCCGGCCCGCCGGGTGTGAGTCGCTCTCGCGAGCGGCAGCCGGCCGAGTTCGGTTATTCCTAGGGTTTCCGGGTAGCACCGGGTCTACCCGATACCTGGAGGGGAGACCATGGCGGACTCGACGCCACGTTCCCGTGCAAGCTCGAGAGCCGGTCGGAGCAGAAGACCGAGCACCCGCTCACGCTCCGCGGCTGCGAGAAGAGCAGCGTCCACCCGCACGAGATCGCGCACCGCGAGCGCCGCGCGCAGATCGACGGCGAGCAGACCGGTGGCGAGCAGAGCTTCGACGAACGGCTCCGGCTCGAGCAACGGCCATCACGGCGCGCTCGAATCGCTGACCGACTCGATCGGCTCCGCCGCGACGAAGGCGCGCGGTCCGCTGATCGCGGGCAGCGCGGCCGCAGCCGGGGCGATCGGCGGCATCGTGCTCGGCAAGCGTGTGCTGCGGCCGCGCAGGAAGGTGCTTGGCATCCCGGTATCCCGCGACGGCATCGGACTGCGGCCACTGGCGCAGGAGGTTCGCAAGGCCGGCAAGCAGCTCGAGCGCATGGTCGACGAGGTCGGCAAGGCCAGAGCCCAGGCGCAGAAGGTCGGCAAAGCGCTGTCCTGACGATGTCGGCCACGAGATCTGCAAGCGGCGGAAGACGACGCAGCGAGCGGCGTTCCCGCGGAAGCGTCGAGCGCGCACTTTCGGGTGCTGCCCGCCGGGCGAAGGGTCCCGCGGCGGCGGCTGGCGCGGCGGTCGGTGGACGGGCGGTGGGCACCGCCGTCGGGACACGGCTGCGCACGCATCGACGACCGCACATGCTCGGCGGCCGCTGCCAAGCTCGCGCGAAGTGCGGGCGGGCGCGCAGCAAGCTGCGCGTGCTGGACGCCGACTGTACGAGTTGGAGAGTGACGTGAGCGCACTGCGGGCGCAGGCCGACACGGCGCGTCGCGACTCGCCGATCGAGGTACTGCTGTCGGCGTTGACCGCTCGCCGGCTTCCACGAAAGACCTGACCACCGCTCGAAGGGAGCGCCGTGACCGAGATGACGAAGCGGGACAGCACCGTCGTGCACTACCTCAACGAGGCGTACGCGAACGAGCGGCGGCTCGAGCTCGCCCTGACGGCCCACGTGGAGGCGACGACGCGGCCCGAGTACGCGCAGCGGCTGCGCGACCACCTCAGAGAGACGAAGGCGCACGCGACAAAGGTCGGGCGCCGCATCGAGCGGCTCGGCGGCACGCCTGAGACGGCGTCGATCCCGGGGCCGGAGGGGCTCACCGATCGGCTCGAGTCGGCGCAGGGCGTGGTGCAGCGCGCGACTGCAGCGGTCCAGCACTCGCTGCACGCAGTCCGGCGCACGGGAGAACAGGAGCTGATGCTGGAGAACGCGCGGGCGGAGTTCCGCGACGAGGCGCAGGAGATCGCCACCTACCGGCTGCTCGACGGACTCGCGACCGCCGTCGGCGACAGGGAGACTGCGAAGCTTGCGAGAGAGATCCTGCGCGAGGAGGAGCGCATGGCGTCCTACCTCGGCGACCTGATCCCGCAGCTTGCGACCGACGTCGCCCACGACGAGGTCCCGGTGTCGGAGATCGACGGTCCGGCAGCGCATCGCACGGCGGCTGCCGGGGCGAGACGGACGAGGACGACGTCGGGTGTCAGACGCGCCAGAAGATCCAGACGGACGACCGCAAGGTCCGGGAGAAGAGGCGCAAGCCGGTCCAGACGGTGAGAGGCGACGACCGGAATCGAACCGGTGTACACGGCTTTGCAGGCCGCTGCGTAGCCACTCCGCCACGTCGCCCTAGACGCCCATAGCCTAGTCGACCACCGGCTCCCGGCGCCCGCCACCACCACGTCGCCATCGCCGCCCGCGCGTTGCTAGGCTTGCCTCTCCCAGGGCGATTAGCTCAGCTGGGAGAGCGCCGCCTCGACAAGGCGGAGGTCACTGGTTCGAGCCCAGTATCGCCCACCTTCCGAAGGCCCCGCCGCTGCGGGGCTTTCGTGCTTCTCGGGGCAGTTCGTCGGCACAACCTCGGCACAAATTCTCGGAAACGGGGAGTTGGATCGTCGTTCGCGGACTCCGCGACCTCCTCACTGCTCGGTACGCTGAGCCAGCGATGACGGCTGGAGATCGCCCCGTGGAGCAGTCGGACCTTGATGAGGTCCGTGACCCGTTCGCCAATCCGGCGGCTGTGCTTGCTGCTCGTCGTCGTCCGATGGCTGAGCGCTTGGAAGTGGCGCTGAGCTGGAACTCGCTTGCGGCTGAGCTGCGGTCGGGGCTTGCCGACGCTCTCAGACGTTCCGATCCGAGCCCTTGATGAGCGGAGGCGGCTTCGAGGCTCGGGAGATGTTCCGGGCGCTGGCGCGGCACGAGGTCGAGTACGTGACGATTGGCGGCGTCGCGATCCAGGCTTACGGCGGTCAGCGCATGACGCAGGATCTCGACGTGGCGATCGCCGCATCAAGCGAGAACGCGGCACGCCTGGCTGAGGCTCTCACTGAACTCGATGCGCGCATCTTGGGTCCCAACGGCGAGGCCTCGAAGGCGGTTCCCTCGGCGGCGTTGCTTGCGTCAGGGGACCAATGGCACTTGATCACCGTTCACGGTCCGCTCGACGTGCTCACGCTGCCGGCTCACCTGGGCTCGTTCGCGGCGATGCGGGCCCGCGCGCACGAGGTCTCGCTCGGCGGCGTGACGGTCCCGATCGCCCATCGCGACGATCTGCTGAAGATGAAGCGCGCGGCTGGCCGGCCGCAGGATCTCGCCGATGTGCGCCTGCTCGAATCGCTCGGCGACGAGCCCTGACGCACCCGCTTCATAGGTCAGGCGTCGCCGGGTCCGGGGTATTCGCACGGCTCGATGCCGTGTGATCTGAGCGTGGCCTGGGCGAGCTTCTCGCGGTCGATCGAGAACGAGATGCTCGTCTTGGTGGGGAAGGTGGCGACGAGCTTCTGCACCGTCTCGGTCGTCTTGGTCAGCAGCGGGCCGGCCAGCGCCGACACGACCGACATGCTGAAGGGCTGCGAGACGCAGAAGCGCTAACCCGGCGGCGAGGGGCGACCTGCGCCGGCACCGGTGGTCACGCGCGAACGTCGAGTTGCAGCCCTGCCGGCGGGAACCGCTTGACGAACGCGAGCCCGAGGGCGCTCGCGGGAGTGAGGACTCCGTAGCGGGCCGGAAGGTCGTCATCGCGAGCCATCGCGATCGCGGCCTCGGCGAGGATGTTCGGCGACGAGCGGTACCCGGGATTGCCGCGGCCGTGGAGCGTGGCACTCGCGTGCCGCCCACTCGTGGAGCGGGCGTGGACGTCGAGGCGGTAGTCGACGTCGTCGAGCGTCTCCGGCGACGGACCGCCGCCCGCGCCGGGGGAGAGGAATCGCAGCGCGTGCAGAGCGAAGCGGTCCCCGAGATCGCGCCGGCCCGCTGAGATTGCAGCGATACGCCGCATGAGGGCGCTGATGCGGCGAGCGGCAAGCGGCGCCACGGGCCGCAATCCGACCGTGGCCGAAACGTTCATCGCCTCGCGGTACACGAAGCCGGGCGCGTAGCCGCCCTGCGCTCCTTCCTTGAGCAGGATGTTCGTGCGCTGGATCATGGCAGCGTTGAGGAACGGGTCGGGAAGCGTCGGCGCCAGCCACGTCCCCCTTGGCGTCCGTCGTGCGGACAGGTCGGCGGTGTTCGCGGCTCGGACGTCCGGTGCCACGGGCGCGCCGTCCGTGAGGCCGAAGGGATCGGTGAGGTGCGCGACCTCCGTGGCAGACCGGATGACAGTTGCGAACGTCCCTCCGCTGGTGCCGAAGCCACCGCGCAGCGACCGTCGTCGGAACACGAACGTCACCTCCGTGTCGGCCTGCGCCACGCGCGACCCGTCGGCGTCCTCGAAGGCGCGATCGAGCGCCAGCACCGCGAGGTCGCAGGGGACGGACTCGTATCCACACGCGGGAATCAGCTTCACCTGCGCAGCCTGCGCGGGCTCGTGCAGTCTGGCGATGCGCGCGGCGATGACGTCCTGCTCGCCGCACAGGTCCGCATAGTGCGTTCCCTGCTCGACGCATACCCCCGGCAGCAGGTCGCCCAGCGGACCGAACGGCCCGATGAAGCTCGCCACGGCCGCCGTGCGCGCTGCGACCCGTGCGAGCGCTGCGGCGTCGCGAGCGTCGGCGACGAGAACCTCAGGCCGCGCCGGCGGCCCGTCCGCGAGCGCGTTCAGAGCTGCCTCGTCACGTCCGCAGATGGCCCACCTGAGATCAAGCTCCGCTGCGCGGCGCGCGAGATAGGCGACGGCCTGCCGCCCCGAGTAACCGGTCGCGCCATAGACCACGAGATCGAAATCGCGATTCACCGGTGCGAGTCTTGACGAACGGCCGGTATTGGTCAAACGCCTACCGCCCGCGTTTCAGCGGATCGTCAGCGGCGGCACGTGCAAGAGGTCGCTGACGTTGACGACGGTCGCCTCGAGCGCGGATGCTGTTTCGCCGGTCCGTGCCAGGAGAGCGTGTGCGTCGTCGAGAGCGGCACGCGCCACCAGGCGTTTCTCGTTGAGTACCCATTCGCGGCGCTCCGCGAGGCGTGCGTGGGCGACGCACAAGACCGCGTTGGAGAGCATGCCGGTGCAGCAGACCCCATCTCCTGCGCGGGCGTAGCCCCGGGCGAACACCAGCGAGACGCTCGCTCGGCCCTTCCATCGCTCGGGGGCCGTCTCCGCGAGCCGGTCGGGGAAGGAAGATCGGGGCACGCTGCCGCTAATCGGCCGAGCGAGCGCAAGCTCTCCGACGGGCACATACGTCGGAGCGCCCGCGACATACCCGTTCTGCGAGAGCACCTCGAAACGGCCGTCCTGTGCATCCTGAAGCCAGCCCTCTACGGTGTCGAGGTCACGGTAGAGGACGTCCACCGGCGTGCTCGCGACGGTAAGCCATGCGCCCCCATTGACGATCGGACCCCACTCGCCGAGCTCAGACACGTAGCCCACGTACCCGAGCCGACGGAGATCAGCCGGATCGAGCGGCCGTTGCGAGCCCCGGTAGTAGACGCCGAGATCCCAGTCGCTGTCCGGCCGATGCGTCGCCGTGGCGCGCGAACCGCCGAGCATCACCGCAAGCACGCCTGGAAGCCCTGCAAGATCAGCCGCGATGCGCGAGATCGGCGTCGGGAGGGGCGCGCTCATGCCGACAGCACGGCGGCGATCGTGAAGCACGCCGTGGCGGCACCCATGAGGAGCATCACCCCGTAGAACCAGTAGCGCAGCGCGATGGCGAAGTAGGCGGCCGAGACGGCGATCGTGAGCGGCTGAATCGCATCGATACGCGTGACGAGCTGGAAGTCGTAGCTGCCGATCACCAGGCAGAACAGCCCGAAGGTGAAAGCGCCGAGACCCTGGCTGATGTTGAAGCCGAGCCAGGCAGACCACATCGACGGCTTCGCCTCGTCGCCTGGGAACGGTCGCCGAAACCGCACGCCGGTGCCGTCCATCGCCGATCTCACCGAGTCGTCGATCGGCGCGAACCACGTGGGACGGACCGTGTCGATCAGCGCCAGGAGCGCGTGCCCGCCACCGGCGGCCATGAACAGGATCGCGCCGACGGTGAACCACGTCTGCGGGGCGCCCACATTCACCGCCCGCCAGCGTCGCGATCGGCAAGTCCCGAGGTCGCATCCCTCATGTGCGGCAGCCTAGAGCGCTTCGCCGATATGAGTGCCAGGTGTGCCAGACTCGGCACAACTCACGAGCCCTGACGATCCTCTTCGCCGCTCAGGCGCCGTCGGCCCGACGGGCTCTGTGGCGACGTGGCGGCGGGCCGTCGGAGACCGTGATCTGCACTGCTGCGCCCGGCGCGTGCTTCGTGCCCGAGGCGGGGTTGAGTCCGATCACCGTTCCGCGCGCGTAGCGTCTGCTGTGCTTGTGGCGGATCTGGCCGACTGCGCAGCCGAGCGCGACGATGCGGCGCTTCACCGTTCTCGGCGAGGCGCCCGCGGCGTGCCGCGGCACACGGCAAGGGGACGCCACGGTCAGAGACGCGGTCGCCGTCGCCTGCGGCGGCGTAGACGAGCTCTCGTTGTGGAAGTACGCGCAGACGATGTAGCGACGAGCGGTCTGCAGGGTCACGTTCCGGGTGTCGGTGAGCGGGCCTCCGGTGACGTCCCAGCCGTAGACGACGGTCGTCTCGTCGCTCACCGCGTCGGCGGCGGCGAAGTTGGCAGGGCAGCCGCGCCCGGTGTCGGGAACGACGCTCACGTACACCGAGCGCCTCGCCTCGGCCTGGGCGGTCGTCGCGATCTGGAACGTGCGGCCCGGCGACACCAGGGTGGGAGCGAGGATCGACAGCACGAGGTGCGGCTGTCGCACCGCGACCGTCACCGAGGCGGTGGCGATCACCGGCGAGCCGTCCTGGGTGTTGTCGACGATCCAGGCACAGGCCAGATACGACCCGGCTGCGGTGGGCGTCCAGTTCGTGCTCTGAGCGAACGGGCCGGCATGGGTTGAGCTGAAGATGTAGCGGGAGCCTTCGTCTGCGGCAGGATTCGCGCCACAGGCCGGTCCGCCCGCAGGCTTCACCTTGAGCTGGACGTCGTTCGAGGTGCTGTCCGCCGTGCCGGTCACGCCGAGCTGCGTCGTGATCGTCTCGACCGGGTCAGGCCCGACCGTGATGCTGAGTGTGGGCGCGGCTTGTCCGATCGCGGCGCCGAGCAGGAGCGTCACCGCCGCGAGACACGCCGCGAGGCCCGCGCGCCGTCTCATCTCGACGCTTCCGGATCGACTGTGCCCGCCACAGCGCGCCAGCATACACACAGCTCACTGAATTTCTGACGGTAAGATTCTGAACGAAGCCCCGCGGGCACGGGGCTTCGTTCACTCCATCGCTGCTCGCGCTTTACGCCGTGGCCTGCGTGTACCGGTGCACGACGGTCGCTCTGTCCTTCCGACACGTCACGGTGGCGCTGAACTGCGTCGGGCCGTTGGTGCGGATCTCTCCGCAGGCATAGCCGTTGACGAGTCTCACGCAGCGGCCGCTCGGGCCGTTCGCGAGCCGGCAGGCGTGGAACGCTCTGACGACCGAGATACCTCTGCCGCATCTCAGGTGCGTGACCTTCAGCGACGTGACGGAGGTCGGGCCGAGTCTGTCCGCCACGTTCGAGATGTCGCAGGTCGTCGGTCTGGCGGCTCTGGCGCTCGCGGTATGTGCGGGAGCGGCGCCGACGGTGGAAGCGGTGAGGGCTGCGGTCAGGGCGCACGCGAGGATCAGCGCGAGCACGCCCAGGAGTGAGCGGGAGCGAGGAATTGTCATGCGGGCGATCCTAAGCGGGGACACCGGAGACTGTCCTGCGACATACGTCAGCTGACGGTCTCGCGCATCGCCGTCGCGAGGTCAGCGTCCATCGCGCGCAGGTACGGCGCGACGAGCTCGCCGTAGTCGGCCTTGCGCCTGGCCGGCAGATCCTTCCACCCTGTGACCGAGCCGCGGCACTGCTCGGCACCGCACAAGCACGTGGATGGGAAGTGATCGATCGTGAAGTTGCGCATCGCATAGTCGAACGTCAACTCTTGTCCGGAGTCGATGCGGCGGCGCGCGACAAAGTCGAACGCCTGCACCTCGTTGAGGCGAACCCCGCAATTGGGGTCGCACGAGTGATTGACCTTCGGGCCCAGGCCGCCGTGGCGTGCCCAGCGGTTCGGACCGACTTGGGTGGCGTGCGAGTCGTTCGCGGTCAACGGCCCGCTCAGGAAGCCGACCATGACGGTGTCTCCGGCTGCGAACGAGCGCGTCGCCAAGACCGCGTCGCCCTTGCCGTCGGCGGCGGGACGCAGCACGACGCCCTCTTCCGCGTAAGCCTGCGTGGTGCTCGCTTCGTGCTCGACGAGCTCGGACGTAGGTACCTGGGGCAAGGGGACCCCTTTCGATCGACGCCCTCGAACGTCGAGCATAGCGTTGACCCGGTCGAGACCCGTGCTGGCCACGCCGCGCGACGGTCCGCGCGCAAGACGCTGGCTTGACATTGCGTTGAGCCCGTCGTTAGCGTCGCAATGAAATCCGGTTCACAACTGGACCGGTGACGTGCGGCCCGTGCGGGCCGCCAACACTCGGGGGAGGGCACATGTCCAGCAGGGGGAGGCGGCGATTCGCCGCGCCTGTCGTCGCAGCGATGCTCGCAGCGATGGCACCGGCAGCCGCGCAGGCGGCATCGCCGGATGGCTTCACGACGGTCGAACGTTCGGTCGTAGCGGGGGCTCCGCTCGATCCAGCCAGGCCGAGATTCCTGAGAGTCGCGCAGGGGGCGGGCTGGGAACGCGTCACGCGCGAACTGGTCGCCGGGCAGGCGCAGGCCGGGCGCGAAACGCGCCGTAGATCGCTGACCTACTTCGCCCAGCTGAGCGACTTCCAGCTCGCCGACGAGGAGTCGCCGGCGCGCGTCGAGGCAGCCGACTCGCTCGCTTCGGGCGCGTGGCGCCCGGAGGAGGCGCTCGACCCGTTCTCGATCGACGCTGCGATCAGGCAGGTCAACAGGTTCACGAGCGCCAGCCCGGTCGCCCAGGGCGGCGGCACGAGAGCGCAGATGGACTTCGCGCTCACGACCGGCGACAACGCCGACAACCAGCAGTACAACGAGAACGTCTGGGTCCGCCAGCTGCTCGAGGGCGGCTCTTCGCTCAGCCCGAATAGCGGCGTGAGGACTAACTACAACGAGTGCAGCTCGATATCGGACGCGGCGCTGACGCTCAGGGACTTCTTCGGCGCGCCGGCCGAGCCCATATACACCGGCGTGCAGGACTTCGGCGACCAGACCGTCGACACGACGACGTTCTACGACCCGAACGGGCCGAGAGGCAGATACGTCGAATGGCCGAGATACACCGGCCTGATGAATCGCGCGCAGCTGTCGTTCACGCCGACCGGCGTGAGACGCGGCGCGACCTCGGTGCCGTCGTACGTCGCGAACGGCAACCACGACGGGCTCGTGCAGGGCAACCAGGCGTCGAACTCGACGATCGAGGGAATCGCGCTCGGCTGCATAAAGCCGGTCGTCCCGAGCCTCGAATTCGGCTCGATCATAGAATCGCTGACGTTCTTCGTGCGGCCGGACGTGAACCGCAGACACGTCGACAAGGCGCAGTTGAAGGCCGTCTACAGGGCGGGCTCGCAGGCCGATGGGCACGGCTTCGGTCTCGTCGAAGCCGCTCAGAACACGGCGTCGAACGGCGCCGCCTCGTACTACGCGTGGGACCCGAAGCCCGGCGTGCGCTTCATCGCGCTCGACACGGTCTCCGAGGGCGGCCTGATCGCCGTCTCCGCCGACGGCAACCTCGACGACCCGCAGTACAGGTGGCTGACGAACGAGATCACCGCGGCGGAAGCGGCAAGAAAGGCGATCGTCGTCTTCGGCCACCACCCGATCCGCTCGCTGACCGCGAACATCTCCGACGAGAGCGCGCCGGCGTGCACCACCAACGACAGTCACGGCCACGACAGGAACCCGGGCTGCGACCGCGACCCGCGCACCTCGACGCCGATTCACCTCGGCGCCGACGTGCAGAGCCTGTTCAACGCGCACGACAACGTAGTCGCGTACGTGACCGGCCACACGCACGAGAACAAGGTGATGGCGTGCGGCGCGACCGGCGGCTGCCCGGCCGGCGGCAACTGGTGGGAGGTCAACACCGCCTCCGAGGTCGACTGGCCGCAGGAGAGCCGCTTGATCGAGGTCATGGACAACGTCGATGGGACGCTGTCCGTCTTCGGCACGCTGCTCGACCACGCGGCGACGTACGAAGTGCCGGCGGCCGGCAGCGCGACCGGCTTCAACGTCGACCAGCTCAGTGCGATCAGCCGCACGCTGTCGTACAACGACCCGCAGGCTGTGCTCGGCGCCAACGGCACCGCGCAGGACCGCAACGTCGAGTTGCTCGTCAGAGACGCGCGTTGACCGCTCTCGCTCGCCCGCGCGGATGGTCCGCGCGGGCGAGCGGGTGGTCGGCGGACCGCTCGCGCGGAGCTAGAGTCTGCGTCAGCCGACCGCTGCGAGAGAGGAACGACCGCATGCCGACCGACGAGCAGATCCGCGAGCAGATCGACGTGCTCGAGCAGGAGCGGCTGACGCTGCGGGAGCGCGAGGGGGAGAGCGATCCCACGCAGGCCGCGGACGTCGCGCGTCTCGAGGAGATCCGCGTCGAACTCGACCGGCTGTGGGACTTCTTGCGTCAGCGCATCGCTCTGCGCGAGGCCGGTGGGGATCCGGAAGAGGCGTCGGAGCGTTCCGCGGACGTCGTCGAGAAGTACTGGCAGTAACGCGCCGCGCCAAGCCGCGTCAGGCGGCGCGGTCCAGCAGCGCCTCGACCGGCGCGGGTCGGCCGAAGTGGTGCCCCTGGGCGTAGCGGATGCCGAGCGCTCCCAGCGTCGCGATCTGGCCGGCATCCTCGACTCCCTCGGCGATGACGCTGATGCCCACCTCTGCGGCGAACGACACGACCGCCGCCGCCAATGCGCGTGCGACCCGGCTCTCGTCGAGTTGCTGCGTCAGCGACATGTCGAGCTTGATCCAGTCCGGTGCGACGGCCAGCACCTGGCTGAGGCTCGCGTGGCCCGCACCGAAGTCATCGATCGCGACTCTGCCGCCGGCCGCGCGCAGTGGCGCAAGCTTGCGCTGGAAGGCCGCGTCGTCGAGTCGCCGGTGCTCGGTGATCTCGGCGACGACCCGGTGTGCGTCATCGCCGAGCGCGTCGCAGAAGCCGGGGGTCGCGACCGTCTCGGGCGAGACGTTTACGCACAGCGTCATGTCGGGTGACAGCAGTGGAAGGGCGCTGAGGGCTGCCCGCACGGCCAGCAGTTCGAGCGGGATGCCGAGATCCACGTGCCATGCGTCGGCGAACCAGCGGTCCGGTCCGTGGGCGGGATCGCCGGGGAAGCGAGCGAGCGCCTCGTAGGCGACGATGCGGCCGTCGTCGAGCGCCACGATCGGCTGGAAGACCGGACTGATCGCCTCTGCGCGCAAGGTGCCGCCGATACGCGCGACGCATGCGTCGTAGCTCTCGTCCCGGGGGTGCGCGATGTGCTCGCGTGCGGGGCGCGTGGAGCAGACGATCTCGCATGCCTCACCGTCGCGGTCGACGATCCGTGTCGTCGTCTCGACCCAGACGTACTCGCCGCTCTTGCTGCGCAGCCGGTAGACGACGGTCGCCGGCGCTCCGTCGAGCACGCTGCGATGGACGCCGCTCACCTTCGGCACGTCGTCGGGGTGGAAGTAGTCGTAGGCCCAGGTCCCGACCAGCTCCTCGGGCTCGTAGCCGAGCAGATCGCGCGCGGCAGCGGATACGAAGCGGTACGTGCCGTCGGGCGCATGGGCGGAGATCATGTCGCTGAGGCGATCGGCGACGTCCCAGCGGCCGTTCGCCGGAGCCGGCGGGCGCTGCGGCCCATTCCGCGGGGGTGGCGTGCTCTGCGCGCTCATGGATCCGATCGTCGGGGCGCTCCATGGCCCTCGCGAAGTGCATCGACATTCGGAGGGAGGTCCTTGAATACTCAAGTGCTCCTCACCATGTCAAGGCGCACACGTCGTAGTGCGCGCGGCTGGACTACAATCTGACGTTGACGTAAGGATTCAATAGCGACGCGATTGGAACGACGGCAGTGGGAGCTACCGCTCAACGCGGACGACGCCTTGGCGTGGAAGCCGGCCACGAGCACTACAAGTGGTGGGCGCTGTCGTGCACGAGCCTCGGCATGCTGCTCGCGACGACGAACTCCGGGACGCTGATCATCGCCCTGCCCGAGCTCGAGCGGGAGCTCGGCACGAGCCTGCTGGCGCTCGTGTGGGTGATCCTCGCCTACATGATCGCCTCGACGGTGCTGGTGCTCACCTGCGGGCGGCTGTCAGATCTGTTCGGGCGCAAACGCGCCTACGTCGCCGGCTTCGTCGTCTTCGCGCTCGCCTCGCTCGGCGCCGGCTTCTCGGCCGACGGCACGCAGCTGATCCTGTGGCGCATCTTCCAGGGCGTTGGCGCGGCGTTCCTGTTCGCGAACGCCGCTGCGCTCGTCACCGACGCGTTCCCGCGCGAGGAGCTCGGCGTCGCAATGGGCACGAACGTGATGGTCGCCGCCGTCGGCCTCGTGATCGGCCCGGTGCTCGGCGGCGCGCTGGTCGCGATCTCGTGGGAGTGGGTCTTCTGGTTCAACGTGCCACTCGCGTTGCTCGGCTCGCTGTGGGGCGGGCTGATCCTGCACGAGCTCGCCAGACCCGACAGCGTGCGCGGCCTCGACCCGCTCGGCACGCTCACCTTCGTGGCCGGCCTCACCGGCCTGGTTCTCGGCATCTCGAAGGGCGGGCTGTCGGGCTGGGGCGATCCGGTCGTGCTCGTCAGCCTCGCGGCCTCGGTCGTGCTGCTGCCGCTGTTCGTGCTGGTCGAGCACCGCGGCCGCGCGCCGATGCTCGACCTGGCGATCTTCGAGAACCGCCTGTTTGCCGCCGCGACGGGCGCCGCCTTCATCAACGGCCTTTCGCGCTTCGCGCTGATGTTCGTGTTCGTCTTCTACTTCCAGGGCGCCCAGGGCGACGACCCGATCACGGCGGGCTTGAAACTCGCGCCGCTGGCCGTCGGCATGTTGATCAGCTCGCCGCTGGCCGGCTGGTGGGCTGACCGCCGCGGCTCGCGCACGCTCGCTGCGGGCGGGATGCTCGTGACCGCCGTCGGGCTCGCCGGCATGACGATGCTGCAGGCGGACACGGGCTATTGGATCGCGGGCGTGTGGATGTTCATCGTCGGGATCGGCTCGGGCATGTTCAACTCGCCCAACACCGCCGCGATGATGGGGACCGTCCCGCCGCAGCGCCGGGGGATCGCCGCAGGGGCGCGCATGATGCTGCAGAACACCGGCGCGATCCTGTCGATCGCCTTCGTCTTCGCGATGATTGCCGCCGCCGTGCCGAGAGACGTGCTCTTCAAGATCTTCTCCGGGCTCGCTTCGGGTCTCACCAGCGCACAGCTCGCGCCGTTCATCTCCAACATGCACGCCGCCTTGTGGGCGCTCGCGGCCGTCTCGCTGCTCGGCGCGTTCGTCTCGCTCATGCGCCCGCGTCAGGAGAACGTGGCATGAGCACCACCGCCGCAAGCCTGCGGATCGGCGACGTCGCACGCCTCGTCGGCACGACGCCGCGGACGATCCGTTACTACGAGGAGAAGGGCCTGCTGCCGGCGGGTGCGGGGCGCGCCGCCGGCCAGCACCGGTTGTACGGCGAGGGGGACGTCGAGCGGCTCAGAGAGCTGCTGCGGATGCGCAACCTGCTCGGTGTGCCACTCGAGGAGCTGCGCGAGCTGGTTGCCGTCGATGACGAGCGCGCCATGCTGCGCAGCGAGCTGCACCGCACCGACGCGCCCGCCGAGCGCGAGCGGATCCTGCACCGGCTCGACGCGCTGGCCGAGCGCCAGCTCGCCGCCGTCGACCGCCGCGCCGGCGAGCTGGACGCGCTGCGCGACGAGATCGCCGCGCGGCGCGCCCGCATCGCCGAGCTGCTGGCCGAGCCCGAGCGCTAGAAAGCGCGCGCGGGCTCCGGCTCGCGCCGCGGCTCGACCGGTGCCGGCAGCGGCTCGACACCGCGCTCCGGACCCACGCGCGGCAGCCACTCCAGCCACCGCGGCAAGTACCAGTTGCGCTCGCCGAGCAGCGTCATCGCCGCCGGCAGCAGCACCGCACGCACGATCGTTGCGTCGATCAGGATCGCCGCCGCGAGGCCGACGCCCATCTGCTTGAACTCGACGGCCGACAGCGTCGCGAAGACGCCGAAGACGGCGACCATGATGATTGCGGCGCTCGTCACCGTGCCGGCCGTCGACTTGATCCCGTGGCGGATCGCGTCGTTCGTGCTCATGCCGCGGTCGTAGGCCTCGCGCACGCGGCTGAGGATGAACACGTGGTAGTCCATCGACAGGCCGAACAGCACGACGAACAGGAACAGCGGCAGCCACGAGGTGATCGCGCCCGTCGATCTGAAGTCGAGCAGCGACTCGCCCCAGCCGTGCTGGAAGACGAGCACGAGCAGCCCGTATGCGGCGCCGACGCTCAGCAGGTTCAACGCGATCGCCTTCGCCGCGATGACGACCGAGCGGAACGTGACCAGCAGCAGCAGGAACGCGAGTGTCAGCACGAACGCGAAGACCAACGGCAGGCGGCTGCTCATCAGCGTGTTGAAGTCGGCCGTCTCGGCCGTCATGCCGGTCACTGCGACGGTCGCTCCGTCTGGCAGGTCGGCCCGCAGCGCCGGCGTCAACTCGCCACGGATGACGTCGAGCGCGTGCTTCGAGGCCGCGTTCGCGCCGTCGCCGTCGATCGGCAGGTCGATCGAGGCCACGCGGCCGTTCTTCGCGACGTCGACGGTGATCGGGTCGTTGACGACACCGCTCGCGAGCGCGCGTCTGCGCAGGTCGGCGATCGCGGCTCTGCCAGTCGGCGTGGAGACGGCATCGCTCTCGACCGCGACGGTCGCTGCGATCTCCTTGCCGGGGAAGGCGGCCTGGATGCGGTCGTAGGTCTGCATCACGGGCAGGCTGCGTGGGAGGGAGTCGGTGCCGGGCAGAGCAGTGCGCATGCCGAGCACGGGGAGGCAGAGGGCGAGCAGCAGGCCGCCGGCGACGACGAGCGACGCGAGCGGACGGCGCAGGACGGCGTCGATCATGGCGCCCCAGGCGCGCGCAGCCGCTCCGCCGTTGACGTTGCGACGACGCATCAGCAACGGGATCCGTCCGCGCTCGACCCGGTCGCCGAGCTTCGACAGCACTGCCGGCAGCACCGTCAGAGACGCGACGAGCGAGACGCCGACGACGAGGATGGCGCCCATTGCCATCGCGGTGAACGTCGAGGAGCCCGCGATGAACATGCCGGCCATCGCGATCATCACGGTCAGACCCGAGATCAGGACGGCGCGGCCTGACGTCGCGGCCGCCGCCTCCAACGCGGCTTCCTCCGAGCGGCCGGCGGCCCGCTCCTCGCGCTCACGGCGCAGGTAGAAGAGCGAGTAGTCGACGCCCACCGCCAAGCCGATCAGCAGCACGACCGAGCCGACGCTGTCCTCGACCGGGATCACGTGCGAGCCGATTGCGACGAGGCCGAGCGTCGCCATCACGCTGGAGAGCGCGAGCAACAGCGGGATCCCGGCCGCGACGAATGCGCCGAACGCGACGACGAGGATCGCGAGCGTGATCGGGACCGACAGGACCTCCGCCTTCTTGAAGTCGTCGGAGAACATCTTGGAGATCGCCTCGTCAGCGCTCGCGTCGCCGAACTGCTCGATCCGCAGGTCCGGGTGCGCGCGCTGGGCGGCCGCCGTCGCGGCGAGCAGCGGCTTGACGTCGGTCTCTTCGACGTCTCTGCGCAGCTCCAGCGTCACGACCGCCGCGCGGTCGCTCGGGGCGATCTGGCCGTCGTTCCCGGGTGCGTAGGGCGAGTCGACCTTCAGCACCTGGGGGTTCCAGCGCATGCGTTGCACGACGTCGCCCACGGCCGCGCGGAAGGCTGGATCGCTCGCTCGCGCGGCTCTGGATGAGACGAGCACGGTCTCGGTCGCGTGGTCGGGGAACGCCCCGGACAGGATCCGCTCCGCGCGGCCCGACTCGCCCGGTCCGTTGTCGTCTGACGAAGAGCTCGTCCCCACCACGATGTTGCCGAGCGCGAACGCCGTCAGCACGAAAGCGATCCAGCCGAGCACGGCTGCCTTGCGGTGGCGGGCGCTCCAGCGGCCTGCTCGTGCGGCGAAGTTGTTCGAAGTCATGGTGGGTGTCCTCCCGTGGTGGTGGTCGCCCCGGCAGGCTCGCGCCGCGCGGGCGCGCCGCCAATGCGGACGACCGGCGAGCGATGCTGTGGGAGGGCACCGGCCGGGGGTGGGGACAGCCCCCGGGTCGTGCGCGGCGCGCGGGGAGGCCGGCCGCACGGACCGGCGCGAGCGGCGGCTAGGATGCCCCTCCGATGCGGATCCTCCTGCCCGACGAGACCGAGCTGCAGCTCGATGACGACGCCACCGGAGCCGACGCCGCCGCGGCGATCGGCGCCGGCCTCGCGCGCGCTGCGCTCGCGGTGAAGGTCGACGGCGCGCTGCGCGACCTGAGCGCGCCGCTGCACGACGGCGCACGGTTGGAGATCGTCACCCCGTCGAGCGACGACGCGCTCGAGCTGCTGCGCCACGACACCGCGCACGTGCTCGCGGCCGCGGTCATGGACCTCTATCCCGGCGTGAAGATCTCGATCGGGCCGCCGATCGAGAACGGCTTCTATTACGACTTCGAGTTCCCCGACGGCGTCACGATCTCCGACGCCGACTTCGAGCGCATCGAGGCGAAGATGCGCGAGCACGTGAAGGCCGACGAGCAGTTCGCGCGGGAGGACGTCTCGGTGGGCGTCGCGCTCGAGCGCTTCGTGCGCGAGGACCAGCCGTACAAGGTCGAGCTGATCGAGGACCTCGTCAGAAATGCGGATCCCGCCCACCCGGTCGAGACCGTCTCGCTCTACACGAACGGCCCATTCACCGACCTCTGCCGCGGCCCGCACGGGCCCGGGACAAAGCGCATCAAGGCGTTCAAGCTGCAGTCCGTCGCGGGCGCCTACTGGCGCGGTGACGCGACTCGCACGATGCTCACGCGCATCTACGGCACCGCGTTCTTCTCGACGGACGAGCTGGCCGAGCATCTGCAGCGGCTGGAGGAGGCAAAGGCACGCGACCACCGCAAGCTGGGCTCAGAGCTCGGCCTCTTCCGCTTCTCTGCCGTCGCCCCCGGCGCCGCCTTCTGGCTGCCGAACGGCACGCGCGTGTTCAACGAGCTGGTCGCGCTCAGCCGCGAGATGGGCGAGCGCCACGGCTACACCGAGGTCAAGACGCCGCAGATCTTCGACAGCGAGCTGTGGAAGACCTCGGGCCACTGGGGCAAGTACCGCGAGAACATGTTCGTGACGGCCGCCGAGGACCGCGAGATGGCGATCAAGCCGATGAACTGCCCCGGTCACGCGCACCTCTTCTCGACTGAGCGCCACTCCTACAGAGAGCTGCCGATCCGCTACTCGGAGCCAGGGCTGCTGCACCGCAACGAGCCATCCGGCACCCTGCACGGCCTGCTGCGCGTGCGGCACTTCGCGCAGGACGACGCCCACATCTTCTGCACCGAGGAGCAGGTGCAGGAGGAGGTCACCGGCTGCCTCGATTTCACCTTCTCAACGCTCGGGCTGTTCGGCTTCGACGTGCAGCTGGAGCTCTCGACCCGTCCAGAGAACCGCATCGGGAGCGACGAGATGTGGGACCGCGCGGAGGCGAAGCTGCGCCAGGCGTTGGAGTCCAAAGGGCTCGCGTACGAGCTGAACGAGGGCGATGGCGCCTTCTACGGCCCGAAGATCGACTACCACGTGCGGGACTCGCTTGGCCGCTCGTGGCAGCTCGGCACGGTCCAGCTCGACTACTCGATGCCGGAGCGCTTCGACCTCGTCTACACGGGCGCCGACGACGCCGAGCACCGGCCAGTGATGATCCACCGCGCCTCGTTTGGCTCCTACGAGCGCTTCGTCGGGATCCTGATCGAGCACCTCGCCGGGCGCTTCCCGTTGTGGCTCGCGCCGGTGCAGGCGATCGTGCTGCCGATCGCCGACCGCCACAACGCGTACGCGGGCGAGGCGGTCGCCGCGCTGCGCGAGGCGGGCGTGCGGGTGGACCTCGACGACCGCGGCGAGTCGGTCGGGCGCAAGATCCGCGACGCGGAGCTGCGCAAGATCCCGCTGATGCTCGTCGTCGGCGACCGCGAGGCCGAAACCGGCACCGTGTCCGTGCGCGAGCACGGGGCGGAGGAGGCGAGCGGAGTCCCGGTCGCTGAGCTGGCCGCGCGGGTCGCCGAGCAGACCACGACGCGCTCGCGCTGACGCCGTTGGTGGCCACCCGGGCGCCTTTTCGTCATCCGCCGCTATACTCGCCGTACGTTGATGATCCATTCGCCCACCAGCCCGCGCAGAACCGCTTGACGCGCTACCACGCCGCCAGCTAAGTGCCGGTTCCGCGACGATTCGACCGGCGCCCGCCTGAGCGGGACACGACGCGCATCAACGAGCGCATTCGCGTTCCCGAGGTGCGGCTCATCGACGACGAGGGTGCGCAGGTCGGCATCCTCAAGACGCCTGACGCGTTGAAGTATGCCCAGGACAGGGACCTTGACCTCGTCGAGGTCGCTCCCGAGGCGCGCCCGCCCGTCTGCCGCGTGCTCGACTACTCGAAGTACAAGTACGAGCTCGCGCAGAAGCAGAAGGCAGCGCGCAAGCATCAGCAGCAGATCACGATCCGCGAGATCAAGTTCCGCCCCAAGATCGCGCAGCACGACTACGACACGAAGAAGGGGCACGTCACCCGCTTCCTCAAGCACAAGGACAAGGTCAAGATCACGATCATGTTCCGCGGGCGCGAGGTCACGCACCCCGAGCGCGGCGTGATGCTGCTTGAGAGACTCGCCGAGGAGCTTGCGGAGCTGGCCGTCGTCGAGCAGCGTCCGATCCAGGACGGCCGCAACATGACGATGATGCTCGGCCCGTCGAAGGCCGTGCTGGCCGATGGCGTCGTGGAGCCGAGAGCTGCCGACGCCGAGGCACCTGCGGATGCCACAGCCGCGCCCGCCGAGACCAGAGCTGCCGCTCCGGCCGAGACGAGAGCTGCGCCTGCTGAGACGAGACCTGCTGCGGCGGAGGCCAGAGCTGCGCCGGTTGAGGCCAGACCTGCCGCCGAGGCGAGAGCCGCGCCGGCTGAGACGAGAGCTGCGCCGGCCGCGCCGGCTGAGGCCAGACCTGCCGTGGCGGACGCGAGAGTCGCTGTCCCTGCGGATGCGAGAGCTGCGCCGGCCGACGAGAGACCTGCCGCCGCCGAGACGAGAGCTGCCGCAAGAGCTGCCAGACCGGCTGCCGCGAGAGCGAAGCCGGCGGCCAGAGCCGCACCGGCCGCTGCCGACGCGAGAGCCGCTCCCGCCGACGAGAGAGCCGACGCCAGAGCGAACGGCGACGCCGCGGCTGCCGACGGCGCGGCGCCGGCCGCCAGAAGACCCGCTGCGAAGCGCGCCGCGGCGCGCTAGCCCACTCGCGCGCCGTCGCGCATGCTTACGTCGCTGCTCGCCGTTGCCGTGTTCGCCGCCGTCGGCGGAGGCGCACCGGGCCCGAGTGACGGCGCGTCAGGGCTGACGCTCGCGCAGGCGGTCGGCCAGCGGATGGTCGTCTCGCTGCCGAGCACGACTGTGCCCGATGCGCTCGCCCGGCAGGTACGTCGCGGCGAGGTCGCCGGCGTGATCCTGTTCGGTCGCAACATCGCCTCGCGCTCGCAGCTGCGAGCGCTGACCGCGCGTCTGCAGACGGAGCGCAAGCGGGGTCCGGCATCACTGCGCGATCGGCCGCTCCTCGTGATGATCGATCAGGAGGGCGGACTCGTGAAGCGCCTGTCCGGCGCACCATCGAGCTCGGCGGCGGGCATGGGGGCGACCGGCGATGTCGCTGCCGTCCGCGCCGAGGGCGTCGCGACGGCGCGCAACCTGCGCGGCGTCGGCGTCAATGTGGATCTGGCGCCGGTGCTCGACCTCGGGCTGCCGGGCTCGTTCCAGCGTGCGACCGGCCGCGCGTTCGCTTCGACTCCGACGGCCGTGAGCCGGTACGGCGGGGCGTTCGCGGACGGCCTGGGGTCCGGCGGCGTGCTTGCGGCGGCCAAGCACTTCCCCGGCCTTGGCCGCGCGACGGCGGACGAGGATCAGCGCTTGAACCGCATCGAGGTCGACCTCGACCTTCTGCGCGCCGCCGACGAGGCACCGTTCGCCGCCGCCGCGCGGGCCGGCGTGCCGCTGACGATGGTCTCGACCGGCGTATATCCGGCGCTGTCGTCGCGCCCGGCGATGTTCTCGCAGGCGATCGCGACGACCGAGCTACGCCGCACGGTTGGGTTCGACGGCGTCTCGATCAGCGATGACATGGAGGTGCCCGCGCTCGCGCACCTCTCGCCGGAGCGCAAGGCGCTCGCAGCCGTGCGCGCGGGCAACGACCTGCTGCTGTTTTGCCAGTCGGCGGAGGCTGCCGAGCGCGGCGCTGCAGCCCTGCGACGGGCCGTCGCGAGTGGCGCGATCACGCGTGCAACGATCGACACGGGTGCCGAGCGCGTGCTCGCGCTGCGTGACCGCTTGCGCTGAGGCTGCGGCGTTCCGCGCCGAACGCGGTCACGCGGCGCGCAAAGGGCGTTCTCTGCTTTACTTCTCGACTCCGATGCCGAAGATGAAGAGCCATTCAGGCGCCAAGAAGCGCTTCAAGCTGACCGCCAAGGGCAAGGTCCGCGGCCGTCACGCGTTCACGAGCCACATACTTGAGAAGAAGTCGCCGAAGGTGAAGCGTCACCACGGCAAGCCGGCCGTGATCTCCGATCACGATGCGCCGCGCATCAAGAAGCTGCTGGGGGCGGGCAAGTGACCCGCGTCAAGCGCTCCGTCGCCGCGAAGAAGAAGCGGCGCGAGGTCCTCGAGCAAACGAGAGGCTTCCGCGGCCAGGCGAACCACAACTACAGACGCGCGAAGGAGGCCTTGCTCAAGGCCGACCAGTACCGCTACCGCGATCGCCGCAACCGCAAGCGCGACTTCCGTCGCCTGTGGGTTACGCGCATCAACGCGGCCGCGCGTCAGAACGACCTCTCCTACTCGCAGTTCATGCACGGCCTGAAGCTGGCCGGGGTCGAGGTCGACCGCAAGATCCTCGCGGACATCGCCGTCCGCGATGCAGAGGCGTTCCGCCGATTTGCCGACAACGCCCGCGAGGCGTTGGCTGCGGCTGCCTAGCCGAACCGCCGACGCAACTCTCACCGGGCGCCGCTTCCGCAAGGACGGCGCCCTTTTTCGTTAAGGACCACGTCTTGCCCATCAGCTCCCCGCACAACGACCGCCTCAAGGAGATCCGCAAGCTCGCGCGGCGGCGCTCGCGCGAGCAGACGGGCCGCTTCGTCGCGGAGGGCGAGGATCTCCTGGCCGCTGCCGACGCCGCTGGCTGGCCCGCGTTGGAGCGTTATTGCGCGGCGGGCAGCGGGCTGGATGGCGTTGAGGTAGAGGCGGAGCTCCTGGCCGGCGTTTCGCAGCTGGGGTCCGGGACGCGTGCGCTGGCCGTGTACGAGCAGCGCTGGGCGGACGCGCCCGCCGGCCCGTTGTGCGTCGCGCTCCACGGGATCTCCGATCCGGGGAATGTCGGGACGATCCTGCGCTCGGCGCTGGCGTTCGGCGCCTCGTCGGTCGCGCTTGGCCCCGACTGCGCCGATCCGTATGGGTCCAAGGCCGTGCGCGCGTCAATGGGTGCGGTGTTCGCCGTGCCGCTCGCGCGGATCGGGCGGGTGGCGGCGGAGCCAGAGGAGGATGAGGGTCGGTCGGGCAGCGAGGGGGATGGCGCGAGTGTCGATGCGTCGGCGCTCGTCGCGAGCCTTCCGGGCACGACGGTCGCGCTCGACGCGCATGGGGGCGAGCCGCTCGCGGACGCCCTCGGCCGCGCGGATGGTCCGCTGACGCTCGTCGTCGGCGCGGAGCGGGCAGGGCTGCCGGCCGAGGTGCTCGCGGCCTGCGACCGGACGGCGCGGATCCCGATTCACAGCGAGTCGCTCAACGCCGCGATGGCCGCGACGGTCGCGCTCTACGAGGTGACGCGCGACGCCGTCGCCGCCGAGCATAGGATGCCCCCCGCATGATCGAGCGGATCGAGCAGCTGCGCAGCGAGGGGGAGGCGGCGATCGCCGCCGCCACGACGAGCGACGCGCTGGAGCACGCGCGCGTGCAGTTCCTGGGCCGCAAGGCGGAGCTGCCGAACCTGCTGCGCGGTGTCGCGCAGCTGCCGCCCGACCAGCGCGGTGCGGTCGGCAAGGCGGCGAACGTGGCGCGCCAGGGCCTGGAGGCACTGATCGACGCGCGCGGCGCCGAGCTGGCCGGCGCCGAGCTGGAGCAGCGGCTCGCGACCGACCGCATCGACGTCACGCTGCCGGGCACGCCGCTGCCGCCGAGTGGCGGACTGCACCTGCTCACGCAGACCCGGCGTGAGATCGAGGACGTCTTCGTCGGGCTCGGCTACACGGTCGCTGAGGGTCCCGAGGTCGAGCGCGTCTACTACAACTTCGACGCGCTCAACCACGATCCGGCGCACCCGGCGCGGCTGCGCACGGACACGTTCTACGTGGCGGACGACGTCGTGCTGCGCACGCACACCTCGCCGATGCAGGTGCGCGCGATGGAGCAGCAGCCGCCGCCGATCTTCCTGATCGTCCCGGGGCGCGTCTACCGACGCGACTCGGACGCGACGCACACGCCGCAGTTTCACCAGATCGAGGGCCTCGCGGTTGACGAGGACATTACGCTCGCGGACCTCAAGGGAACCCTGCTTGCGTTCGCCCAGGCGATCTTTGGCGACGAGCGGCGGGTGCGGCTGCGTCCGCACTTCTTCCCGTTCACCGAGCCGAGTGTCGAGGTCGACGTGTCCTGCTTCAACTGTAAGGACGGCCTCACGCGCGACGGCTCGCGCTGTCCGCTCTGCAAGGGCACGGGCTGGATCGAGATCCTCGGCGCGGGGATGGTCGACCCGAACGTCTTCGACTACGTCAGAGAGCACGGCTACGACCCGGAGAAGATCCAGGGCTTCGCGTTCGGGATGGGCGTCGAGCGGATCGCCTTCCTCAAGCACGGCGTCTCGGACCTGCGGCTGTTCTACGACAACGACCTGCGCTTCCTGGAGCAGTTCTGATGCGCGTCCCATTGAGCTGGCTGCACGAGTACGTCAGACCCGACCTCGACGCCTCCGCGCTCGCGGAGCGGCTCGCGCTGACGGGCACCGAGGTCGAGCGCGTCGTCCACCATGGCGTGCCTTCGGTCGACGGCTTCACGATCGGCAAGGTCCTGTCGGCCGAGCAGCACCCCGACGCCGACCGGCTGCGCGTCTGCACGGTCGACCTGGGCGGGGACGAGCCGGCGCAGATCGTCTGCGGCGCGCCGAACGTCGCAGCCGGTCAGACGGTTGCGGTGGCGCAGCCGGGCGCGGTGATGCCGGATGGCATGAGGCTGCGCAAGGCGAAGCTGCGGGGCGTCGAGTCGCACGGGATGATCCTCAGCGAGCCGGAGCTGCAGATCGGCGCAGAGGGCAGAGGGATCATGGTGCTCGACGACGCGCTTGTGCCCGGCACCCCGCTCGCCGACGTGCTGCCGATCGCCACCGACGTGCTCGAGCTCGAGATCACGCCGAACCGGCCCGACTGCCTCGGCGTCTACGGCGTCGCACGGGAGGTCCACGCCGCGACCGGCGCGCCGCTCGCGCTTGCGCCATGGCACGCCGACCTGGGCACGTCGGAGAAGCTCGCCGGGGTCGAGGTCGTCGTCGAGACCGAGCGCTGCAAGCGCTTCACTGCGCGCGTGTTCGGGGACGTGACTGTCGGCCCCTCGCCCGCCTGGCTCAAGGCGCGGCTGATGGCGGCCGGGCAGCGGCCGATCTCGAACGTCGTCGACATCACGAACTACGCGATGCTGCTGACCGGGCAGCCGCTGCACGCGTTCGACCTCGACCGCGTTGCCGGCGCCCGCCTGACGGTGCGCGACGGCCGCGAGGGTGACGAGCTGGAGACGCTCGACGGCGAGACGCGCAAGCTCGATCCCGACATGGTCGTGATCTGCGACGACGACGGGCCGACGTCGCTCGCCGGCGTAATGGGTGGCGCGCGCTCCGAGGTCCAGGACGGCACGACGCGCGTGCTGCTGGAGTCGGCCACCTGGGACGGCCCGAACATCCAGCGCACCTCGACACGGCTCGGCCTGCGCAGCGAGGCGTCCGGACGCTTCGAGAAGGGGCTCGCGCCCGAGCAGGCGATCGATGCGCTTGCGGTCGCGACACAGCTGATCGTCGAGCTGTGCGACGCGCGCCTCGCCGTCGGCACGCTCGACGTTGACCCGCCGTCCGGGCGGGACGCGTCGAACGCTGTGATCCGCCTGCGCGACGCGCGCGTGAGCGGGTTGCTGGGCGCGCCGATCCCGCGCGAGCGCTCGGCGGAGATCCTCTCCGCGCTCGGCTTCGGCGTCGCCGACGCGGACGACGGGCTCGACGTCACCGTTCCGCCGTTCCGCCGCAACGACGTCACGCGCGAGGCCGACGTGATCGAGGAGGTCGCGCGGATCGACGGCGTCGACAAGCTGCCCGCGACGCTGCCCGCCTCCGGTCATGCGGTCGGCCGGCTCACGCCCGCGCAGCGGCTGAAGCGGCTCGCCGCCGACACGCTCGCCGGGGCTGGCCTGCACGAGGCGATCGGCTGGTCGTGGAGCGCGCCCGAGCTGGCGGACAGACTGCGGCTGCCGGCCGACGATCCACGGCGACACGGGCTCGCGGTCGAGAACCCGATGTCGGCCGAGCACGGGCTGATGCGCACGACGCTGATCGGGTCGCTGCTCGACGTCGCGCGGCACAACGTGACGCACGGCACGCCGGATGTCGCGATCTTCGAGTCGGGCGCGGTCTACCGGCCGCGCAGCGGCGCGCCGCTGCCCGACGAGCCGCACACGGTCGGCGTCCTGCTGACCGGTGCCGTGCGGACTTCCTCGTGGCAGCAGCCGGCGCCACCGGCTGCGGACTTCTTCGCCGCGAAGGGCCTGCTTGGGGCCTTGCTCGGTGCGTTGCGGGTGGACTGGAAGGTCATCGAGGGGAGCGAGCCGTTCCTGCACCCGGGCCGGACGGCTTCGGTGGTCGTGGCCGGCTCCCCGATCGGCTGGCTCGGCGAGCTGCATCCGGGGATCGCGGCCGAGTGGGAGATCCCGACGGCCGTCGCGGCGTTCGAGCTGGACCTCGACGCCGTGATCGCGGCAGTTCCCGGTCCGGTTCGCTACGCCGACTACACCTCGTTCCCCGAGGTGCGCCAGGACCTGGCCGTCGTCGTGCCGCAGTCGGTGGCCTCCGCCGAGGTCGTCGCGGCGGTGCGGGGCGCCGGCGGCCCGCTGCTCGCTGTGGTCGAGGTGTTCGACGTCTACCGCGGCGCCCAGATCGGCGACGACGAGGTCTCGCTCGCGCTGCGGCTCGCGTTCCGCTCGTCCGAGCGGACCCTGACCGACGACGAGGTCGCGGAGCGGCGCGCGGCGATCGAGGCCGCGCTCGCCGAGCAGCTGAGAGGGCGGATCCGTGCCTAGGGGCGAGCACCGCGAATCTGACCCGGTGGGACCGGGTCAAACTCTCGCTCCGCGGGTGGCGGTGCTCGGCGCGTCCGGCTACGCCGGAGCGCTGGCGGCGGCGCTGCTGCACCGGCATCCTCGTTTCGAGCTGATTGCGCTCACGTCGCGCTCGGACGCGGGCAAGCGGCTCGACGCGCTCTATCCGCGCTACCGGGTGCCGCTGACGATGGAGGAGCTCGACCTCGACCGCCACGCGGACGGCCTCGACGCCGCGGTCGTCGCCTATCCGCACCATGCGGCGGCGCCGGTCGTCGCCGGGCTGCGGGAGAAGGGCGTCCGGGTCGTCGACCTGTCCGCTGACTTCCGCCTGCGCACACTCAGCACCTACGAGCGGTGGTACGGAGCGCACCCCGCTCCCGAGCTCCTCGATGCCGCCGTTTACGGCATTCCGGAGCTCGGCTACCGCGACGCGATCAAGACCGCCGGCATCGTCGCCAACCCCGGCTGCTTCCCGACGGCCGCGCTGCTCGGACTGCAGCCGCTCGCCCGCGCCGGGCTGCTCCAAGACGTCGTGATCGACGCGAAGACGGGCGTCTCCGGCGCCGGTCGTGCCGCCACGGACGCGACGCACTACGTCTCCGTCAGCGAGAACGTCGTCGGCTACAAGGAGGCCGGCCATCGCCACGCGCCGGAGATCGACCAGGAGCTGGCCGCGCTCGGCGCCGCGCTCGGCCCCGTCACGTTCTTGCCGCATCTCGTGCCGGTCGACCAGGGCGAGCTGATCACCGCCTATGTCCGCACGACGCGCGAGGCGGGGCAGGACGAGCTGCGGGTGCTCTACGAGGAGGCGTACGCGAACGAGCCGTTCGTCGAGCTCGCGACGGTGCCGCCGGGCATGCGCGACGTGACCGCGACGAACATCTGCCGCGTCTCCGTCCACGGCGACCGCCACGACGGCCGCGTCGTCGTGTTCGCCGCGATCGACAACCTCTGGAAGGGGACCTCCTCCCAGGCCGTGCAGAACCTCAACCTGATGTTCGGCTTCCCCGAGGGCGAGGGAATCTCGTGACCGCGGGCTTCTTCAACTCGCGCTGGGTCCCGAGGCCCGAGCACGTCACCGAGCTGGACGGCGGCCTGCCGGCCGGCTTCCGCGCCGCGGGCGTCGGGGCGGGGCTGAAGCGCGACGGTGCGCTCGACGTCGGGCTGCTCGTCTCCGACGCGGCCGAGACAACGAGTGCCGCGCGCTTCACGCGCTCCGGAGTCGTCGCCGCGCCGGTGCAGCTGTGCCGCGAGCGCTGCGACCTTGCGCACCTGCGTGCGGTCGCCGTCAACGCCGGCAACGCGAACGCCGCGACCGGCATGCCGGGCTTCGAGAGCGCGGGCGCGACGCAGATCGCCGCCTCGCGGCTGACCGGGCTCGACCCGGCGGGCGTCGCGGTCGGCTCGACGGGCGTGATCGGGGTGCAGCTGCCGGTCGATCGCGTTCTCACCGGTTTGGAGGCCGCACAGGAGCGGTTGCGCCCGGACGGCGACGTCGACTTTTCCAGTGCGATCCAGACGACCGACGCGTTCGAGAAGCGCGCTGCGCTGAGCGTCCAGCTCCCGAGCGGAACGGTCCGCCTGAGCGCGCAGTGCAAGGGCGCCGGGATGATCCAGCCGAACTTCGCGACGATGCTGTGCTTCGTACAGACCGACGCGGCGCTCGACCCCGCGACCGCCGACCTGCTCCTCGGCGTGACGGTCAAGCGCTCGTTCGATCGCATCTCCGTTGACGGTCAGCTGTCCACGAACGACACCGCGATCCTGATGGCGAGCGGGGCGAGCGGGGTGGAGGTCGCGCCCGAGTCAGCCGACGAGCTTGCGCTCGGCGAGGCGCTCGACGCGCTGCTGCGCCAGCTCGCGCTGCTGATCGTCAAGGACGGCGAGGGCTCCAAGCGCGTCGGCCGCGTCATCGTGCGCGGCGGCGACGGTGAGACGGTCGAGCGGGCCGCGCGGGCGGTTGCTAACTCCCCCCTCGTGAAGTCGGCGCTGCACGGTGGGGACCCCAACTGGGGCCGGATCGCGCAGGCGGTCGGCGGGGTGCTGCTCGACCTGCCGGTCGATCTCGACATCGCGATCGAAGGCGTGCCGGTGTGCGACGCCGGTGCGGTGCTGGCATATAACGAGCAGGCGCTCGCGGAGGCGGTCACGGGCGACGAGGTCGAGTACGCGATCTCGCTCAACGACGGCGAGCCGCAGGCCGAGACGGAGGTCTTCTTCTCCGACCTCTCGCACGAATACGTGACGATCAACGCCGACTACACCACCTGACGAGATGAGACCCGAGATGCGCGACGTCGGAACCCTGCTCGAGGCGCTGCCCTACATCCGCGAGTTCCACGGCAAGACCGTCGTGATCAAGTACGGCGGCGCGGCGATGACGGATCCGGAGCTGCGCGAGGAGTTCGCGCGCGACGTCGTGCTGCTCAAGTACGTCGGCATCAACCCGATCGTCGTGCACGGCGGCGGGCCCGACATCACGGCCTACATGAAGCGGCTCGACATGCCGGTCGAGTTCGTCGACGGCCTGCGCGTGTCGGACGCCCCGACGGTCGAGATCGCGAAGATGGTGCTCGTGGGCAAGGTCAACAAGGACATCGTCCTGCGGATCAACCGCCACGGGCAGCCGGCGATCGGGCTGTGCGGCGACGACGGGCTGCTGTTCCGGGCAGCACGGCAGGCGGCGCCGAGCGGCGAGGACATCGGCTTCGTCGGCAGCATCGAGAAGGTCGAGACGGGCGTGATCCACCACGTCGCGCAGGACTACATCCCTGTGGTGGCGTCGGTCGGCGCCGACCGCGAGGGCCACTCGTACAACATCAACGCCGACGAGGCAGCCGGCAAGCTCGCGCGCGAGCTGGGCGCCTACAAGGTGATGTTCCTGACCGACGTGCGGGGCTGGCTGAGAGATCCGGCCGACCCGGAGAGCGTCATCTCCGAAGTCGGGGCCGACGAGGTCGAGGCGGCGCTGGAGACGATCGAGGGAGGCATGCGGCCGAAGCTCGCGGCGTGCGTCGACGCGATCCATGGCGGCGTCAGCCACGCGCACATCGTCGACGGCCGCATCCCGCACTCGCTGCTGCTGGAGCTGTTCACCGACGCGGGCATCGGCACGAAGGTCAGGCCGGCCGCGTGAGCCTCGCCGAGCTGCAGGCGATCGAGGCCGCCCATGTGATCCCGTCCTACGCGCGCATGCCCGTGGAGATGGTGCGCGGCGCCGGCACGCGCCTGTGGGACGCCGACGGCAACGAGTACGTCGACTTCCTCTCCGGCATCTCGGTGTTGAACGTCGGCCACTGCCATCCCGCGGTGGTGGAGGCGGTGCGCGAGCAGGTCGGCACGCTCACGCACGTGACGAACCTGTTCTACACGCAGCCGGCGATGCGGCTGGCGGAGCGGTTGGCGCGCAGCTCGCTCGGCGGCAAGGTCTTCTTCTGCAACTCCGGTGCGGAGGCGAACGAGGCGGCGATCAAGCTGGTGCGCAAGGCGAAGCCAGGAGGGGAGATCGTCGTCGTGCACGGTGCCTTCCACGGGCGCACGTACGGCGCTTTGAGCGCGACGCCGCAGGAGTCCAAGCAAGCGCCGTTCGCCCCGCTCGTGCCCGGCTTCGTCGTCGTGGCGCCCGAGCCGGCGGCGATCGAGGCCGCCGTGCACGAGGGCACGGCGGCGGTCCTGCTGGAGCCGATCCAGGGGGAGACGGGCGTGCATCCTTTGCCCGAGGAGCTGTTGGCTACTGCGCGTGAGGCCTGCGACCGCGTCGGCGCCGCGCTCGTGTTCGACGAGATCCAGACCGGCATGGGCCGGACGGGCACGCTGTGGGCGTATGAGCAGACGGGCGTCGTCCCCGACGCGCTCACGACCGCGAAGGCACTCGGCGGCGGCCTGCCGATCGGCGCGCTCGTGACCGGCCCGCGGCTGGCTGACACGTTCCAGCCCGGAGACCACGGCTCCACCTTCGCCGGCGGCCCGCTCGTCGCCTCGGCTGCCAACGCCGCGTTTGACGTGCTGTCGAATCCCGCTTTGCTGGCATCCGTGCGCGAGCTGGGCGAGCGGCTGCGCGCCGGCCTCGCCGCGCTCTCCGGCACCGTGAACGTGCGCGGCCGCGGGCTGATGGTCGCCTTCGACGCCGAAGACGCGCCTGCCCTCGTGCGCCGCGCGCTGCTGGACGAGCAGCTCGTGCTCAACGCGACCGGTCCCGCCACCGTGCGCCTGCTGCCGGCCCTCATCGTGACCCCCGAGGAGATCGACGACGCGCTCGCGCGCATCGGCCGGCTGCTCGCGACCGTGAACGCGTAACCTTCCCGCCCGCCATGACCGAGACCGAGCACACCGAGGTACACCAGATCGCCACCGCGCCTGCGCGGACGGCGTCCTACGAGGCCGACCCGAATGAGGTCAGCCGCGTTCTGCTGCTCTACTCGGGTGGGCTCGACACGAGCGTGATGCTCAAGTGGATCCAAGACGAGTACGGGGCGGAGGTCGTCTGCCTCACCGTCAACCTCGGCCAGCCCGGCGAGGACTACGAGGTCGTCAAGGGCAAGGCGCTCCAGCTCGGCGCGATCGAGTGTCACGTCGTCGACGCGCGCGAGCAGTTCGCGCACGACTTCCTCGTGCCGGCGATCAAGGCCAACGCTCTCTACGGCGGCGGCTACCCGCTCTTCACCGCGCTCGGGCGCCCGCTGATCGC
The DNA here is from genome assembly GCA_036009645.1 of Conexibacter sp. Classification (GTDB taxonomy): domain Bacteria; phylum Actinomycetota; class Thermoleophilia; order Solirubrobacterales; family Solirubrobacteraceae; genus Conexibacter. The sequence continues at coordinate 43,131 of DASYLH010000014.1, forward strand.
CCAGCTCGCGGTCGACTACGCGCGCCAGTCGGGCTGCGACACGATCGCTCACGGCTGCACCGGCAAGGGCAACGACCAGGTCCGCATCGAGACGACGATCGCCACGCTTGCGCCCGAGCTGAAGGTGATCGCGCCGGTGCGCTCGTGGCAGATGGGCCGCGAGGAGGAGATCGCCTACGCGCGCGAGCACGGGATCCCCGTCAAGGGCGGCACCGAGGTCGCGCCATACTCGATCGACGACAACCTGTGGGGCCGCTCGTCCGAGGGCCGCTGGATCGAGGATCTCTCGCATGCGCCGGAGGACGACGTCTTCCAGCTCGTGACGCGCCCCGAGGATGCGCCCGACGAGGCCGAGGTCGTGACTGTGACGTTCGAGGCCGGCGTGCCTGTCGCCTTCAACGGCGAGCGTCTGGCCCTCGTGGAGTTGCTGGAGCGCGTCGCCGACGTCGGCTGCAAGCACGGCGTTGGGATCGTCGACCACATCGAGGACCGCATCGTCGGCCTCAAGGTGCGCGACATCTACGAGGTGCCGGCCGCCGCGATCGTGCTGACCGCGCATCAGGAGCTCGAGCACCTCGTCGGCACGATCCACCAGAACCAGTTCAAGACAGGGCTCGACCAGAAGTGGGGCTACCTCGTCTACGCCGGCCTCTGGTGGGAGCCGCTGCGCACGGATCTCGACGCGTACATGGACGCGGTCAACGCGCAGGTGACCGGGACGATCGGGCTGAAGCTCTACAAGGGCTCGGTGCGGGTCGTCACGCGCGAGTCACCGAACGCCGTCTACGACGCCTCGCTCGCCTCGTTCGCTGACTCCGGCGGGCTTTTCTCGCAGACCGCTTCGCCTGGCTTCATCGAGCTGTGGTCGTTGCAGTCGCGGCTCGCGCACCGGCTGCGCCAGCGCGGCTGATCCGCGCGTGCGCTCGGCGATCCTCGGGTAGACGAGAAGCGATGTCCGGCAACGCATACAAGGCGCTCGGCTTCGTCGTCTGGAAGGGCGGCATCTGGTACCTGAAGCGCCGCTACGGCTTGGCGAAGCGCATCGGCACCGGCGCGCTCGCGGCGGGCATGGTCGTCGCGGCCGGAGCCGTCGTGCTCGCGCAGCGGCGCAACGGCAACGGGCACTGAGCGCCGCTCGGCGGCGCCGCGGAGGTCCGGTCCCGGGGCGTCCGCTGTCAGGCGTACTCTCCCGACCGTGAGCGCCGGACCGCCGGCGTCCCGGCCACCATCTCGGATGCACGTCTCCATGCCGCCCGAAATACCTCCGCCCGACGACGAGCGGAGGCCCTCGTCCCCGGAGGGCAACGTCGTCGACTCCGAGGTGCTCGCCGAGCGCCGCGCCCAGCGCGCGGAGCAGGCCGAGCAGTCGGCCACACGTCGCGCCGCCGACGCACAGGTGCTCGCGGCGGAGCTCGCGCGTGAGCGGGCGCGGCTGGAGGCCGAACGAGACGCCGCTCGGGCGGAGGCATCCGCGGCACGCGAGGGTGCCGACGCGGCGATCGCCGAAGCGCGCCACCTGCAAACCGAGCGCGACACGCTCAGGACTGCAGTCGAGGAGGCGCACGCCGAGCGCGATGCGCTGGCGAAGCGTGCTGCGGTTGCGGACTTGCCGCCCGAGGAGCCCGCCAACGGGAGCCCGAATGGTGCTCACAACGGCCACGGCGCCGTGCCGCCCGCATGGTCGGCCGGGCTGCGCCGTGAGCTGACGGTCGCACGCGCGGCGGCGGCGATCGCACCACCGCGCGCGGCCCCGATGGCGCCGACCTCGCCGGTGCCCGGCCTCGCCCGCGAGCGCCGCCTCGTCGCGCAGCGTGCGGCGGCGGGGCCGAGCGCGGGCGCCAAGCCGCTTCCGGGCGCCGAGGTGCAGCAGCGCCGCGGCGACCGCGCCGCGCCGATCACGGCGCTCGCGCTCGAGCGCGAGCGCTCGAGCCGGCTGCAGGCCCAACTCGACAGCAGCCTCGCGGTGCAGCGCGAGCTGCGCACCCATATCGCCGCGCTGCAGCGTGCGGTCCATCAGCGCGTCGAGGCCGAGCGTCGGATCGAAACGGCGCTGCGTCGCGTCCGCGAGGAGCTGACGGCCGTGAACACGCTCGCAGCGGAGCGGACGACGCCGGCTGCGCCGGAGGCAACGCCCGCCGCCCCGGCCCCGGCGCCGGCGACGGTTGCGGCGCCCGTGGGTCCGCCGCGCGCCGCCGCCGGAAGCGGCGCACCGTCAGCAATACCGACCCCGACGCCGGAGACGCCGCCGCAGCCCACTCCGCCGCGCTTCGAGCTCGTGAGGGAGCTCGCGTTGCCCGCGACGGAGCAGCCGAGGGAGCCGTCGCCACCGGCCGTGCCGCTGACGCCTGTCGCTGCCACGCTCGACCCGTTGCGCCTCAGTGCCGCGCGTGAGCGCCTGCGGGCGGCGGTGCCCGCCGTCACGCCGCTCAGCTCGCTGCCCGTCGGGCCACCGGCACCGTGGCTGACGGCCGCGCTCCAACGGCTGCTGGCTAGCGAGTCGGAGACGGCGGGGCGGATCGTCGTCGGCCTGCTGCCGGCGCAGGGCCTCGTGGCCGAGCGTCCGCTGCGCTACGACCTGCTGCTAGCCGGCCGCAGCTGCCTCGCGGTCGATGTCGAGCCGGGTGGGCCTGCCGCCGTCGTGCAGCGTCCGGCGCCGCGTCCGCGGAGCGCGCGCGACCTGAGCGTCGCGAGTGACGTCAGCGGCCTCGCACGCCTGCTGTACGGCCGTCGCAGGTTGCTGCGAAGACCTGCCCGCGTGCGCGGTGGGCGCAAGGCGCTGCGCGAGCTGCGTCGCATCGCACGCGCGCCGCTCGGCCTGCGCGATCTCGGCAGTGCCGGCGTCACGCTCGAGCCGACGCTCGCACTGCGGCTCGTCGCGCTCGCGATCGATCCTGCTGCCACGCGCGGCGAGCACTTCGCGATCGCGCACGCGCCGCTCGCCGGTGGCCCCGTCGACGCATGGCTGCGGATTGCCGACGGCGCACCGCCGGAGGTCTGCGATCACGCCCCTGCAGAGCCGGCCCGCCTCACGCTCCGCTGCACCCGCGGCGCGCTGCTCGCGCTGATCGCCGGCGTCAAGCCGCCGGCCGGCGAGTCCGGCTCGCTCGACGGCGACGACGCCGCGCTCACGCTCGTGCGCAGCTGGATCGCGCAGACCGAGCACCCCGCCGCCTGACGCGTCCGGTCACAACGCCGACGCGATTCCGCGCAGCTCGCCGGACGGGCTGCGAAGAAAGCGTTCCAATTCGGGTGAGATCCTGAATCTCGAAGCCGCGCGCCCCTACGATGCCGCGCGTCGTCAGGGCCGCACACCTCCAGAACTGTCGGGACGTCAGTCCCGGCCGGGGCTTTCGCCCCGAGAAAGGAGGTGAGGACGATCGAGTCCAGCCTGACGATGGTGGTGCTGCTGCTCCTGAACCTCTGGATCACACGGCGGTAGCGCCACAGCCCGGCGTCCTAAGCGGGGGCGCCGGGCTCCCTTAACGAGGAGAGCCCGGAGTAAGCGGCTCCGGGCTCTCGAAGGTGAGGGCTTTCGCGCTCAGCCTGACGGAGCGACATTCTATCGTGTCAGGCGACACGCGCAACCGTGCCACGAGGGCACGATGCGCACCACACGACGGTGTCCTCGCACCGGATCGGTCCCATCACTAGAAACCCCGGAAAACGCGGGAACGACCCTATGTAGGAGGGGGCGAATCGTCCGAGGCGGGGCCTACCATGGACCGCCCGTGACGCCCTCGTCCTGCGCCCACCTCCACGTCCACTCCGAGTACTCGCTGCTCGACGGGGCGTGCAAGATCGATGCGCTGGCGGCGCGTGCGGCGGCGTTTGATCAGCCGGCGCTCGGTCTCACCGACCATGGCGTCATGAACGGCTCGGTCGAGCTGTTCAAGGCGTGCAAGAAGCACGGCATCAAGCCGCTGCTTGGCTGCGAGGTCTACGTCGTCGACGACCGCCACCACCGCGAGGGGCGCGTCGAGCGCAACCACCTCACGCTTCTGGCCGAGAACGCGGCTGGGTATCGCAACCTCGTCAAGCTGTCATCGGCCGGCTTCCTGGAGGGGCTGCACCGCGGCAAGCCGGGCGTCGACCTCGAGCTGATGTCCCAGCACAGCGAGGGCATCATCGTGCTGACCGGCTGCCTCGCCTCGCGCTTCTGCCAGCGGCTCGTGCAGGATCGCCCCGACGAGGCGCGCGCACACATCGACGACCTGATGCAGGCGTTCGGCCGCGACCAGGTCTACTTCGAGGTGCAGAAGAACGGCATCGCCGACCAGAACAAGGCGAACGAGGGGATCGTGCGGATCGCCCGCGAGGTCGGCCGCCCGCTCGTGGGCACCGGCGACGTGCACTACCTCCGCAAGGAGGACTACCACCACCACACCGCGCTGCTGTGCGTGCAAACGAAGTCGACGCTCGCTGAGCCGAAGATGACGTTCGACACCAACGAGTTCTATTTGAAGTCGAACGATGAGATGGCCGACGCGTTCGCCGAGTGGCCAGACGCGTTGCCGACCACGCTGGAGATCGCCGAGCGCTGCGACGTCGAGATCGAGCTCGGCAAGCAGCTGATCCCGAGATACCAGACGCCGAGCGGCGAGGACGAGGGAACGTACCTGCGCGCGCTCGTGCTCGATGGCCTGCGCGAGCGCTACGGCGACCCGCTGCCGGCCGAGGCCGTAGAGCGGATGGAGATGGAGCTCGCGGTCATCGACAAGATGGGCTTCAACGCCTACTTCCTGATCGTCTGGGACTTCGTCAAGTACGCGAAGGACAACGGCATCGCCGTCGGTCCCGGCCGTGGCTCGGCGGCGGGCTCGATCGTCTCGTACTCGCTGCGCATCACCGACGTCGACCCGCTGCGCTACGACCTGCTGTTCGAGCGCTTCCTCAACCCCGAGCGCGTCTCGATGCCGGACATCGACATCGACTTCTCGGTGCGCGGCCGCGAGCGCGTGATCCGCTACGTCACGGATAAGTACGGCAGAGAGTCGGTCGCGCAGATCGTCACCTTCGGCAAGATGTTCCCGCGCGCGGCGACGCGCGACGCGGCGCGCGTGCTCGGGCACGACTACGGCGCCGGCGACCGCCTCGCGAAGCTGATCCCCGACCCGATCATGGGTCGGCCGCCGTCGTTCGAGGACTGCCTGCAGCCCGGCACGGAGCTGCGCAGAGCGGTCGACAGCGATCCGGTCGCGAGACAGATCGTCGACGTCGCGCGCGGGCTGGAGGGGATCGTGCGCAACTCCTCGATCCACGCCGCCGCGGTCGTGATCGCCGACCGCCCGCTGACGGACATCGTGCCACTGCAGCTCGCCGACGCCGGCACCGACGAGAACAACGACAAGGTCTACCGCACCGTCACGCAGTTCTCGATGAAGCCGGTCGAGGAGCTCGGCCTGCTGAAGATGGACTTCCTCGGTCTGCGCAACCTCGACGTGATCGAGGACGCGCTCGACATCGTCGAGCGCTCCAGCGGCGAGCGGCCTGACATGACGACGCTGCCGCTCGACGACGCCAAGACGTACGCGATGCTCGCGGCCGGCGACTCGATCGGCGTGTTCCAGTTCGAGTCCGAGGGCATGCGCGAAGCGCTCAAAAAGGTGCGCCCGACCGAGTTCGAGGACCTCGTCGCGCTCGTGGCGCTCTACCGCCCGGGCGCGATGGACCAGATCCCGACGTACGCGCGCGGCAAGCGCGACCCCGACTCGGTCACGTACCTCGACGACCGCCTCAGGTCGATCGTCGAGTCGACGAAGGGCGTGATCCTCTACCAGGAGCAGGCGATGCAGATCGCCAAGTCGCTCGCCGGCTTCAGCGGGGCGAAGGCGGACGACCTGCGCAAGGCGATCGGCAAGAAGAACCGCGCCGCGATGGCCGAGCTGAAGCCGGAGTTCGTCGCCGGCTGCCAGGCGTCGGGCGTGTCCGGCTCGACGATCGAGACGCTGTGGCAGACGAACGAGAAGTCGGCCGACTACTCGTTCAACAAGTCGCACGCCGCCTGCTACGCGCTGATCTCCTACCGCACCGCCTGGCTGAAGGCCAACTACCCGGCCGAGTACATGGCCGCGCTGATCTCCTCCGTGATGGACACGAAGGACAAGGTCCCGTTCTTCGTCGCCCAGACGGAGCAGATGGGGATCGAGATCCTGCCGCCCGACGTCAACGAGTCCGACCACGAGTTCATGGTGGTCGAGGGGCGCATCCGCTTCGGGCTCGACGCCGTCAAGGGCGTCGGCTTCTCGGCGGTCGAGGCGATGAAGCGGGCGCGTGAGGACGGTCCGTTCGCCTCGATATGGGAGTTCTGCGAGCGCGTCGACGGCCGCACCGTCAACAAGAAGGCGATCGAGGCGCTGATCAAGTGCGGCGCGTTCGGCTCGACCGGCGCGACCCGCAAGGGGATGCTCGCGGTGCTCGAGCAGGCGCAGGCGGCCGGCCAGAAGTCCCAGCAGGACGCGCAGATCGGGCAGGGCTCGATCTTCGACCTCGGCCCCGAGGACGGCGCCGGCGCGAGCAACGGCGCGGCCGCCGCGTTCGCCGCACCCAGCCATCCGCCGATCCCGAGCGAGGAGTTTGAGCAGGCGGAGCTGCTCGCGGTCGAGAAGGAGTCGATCGGCCTGTTCGTCTCCGCCCACCCGCTCAAGGCCGTCCGTGAGGCGATGCGGCTGAGAGTCGACTGCCCGCTCGCGCAACTGTCCGGCCGTCGCGACGGCGAGTGGGTCACCGTCGGCGGGATCATCACCCAGGGCAAGAAGATCCGCACGAAGAGAGGCGACCACATGATGTTCGCCACGCTCGACGATCTCGAAGGCAGCGTCGAGTTGCTCATCTTCGGCAGAGCGCTTGCCGCTTACGAGGAGGCGCTCGCGCTCGACTCGGTCGTGCTCGTGCGCGGCAAGGTCGACCACAAGGACGCCAACTCGACGTGCGTGATCCTGCAGGAGGCCACCAGATTTGAGCCGACCGAGGCCGAGGTCGAGAGAGCCCGCGAGCAGGCCCGCGCGATCCCGGTCGGTCCGCCGCCGGTGCGGCTGCGGCTCGACGCGACTGCGCTGCCGGCCAGCGTGATCGAGGACCTCAAACAGCTGATCTCCCTGCACCCGGGCGAGTCCGACGTCGTGCTCGACCTGCAGACATCGCGTGGGCAGCGCAAGCTCAAGCTTGGCCCCGAGTACCGCGTCGCGGCGACGAATGCCGCCCTGCGCGCCGAGCTCGACCACCTGCTCGGCTCGGCGATGCTCGACGTCGTCGCAGCGTAGCCGCCTGCGCGCCGCTACAGGTCCCGCCGCGCGAAGCCCCAAGCGGCGATCGCCAGTGCGAGCACGACGTACGCGAGCGCCCACAGGTTGAGCCCCGGCCCGCCGGCGTGGGAGGAGCCGAATGGCCCGAGCTGGATCAGCGCCCCCGTGAAGCCCGACTGGTCCGCCGTCAACGCGTGCAGGCCGGCCTGGTAGAGCGCCTCGAACGGGAGCGCGATCGCGATCGCATGCGCGATCTGCCCGAGCGAGTGTGACCCGATCCCGTCGGCGATCGACTGCATCAGGCCCGCCACCAGGCCGGCGCCGAACAGCATGAACGTGACGATGCCGTTCGCCGTCGCCGACAGGAAGACCGAGCCGAGCAGCGCGAGCGCGACGATCACCGCGCTCCCCGCCATCAGCGCGAGCCCCGGCCCGACGACCGCGTCCGGCCAGCGGCCCGAGGCCTGGTGGACGATCAGCGTTGTCGCCGCGTAGACAAGCGCCACGTACACCGCGCACACCGACGCCGCTGCGATGAAGCGGCCGAGCAGCAGCGACGTGCGCCCCAGCGGCCGCACGACGAGCGGCTGCAGCAGGCCGCGCTCCGCATCGCCGCGCACCGCGCCGAGCGTGAGGAAGACCGCCAACACGGTCGCGAGGAAGAGGATCGCGAACATCCCGAGGCCGAGCATCGTGCTCGCCACCAGCCCGGTCGCGTCGAGCGTCCCGATGTCGCGCCCGACCGTGAAGTCGCCGGTGCTCTCGAACACCTTCGCGGTCGCGAACGCGAACAGGCCGAGGAACAGCAGCGTCAGCAGCAGCACGACGGCGAACACGCGCCGCCGCACGCTCTCGCGCAGCGCGTAGCCGGCGACGACGACAGCGCCGCTCATGCCGCGCCCTCCTGCCGGTCGCCGACCGCGTCGAGGTAGGCCTCCTCCAGCGAGCTGGTCAGCAGCCGCACGCCGTAGATGCGCTCGCCGTCGCGCACAAGCCCTTCGACCAGCTCCGGCACCTGCTCGCGCGTCGCCTGTGCGAAGCGCCGCACGCCGGCGGCCGTCTCGATCTCGACACCGCCGGCGTGCACCAGCTCCGAGGGGCGCCCGGCGGCAACGACCTGCCCGTCGACGAGGATCGCGACGCGGTCGCACACCAGCTCCACCTCACTCAGCAGGTGCGAGTTCAGCAGCACGCCGACACCCTGCTCGCGCAGCCGCTCCAGCAGCTCGCGCACCATCCGCCGCCCGACGGGATCCAATGCGCTTGTCGGCTCGTCGAGCAGCAGCAGTCGGGGCCCGCCGATCAGTGCCTGCGCGAGCCCGAGCCGCTGCTGCATCCCCTTCGACATCGCCTCGACGCGCCGGTCGCGCGCGTGCAGCAGGTCGACCTGCTCCAGCAGCGCGGCGCGCTCGGCGACGCCGCCGTCCGAGCCGGCGAGCCGCTGGTGCAGCGCGAGCACCTCCTCCGCACGCGCCCAGCCGGGGAAGCGGAACAGCTCGGCGAGGTAGCCGAGCGCGCGGCGCGCCTCGCGCGAGCCGGCCGGCGCACCGCAGACGGCGGCGCTGCCGCCGCTCGGGCGCACGAGCCCGCAGGCGATCTTCACGAGCGTCGACTTGCCCGCGCCGTTCGGGCCGAGCAGCCCGACCAGCTCGCCCGCACCGATCTCCAGGTCGACGCCGCCGAGCGCGGTCGTGCGGCCGTAGTCCTTGCGCAGCGCCGTGACGGAGAGGGTGGGTGTCACGCGGGCGCAGTCTAGTGGCGACTCGCGCCCGCCCGCCCGGGGCGTGCCGCTATCTCTTGCCGCGCCAGCGCCGCGCGAACGGCAGTCGCCAGGCGTGCGGCGCGATCAGCGCCTGCATCGCCTCCGGACCCCACGTCGAGGGCGCGTACGCATGCAGCGGGGAGGGGTGGTCGAGCAGCGGGGAGGAGATCTCCCACAGGCGCTCGATCCCGTCGGCGGTCGTGAAGAGGGTGTGGTCGCCGACCATCGCGTCGTGGATGAGGCGCTCGTAGGCCTCGAGCGCGTCGTCGTCGCCGCCGGTCTCCTCGAGCGAGAACTGCATGCTCATCTTGTCGAGCCGCATGCCCGGGCCCGGGCGCTTGCCATAGAAGGACAGCGACAGGCGCGAGGACTCGTCGAGGTCGAACGTGAGGTGGTCTGGGCCGAATTCGCCGACGCCTGAGCCGGCGGGGAACATTCCCGCCGGGGGCTCGTGGTAGGAGATCGAGATGATGCGCGAGCTCTCCGCCATCTGCTTGCCGGTGCGTAGGTAGAACGGCACGCCGGACCAGCGCCAGTTGTCGACCTCGCAGCGCAGCGCGACGAACGTCTCCGTGTCGGAGTCGGCGGCGACGCCGTCCTCCGCGCGATAGCCCTCGTACTGCCCGCGCACGACCCACGCCGGGTCCAAAGGCTTCAACGAACGAAAGACCTTGTTCTTCTCTTCCGTGATCGCGCGCGGCTCGAGAGCAGTCGGCGGCTCCATCGCGACGAACGCGAGGATCTGCATCAGGTGCGTGACGACCATGTCGCGGTAGGCGCCGGTCTTCTCGTAGAAGCCGGCACGTGAGCCGATCGACAAGGTCTCCGGCACGTCGATCTGCACGTGGTCGATGTGCAGGCGGTTCCAGATCGGCTCGAACAGGCCGTTCGCGAAGCGCAGCGCGAGGATGTTCTGCGCTGCCTCCTTGCCGAGGAAATGGTCGATGCGGAAGACCTGGTGCTCGGCGAACACCTCGTGCACCTCGGCGTTCAGCGTGCGCGCGCTCTCCAGGTCGGTGCCGAACGGCTTCTCCATGATGATGCGCGCGTTGTCTGCCAGGCCCGCCTCGCCGAGCAGTCGCACGGTCGCGCCGGCGGCGGCCGGTGGCACGCTCGCGTAATGCAGCAGCCGCGCACGCCCGCCGACGTCGGCGACGGCGTCGCCTACGGCGCTCGCGAGCCCAGCCGCGCCCGCATCGTGGCTGACATAGGTGAGCCGTCGCGCGAAGTCGGTCCACTGCTGCTCGCTGAAGCGATGGCGCGCGAAGTCATCGACGGCTCTACGCGCAATCGCCCGGAACCCCTCGTCGTCGCACTCGTCGAGCGAGGTGCCGACGACGCGGAAGCTCGCGGGCATCAGGCCCGCCTCGGACAGGTGCAGCAGGCCCGGCAGCAGCTTGCGGCGTGCGAGGTCGCCGGTCGCCCCGAACAAGACGATCACATGCGGATCGGGGGCAGCAAGCGTGACGGTCGCCGCGTCCCGTGGATCGTGCGCCGATACCAAGGAATCCGGGACGCTAGCGCAGCCCCCGGCGGAGGCGAGCGGTGACGCGCCAGCCGCTCAGATCCCGCGCGCGGCCAGCCCGCGCTCGCGCAGCGAGAACGCGTACCGCACTTCCTCTGCGCTCGTCCCGCTGCGGTCCGGACCAGGCGTCTCCATCACGAGCGGCAGCCCCTCGAAGCGCGGTTCGGACAGGAACGCCATGCAGCCCTCCTCGCCGAGCTCGCCCTCGCCGAGGTTGGCGTGGCGGTCGCGGTTGGAGCCGAGTGGCGTCTGCGAGTCGTTGAGGTGCAGCGAGCCGAGGCGGTCGAGCCCGACGATCTCGTCGCAGCGCTCGAGCGTCTCCTCCAAGCCGGCGGCGGTGCGGATGTCGAAGCCGGACGCCAGCATGTGGCAGGAGTCGAGGCACAGTCCCAGCCGCGGGTCGCCGCCGCCGGCCTCGACCAGCGCGGCCAGCTCCTCGAATGAGCGGCCCAACGTCCCGCCGGTGCCGGCCGTGTTCTCCAGGTACAGCGGGCAGGACTCGCTCTCCGCGAGCGCCTCGCGGAAGATCTCGCCGGCGCGAGCGATCGCCGGCTCCACCGGGCCTCTCAACGCCGAGCCCGGATGCAGCACGACTCCGGCCGCGCCGATCGCGTCGCCGATCCGCAGCGAGTGGATCAGCGACGTGAGCGACTTCGCGCGGATGTCGGGGTCTTCGCTGCCGCAGTTGAGCAGGTAGACGGCGTGGATCAGCACCGCGTCGATCGGGCTGTCGGCCATCGCTGCGCGGAAGGCGGCGAAGTCGTCCGGGCCGTATCTCGTCGGCCGCCACATGCGCGGTGACTGGTTGAAGATTTGGATCGCGCGGCAGCCTCTCTCGACACCGCGCTCGACAGCCTTCGGGAGGCCGCCCGCCGGGGACACGTGGGCGCCGATTAGCATGCTGGCTTCATGCGACTTCGCTTTGCTCCTTCTCCCACCGGTGCGCTGCACATCGGCGGTGCTCGGACTGCTCTCTACAACTGGTTGCTCGCACGTGGGAGCGGGGGCGCCCTCGTGCTGCGGATCGAGGATACGGATAGAGAGCGCTCGACCCCCGAGAACGTCGAGCAGATCCTCGATGCGCTGCGCTGGCTGGGTCTCGACTGGGACGAGGGGCCGATCTTCCAGACCCAGAACGCCGAGCGCCACGCCGAGGCGCTCGCACAGTTGCTGGAGAGCGGCCACGCCTACCGCACCTCGGCCACCGCCGACGACGTCAGAGCATTCAAGGCGCAGCACGGTCACGATCGTGGCTTCCGCGGCGAGCCCGAGACTGAGGGGGCGGTGCGGTTGCGCGTTCCGAACGAGGGCGAGACCGTCGTCGACGACGTCATCCGCGGCGCGACCCGCTTCCAGCACGTGCACCTGGACGATCCCGTCATCGCCCGCGCGGACAGCTCGGTCCTCTACAACTTCGCCGTCGCGATCGACGACCTCGACGCTGGCATCACGCACGTCGTCCGCGGCGAGGACCACCTCTCCAACACGCCGAAGCAGCTGCTCGTCTTTGAGGCGCTCGGCGAGCCTGCGCCGCGCTACGCGCACCTGCCGCTGCTGCACGGTCCCGACGGCAAGAAGCTGTCCAAGCGTCACGGCGCCGCGTCCGTGCAGGAGCTGCGCGACGCCGGCTACCTGCCCGAGGCGATCGTCAACTACATCGCGCTGCTCGGCGCCGGCTTCGACGCGGAGGAGGAGATCTTTCCGCGCGAGGAGCTGGCGAAGCGGCTGCGGCTCGAGCGGATCTCGAAGTCGCCGGCCGTCTTCGACGAGAAGAAGCTGCGTCACTTCAACGGCCGCTACCTGCGCGAGCTGCCGGTCCACGAGTTGACGGCGCGGATCGAGGGCTTCACGGGCCGTAGCGGGCTGGGCGACGGCGTCGAGATCAGCCGCGAGAAGATCCAGACGCTCGCTGACTTCTGGCCGCTGGCCGGCTTCCTCTATGACGGCCCGGTCGAGGACGAGGCCGCGTGGGGCAAGACGATCGGCGCCGAGGGTGGGGCGGAGGCGCTCACCGCGGCGCGCGAGGTGCTGGCTGCGCTCGATCCGTTCACGCAGGACGCGATCGACGTCGCGCTGCGCGCCCTCGTCGAGCAGCGCGGCTGGAAGCCGAAGCAGGTCTTCCAGCCCGTGCGCGTTGCGATCGCCGGCACGACGATCTCACCCGGGATCTTCGAGAGCGTCGCGCTGCTGGGTCGCGAGGAGACGCTGCGGCGCATTGACGCAGCGCTTGCACGGGCCGCTGGCGCTGCCGCGTAGACGGCCTGCACGCGGGCTCGTCAGACCCTCGGATCGTGCGCTGCGACGGGGCTCGCGGCCGTTTGGCGCGTCGCCGCTCGAACGAATGACCGATCGAATAGGCAGAAGACCCTAAACCGGTCGGCCACGGCTGCCGATAGAGGGAGCGGATCGCGGCACTCACGCGGCGGTCCCTCTCGCACGCCGAGCACAGGAACTCTACGATCGCATGACGCCCGCTTCTTCGACTGCCCTCGCAACGACTGTCGCGCCTACCAGCTTGCCTCCGAGCAGCCCCACTGCCGACCCGCCGATGGTTCGGCATCACAACGAGGGCCACGGCCGCCGCCTCACGGCTGCGTTCGAAGCGCTCGAGGCGTTCCCAGTACTGGCGGAGTCCCGCAACCGCGTTCTGCGGCTGTTCTCGCAGGAGCGTCCGGCGACCGCCGACATCGTGACGGCCGTCGAGTCCGACGTCGCACTGGCGATCGCGACGCTGCGACTCGCGAACCGTGTTGATGGCCGCGCCCGTGGCCGTGTCGACAGCGTCGTGCGCGCCGTCAGCGTGCTCTCGCCCGCCGCCGTGCAAGCGCTCGCCAGTCGTGCGCGCACGTTTGACTTCTTCGAGCGCAGCGGCATCTGGGAGGGCACGCCGGAGCGCTTCCGCCTCCACGGCGTCGCCACGCAGCGCGCCGCAGACCGCCTCGCCGCCGAGCTCGGCTACGAGGAGCGCGACCGCTTGATGGTCACCTCGCTGCTGCACGACGTCGGCAAGCTCGTGCTCGCGCACGCCTATCCCGGCTACCCGCGCCAGGTGCACGGCGACGCGAGAACGCCCGAAGAGCGGCTGCACCGCGAGCGGCGCGAGCTGGGGGTCGACCACGCACTCGTGGGCGGCGTGCTCGCGCGCCGCTGGGGCCTGCCGAGAACGATCGCGTCGACGATCGAGCGTCACCACGGTGAGGACGCCGATGGCGAGGCCGCGATCGTGCGACTGGCCGACATGCTCGCCCACTACGGGCAGGGCGACGCTGTCTCGCCGAGCGAGATGCTGCAGTGCGCCCGCACGATCGGGCTCGGCCCGGCCGAGCTGCGCGCCGTCATGTACGACTTGCCGTACCCGTCGAACGGCCAGCGCCAGCGCCAGCTCGACCCATGCCCGCTCTCGACGCGCGAGATCGAGGTGCTCAGACGCCTCGGCCAGGGCAAGGTCTACAAGCAGATCGCCCACGAGCTTGCGCTTTCGACCAGCACGGTGCGCACGCATCTGCACAACATCTACGGCAAGCTCGGCGCCGTCGATCGAGCCCAAGCTGTTCTCATCGCCACCGAACGCGGCTGGATCTGATTTCACGGAGCCTCGCCGCCCCTGAGGCCACCCGACGGCTTGCCCGCACCACCAAGTACGGGCTTCGCCATGGTGTGCGGCCTCAGGAACGACGATGCTCTCGTGAAATCGCCGTGCTGGCTGCTCGGTGGCCTACGATCTCGGCGTCGATGCTCTCGATCACGACGAAATCGCCGTATGCGCTGCAGGCGCTCGCCGAGCTGGGGCGCCTTGGAAGCGCCGGGCCGGTTCCGATCGGCGAGCTGGCGCGGCGGCGGGAGATCCCCGTGCAGTTCCTGGAGCAGCTGTTTGCTGTGCTGCGGCGTGCTGGGATCCTCAGATCGCAGCGGGGGGTGAAGGGCGGCTACAGCTTCGCGCGCGAGCCGTCGCAGATCACCGTGCTGGAGCTCGTGGAGCTGCTCGACGGCACGTTCGGGGCCGGTTCCGAGAGTGTGTTCGCCGACGCGGCCGCTGCAGCCCGCGCCGTACTCGAGCAGACGACGGTCGCTGACGTGATCGAGCGCGAAGCGCGCGATGCCGGCTCGGCGATGTACTACATCTAGCCATCGGCGCCCCGCGCATGGCGCCTTGCGGGGCCCATCGCGGAGGGTTCTGCTGACCAGCGGAACCGCCGATGGCCAACGCCGCCACGAGCGCGAGGACGGTCACGTCGAGCTTGAGGATGAGCCGGAGTCTCAGGTGCATGGTGCCAGTCAAGCCGTGACGATCTGGACTCTCATCCGGCGCGCCTGGACGAGCGGTCCCGTTTGCGCTTGCGGGCAACGCTGAGGCTCCGGAAGAATGAGCGCCGTGCACGAGCTGACGCCCGGCCTGCTGGCCGTCGTGGGGGAATTGGAGCTGCGCGTCGTCGACTGCGTCGCGGAGATCGCGGGCGCGCCGGTCGCCGGCGATGACGGCGCAGACAGCTCGAGCTGCGTCGTGCGACCGCCCAGCGCCTCGATCGGCCGTGGGGAGCAGGCTGACGTCCGGCTCGTCGGGCCGGCGGCCGACGGCATCTCGCGCCATCACCTTGTGGTGCGCGCCTCCGATCGCGGCTGGACCGTGCGGGACTGCTCGAGCAGCGGGACGTGGGAGTGGATCGCGCCGCAGGGCGGCGACGGACCGCACGACTGGTGGCGCCTGCCGCCCGGCGTCGCGATCCCGGTCCAGGACGGGCTCACGCTGTGCCTCGGCCCCGACCTCCGCCTGCGGATCGCGACGCGCCGCGCGCCGCTGCCGGGCGGCGTGACGCCGGGCAGCCGCAAGCCAAGCCGCGGCCAGCCAGAGCGCATCCGCCCGGCGACGCTCGAGCGGCTCGCGGCGGAGCTGCTCGCGCCGCGCCGGGAGCGCCGCGATCTGCGCGTGCCCTCGCCGATCGAACTGATGGCAACGCTCGACATCGAGCATGCGACGCTCTACGACCAGGCGCGGCGGCTGCGCGCGCTGCCCGAGGTCAGCCGGTACGTCTCGACAGGGCAGCGCCGCGTCGGCCTCGACGAGACGGCCGAGGCGGTCGCGCGGGCATTTCCCTACCTGCTTGGCGACGCCTGAGGCGGGTCAGCCGTGGGGGCCGCCGGGCGGCCCCTCTGCGGCGAGCGGGGCGAGTCGGTCGCGGTCGAGCTGCGTCAGCTGCACACACCCGGGGCCGTCGCCCGCTGAGCAGACCTCGACCGACGTGATCCACCAGCGTCCGGCGATGCGCGCCGTCTCGTAGCGCCACAGCGCGCCATGCGCCTCCGGCGGGTCCTCCGTCGGCGGGCGCCGCGAGACGTCGACCATCCACACCGAGCGCGCGGTGTTGCGCGGCTCGAGCGCGCCGACGTCGAGCAGCGCGTGTTCGCCGGTGCGCAGCGTCCAGTAGGCACCGCCGAAGCGCTCCTGGCCGAGTCCCGGCCGCACCTGCACGTCGGCCAGCGAGGTGACCGTGAACGGCATCACGCGCGGGTCACGCAGCTCCGTGCGCAGCCAGCCGGCGGCGAGTGGCGCCCAGCTGCGACACGGCAGACCATGCGGGCGCAGCTGGACGCGCAGCATGCTGCACGCGCCGGCGAGCCGGCCGGCGAGCAGTCCGCTGCGGAAGGTCGCCGCTGCGCGCAGCGGGCTCAGCTGCGTCGCCTGCATCGTCGAGGACGCGATGCCGGGCCAGCGGGCGACCACGGCCGCCGGCAGCAGCGCGATCGCCGTCAGCGCTGCGACGAGCGCGACGCGCGGCGTCCACCAGCGGATGCGGCGACCGCGCTGGCGCTCGCGCCAGCGCTCCCAACGCCGAACGAGCGCGACGAAGCCCAGCCCCGCCTCCGGCTGCGTCGAGCCGAGGAACGCCGCGAGCGCGAGCGCGCCGACCGCGCTGCCGCCGACGTAGGCGAGCGCCTTGTCGGGCCGCGCCCGCAGGATCGGGGCGAACACGGCCAGCGCGAGGCCGAACGCCGCAAGCGGGAACCAGGGGCGGTCGGCGACGCGCAAGCGTGGCTGCGTGCGCTCGCCGCGCAGGCCGATCACGGTGCGAGTCGCGAAGACCGTCAGCAGCCCGCACAACAGCGGCAGCTCGAGACCGCTCGACCAGGTCACGCCGCGCGGACGCGCCGCCAGCAGAAATCCGTACGCGGCGGCACTCGCGCAGGCTGCCGGAGCCCATGTGACGCGCCACGCGGGGGCGACGCGCGCGAGCCGGGAGGACAGGCGGTGCGGCGCGCGCGAGTCGAGCGCCGCGAGCAGCGCGGTGCCGAGCTCGTCGATCGTGCGGAAGCGCTCCTCGGGCTCCTGCGCGGTCGCACGCAGCAGCGCGAGCTGCACCGCGTCCGCGTCCGCCGCGTCGCCGAGCGCGTCGATCGCCGTGATCCCCAGCGCGTACTGGTCGACCGCCGGACCGACACGCCCCGCGAACTGCTCGGGCGCCACGTAGCGCTCGGTGCCGAGCACCTCGTCCAGCTGCACGTCGCGGCGACGGGCGCTCAGCAGGCGCCGACGGCTCGCGAGCGCGATCGAGAAGTCGGCGACGAGCAGTCGCTCGCGCGCGGCGTCGAACAGGAGGTTGGCGGGCTTCACGTCGCGGTGGACGATCCCGCGGCGATGCAGCGCGCCGAGCGTGGTGGCGACCTGCGCGAGCAGCCGTCCCCAGCGCTCGCGCGTCAGCGGCGCCTCGCGGCCCTCGCGCACGGCGTCGAGGTGGTCGGCGACGCTGGCGTCCATCCGCTCCATCTCGATCACCAGCCAGTCGCTCTCGACGGCGGTGCGATAGGCCGGCACGACGCCCGGGAGGCTCCCCATCCCGAGCGCGAGGTCCGCCTCCGCGAGCGCGCGGGCGCGGTCCAGCTCGTCGAAGGCACGCAGGTCGTACGCCTTCACGACGCGCTCGCCGTCGGCCAGCACCCACGGCCGGTCGACGTCGTGCGGCGCGGCCAGCACCGTCGCGCGGCGCGCGAGCTCGCCGAGCGGCCCCTCCTGCGGCAGCTCGGTCGGGGGGCTCCCGGCGGTCGGCGTGCGGCCGCTCATCTGCCCGCTCCGGCCTGGGCGGCCGCGACCTGCCGCCGCGCGGCCTGGACCCGATCGGAGGAGATCTCGTCCGTGACCACGCACTGCGCCGAGCTGCCGCTGCCGGGTGCCGCCGTCTCACAGGCGCGGAAGGCAGCGATCCACCACTGACCGTCGCCCTCGGCCAGCTCGTAGGTCCACAGCTTCCGCGGCAGGGGGCCGTCATAGGGGCCGACGCGCGACAGCAGCACGACGAGCCGCTCGGCGTCCGGCTGCTCGCTGTACATGTAGCCGATCTCGCGGTCCTCCGGACCGAGCAGCGAGAACTGCCGGCGTCCCTGCTGGCCCGGGACGGGCTGGACGAGGAAGTGGTTCGCGTCGCCGCTGCCGCCGAAGGCGGCGGCCGGCGCACCGGAGGCGGGGTCGGCGCGCTGGACTGCGGTGGCGATCGGCGCGATCGCGCGGCAGTCGGCGCGACCGGCGTGCGGCGCGAGGCGGGTGAGTCGGCAGGCGGCGGCGGCGTTCCCTTGGAAGACCGCGAGCCGGAAGTTCCACAGCGTCGTCGTCGCGCCGAGCTGCGGGACACGCCAGCGGGTGGGCGAAATCGGCCAGTGCCGGCCGGCCAGCGTGGGCGCGAGCAGCACGGCGATCGCGGCCGCCAGCCCGGCGAGCTCCACGGCGCGCCGGCGTCGCGGCGACAGCACGAGCCGTCGCTCCCAGCGGCGCAGCAGCCACACGACCCACATGCCTGTCTGTGGACGCGGGCGTCCGACCGCTCCGCGCACCGCGTACACGAGCCACAGCATCGGCAGCACAGAGACGACGAGGCGGTCGAGCGACCCATGCGCCCCGATCCGCACGGCGAGGATCGCGGCGAGCGCCGTGGGCGCGACGCCGGGCCGGTAGACAAACGACGTCACCAGGCGTCGCCGTTCGGCGCCGAACAGCGCCGCGAAGCGAGCGATCAGGAACGTCAGCAGGCACATCGCCGCGATCAGCAACGCGCCCATCAAGGGGCCGGCCACCAGACCGTCGAGGCTGCCGCCATCGCGCGCGTCGGCGAACGTGGCGACCACGCCCATCGCGAGCGCGAGCGCCGTCGGCTCCCAGGCGGCGCGCGTGTCGGCGCGGGCCCGCATGGCGCGATCCGCCAGCGTGCTGGGCGCCTCCGACGCGATCGCCGCCGTCAAAGCGTCACCGAAGGCCGGCGTGCTGGGGTGGCGCTGGGAGGGCCGCGGCGCGGTTGCGCGCTGCAGGACCGCGCGCACAGGCCCAGTCAGCGCCGGCATGCCGCGCCCGGTGAGCGCCTCGCGGGCGGTCACGCCCAGCGCGTACTGGTCGACGAGCGGGCTGCGCTCGCCTGCGAACAGCTCGGGCGCGAGGTAGCGGTCCGCGCCGCGCCTGCGGCCCCCGGTCGTGAGCGGTCGCGTGAGCGGCGTGCCCGCCGGCTCGAGGCCGAGCGGTCGGCCGGGCGTCATCTGTGCGCTGCGCAGCAGCAGCCCGCCGGTCTGCGGGTCGAGCAGCAGGTGCTCGGGCCGCACGTCGCCGTGGACGAGGTCGCGCTCGTGCAGACGGCCGAGCGTGTGCGCGACGTCGCGCACGGCAGCGGCGCAGCGCGTCGGGCCCCACGCGCGAGCCTCGCCGCGCGCACGCCGGTCGAGCAGTTCGCTCAGACTCGGGCCGAGCGCCTGCGGCGCCCGTCGCTCGACGGTGCGGCCGTCGGGCAGCAGCACGGGCGTCAGCCCGTCCTCCGCCGCGCCCAGCGGGCGCTGCGGTCTGGCCTGGACCCCAGTCGGGCCGTCCCCGGTTGCGCTCAGACTGTCCCCCTCACAGGGGGTGTGGTCACCGGCACGGCGGACACGCTACGGAATGGCGGACGCAGCGGAGACGCTTCGGCTTCCGGCGGCGCGTCAGCCTCCGTTGTCGCCCCGGGCGATGTAGTAGACCTTCCGCCAACCTCCGAGCTCGATCCGCGTTCCACGTACATGAGACGAATCCCCCTCGCGCTCGCCGCGCTCGCGCTCCTCGCGCCCACTGCCGCAGCGGCCGCCGCAAAGCCCAGAGACCTCCTGCCCGATCTCGCGCAGGGCCTGCCGACGCCGATCGAAGCCGTCCTCGACGACACGACCGGCACGCAGCAGACGCGGCTCGTGTTCGGCTCGACGATCGCGAATGTCGGCGAGGGGCCGCTGATCCTCACCGCGAGACGAGCGCCCGGCGCGAGCACGATGACGGCGCATCAGGTGATCCGCCGCAGCGACGGCAGCTCGTACGTGCGCAGACAGGTCGCCGGCACGCTCAAGTACGTGGTGGCGAGCGACCATCGGCACTGGCACCTGCTCCGGATCGACCGCTACGAGCTGTGGACGAGCGACGCGAGCAGACGGCTGCGGCGCGACCGCAAGCAGGGCTTCTGCCTCGGAGACCGCTACGAGCTGTATCCCGGCAGACGCCTCCCGCACCAGCCGCGCAGACCGGCGTATCCGGGGGCCTGCGGCAAGGACCGGCCCGACCTGACCCACGTCGTCGAAGGCATCACCGTCGGCTGGGGCGACAGCTACAAGGCGAACATCGAGGGCCAGTTCATCGACATCACCGGCATCGCGCCCGGCAGATACCTGCTCGTGCACCGCATCAGTCGCGGCGGACTGCTCGAGGTCAACCCGTACAACGACGTCTCGTGTGCCGCGATCGAGCTGAAGGCCCCGGCCACCGTCGGCGAAGCGCCCTCGGTGGTCGTGGCGAGAAGCGGCAAGCAGTGCACGACGACCTACATCCGCTGGGGCGTCCCGGGAGGGTGACGCAGCGCCGCTCGATGTAGGAAGCTCTGTCGCGTGTCGTCGAGCTATCCGAAGATCGAGCTGCACGTCCACCTCGAGGGCGCGATCTCGCCCGCGGCGCTGATCGCGTGCGCGAAGCGCAACGGCTTCGCGCTGCCGGCCGACACGGTCGAGGCGCTCGCGGAGTACATGCGCTTCACCGACTTCGAGCACTTCATCGCCGCATGGATGGCGACGACGCGCGCGCTGCGGACCGAACAGGACTACCGCGAGCTGGTCGTCGACTACGCGGCCCGCGCGCAGGAACAGGGTGCCGTCTATCTGGAGGCGATCTTCTCGCCGTCGGACAAGGCAAGCGTCGGCGTCGACCAGCAGGTCGTCTTCGAGGGCTTCTGCGACGGCGTCCAGGATGCCCGCGAGACGCTCGGCATCGAGATCCGTCTGACGCCCGACATCACGCGTGGCGTGAGTCAGGAGCTCGCGAACGAGACGGCTGAGCTGGCCGTTCGCTACCAAGACCGCGGCGTCGTCGCGCTTGGTCTCGGGGGCCTGGAGGCGCAGTACCCGCCCGAGCAGTACGCCGATGCGTTCGCGATCGCGCGCGCCGGCGGGCTCGCGTCGGTCCCGCACGCCGGCGAGGTGGCCGGGCCGCCGTCGATCCGCGGCGCGCTCGACGTGCTGTACGCCGACCGCATCCGCCACGGCGTGCGCGCCGTCGAGGATCCGGGCTTGCTGAGAGAGCTGGCCGACCGGCAGATCGTGCTCGACGTCTGCGTGCTGTCGAACGTCTGCCTGTCGGTCGTGCCGTCGGTCGAGGCGCATCAGCTCCCGCAGCTGCTCGCCGCTGGCGTGCCGTGCACGGTCAACACAGATGACCCGACGTTCTTCTCCTGCGATCTGGAGGCAGAGCACGCCGCCGCGCGCTCGCTCGGCGCCGATCCGCGGGCGCTGTTCGAGGCCGGCATCGCCGGCGCGCTGTGCGACGAGGGCACGAAGGACGCTTTGCGGGCGGTCGCCGACGGGCATCACTGGGACGTCGCGCCCGCCGCCTTGTAGCAACCGCCGCTATCGTTCCGGCGGCAAATGCCGCAAATCCCGATCAACATTGCCGACCATGTCGGCCGCACGCCGATGGTGCAGCTCACGCGGCTGCTGCCGGAGGGCTGCGAGTGCGAGCTGTTCGCGAAGCTCGAGGCGTTCAACCCGGGCGGCAGCGTCAAGGACCGCATCGGCGTCGCGATGATCGAGGCGGCCGAGCGCGAGGGCCGCATCGAGCCGGGTCGCACGACGATCGTCGAGGCGACGAGCGGCAACACCGGCATCGCGCTCGCGTTCGTCTGCGCGGCGAAGGGCTACGAGCTCGTGCTCACGCTCCCGCAGGGGATGAGCCGCGAGCGCGAGGGGCTGCTGCGGCTCTACGGTGCGCGAGTCGAGGTGATCGAGTCGCTCGGGGGGATGAACGAGGCGGTCGCGGCGGCGAGAGCGATGGCGAGCAGCCCCGACGTCTTCCTGCCCGACCAGTTCTCGAACCCCGCGAACCCCGAGGTCCACCGCCGCACGACCGGCCCGGAGATCTGGGAGGCGATGGACGGCCGCGTCGACGTGCTCGTGGCGGGCGTCGGTACCGGCGGGACCATCACCGGCGCGGGGGAGGCGCTGAAGGAGCGCAACCCAGGCTGCCAGGTGGTGGCGGTCGAGCCGGCCAGTTCGCCGGTGCTCTCCGGGGGCCGCCCCGGGCCGCACAAGATCCAGGGGATCGGCGCCGGCTTCGTGCCCGCCGTGCTCAACCGCGACGTGCTCGACGAGGTGATCTCGGTCGACGACGAGGACGCGATCGACACGGCGCGGCTGCTCGCGCGCCGAGAGGGCGTGCTCGCGGGGATCTCCTGCGGCGCGGCCGTGTGGGGCGCGATCGAGGTTGCCAGACGCCCCGAGTCGGAGGGCAAGCGGATCGTCGCGGTGCTGCCGGACTCCGGCGAGCGCTACGTCTCGACGCCGTTCTTCGCCCCGTAGGGAAGGACTCGTCGCTCGCTCGACTACCCTTGGCGCATGCCCGGACTCGGCACGTTCGCCCGCGTCGCGAAGGAGATCCGTCGTGACGTCCACGCCGCGCAGGAACGCGACCCGGCTGCGCGCGGCGTCGGCTCGAGCGAGATCCTTGCGATCTGGCCCGGCGTTCATGCCGTGCTCGCGTACCGCGTGGCGCACGCGCTCTACACCGCACACGTGCCGCTGCTGCCGCGCCTGATCGCCGGCATCGCCCGGCTGCTGACGGGGATCGAGATCCACCCGGCCGCGCAGATCGGCCGTGGCCTCTTCATCGACCACGGGATGGGCGTCGTGATCGGCGAGACGGCCGAGATCGGCGACGACGTCACGCTCTACCAGGGCGTCACGCTCGGGGGCACCGGCTTCTCGTGCGGCAAGCGCCATCCGACCGTGCAGGACAACGTGACGATCGGCTCGGGCGCGAAGCTGCTCGGCCCGATCACGGTCGGGCACGGCTCGAAGATCGGCGCCAACTCGGTCGTGATCCACGACGTTCCGCCGAACTCGACTGTCGTCGGCAATCCCGGTCATCCGGTGCGGATCGACGGCAGACGCCCCGAGGGCCCCGACGCCGACTGGGTCCACCTGCCGGACCCGATCTCCGACGCGATCAAGGGCCTCGCCAGCCGCATCGGCGCGCTCGAGCGCGCGCTTGCGGAGCGCGGCGTCGACCCAGCGACGATTCCCGGCGACACGGCTGATGACGAGCCGACGCCGCTGCGGGCCGCGCGCGGCCCCAATCCTGCTGGGGGCTAGGAGCGCGTCGCTTCGCCGATGCGCTCGTCGGCGTCGAGCGATGTGTCGTCGTCGACGTTCAGCCGCGTCCGCACCAGATACAGCGGGCGACCCTTGACCTCGTCGTAGATGCGTCCGACGTACTCGCCGATCAGTCCGATCGCCATCAGCTGGATGCCGCCCAGCAGCAGCACCGCGATCGTGATCGTGCCGAAGCCCGGCAGATAGGAGCCGGCGATCCGCAACGCGATCACGACCGGGATCAGCACGAATGCGAGCCCGGCGCAGAGGAAGCCGATCAGCGTCGCGAGCTGCAGTGGCCGGTGCGAGAATGACGAGATCGCGTCGAGCGAGAAGCTCAGCATCTTGCGCAGCGTGTACTTCGTCTCGCCGGCGTGGCGGGCGTCGCGCTCGTAGGGGACGGCCGTCTGCGTATAGCCGACCCACACCGTCATCCCGCGCAGGAAGCGGTTGCGCTCGCGCATCGACAGCAGCGCGTCGAGCGGCGCGCGGTCGAGCAGGCGGAAGTCGCCCGAGTCCGGTTCGAGCCCGACGTCGCCGATCGCGCTGAAGAGCTTGTAGAACCAGCGCGCGGTCGTGAGCTTGAAACGCGTCTCGCCCTCACGTCGGCGGCGCACCGCGTAGACGACGTCGGTGCCGCGGCGCCAATGCTCGAGCATCTCCGGGATCAGCTCCGGCGGGTCCTGCAGATCGGCGTCGAGCATTGCGACCGCATCGCCGCGCGCATGGTCGAGCCCGGCGGTGAGCGCCGTCTGGTGCCCGAAATTGCGCGACAGCTGGATCACCCGCACGCGCGGATCGTGCGCGGCCAGCTCGGCCAGCAGCTCCGGCGTGCGGTCGGAGGAGCCGTCGTCGACGAGTACGAGCTCGAACGGGATCCCTTCGAGGGCGCTGCAGACGCGGGCGTGGAAGGCCTCGACGAGCGCCTCCTCGTCGTAGACCGGCGCTACCACGCTCAGCAGGCGCAGCGTCCGTTCCATTCGGAGAAGACTACGCAGGTCGCGGACTGGCGCGACACAGGTTTCGCGCTCCGCTCATCGCGAGCGACGAGCTGCGCGCGACGCTACCCACGCGCTGCGCCGCAGCCGCGGCACGCGCCACATCGCCTCGAACGCGATCCTCGCTGACATTTTGCTCGTGCCGGCGTCGCGCTCGCGGAACACGATCGGTACCTCCTCGACGTTGAAGCCGGCCAGCACGGCGCGATAGGTGATCTCGATCTGGAAGACGTAGCCCTGCGAGCGCACGCTGTCGAGCTCGATCGCCTCCAGCACGCGGCGGTGCAGGACCTTGAAGCCGCCTGTCAGGTCGCGTTGGGGCAGGCCGAGGATGACCCGCGCATAGAGGCAGCCGCCGTAGCTGATGAAGCGCCGCAGGCGGCCCCAGTCGGTCACGCCGCCACCAGGCACATAGCGCGAGCCGAGCACGACGTCGGCGCGCTCG
This sequence comes from Conexibacter sp., assembly GCA_036009645.1. Taxonomy (GTDB): domain Bacteria; phylum Actinomycetota; class Thermoleophilia; order Solirubrobacterales; family Solirubrobacteraceae; genus Conexibacter. The sequence continues at coordinate 67,720 of DASYLH010000014.1, forward strand.
GAGGCCGCGAGCAGCGTCGGCAGGTGGGCCGGGTTGTGCGAGAGGTCGGCGTCCATCTCGCAGACGCGCTGCGCGCCGGCCGCGAGCGCGTGCGCGAAGCCCGCCAGGTACGCCTGTCCGAGGCCGCCCTTCGCGCTGCGATGGAGCACCTCGACGACACCGAGCTCCTCCCCGATCCGCTCGGCGATCGCGCCGGTGCCGTCGGGCGAACCATCGTCGACGACGAGGATGCGGTGATCGCCGGGCACCGCGTCGGCGAGCACCGCAGCGACGCTGCGCAGCAGCCGCTCGACCGAGGCGGCCTCGTCGTATGTCGGCACGATGACCCAGGTGGCAGGGGGCATGGGGTCGGGAAGCGTAGTCGACCGTCCTGCCGTGGCGGGGCGCGTCGCCTCGTCCGCGAGCGCACCGCGCGCATCCGATCGATTCGCGATCATGAGCCGCCGGGATGCGCCTGATCGACGTCATCCGTGGGCCGAGCCGCCCGACGCAGGTCCAGCTCCGCCATCGGCGCCGGCGTGCCGGCGCGCTCGCCGCCGCCGCGGGCGTCGCACTCCTGCTCGGCATGATTGCCGGCGCGAGCAGCGGCGGCGATGACACGGCCGGCAAGGACGCGCAGGCAACGACGGTCGGCTGGTACGGCCACCTGCGTACGCTCGCGGGCGCCGGCAGAGCGTCGCTCGACTTCGAACAGCGCGCGCAGGAGAGCGCCGCGATCGATCGCGCCTTGCAGCTGACGCCGTTCGTGCGCATGGCCGGCAGACAACACCCGCTGGTCGCGCTGACCTTCGACGACGGGCCGGGCCCGTTCACCGACAGACTGATCGACGAGCTGCAGCGGTTGCGTGTGCCGGCGACGTTCTTCGTCGTCGGCTACCAGCTGCCGGAGTTCGCGTCGCAGCTGCAGCGCGAGGTCGACCTCGGCCTCACGGTGGGTGACCACACGACCGACCACGCGAACCTCGCACAGCTCTCCCCGCGCGACCAGAGAAGTCAGATCGTCGACGATGCGACCGAGATCCGCTCCTACGGCGCGCCCTACCCGCGCCTCTTCCGCCCGCCCTACGGGTCCTACAACCAGACGACGCACACCCTCCTCGGCCGCCAGAGAATGCTGTCCGTGCTGTGGTCGGTCGACAGCGAGGACTACACGCTGCCCGGCACCGACGCGATCGTCAGCAACGTCGTCGACGCGGTGCAGCCCGGCTCGATCGTGTTGATGCACGACGGCGGGGGAGACCGCACTCAGACACTCGCCGCGGTGCCCCGCATCGTGGCTCAGTTGCGCAGAGAGGGCTATCGCTTCGTGTCGGTCCCGCGGCTGCTGCTCGAGAACCCGCCGCCGCAGGACCAGGAGCTGCCGAACGGCTTCAACCCGACCGGCGCCGGCTAGCGACTGCGGACGGGTCGGCGCATCGCGATCGAGGGCTTGGCACGATCCCCGAGGGTGCGCAGGGTGCTCGGCATCACGGCGCTGGCAGGCCTGTTTGTCGCAAGCCTGCTGCTGGCGGCGGCGGCCTCCTCGCGGCGCCGCGTCTGGTTCGTGCCGGCGACCGAGTGGAACGCCTTCCCGAGCTGGCTCGCCGGGCCGTTCCGCCGGCTCGACCTCGTGCTGCTGCCGCCGCGCGGGGCGCTGCTCCTGGTCGCGATGCTCGTCTGCTACCTCGTCGTGCTCGCCTGCGCGCGCAGCGGCGGCATCCCGGCACGGGTCGGGGTCGTCGTCGTCGTCGCGGTCCACGTGACCTTCCTGCTGGCGCCGCCGCTGTTCTCCGCGGACGTGTTCGGCTACATCGACTACGCGCGCCTCGGTGTCCTGCACGGCCTCGATCCCTACGTCCACGGGGCGGCTGACGCGGCGCGCGATCCCGTCGTCGAGTACGTCCGCTGGCGTGACATCCCGGCGCCGTACGGACCGCTCTTCACGCTCGGGAGCTACCCGCTCGCGTGGCTGAGCGTTCCGGCCGCGCTGTGGGCCTGCAAGGCGCTCGCCGCGACGCTGAGCCTCGGCTGCTGCGCGCTCGTTTGGCGCATCGCGCAGCGCCGCGGGATGCCGCCGCTGCCGGCCGTGTTGTTCGTGGGGCTCAACCCGCTGCTGCTGGCATACGGCGTCGGGGGCGCACACAACGACTTCCTGCTGCTGGCCCTGATGCTCGGCGCGATCCTGCTCGTGTTGGAGGAGCGCGCCGTCCCCGCGGGGGTGCTCGGCGTGCTCGGCGTCGGCGTGAAGGCGTCCGCCGGGTTGCTGCTGCCGTTCCTGATGATGGCCCACCCACCCCCCCGCTGGCCGCGCCGAGCCTTCGCGGGCATGCTGGTTGGCGGCGTCGCCGCGCTGGTGCTCGCGATCGCCGCGTTCGGGGACGAGGCGCTCAGCTTCGTCTCGCAGATCCGCGAGCAGCAGCAGTTCGTCGCGGCCGAGAGCGTGCCCGGCCGGGTCGCGTCTGTGCTCGGCTTCGACACGCTGCCGGCCGGGCTGCGCCTGCTGTTCGGACTCGCGTTCGTGGCGTCGTTCGTCTGGCTGCTGTGGGCGACGTGGCGCGGGCGAATCGACTGGCTGACGGCCGCCGGCTGGGCGACGCTCGCGCTGCTGTTGAGCACCGCGTGGCTCGTGCCGTGGTACGTCGTCTGGCTGCTGCCGCTGGCCGCTGTCGCACGCGATCCGCGGTTGCGCGGCGCGACGCTGCTGTTCTGCGTCTACGTCGTCGCGACGCGCGTCGCGTACCAGTTGCTCTGAGTCAGCCACCTGAGAGTTCGTCGCGGTACTCGGCGTAGTCGTGATCGCCGCGCACACGGCGGAAGCCGGCTTCCTCGATCGCCTGCTGCTGTTCCGGCAGCACTTGGCCGAGGAAGGCGAACACGCGCGTGCCGCCTTCCGCGCGCAGGTCGGTGAGGGCCTCTTCCAGCTGCCTCACGGCCGGCATCGAGATCATGCTCACGTACGGCGCGACGTTGACCAGCCCGAGCTCGTACGCGATCCGGTGGCCCATCGGAATCAGGATCAGCACGCGCTCGCCGGGCGCCGCGTGCGCTTCGGCGACGAACGCGCGCGCATCCCAGCGCTGGATTGGCGAGTTGGGCGGACCGTCGGTTCCGATGCGGTCGATCTGCGACCACGGCGCCGGCGTCTGCGCGAGCGAGCAGACAGCGAGTGCCAGCCCAGCGAGCACAGCGACCTGCGCGACCGTCGGCCGGCGACCCGCGACAGCACCCATCGCGCGCAAGCCGACGATCCCCAGCAGCACGAGCGCGAGCGTCCAGGCGGAGAAGAGGCTGATCAGTACCTCGGGATGCGAGCGTCCGGCGAAGTAGCTGCTCGCACCGAGCCCGAACACCCCGGCCCACGCGAGCATTGCCGTAAGGCTCAGCTGCTCGGCGCCGCGGACCGCGCGCACGGTCGCGACGATAAGCGCCGCTGCGAAGGTCGCGTACAGCACGAGGTGGAAGCCGAGCGTCGGCATCGGCAGCATCGTCACGCCGCCGACGCCCCACAGTCTCGGGAACGTGAAGAGGTAGGAGAAGTGCGGCAGCGAGCCGGCGACGACGAGTGTCAGCAGCGCCACCAGCGCACCGGCCGCGAGCAGCCCGAGTACGGCGCTGAGCACCAGCGCGCCGACGCGCGGCCACCACGGGCGCCGGTCGGTCCACACGAGCGCGACCAGCGTCGCGGCAAACGCGGGCATCCCGAAGTCGGGGTTGTTGAGCACGACCAGGCCGGCTGCCACGAACAGCAGCAGCGCGCGCCGCGGACGCAAGCCGTCGACGTGCCGGACGAGCAGCCACGCGAGCACGTACGGCCCGCCGTAGCGCATCGGGAACATGCTGAAGAGGTTTGACGGGCCGTACCGGTTCCCGAGCGGGCCGATCTCCATGAAGAAGCCGGTCGCGACGAACGGCAGGAACAGCGCGAGCGCGAGCAGCGAGCTGTGCACGAGGCGGCGGAAGACGGCGTACATCGCCAGCAGGCAAAGGGCGCTCGCCGCCACCATCACGGCGACGTACGTTCCCCACGAGGCGCCGAGCAGCGCCATCGTGCCGGCGCTGATGTACGGCCACAGCTGGCCGTACTGCGCGTGGAAGTCGACGAGCGGGGCGCGGTGGTCGAGCACCGCGTACGCCTCGTCGAGCCAGAACGAGGCGTTGGCGCGCACGCCGAAGTTCGACGCGTTGAACGAGCCTTCGGTGTTGATCGCGGTCAGCAGCCAAAGGGCGAGGAACGCGATCGCGAGCACGACTCCGACGAGCCGCCGCCGCGGCGTCTCACGTGTCAGCGTCGCGATCCGCACCACGAGCGCCTGGCGCCGCAGCACCAGCACGGCGGCGAGCGTGAGCAGTGCGCTGACGACCAAGGTCGCCGGCGTGAAGTACACCCGCTTGAACGGCTCGCCGCCCGAGTAGGTCGCGTCGTAGAGCAGCCGCTGCTGGGCGATCAGCGCGGTCAGCAGGAAGGCGGCGAGCAGCACCTGGCTCACCTGCACGAGCAGCGCGACGGTCGCCGCGCGCAGCGGCACGGTGCGGGCGTGCAGCCACGCGACGAGCGCGGACAGCCCGATCGGGCCGGCGAGCGCGATCAGGAAGCGCGCCTGCTCGGTCGGCTCGGGCCGGATCGCCAACGTCGGCGTCGCGGTCGGCCAGAAAGCTATGTCCGGCGTCGGAAACAGCAGCTCGCCGAGCGGCGGCCCGAGCAGCACGATGACAGCCACCAGCATGACTGCGCAGGGCAGCAGGAGCAGCCAGGCGAGCTCGGCGGGTGCGACCTCGGTGCGAGCGGGCGTGAGCGCGCGCGTCCCAGCACGCACCCCCAGCGTGCGTTCCCCCTTGGACACCGGGGCAGTCTACCCGCTGGCAAGAGGCCGACAGGGGGTTGACGTCCTGCCGCGGACGGCCGCGCGCCGTATCGCTCGCTATCGTCGGAGCGGCCGATGGAAGCCACCGATTCCCGCGACACCGACACCGAGCTGGACCGTCTGCTCGCGGGTTTGAACGAGCCTCAGCGCGAGGCCGTCCTGCACGGCGAGGGGCCGCTGCTGATCCTCGCGGGCGCCGGCTCGGGCAAGACGCGCGTGCTGACACACCGCGTCGCCTACCTGCTGGCGACCGGGCAGGCGCGGCCCGACGAGATCCTCGCGATCACGTTCACGAACAAGGCGGCGCAGGAGATGCGCGAGCGCGTCGAGCTGCTCGTCGGCGCGCGCACGCGGGCGATGTGGCTGTTGACCTTCCATGCCGCCTGCGCGCGGATGCTGCGTGCTGATGCACACCGGCTCGGCTACACCCGCCAGTTCACGATCTACGACCAGGCCGACGCGCGCCGCCTCGTCAAGCGCTGCATCGACGAGCTCGACGTCGACCCCAAGCGCTTCATGCCGGGCGCGATCCACCACGAGATCTCCGACGCGAAGAACAAGCTGCGCGACGCCGAGTCCTACGGGGAGATGGTCGGCTCCTACTTCGAGCAGACGGTCGTCGACGTCTACAAGCTCTACGAGTCCGAGCTTCACCGCATGAACGCGATGGACTTCGACGACCTGCTCGTGCGCGCGGTCAACGTGATGGAGCTGTTCCCCGAGGTCCGCGAGCGCTACGCCAGCGCCTTCCGCCACGTGCTCGTCGACGAGTACCAGGACACCAACCACGCGCAGTACCGCTGGCTCCAGCTGATCGGCGGCGAGCACAGAAACATCTGTGTAGTTGGCGACGATTCACAGTCGATTTACAGCTTCCGTGGTGCTGACGTGCGCAACATCCTCGACTTCGAGGACGACTTTCCGGAAGCGCTCGTCGTGAAGCTGGAGCAGAACTATCGCTCGACGCAGACGATCCTCGACGCGGCCAACGCGGTGATCGCGAACAACCGTGGTCAGATGCACAAGTCGCTCTGGACCGACCTCGGAATGGGCGACTCGATCAAGGTGCGCGAGCTGGAGGACGAGCACGCCGAGGGGCGCTTCGTCGCCGGCGAGATCGAGCGGCTCGTCGACGAGGGCACCTCGCGCAACGAGGTCGCCGTCTTCTACCGCACGAACGCGCAGTCGCGAGTGCTGGAGGACACGCTCGTGCGCGCGCAGATCGGCTACCAGGTGATCGGCGGCACGAAGTTCTACGAGCGCGCCGAGATCAAGGACGCGGTCGCGTACCTGACAGTGCTGGTGAACCCGCAGGACGTCGTCAGCTTCGGCCGCATCGTCAACTCCCCGCGGCGCGGGATCGGCGCGACGTCGATGTCGCGCGTGATCGGCTGGGCCAACACGGCCGGCATCACCGTGTGGGAGGCGGCTGCCGATCCCGAGGCGGTCCCCGGCCTCGGCACCGCCGCCGTGAAAGCGTTCCATCGCTTCATGGGCACGATGAGAGTCCTGCGCGAGCGGGCCGAGTCGGATGCACCGCTCTCGGCGCTGCTGAACGAGCTGTTGCGCGAGACCGGCTATCTCGACGCGCTCGAGGCCGAGCGTACGATCGAGGCGCAGGGGCGCATGGAGAACCTCGAGGAGCTCGTGAATGTCGCCGCCGAGTACGACGCCATCGAGGCCGATGCAGAGGGGGAGCCACCGTCGCTCGCCGGCTTCCTGCAGCAGATCGCGCTCGTCGCCGACGCCGACACGCGCAGAGACGACGAGGGCCTCGTGACGCTGATGACGCTCCACAACGCGAAGGGGCTCGAGTACCCGATCGTCTTCATGATCGGCTGTGAGGAAGGCGTCTTCCCGCACTCGCGCGCAATCGACGAGGGCGGGCTGGAGGAGGAGCGCCGGCTCGCGTACGTCGGCATCACGCGCGCGCAGCGCGACCTGTACGTCACCTATGCGCGCACCCGCGCAGTCTTCGGCGCGCGCTCCTACGGCGCACGCAGCCGCTTCGTCGACGAGATCCCACTGGCGCTGACCGACCGTCCGGCACGGCCGGCGTTTGGCGTCGGCGGCGTGCGCGAGCGGGCGACCTCGTGGGGCTCGGCATCCGGCGGCGCCTCCGGCGCGCTCGGCAGCGGCAGCGGGATCGCCTGGGCCAGCGGCGGAGGTGGCGCGCAGGACGGGCCGTCCTTCCGGCTCGGCGAGGACGTCGTGCACCCGGCCTTCGGCGAGGGTGTCGTGACCGCCGTCGAGGCCGGCGGTATCGTCGTGATCCGCTTCGCCAAGGACGGCTCCGAGCGCAAGCTCGTGGCTGACCTCGCCCCGATCACGCGGCGATAGTCCCGCCGGATAGGATCCGCCGCCGCATGGCAGCCACCCTCATCGACGGCAGAGCGATCGCGCAGCAGGTGCGCGCACAGGTGGCGCAGGACGTCGCCGCCTTCACGGCGGAGACGGGCATCGTGCCCGGGCTCGCGACGGTGCTCGTGGGCGAGGATGCGGCATCTGCGGTCTACGTGGCGAACAAGCGCAGAGCGTGCGCCGAGGCCGGCATCGCGGACCTGCACCAGCATCTGCCGGCGACCGCCTCCGCCGCCGAGGTGACGGCGCTGATCGAGCAGCTCAACGCCGACCCTGCGTGCAGCGGGATCCTGCTCCAGCGTCCGCTGCCCGACGGGCTCGACGATGCGGCGCTGAGCGCGCTGATCGATCCCGACAAGGACGTCGACGGGCTCACGCCGATCTCCGCCGGGCGACTGCTGCAGGGAACGCCGGGTCTGCGGCCATGCACCCCGGTGGGAGTGGTCGAGCTGCTCGACCGCCATGACGTGCCGCTGGAAGGCGCGGAGGCGGTGGTCGTCGGACGCTCCGATCTCGTCGGCAAGCCGATCGCGCACCTGCTGCTGCAGCGCAACGCGACGGTCACCATCTGCCACTCGCGGACTCGCGACCTGCCGGCCGTCTGTGCCCGCGCAGACGTGCTGATCGCGGCGGTCGGCGTGCCGCGCCTGCTCGGCGCTGACGCCGTCAAGCCGGGCGCGGCCGTGATCGACGTCGGCATGAACCGTCTGCCCGAGGGTCTCTGCGGCGACGTCGACTTCGACGCGGTGGGCAAGGTCGCCGGACTGCTCACGCCGGTGCCCGGCGGCGTCGGTCCGATGACGATCGCGATGCTGCTGCGCAACACCCTTTCCGCCGCGCGGCATCAATCTTCGGCATAACGGCCGCCGCACTCGGTACGTTTGCGCGACCGGCAGTCGTCGGCACGTAATCGACCTACCTGGAGGTAGGGATGACGTTTGATCTCAGCAGGCTCCGACGCGGCGAGAAGGTCGCCGCCGGCGCGGCTGTCCTGCTGTTTATCCTGATGTTCTTCGACTGGTACAGCGTCAGCGTGAGCGCCGGACCGTTCGGCAACTTTTCCGTCGGGGGTAGCGCCTGGCAGGCGTTCGACTTCCTCGACATCTACCTGTTCATCGTCATCCTCGCTGCGATCGGCTTGGCGGTCGTCACCGCGACGGAGCGCACGCCCGCGTTGCCCGTCACCGGTGCCGTGATCGTCACTGCGCTTGCAGCTCTCGGGACGATCATGGTGCTCTACCGACTGATCGATACACCGATCGGCGACGTGCCCGACGGTGTCGACGTCGGCCGCACGATCTGGGCGTTCCTCGGGCTGATCGCGATCGCCGCGATCACCTACGGCGGGTACCTGTCGATGCGCGACGAAGGCACCTCGCTGACGGACGTCAAAGCGCAGGCGAGCGCCGCCGGCCAGCAGGCGCGCGCGTCGTTCGACAGCCCCGCTGCGCGCTCGTCCGCACCGCCGGCCGCCCCGCCGCCGGTGTCCGACGCGCCATCGCCACCGCCGCCGCCTGCCGCAGCCCCCGCGGAGGAGGAGCCGGCGAGCGAGCCGCCGCCGAGCGGCGCGTAGTCACCCTGGTCGCGCCGGGCGCTCCCCACCGAGCGCCCGGCGCCTAAACTCTCGCGCCGATGATCGATCGCGCGCAGGTGCTCCACGTCGCAAAGCTCGCCCGGCTCGCCCTCTCGGAGGACGAGGTCGACCAGATGTCTCGCGAGCTCTCCGCGGTGCTCGACCACATCGAGAAGATCTCCGAGCTGAAGCTCGACGGCGTCGCGCCGACGTCGCACGTGATCGACGTCGTCAACGCGCTGCGTCCCGACGAGCCGCGCCCCTCGCTGCCGCGCGACGTCGCACTCGCGTCGGCCCCCGAGCCACTCGAACAGGGCTTCGGCGTGCCGAGCCCGGGGGCTTCGTGAGCGAGCTGATCGAGCTGACGGCTGCGCAGGCGGCTGCGCAGATCCGCAGCGGTGACGTCTCCGCTGCCGAGCTGTTCGAGGCCTACCGCGCTCGTGCTGCGGCCGACGGCGACGATCTCAACGCCTTCACGTGGGTCGCCGACGGCCAGCCCACGGAGCCATCGTCCGGTACGCCGCTCGCCGGCGTCCCACTCGCGGTCAAGGACCTCTTCTGTACCGAGGGCGTGCCGAGCCAGTCCGGCTCAAAGATCCTGGAGGGCTACAAGCCGCCCTACACGGCGACCGCCGTCGCAAAGCTCGCACAGGCCGGCGCGACGCTGCTCGGCAAGACGAACCAGGACGAGTTCGCGATGGGCTCCTCGAACGAGAACTCGGCGTTCGGGCCGGTCCGCAACCCATGGGATCGCACGCGCGTGCCGGGTGGCTCCTCGGGCGGCAGCGCCGCCGCGGTCGCCGCCGGCCTCGCGCCGTGGGCGCTCGGAACCGACACCGGCGGTTCGATCCGCCAGCCGGCTGCCCTCTGCGGCATCGTTGGGCTCAAGCCGACGTACGGCGCGATCAGCCGCTACGGCATGATCGCGTTCGCCTCCTCGCTCGACCAGGCCGGCCCGTTCACGCGCGACGTGACCGACGCGGCGCTGCTGCTCCGTCACATGGTCGGCCAGGACCACCGCGACTCGACCTCGCTCGCCTTCCCCGAGGAGATCGAGCTGCCGAAGGGCGTCGACCTGAGAGGCGTCAAGCTCGGCGTGCCCGAGGAGCTGACCGGCGAAGGGGTCGAGTCGGGCGTGCGGGAGGCGTTCAATGCCACGCTCGCGCTCGCCGAGCAGCTTGGCGCCTCCGTCGAGACGTGCAGACTGCCGCACGCCCCGCATGCGCTGAACGCCTACTACCTGATCGCTCCGGCCGAGGCGTCCGCCAACCTGGCCCGCTTCGACGGTGTCCGCTACGGCCTTCGCGTCGACGCCGACGACCTGCTCGGGATGTACACGCAGACGCGTGAAGCGGGCTTCGGCGCCGAGGTCAAGCGCCGCATCATGCTCGGCACGTACGCGCTCTCGTCCGGTTACTACGACGCCTACTACGGCCGTGCGCAGCAGGTCCGCACAAAGGTCGCCGAGGACTTCAGAGCGGCGTTCGAGCGCTTCGACCTGCTCGTCACGCCGACGTCACCGAGCGTCGCGTTCCGGCTCGGGGAGAAGGTCGACGACCCGCTCGCCATGTACCTGTCCGACGTCTGCACGGTGCCGATGTCACTCGCTGGCATTCCCGCGATCTCGATCCCGAACGGCGTCAGCGACGGGCTTCCGGTCGGCTTCCAGCTGTGCGGCCCGGCATTCAGCGAGAACCGCCTGCTGGCGGCCGCGTACGTGCTCGAGCAGGCGCTCGGCTTCGACGGCACCCCCGCACGGGGCGCGAACGGAACGGCGGCGTGAGCGGGCCGGCGTACGAGCCCGTCATCGGGCTGGAGATCCACGTCCAGCTGAAGACACGCACGAAGATGTTCTGCGGCTGCGAGCTGAGCTTCGGCGACCCGCCCAACACGCATACCTGTCCAGTCTGCCTCGGCCTCCCCGGCGCACTGCCGGTCGTCAACGCGAGAGCGATCCACTACGCGCTGCTGATCGGGCTCGCGCTCGGCTGCGAGCTGGCGCCGCGCTCGATCTTCCACCGCAAGAACTACTTCTATCCGGATCTGCCGAAGGGCTACCAGATCAGTCAGTTCGACATCCCGATCTGCAGCGGCGGCCGGCTCGGCGACGTGCGCATCCACCGCGCGCACATGGAGGAGGATGCGGCGAAGCTCGTGCACGTCGGCGCGAGCGGGCGCATCCACGGCGCCGACGAGTCGGTGGTCGACTTCAACCGCGGCGGCACGCCGCTCGTCGAGATCGTCACCGAGCCTGATGTCCGCTCTGCGGCGCAGGCGCGCGAGTGGCTCACCCTGCTGCGCGAGACGCTGCGCCAGCTCGGCGTCTCCGACGTGAACATGGAGGAGGGGTCGCTGCGCTGCGACGCCAACGTCTCGATCCGCCCGACCGGCAGCGACGTGCTCGGCACGAAGACCGAGCTGAAGAACATGAACTCGTTCCGCTACATCGAGCGCGGGATCGACGCCGAGATCGCGCGCCAGACGGCGATCGTCGAGGCGGGCGGGGAGGTCGAGCAGGAGACGCTCCACTACGACGTCGCCACCGGCGTGATCAGCTCGCTGCGCTCCAAGGAGGAGGCGCACGACTACCGCTACTTCCCCGAGCCCGACCTCGTGCCGGTCGTCGTCGACGAGGCGATGATCGCTGCCGCGCGCACAGAGCTGCCCGAGTTGCCGGCGCAGCGCGCAGAGCGCTACGAGCGGAACCTCGGCTTGAGTGCCGACAGCGCCCGCCAACTCGCTTTCCGCGCCGATCTCGCGGCGTACTTCGAGCAGGCGCTGGCTGCCGACGAGACACATCCTCAGACGCTCGCCAATTGGGTGACCGGCGAGCTCGTCGCGCGCATCGGCGACGCCGATCCGGCCGCCTCCAAGGTCGAGCCGGCCGCGCTCGCGCAGCTCGTCGCGCTCCTGCGCGCCAAGACCGTGACGCCCGGCGCCGCCAAGCAGGTGCTCGACACACTCGTCGCACAGGGAGGCGACCCGCAGGCGATCGTCGAGGCGGAGGGGCTCGCTGCACTCGGCGGCGGTGACGAGCTCGCCGAGGTCGTCCAGCGCGCGCTCGCCTCCGACCCCGACGCGGTCGAGAAGCTCAAGGCCGGCAACATGAAGGCGATCGGTCCGATCGTCGGCTTCGTGATGCGCGAGACGAAGGGCCGAGCCGACGGCGGCGAGGTCACTCGTCTCGTGCGCGAGCAGCTCGGGCTCTGACGTCGTCCGCAGGCGGTCGCTTGCGATCGCCGGAGGGCGAAAGCTATCTCTCCAACGGTTCGAGCTTGCGCCGCGCCCTCGATCCGCTCTAGTTTGTGACGTCATCGGTACAGGGGGACACCGTGGGGAAGATTGTCGCGCTGGCAATGCTGGTGCTCGCAGCATCGATCGTCGTAGCCGCCTGTGGAGGCACGCAGGAAGGTGCTGACATCGCCGGGGACACGTCGCTGACAGCGCCCGGTAGAGCGGTGAGACCAGAACGCACCGACCCGCGCAAGAGTTGCGATGCCCAGGGCATCAACTCGACGCAGCTCGGCACCGGCGCGTGCACCGCAGACGGCGTGCAGTACGTCGTCGCCAACTACGGTGGTGTCGTCAAGCTGAGAAAGCTCGGGGTCGCGATCATCAGCGTCGGGGTCTCACCTGGGTATCAGGACGCCAGACGTACCGTCGCGCCGAGACGCGATGCATTCCTGCGCCTCAAGCTGCAGGTGCAGAACCGCGACAAGGTGCCGCACCGCTTCAGCTTCGGCCAGACGATGCTCGGGATCGCGGAAGACAACTACCTCGAGAGCATCAACATCGAGCGCAAGATACATCCCGAATCGATTGCGAAGGCGGGGACGATGGGTCCCGGCGAGACGCTGCAAGGCGACGTGCTGTTCGACATCACCGAGGCCGACTACCAGCAGCTGCAGAGAAAGGGCCGCTTCTTCATATGGAACTTTGGCGGTAGAGCCTCGGCGGAATTCTCGCGGAGAACCGGCCAGCTCGGCCAGATCCGGCTCTACGCCGGCGAAGGGGCTCCACAACAACAGCAGCAGCAGCAGAGACGCTGACGAATTGGACCGCACGGGTACGCTGGGACAAGCACGTAACGAGGCACCGTATCCAGCGTCTCAGGAGGATCGAGATGTCCCGACTCATCCGGATGGACGGCAGCGGGCACACGACGCTCGCCGAGTGGACCGCGGAGGACGTCGCGTCGGTCGATGCGGCGGCCGCCGCCTTCCGCGAGGAGCTCGAGCAGGGCTCGATCGCGATGGTCACACGTGGACCCGGCCACGCTGAGCACGTGCGCGAGCTGCCGCTCGACGAGCCGCTCGTGATCATGCGTCGCCCAATCGCCGGCGGGTAGCCGTGAGCGCGGCGGCGCAGGTTGACGCGCAGCTGCTGCCGGAGCTCGCGAGCGTCTACTGGCGCCCGCGCATGACCGCAGAGCGGTTGCGCAGGCGCGAGCGGCTGTGGACGTTCACCACGCTTGCGCACGTCGTGCCGTTCGTGGTCGTGGCGATCGTGATGGTGCTGCTGTCGCCGCTGGCGCTGCCCGTCTCGCTCGCCGCGCTCGCGCACGCGTGGCTGATCCCCGAGCTGTATGCCCGTCGCGGCGCGACGGTCACCCGCGAGCTGCGGCCGGGCCCCGACGGTCCGGAGCGCGTCTCGCTCGGCCTGCTCGGCGACCTCGTCGACCACGACGCGCGCGATCTCCACGCGCGCACCGGGCTTGTGCCCGAGCCTGGCCAACTCGGCACATGGCTCGTCGGCGAGGCCGGCGCGCTGCTGGTTGCCGGTCGCCGCGTCTCGTGCTGGTGCGTGAGAGCGACCGACCCGGAGGGTGCCCGGTTGCCCTCCGGCGACCGCGTCGCGCATCTGCTGCTCGCACTGCGCAGCGACGAGGAAGGCTTCGCGACGGTCGCCAACCTCGCCTTCAGCGGCGCGCGCTGGCGCGTGCGACGCCGGCTGCCGAAGCGCCAGCGCGCCGCGCTCGACGCGGTCGCCTGAGCGATACGCTTCCTGCATGAGCTCCTTCCAGGACGCCGAGAAGCCAGAGAAGCCGTCGTTGCTCAAGCGTGGCCTCGCGCTGCTGATCCTCGTGGTCGTCGTCGTGCTGGTCGCGAAGATCCTGATCGGCTTCGTGATGGCGATCTTCTGGATCGTCGTCGCTGTCGCGGCCGTGATCGCCGTGCTGTGGGCCCTCAGCCAGCTGCTCTGAGCGGCCCATGGCCTACATCTTCATCGCCCTTTGCTTCGCCGTCGCCGGTGGGATCGTCGGGCGGATCAAGGGCAGCTCGTTCTTCATCTGGTTCCTGATCTCCGGCGCCGTCCCGGTGATCGGCCTGGCCGCCGCGCTGCTGTACCGCTGGGACCGCAACGAGCTGCGGCGCGAGTGCCCCGGCTGCGGGCGTGTCGTCAAGCTCCACGACGCGCTCTGCACCCGCTGCGGGACCGAGCTGGAGTTCCCCGACGTCGCGATCGCCTCCGAGGCGGACGTCGCGGAGCGGCGCGCGGCGCGGGCCGCGAATTCGCCGCGGTAGCGGGCGGAATCGCGGTCGGAACGGCGAATTCCGCTGGTAGACTGCGTCAACGGCGCGACGACCCGTCGCGCCCTTTGCACATTCACACGAGCTTCTTGGAAAGGAGGCGAGCGCACATGCGAGCAGTCGACGCATTGATGGAGTGCCTGAAGGCGGAGGGTGTCGAGGTCGTATTCGGGCTTCCCGGCGGCGCGAACCTCCCGACCTACGACGCCTTCTACGACGCCGGCATCCGCCACATCCTCGTGCGCCACGAGGCCGGCGGCGGCCACGCCGCGGAGGGTTACGCGAAGGCGACCGGAAAGGTCGGTGTCTCGTTCGGCACGAGCGGGCCCGGCGCGACGAACCTTGTCACGGCGATCACCGACGCGATGATGGACTCGGTCCCGGTGGTCTTCATCACCGGCCAGGTGCGCACCGAGCTGATCGGCACCGACGGCTTCCAGGAGGCCGACATCCTCGGGATGACGCTCCCGGTCGTGAAGCACAGCTTCATGATCCAGCACCCGCTGGAGATCCCGCGGACGATCCACGAGGCGTTCCACATCGCGCGCACGGGCCGTCCCGGACCGGTGCTGGTCGACATTCCCCAGGATCTCTCGCGCGCCGACATCCCGTACGAGCCGGTCACCGACGTCCACCTGCCCGGCTACCAGCCGACGACGGAGGGCAACCAGAAGCAGATTCGCCTCGCCGCCAAGGCGATGGCGAACGCCCGTCGGCCGGTCATCTACGCCGGCGGAGGCGTCGTCAACGCGAACGCGTCGGCGGAGCTGCGCGATCTGGCGACGAGCGACCGCTTCCCCGTCACGTGCACGCTGATGGGCCTCGGCGCCTTCCCGGCCCCGCACGAGCAGTGGCTCGGCATGCTCGGGATGCACGGCACGCGCGCCGCCAACTACGCGATGGACGAGGCCGACCTGATCGTCGGGATCGGTGTCCGCTTCGACGACCGCATCACCGGCAAGCTGTCGGAGTTCGCGCCGCGCGCGAAGTTCATCCACATCGATGTCGACCCGGCCGAGATCTCGAAGAACGTGCCGGCGCACATCCCGATCGTGGGCGACGCGAAGAACGTGCTCGCCCGACTCGTGACGGAGTACCGCGCGCTCGGCGCCGACCGCAGCCGCCTGGAGGACTGGTGGCAGCGGATCGAGGGCTGGCACGCGCAGTACCCGCTCAGATACGAGGACACGGCCGACAGCGAGATCCGCCCGCAGCGGGCGATCCAGGCGGTCTTCGAGGCGACCGGCGGCGAGGCGATCGTCACCAGCGACGTCGGCCAGCACCAGATGTGGACGGCGCAGTACTACGACTTCCCCGAGCCGCGCCGCTGGATCAACTCCGGCGGTCTCGGCACGATGGGCTTCGGCGTGCCGGCGGCGATGGGCGCGGCGGTCGGCTGTCCCGACCGCACCGTCGTCTGCATCGCCGGCGACGGCTCCGTGCAGATGAACGCGCAGGAGCTCGCGACCTGCGCCCAGAACGGAATCCCGATCAAGGTCGTGATCGTCAACAACGGCTACCTCGGCATGGTCCGCCAGTGGCAGGAGCTGTTCTGGGACAAGCGCTACTCGCAGGTCGACATGGGCAGCTACCCCGACTTCGTCAAGCTCGCGGAGGCGTACGGCGCGACCGGCATCCGGCTGACGGACAAGGCGACGCTCGTCGACGACCTCAAGGCCGCGATCGCGACCGAGGGCCCGGTGGTGGTGGACGTCCGCGTCACCGCCGAGGAGAACGTGTACCCGATGATCCCCGCCGGCCAGGCCGCGCGGGACATGGTGGGGTGACCGTCATGGGAGAGCCGGGAACCAAGGAGCTGATCAGCCTCGACGAGCTCGAGGCTGCGGGCAACCTCAAGACGGGCCGCAAGCACATCCTCTCGATCCTCGTCGAGAACAAGCCGGGTGTCCTGACGCGCGTGGCGGGCCTGTTCGCGCGGCGTGCGTTCAACATCGACACGCTCGCCGTTGGGCCGACGGACGACCCGACGATCTCGCGAATCACGCTCACGCTCGACGGGGCCGTGCACCCGATCGACCAGGTCACCAAGCAGTTGCACAAGCTCGTCAACGTGCTGAAGATCCGCGACCTTGAGCCGGAGGAGACGCTCGCGCGCGAGCTGGCGCTGTTCAAGCTCGCGGTCGACGGCAGTGCACGCACCGAGGTGCTGCAGCTGTGCGAGATCTTCGGCGGTCGCGTCGTCGACGTCGCCAAGCGCTCGCTCGTTGTCGAGCTGACCGGCACCGACGAGAAGATCGAGGCGTTTGAGGCGCTCGTGCGGCCGTTCGGCCTGATCGAGATGACGCGCACCGGCGAGATCGCGATCGCCCGCGGGCGCAGCGAAACCTGAGCGGCGTCCGTCAGGGCGGGTAGACCCACCGCATGTCCTTCACGCGCACGCGGCCGGGAGAGCGCCAGTGGCTCAACCCGGCCGCACGCGAGTTGCTCGCCGCGCGACTGGAGTCGGCCGTGCGGCGTGCACGTGTCGCCGGTGAGGCGCTCGCAGCCGTCACCGTGGAGTCGCCCGCCGTCGACCCGGTCGCGCTCGTCGTCGCCTCTCGCCGGGCCGACGAGCCGTGGTTCAGCTTCGAGCAGCCCGATCGCGACGGTGCGGCGCTCGCCGGCCTCGGCTGCGTCCGTGAGATCGAGGTCCCACGGGGGCCCGCCTCCGCCGGCGACCCCGGTGCGGGACCCGTCTCCGGTGGCCACGCGGCCACCTCCGGCACCCGCTGGGCCGGCTCCGGCACCCCTAGCGGCTCTGACCGCTTCGACGCCGTCGCGCGCGAATGGCGTCAGCTCGCGGCCGGCGCATTCGCCGATCCGCCTGACGGCCCCTCGGGCGCCGGACTGGTGGCTGTCGGCGGCTTCGCGTTCGCGCCCGACGGCGCGAGGGCGCCGCAGTGGGAAGGGTTCTCGTCAGCGTCACTGCACGTGCCGGAGGTGGCGATCGCGCGGCGCGGCGGCGACGTGCGCTTGACGGTCGCGGCGCTCGCGACGCCGGACGACACGGCAGACGGGCTGCTCGCGCATATCGAGGAGCGGCTGGGGGAGCTGCGTGCCGGCGTGCCGCTGCCGCTGCTCGATCCCGCCCCGACCGGGCGCTACCGCGTCGTGTCCGCGATGCCGCCCGAGCACTACGAGGGCGCGGTCGCGCGTGCCGTCGAGCGGATCCGCGCCGGTGCGCTCGAGAAGGTCGTGCTCGCGCGCGAGGTGCAGGTCCACGCGCCCCGGGAGCACGATCCAGGCGCGGTGCTCGGCGCCCTGCGCGAAGGCTTTCCAGCGTGCTACGTCTACGCGGTCGGCCGTGGCGACGCGACGTTTGTCGGCGCCACGCCTGAGCTGCTCGTGCGCCGCGACGGCGAGCGCGCCTCGACCGTCGCCCTCGCCGGCTCGACGCGCCGCAGCGCCGACCCGGCTGTCGACGACCACCTCGGGGAGGCGCTCCTTCGCAGCGACAAGGACCGTGAGGAGCAGGCGATCGTCACCCGCCGTATCGCGCAGGCACTGCGCCCGCACGCGGTGTGGGTGACGGCCGCACCCGAACCGGTCGTCGTCAGGATCGCCAACATCCAGCATCTCGCGACTCCGATCCGCGCTCAACTGTCGCGCCCCCTTGGGGCGATGGCGCTTGCAGCCGTGCTGCATCCGACGCCGGCCGTCGGCGGTGAGCCGTTTGCCGCTGCCGAGCCGTTGATCCCGGAGCTCGAGGGCTTCGACCGCGGCTGGTACGCCGGCCCCGTCGGCTGGACTGATGCGAACGGTGACGGTGAGCTATGCGTCGCACTGCGCTGCGCGCTGCTGCGCGGCCCGGTCGCCCATTGCTACGCGGGCGTTGGCGTCGTGCGGGACTCGCTGCCGGCGGCGGAGCTGGCCGAGACCGAGGTCAAGCTGCAAGCGCTGCTGCCGGTGTTGGCCGGCTGAAGCCGGGCACCGCATCACGCGACTCCGGCCTTCGCGCTCTGGTCGCGACGCCGGTAGCGGTACGCTGACGTTCGACTGACCATGCCTAATCTCCGCGTCATCGAGTCGCCGCCCCGTCGTGAGGACACGCGCACCCGGCTGCTGCGTGCCGGCGGCGAGGTGCTCGAGGCCGGCGGCTATGCCGCTGCGTCGGTTGCCGCGATCGCCGAGCGGGCGGGTGTCGCGACCGGCACGCTTTACCGGCACTTTCCGTCGAAGGCGGACCTGTTCGTCGAGCTGTTCCGCGCGATCGGCGACGCTGAGCTCGCGGCGATGCAGGAAGCGGCACAGCCGACGCGCTCCGCCGCCGCAGAGCTCGAGGCTGTCATCGCGACGTTCGCCGGGCGTGCGATGTCGCGCCCGCGGCTCGCGTGGGCACTCGTCTACGAACCGCTGGACCCGCTCGTGGACGCCGAACGCGTGCGCTATCGGCGCGCCTACGCGCAGCGGATGTCGAGCTTCCTGCGCGAGCGCGTCGACTGCGGCGAGCTGCCGGATCAGGATCCGGACACGACAGCTGCCGCGCTGATCGGCGGGATCGTCGAGGCGCTCGTCAGCCCGCTCTCGCCTGTTGCGGGCGGCAATGCGGATCCCGACGCGGTGATCGTCGCGTTGACCGCCTTCTGTCGCCGCGCGGTAGGGGCGGAGGCAGCGCCCGCGGCCCGCGCAGCAGGTGCGTAGCAGCTCAACTGCGTAGCGCCTCCGCGACCGCATCCCACACACGCCGGTGCAGCGCGACGTTCCTGCTGCGCTCTGTGCGCGCTTCGACGATTGTCACGCCGCCGCTGCCGAGTGCACGCGAGAGCTCGGCGCGCAGCGCCGCGACATCGGGGACCGACGCATGCCGGGCGCCGTAGAGCGCGGCGGCCTGCGCGAAGTCAAGGCCGTGAGGGGTCGCGACGTGATGCTCGAACTCCTCGCCCTCGCGGGAGACCGGGAGGAAGTCGAAGATCCCGCCGCCGTCGTTGTTGACGAGCGCGATCGTCAGCTCGAGCCCGAGCCGCTGCGCCGACAGCAGTGCGCCGAGGTCGTACGCGAGCGCGACGTCGCCGATGTGCAGCACGACCGGGCCGTCACCGGCCGCCGCCGCTCCGAGGGCCGCCGCCACGGTGCCGTCGATGCCGTTCGCGCCACGGTTAGAAAGGATCCGCGGTGCGCCATCGCGCGCCGCCGCGAACGTCTCGAGGTCGCGGATCGGCATCGAGGCGGCGACGAACAGCGTCGCCTCCGACGGCAGCGCGTCGACCAGCTCGGCTGCCACGCGTGGCTCGCTCAGCTCTTCGCCGAGCGTCGCGGCGATCGCGCCGGCCGCGGCGCGGTCGGCCTCGCGCCAGCGGTCGAGCCATGCCGGCTCGCCCGCGCCGCGGTGCTCCGGGGTCAGCGCGGCGAGCGTCGCACGCGGGTTGGCGGCGATCCGTGCGCTGACGACGCCGGCGGGGTCATGCCAGACGCCCTCCGCGTCGAGTGTCACCTGCTCGGCCTCGACGGAGGCGAGCCACGCGCGCAGCGGCTTCGACGTCGGCAGGTCACCGATCCGCAGCACGAGGTCAGGCCGCAGCTCCGCGGCGAAGTGCTCGTCGCGCAGCAGCGCGTCGTAGTGGGCGATCGCGGCCGGCCCGCGCCGCGCGCCCGAGAGCGGGTCGGCGAGCAGCGGGTAGCCCGCGGCGACGGCGAACGCGGCGATCGCCTCGCCGAGCGCGGGGTCGCGCTCGTCGCGTCCGGCGACGACGACCGCGCGCGGCGTCGGCGCGACCGGAACGTGCGGCAGCTCGGCCGGCGCAGGAACGACAGGATGCGCGACCCATGGCCGTCTGTCGGCGCGGCTCGGTGCCGGATCCTCGTCCGGCAGTGGTGCGTCGAGTACGAGCGGCTCGCGCAGCGGCATGTTCAGGTGCACGGGGCCGGGCCGCCCGTCGAGCGAGCTCCAGACGGCGCGGCACGCCAGCGCTCGCATCCAGCGCACGCGCTCCGGCGTTGCCTCGTGCGTCCCGACCTCGACGAACCACTTGGCGGCAGCGCCGTAGAGCTTGATCTGGTCGATCGTCTGCCCGGCACCGACGTCGCGCAGCTCCGGCGGGCGGTCGGCCGTCAGCACGATCAGCGGGACGCGCGCCTCGGCCGCCTCGATCACGGCTGGAGCCAGCTCGGCGGCCGCCGTGCCCGACGTGCATGCGATCGCGACGGGGCGCCCGGTCTGCTTCGCGAGTCCGAGCGCGAAGAAGCCGGCGACGCGCTCGTCAATGTGCGACCACGCCCGCAGCCCGGGAGTGCGCGCGAGCGACAGCACGATTGGCGTCGAGCGCGAGCCGGGCGAGGTGCACGCATCCGTCACGCCGCAGCGCACGAGCTCCTCACAGAAGGCGCGCAGCAGCAGGTACGTGTCGGTGGCGTCAGTCATGGAAGATGCTGGGGATGACGCCGGAGACGATCGTCCTGCTTCACGGCTTCACGCAGACGGGCCGCAGTTGGGGGCCGACGATCGCGGCGCTCGGCGAACGCTATCGCGCCCTTGCGCCGGACATCCGCGGGCACGGCTCAGCATCCGATGCGCGCCCCGTCGACTTCTCCTCGGTGCAGGCCGACGTGTTGGCGATCGCGCCTGAGCGCTTCCCACTCGCCGGCTACTCGATGGGCGGGCGGATCGCGCTGTCGCTGGCGCTCGCAGCGCCCGAGCGCGTGGACCGCCTGGTGCTCGTCGGGGCTTCGCCTGGTCTCGCCGATCCCGCCGAGCGCCGCGCCCGCCGCGCCGCCGACGAGGCGGTCGCCGAGCGCATCGAGGGGGAGGGGATCGAGGCGTTCGCGCGCCATTGGGCGGCGCTGCCGCTGTGGGTCGGCCAGCCGGTCGCCGTCGCCGCCGCCGCGAACGCCGAGCGCCTCGCGCAGTCCCCCGCAGGCCTCGCCGCTGCGCTGCGCGGCCTCGGCACCGGCGCGATGGAGCCGCTTTGGGAGCGCCTTCCACATTTGACGATTCCGGTCGCGTTGGTCGTCGGCGAGCGCGACGCGAAGTTCCGCGCGGTCGCCGAGCAGATGGCGGAGCTGCTCCCTGACGCAACGCTTCACCTCGTCCGGGACATTGGCCACGCCGTCCAGCTGGAGGCGCCCGGCGCCGTGGCCGCCATCGTGTCTGCGCAGTAGGGTCCGCGTCGGACGTGACCGCCTTCCTCTACCGCCTCGGCCGCATCTGCGCGCACCATCGCCTGCCGGTGCTGGCGACGTGGCTCGTGATCGCGGTTGGCCTCGCGCTCGGCTCCGCTCACTTCGGCTCGCAGGCGTCCGACAACGTCAGCCTGCCCGGCACCGGCTCGCAGCAGGTGACTGACCTGCTCAGCAGAGGCTTCCCAGACCAGGCGAACGGCTCCTCGCCGATCGTGTTGCGCGCGCCCGAGGGGAGACAGGTCACCGACTACCAGCAGGCGATCGACAAGACGGTCAAGGCGCTGCAGGCGAACGACCTCGTCGCCAAGGTCGTCAGCCCGCTCGACAGAGCCGGCGCCGGCCAGGTCAGCAGAGACGGCAGCGTCGCGTTCATCTCGATGTACCCGGCCGAGTCGCTCGGCGACGTCACGATCGACGACGCGCAGGGGATCCTCGACAACGCGAACGCGGCCAAGGACGCCGGCCTCAGAACGTCCGCCGGCGGGCCGCTCGGCTCGAAGCTGTCGAAGCCCGAGACCGAGTCGAGCGAGGTTGTCGGCCTCACGATGGCGCTGATCGTGCTCGCGTTCACGTTCGGCACGTTCGTCGCGATGGGGCTGCCGATCCTCTCGGCACTGATCGGCGTCGTCGCCGGCCTGTCGGGGATCACGCTGCTCACCCACGTGACGGTGGTGCCGACGTCGGCGCCGACGCTCGCGATCATGCTCGGCCTCGGCGTCGGGATTGATTACGCGCTCTTCATCGTGACGACCCACCGCGAGACGCTCTCACGCGGGATGGAGGTGCACGAGTCGGTCGCGCGTGCGGTCGCGACGTCCGGCGGTGCGGTCCTGTTCGCCGGCACGACTGTCGTGGTCGCCGTCTGCTCGCTCGCCGTCGCGGGCATCCCGCTCGTCACCACGCTCGGCCTCACGACCGGCCTGATGGTCGCGATCGCGGTTGTCTGCGCGCTCACGTTGCTGCCGGCGATCCTCGCCTCGGTCGGCACCCGCATCAACTCGCTGCCGCTGCCGGGCCGCAGACCAAGCGCCCCGGTCGACATCGAGCACACGCGGTGGGCCCGCTGGGCGCGCTGGATCATGCGCCACCCGGTGCTGTCGGTCGTCGCCGCGCTGGCGGTGCTGATCCCGCTGTCGATCCCGGCGCTGTCACTGGAGTTCGGGCAGACCGACACGGGTGCGCTCCCCAAGAAGGAGACGGCGCGCCAGGCCTACGACGATCTGACCCACGGCTTCGGCGTCGGCACGAACGGCCCGATCGTGATCGCCGCCAGACTGACCAAGCCCACGCAGTCCGGCGATCCCGCGCTCGCTCAGCTGCAGCAGGCGGTCGCGAGAACCGACGGGATCGTGAGCGCCTCGCCGGTGGCGGTCGACAAGGCCGGGACCGTCGCAACCTTCTCGGCGATCCCCAGCACGGCTCCGTCCGACTTCGCGACCGCCGACCTTGTGCGCGCGCTGCGCGACACGACGATCCCGAACGCCACCAGAGGCACGGATGTCGCCGCCTACGCCGGCGGCAGCACCGCAGCGTTCATCGACCTCGCCGACGAGATCTCCGACACCCTGCCAGAGACGATCTTCGTGATCATCGGCCTCAGCTTCCTGCTGCTGATGGTCGCGTTCCGTTCATTCCTCGTGCCGCTGAAGGCGGCCGTGATGAACCTGCTGTCGATCGGGGCCGCCTACGGCGTCGTCGTGATGGTCTTCCAGTACGGCTGGTTCACGGGTCTCGTCGGCCTCGAGGGAGCGGTCCCGATCGTGAGCTATCTGCCGCTCCTGATGTTCGCCGGCCTGTTCGGGCTCTCGATGGACTACGAGGTCTTCCTCATGAGCCACGTGCAGGAGCACTACCGCGAGGGCCGCACGCCGCGCGACGCGATCGTCGTCGGCCTTGCCGAGAGCGCGCGCGTGATCACCGCTGCGGCGCTGATCATGGTCGCCGTCTTCGCCAGCTTCATCCTCAACGGCGATCCGACGATCAAGCAGTTCGGCGTCGGCTTGTCGGTCGCGGTGATCATCGACGCGACGCTCGTGCGCTGCCTGCTTGTGCCCGCCACGATGGCGCTGATGGGCAGAGCCGCCTGGTGGATCCCGCGCGGGCTCGACAAGCGGATGCCGCAGATCAGCGTCGAGGGGCACGGCTACTTCGCCGAGCGCGACGCCGCCGACGAAACCTCGGCTATGCCCGCACGCCCAGCCCCGGACCCGTCGGCACCCGCATGACGCCGCGCTCGACCGCCAGGACGGGGTCGAGCTCCAGCTCCAGCTCCTCGAAGGCGCCGAGCGTCGCCAGTCCGCACGGCCGCGACGGGCGCAGCACGGCCGCCGCGTGCAGCGCGCCCGCGATCCCGAGCGGACCGTCGAGCGTCGAGGCGAGGTAGACCTCGCCCCCGGCGGCGCGCACCGTCTCGGCCGCCTCCAACAGTCCGGTGATACCACCGCAGCGGCTCAGCTTCAGACACACGATCGGCGTCGCGCCACTCGCTAGCGCGCCCGGACTGACGCCCGTTTCGTCCATCGCGATCGCCACTTCAGTCGCCTCGGCGACCGTGCGCAGCTCGTCGACCCCGTGCACTGGCTCCTCGCACAGCTCGATCCCGGTCGGCGCCAGTGCGCGCAGGTGCGCGTGCGCCTCCTCGACGCTCCATGCGCCGTTCGCGTCGAGGCGGATCGCCACGTCCGCGCCGACGGCCGCACGCACCGCCGCGAGCCGCCCGGCGTCGTCGCCGACCCCCACCTTCAGCTTCACGCAGACGAACCCCGCCTCCACCGCGCGTCGCGCCTCGGCCGCGGCACCCGTGCGGTCCTCCGCGCCGATCAGCGCGTTCACGGCGACCGGCTCCGGCACCGGATGCGCACCAAGCAGTCGCCACACCGGCGCGTCCGCGCGCCGTCCCTCCAGATCCCAGAGAGCGAGGTCGATCGCCGCGACGGCTTGCGGCAACACGGCCGCCTTGCGGCACGCGTCCAGCACCATCGTGCGCGGCAGGCCCTCGGCGTCGTGCACGATCGGGCGGCAGTCCTCCAACGCACCGCGCACGTCGTCGAGCGTCACGCCGTCATACGAGGGCAGGGGAGCCGCCTCACCCGCGCCGGCGACGCCGTCGGCGCCGAGGATCAGCACGTCGAGCAGCTCGCGCTCTGTAACCGTCCCGTGGGCCGTCGCGAGCGGGGTGCGCAGATGCAGCCGTCGGGGGGCGATCTCCAGCCGCACGCTCGGTCCCGCCGGGTCAGCTCAGCTCAACAGGATGCCGGCGCACAGCAGCACGCAGTACACGAGCTCGAGCTGGCCGGTGCGCGCGAGTGCCTCGTTGAGCGACGGGCCGTCGGTGCGTGTTCTGACCGTGCGCACGACCGGCGCTGCCAGCGGAATCGCCAGGAAGGGGAGCAGCAGCCAGGGATCGAGCGGGCCGAAGATCCATGTGACGGGGGAGAGCAGGATGGCTCCGTAGACCATCGCCGCATAGAGCGTCCGTGTGCGCCCACGTCCCAGCCGCACCGCCAGCGTGCGCTTGCCGGCGCGTCTGTCGGTCTCAAGGTCACGCACGTTGTTGACGACCAGCACGGCGGAGGCCAGCAAACCGACCGGCACCGCCAGCGCGAACGCCTCCCACACGAGCGTCTCCGTCTGCACGAAGAACGAGCCCGCGACCGCGACGATCCCGAAGAACAGAAACACGAACAGCTCGCCGAGTCCCTCGTAGCCGTAGGGGCGCGGACCGCCGGTGTAGAGCACCCCCGCGACGATCGAGGCGGCGCCGACGAGCAGCAGCTGCCAGCCAGCGACGGCGATCAGGTAGACGCCGCAGAGGATCGCGAGCGCGAACGTCACGTACGTCGCGATCAGCACCTGCCGCGGCGGCACGAGCCCGCCGGCCGTCACCCGCACGGGTCCGAGGCGATCCTCCGTATCCGCGCCGCGCCGCGCGTCGGAGTAGTCGTTCGAGAGGTTGGCGCCGACCTGGATGAAGAGCGCGCCCAGCAGTGCTGCGACGAAGCGCAGCGGATGGAAGACGCCGGCCGTATCGGCGAGCGCCGTGCCAACGAGCACCGGCGCCAGCCCGACCGGCAGCGTCTTCGGCCGCGCCGCCATCAGCCAGATGCGGACGACGCTGGGGCTGGCGGTGCCGGTGCTCATGCCCAGAGCCTACGGCCGCCGCGGGAAGCGCGAGAAGTCAGGCGAGCGCTTCTCCAGGAAGGCCGTGCGTCCCTCGGTCGCCTCTTCGCTGCCGTAGAGCAGCAGGTTCGTGTCGTGCGCCAGCTGCTGGATGCCGGCGTAGCCGTCCTCCTGTGCGTTGAAGCTGGACTTCACAAGCCGCAGCGCGAACGGCGACAGCGCGAGCATCTCGTGGCACCACGCGACCGTCGTCGTCTCCAGCTCCTCCAGCGGCACGACGGCGTTGACGAGCCCCATCTCCAATGCCTCCTGCGCCCCGTACTGACGGCACAGCAGCCAGATCTCCTTCGCCTTCTTCGTGCCCACCAGATCTCGGAGCACCGACGTCCCAAAGCCCCCGTCCCACGAGCCGACTCTCGGGCCTGTCTGTCCGAAGCGCGCGTTGTCGGCCGCGATCGTCAGGTCGCACACGATATGGAGCACATGCCCGCCGCCGATCGCGTAGCCCGCGACCATCGCCACGACGGGCTTCGGCAGCCGTCGGATCTGAACCTGCAGGTCGGTGACGTGAAAGCGGCCGACGGTCGCGTTGCCGCCGACTCTGTAGCCCGACGCGCCGCGCACCCGCTGATCCCCGCCCGAGCAGAACGCCAGCGAGCCCTCGCCGGTGAGGATCACGACGCCCACCGACGTGTCCTCCCGCGCTCGCTCGAACGCGTCCATCAGCTCGATCACAGTCTCCGGTCGGAACGCATTGCGCACCTCCGGTCGATCGATCGTGATCTTCGCGATCCCATCGCCGCTCAGCTCATACCGAATGTCCTCGTACTCGCCGGCCGGGGTCCAGGTAACGCTCACGTCAGCAATGCTCCTCAGAGATCGGGGGGAGGGGCCGAAACCCTAGCCCCTCCGGACTCTGGTCATCCATGGTCGATATACGACCTCAATCGACCAGAGTTCTCCTGGCGGCGCTCGCGGAGCGCCAGCACGGGGTGGTCTCCCGCCGGCAGCTCGCGGCGATCGGCGTCACTCCCTCGATGATCAAGGCTCGGGTCGCCGCCGGCCACCTCGTCAACAGCCCAGCCGCCACCGCGGCGCAGATCGCCGTTTTCCTGACAGGCGCGTAGCCTTCAGGGGGCATGGACCTCGATCCCTGGCTCCCGCGCGCCGCCACGCTGAGACCGGACCACCCGGCGCTGATCGACGCCCACGGCGCCTCGATCACCTACGCGGAGCTGCACGTCCGGGCACAAGACGCGGCCGCGGTGCTGCAAGCGAAGGGCATCGAGAGGGGAGACCGAGTCGCGCTCGCCCTCCCCGCCGGCGCTCCCTTCCTTGCTGCCCTCCATGCCACGTTGATGCTCGGTGCAGCGGTCGTGCCGATCGACCTGCGGCTGACAGCCGAGGAGCGGGCAAAGCGGACGCAGGGAGTCAAGGTCACGGTCACCGAGCCGCTCCAGCGCACGACCGAGCCCGACGCCACGACGCTCGACCGGCTCGACGCCACCGCCCCCGCCACGATCGTCCACACCTCCGGCACCACCGCCGAGCCGAAGGAGGTCGGCCTGACGGTCGGCAACTGGACCTGGAACGCACTCGGCTCTGCGCTTGCGCTCGGCCTCGACCCCGGCGACCGCTGGCTCTGCGCACTCCCGCTCAGCCACGTCGGCGGCCTCGCGATCCTGATCCGCAGCGCCATCTACGGCACGACCGTCGTATTGCACGAGCGCTTCGACACCGAGGCCACGCTGACCGCGATCGAGCGCGATCACGTCACGCTCGTCTCGCTCGTGCCGACAACGCTCGAGCGTCTGCTCGACGCCGGTCTCAAAGCACCCAACCCACTGCGCGTCGCGCTGATCGGCGGCGGCCCGCTCGCTCCCGTCCTCGCGGCACAGGCGCAGGAGGCGGGCATCCCGGTGGCGCAGACGTACGGCATGACCGAGGCCTGCTCGCAGGTCGCCACCTCGCTGCCCGGCGAGCCGGAGACGGCAGGCCGCCCGCTCGTCGGCCAGCGCGTCGAGATCGCACAAGACGGAGAGATCCTCGTCGCCGGCCCGACCGTCGCTCCCGGCACGGCCGCCGAGGACGGCTGGCTGCACACCGGCGATCGCGGAACCCTCGATGCACAGGGCCGTCTCACGATCACCGGCCGCAAGGCCGACACGATCGTCAGCGGGGGGGAGAACGTCGCGCCGGCCGAGGTCGAGGCGGCGCTGCTGGAGCACCCGGCCGTCGCCGACGCCGGCGTCTACGGTCGGCCCGACCCGCAGTGGGGGGAGGCGGTCGTCGCGACCGTCGTCCTGCACGACGGTAGCCAGGCGGAGGCAGAGGAGCTGCGCGCTCACGTCGCCTCGCAGCTCGCGCGCTACAAGGTGCCGAAGGAGATCGCCTTCGCCGCGAGGCTTCCGCGGACGCCATCCGGCAAGCTCCTGCGTCGCGAGCTGTCCCACGATCCCGCCGCCCGATGACGCCCGACCCCGACACGACCACCGACGACCCCGACGAGCTGCGCGCCGCCGTGCGCGAGCGCTGGGAGCGCTCCGCCGACGGCTGGCGCAGGCGCAACGAGCGCTTCCAGGCGGCGGCGATGCCGGTCTCGCAGTGGCTCGTCGCGGCGATCGAGCCGCAGCCGGGGGAACGGGTGCTCGAGCTGGCTGCAGGCGTAGGGGAGACCGGCTTCCTCGCGGCCGAGCTGATCGCTCCCGGGGGCGGGACGCTGATCACCAGCGACGGCGCCGAGGCGATGCTTGTGCACGCCAGAGAGCGGGCGCAGCAGCTCGGCGTGACGAACGTCGAGTTCAAACCTTTGGAGCTGGAGTGGATCGACCTGGCAGCCGCGAGCGTCGACAAGGCGATCTGCCGCTGGGGCTACATGTTCGCGCTCGACAAGGGAGCCGCCTTGCGCGAGACGCGTCGTGTGCTGCGGCCCGGCGGCCGGCTCGCGCTCGCCGCCTGGACCACGCCTGACCACAATCCGTTCACTGCGATCCCACGCCGCACGCTTGTCGATGCTGGGCTCGTCGACGGCTTCGAGACGTCCGGCCCGACGATGTTCGACCTCGCGGACGAGAGCAAGCTGCGAGAGCTCCTTGAGGACGCCGGCTTCGCCGAGATCGTCATCGAGCAGCTGCCGCTGACGATGCCGTACGACGACGTCGAGGACTACATCGCCGCCACGAGCGACCTCTCGCCGGCGTTCGCGGACGTCGTGACGCCCCTCACCGCGCGTCAGCGCGACGATCTGGTGGAGCGGCTCACGGCCGCCACCGCGCCGTTCGCGGCGTCGGATGGCTCGCTCGCGATGCCGGCGCTCGCACTCGTCGCGGCCGCCAGCTCCTGAGCTGCGGCGGCCCGGCCGCGCGAGGAGTTCGGCAGCGGCGGGAGCTGCGGCGTCGGCTTGCCGCGCTCGATGCGCTGCCGCTCGGTCTTCTCGACGAGCGCGAAGTTACGAGCACAGCTGCCCTGCCGCACCGACGTCGGCGAGACTGCCCGGAGGCCTCGCAGCGTGCCCACCGCGAGCGGGAACGCCCGGGCCTGCGTTCTCGACCACTTCAGGCCGTACAGCTCGCGCACCTGCGGCGGCAGCGAGCCGAGCATCACGAGGTCGTGCAGGCGCTTGGCCGGCTGGTTGATCCCCGGCATCGGGATCTTGAACGCGACGAACTCGCCCGTCCGTCTCGCCTCGGGGGTGAGGAAGATCTCGTCGCTCGCGAGCTTCTGGTCCCACCACTCCGAGAACGCGGCGTAGGTCGGCGGCGCGACCGCCCGCGGCATCCCGAACAGCTCGCCGAAGCGGATGTAGTCCTGCCAGAAGGCGTCGCGCTCCCAGGCGCTGAGCGGCTGCACAAACAGCTCATAGAAGTAGAGCGCGGACTCGGCCGTGACCGCCACGGTCCACAGCATCAGCTCGGGGTCGAACGCCGAGTACGGCGTACCGGCGGGGAAGGGACCGGCCGCGTCCGGCAGCTCGCCGTGCACGCGCTGGTGCAGCATCTGCACCTTCGCCAGCACCTTGTCGGCCTCCGCGCGTGAGCCGAAGAAGATCGCCTCGAAGTCGTTCGCCGTGCGCACCAGCCGCCGGAACGGCCGCTCGCGTCCGCCGGTCGACTGGCTCGTGCCGGTGTAGTTGACCGGCTGCAGCGCGCCGATCGCCAGCGCGCGCTGGCCGAAGAAGAGCCCGACGAGGCGCTCATCGTGCACCCGCCGCAGCACCGACGTTGCGCGGGGGAAGTATCCGTCGTCACTCCGAGAACTGGCCATGCAGCCAGTTTGACTGACGTGCCGGCGGCAGTGCGCCGCTTCGCCAAGCCACGGCTGGCCGCAAGCGCCGCTTCCGGTAGCCTGCCGCGCCATGTTCTACGACGACGATGCAGACCTCACGCTCCTCGACGGCAAGACCGTCGCCATCATCGGTTTCGGCTCGCAGGGCCACGCCCATGCGCTGAACCTCAAGGACTCCGGCGTGAACGTCGTCGTAGGCCTCCGCTCTGGTTCCAAGAGCGTCGAGATCGCCCGCTCCAGAGGGCTCGAAGTGCTCGAGCCGGTCGAGGCCGCGAGCCGCGGCGACGTCGTCATGCTGCTCGTCCCGGACGAGCTCCACCACGACGTCTACGCCGAGATCCGCGACGGCATCGGCGCGGGCAACCTGCTGCTGTTCGGCCACGGCTTCTCGATCCACTACGGCGAGGTCGAGCCGCCGGCCGACGTCGATGTCGCGCTCGTCGCGCCGAAGGGCCCCGGCCACCTCGTGCGCCGCCAGTACACCGAGGGCAGCGGCGTCCCCGGCCTGATCGCCGTCCACCAGGACGCCACCGGCAACGCCAGAGCGCTCGCACTCGCGTACGCCAAGGGCATTGGCTGCACGCGAGGCGGCGTGATCGAGACGACCTTCAAGGACGAGACCGAGACCGACTTGTTCGGCGAGCAGGCCGTTCTCTGCGGCGGCACCTCCGAGCTGGTGCGCGCCGGCTACGAGACGCTCGTCGAGGCCGGCTACGACCCGCGCCTTGCCTACTTCGAGGTGCTGCACGAGCTGAAACTGATCGTCGACCTGATGTACGAGAAGGGGATCGCGGGCATGCGCTACTCGATCTCCAACACGGCCGAGTACGGCGACATCACGCGCGGCAAGCGCATCATCGGCGCCGAGTCGCGCCAGGCGATGAGAGACATCCTCGGCGAGATCCAGTCCGGCGCGTTCGCGCGCGAGTGGATCGCGGAGGTGCGTGCCGGTCAGGAGAACTTCAACCGCATGCGCGCCGAGCAGGCCGGTCACCAGGTCGAGGTCGAGGGCAGAAAGCTGCGCGCGATGATGTCCTGGATTGACGACTCGGGCTTCGCGGAGGGCTGAGAGCCGCACGCCCCGGCGCGCCCGTCCCGGTAGCGCGCGGACTGTCGGTCGCGAGGTAGCGTCGGGCGAGGCTCGCCCGACGCGCCCTTCGTCTGCTCGGCCGGCGCCTGCCACAGACCGAGGGCACGATCGCGGCGCCGGGCCTCGGTGCTCCACTGGAGGTCCGGCGTGACCGCTGGGGCGTGCCGTACATCCACGCTGCAAACGCGCACGACGCCTGGTTCGGCGTCGGCTTCTGCCACGCGCAGGACCGCGCCTTCCAGCTGGAGCTGCTGCTGCGCGTCGGGCGCGGGACCCTCGCCGCGCTCGTCGGCCGCGAGGGACTGGCGATCGACCGTCTCTCACGCCGGGCGGGCATCCATCACGTCAGCTGCCGGCAGCTCTCCGCCCAGCGCCCGGATGTCCGTGCGCGGCTCGACGCCTACGTCGACGGCGTCAACGCGGGCCTGGAATGCGGGACGCCCCGTCCGCACGAGCTGGCCTTGCTGCGCGCCCGCTCCACCGCATGGTCCGCGGCCGACGTGCTCGCCGTCTCCAAGGTGCTCGGCATCGGCGGCCTCGCCGAGAACTGGACCCAGGAGCACGCGCGCCTGATGACGCAGGCGCTCGACGGCGACGCAGCCGTCTCGGCGCTCGAGCCCCACTCTACGCCGCCCACCTCGCCGTGATCGGCGACCTGCAGGCGCTCGCAAGCGCGGCCGGCGCAGGCGGCGGCTCCAACAACTGGGTCCTCTCCGGCGCGCGCACGGCCACAGGCCGCCCACTGCTGGCGAACGACCCGCACCTGCCTCCGACGATCCCCGGCCTGTTCTACCTCGCGCACGTCTCGACGCCCGACTGGCGGCTCGTCGGCGCCACGACGGTCGGCACCCCCGGTCTCGTCTCGGGTCACAACGGCCACGCCGCCTGGGGTGTGACCTCCGGCATGGCGGACGTCGCCGACCTGACGGTCGAGGAGATCGGCCCGGACGGCACGACCGTGCGCGACGGCCAGCGCTTCGTCCCGTGCGAGGTCCAGCTCGCAACCGCCAACAACAAGCCGCTGCCCGACGGCGCCGAGCCGTACCTCGGCGACGACTGGATGAACGGCTACCGCGCCCAGGCGATCCACGACGCACTCGCAGGGCGCGACGACTGGGACCTCGCGGCGATGCAAGCGCTGCAGCAGGACACGCGCTCGTTGCCATGGGAGGAGCTTCGGCCGCTCGTGCTCGCGCTCGGGGCGAACGCGAGCGCCGCGGACGGGAGAGAAGCCTCGACGCACACCGAGCGCGCCCGCCGCGCCATCGGCTGCTCGCCGCCTGGGACGGCCGGGTCGCTGCCGACGCCCCCGCGGCCGCGCTGTTCGAGCTGCTGCTCGCCGAGCTCGCGCAGCGCGTCGTGCGCGCGAGAGCGCCGCGCAGTGCCGAATGGGCGCTCGGGCACAGCCTCAACCCGATCGCCGAGCACACGATCCTCGGGCTGCGGCGCACGAGCCAGCTCGTGCGGCTGCTGCGCGAGCAGCCCGACGGCTGGTTTGCCGGCGGCTGGGAACGGGGCTGGCGGCCGCGCTCGAGGCGTCCCTCGCGCGGCTTGAGCGCGACCACGGCGCGGATCCGAGCACCTGGGCGTGGGGCCGTCTGCGTCCGCTGCGCTTCGTCCACCCGCTCGGCAGACAGCGGCCGCTCGACCGTCTCTTTGACCTGCCGGCGATCCCGTGGGGCGGAGACACGAACACGATCCCGCAGGCGTCCGTCGACCCGCTCGACCCAACCGGCAACCCGCTCTCGCCGCACTACGACGATCAACATGTGCTGTGGCGGCGCGGAGCGGCGATCGCAATCCCGCACAGCGACGAGGCCGTCGCGGCAGTGACCGTCACGACGTTGCGCCTCGTCCCGGCGCCCTGAGCGTCGTCGCCCGACCGCAATCCGGAGCGGGATGGGCGAGGCGGCGTGAGGCCCCGAGACGCTAACCTTCCCGCCGCCGCCATGACAATCAATCCCTTCATAAAACAGATCCTGATGACCGCCGGGCCGACGCCGGTGCCGCCGCAGGTGCTGGCCAAAATGGCTGAGCCGGTGCTCTATCACCGTGCCCCCGCCGGGGTGGAGCTGTACGCCCGCGTGTTGGAGCGCCTGCCGCGCGTCTTTCGCACCGACAACACGGTGCTCGCGTTCGCCGCCAGCGGCTCCGGCGCGATGGACTCCGCGGTCGCCAACCTCGTCCGTCCCGGCACGAAGGCGCTCGCCTGCGCCGCCGGCAAGTTCGGCGAGCGCTGGATCGAGCTGTGCGAGGCCTACGGCGCCGACCTCGTCAAGTACGAGCCGGGCTGGGGCACGCGCCTCGACCCACAGGAGATCGGCCGTCTGCTCGACGAGAACCCGGGCACGGAGGTCGTGTTCGCGACCCTTTCGGAGACGTCGACCGGGATCGTCCACGACGTCGAGGCGATCGCCGCGGTCGTGAGGGAGCGCGGCGTGCTGCTCGCGGTCGATGCGGTCTCCGGCCTCGGCGCCGCGAAGCTCGAGCAGGACGCGTGGGGCGTCGACGTCGTCGTCGCCGGCTCGCAGAAGGCGCTCATGATCCCGCCCGGCCTCGCGTTCGCGTCCGTCTCGCAGCGAGCACTCGACGCTGCTGCTGCCAGACCCGGCGGTCGCTACTACTTCGATTGGGTCGAGACCGCCAAGCAGCAGCGCAAGGACCCGCCGAACAGCCCCTTCACGCCGCCGGTGACGTTGCTCGCCGCGCTCGATGTCGCGCTCGGCATGATCGAGGACGAGGGGATCGAGAACGTGTGGGAGCGGCACGCAGTGCTCGCCCGCGCCACGCGCGCCGGAGCCGCTGCGTTGGGCCTCGACCTCTACGGCGACCCGGACGAGCGCTCGAACGTCGTCACCGCGATCGCACTGCCCGACTCGATTGAGGGCAAGCAGGTCCCGAAGATCCTGCGCGACAGCTACGGGATCACCGCCAACGGCGGCCAGGCTCAGCTCGCCGGCAAGATCATCCGCATCGCGCACTGCGGCTACTTCGGTGGCTTCGACATCCTCACGTCCCTCTCGGGGCTGGAGATGACGCTCGCGCAGCTCGGCCATCCGGTCGAGCAGGGCGTCGGCG
Organism: Conexibacter sp.; assembly: GCA_036009645.1. Classification (GTDB taxonomy): domain Bacteria; phylum Actinomycetota; class Thermoleophilia; order Solirubrobacterales; family Solirubrobacteraceae; genus Conexibacter. The sequence continues at coordinate 101,713 of DASYLH010000014.1, forward strand.
TCGGCGCCGCGCAGAAGGTCTTCCTCGAGGCTGGCGTGGCGCTGGGGGCGGCGGGCGGGGTCCGTTTCTCGGCGGCATGAGCGACAGAGCGCGCATCCTCGTCAAGGAGCAGATCGCCGACTCCGGCGTCGACCTCCTGCGCGAGCACTTCGACGTCGAGCTCGGCGCCGATTGGAGCGACGAGCAGTTCCGCGAGCGCCTGCCCGAGTACGACGGCATCCTGATCCGCTCCGCGACGAAGATGACCGAGGAGCTGATCGAGCTTGGCTCGAAGCTCAAGGTCATCGGCCGCGCCGGCGTCGGCGTCAACAACGTCGACGTTCCGGCCGCGACGAAGCGCGGCATCATCGTCGTCAACGCGCCGCAGTCCAACGTCGTCACCGCGGCTGAGCACACGTTCGCGCTGCTGCTGTCGCTCGCACGCAAGATCCCGCAGGCGCACGCGTCGCTCGCGTCGCACAAGTGGGAGCGCAGCAAGTTCAACGGCGTCGAGGTCTACGAGAAGACGCTCGGGATCGTCGGCTTCGGCCGCATCGGCCAGCTCGTCGCCCAGCGCGCGCGCGGCTTCGGCATGTACGTCGTCGCCTACGACCCGTTCGTCTCCGCCGACCGCTACCGCGAACTCGGCGCCGAGAAGGCGGAGAACCCGGCCGAGGTCTACGCGAAGGCCGACTTCGTGACGATCCACCTGCCCGTGACGCCGGAGACGCGCGGCTTCCTCAACGCCGAGGCGTTCGCGCAGATGCGCGACGGCGTCCGTGTGATCAACTGCGCCCGCGGCGAGCTGGTGGACGACGCGGCGCTCAAGGACGCGCTCGACTCCGGCAAGGTCGCGGGCGCCGCGCTCGATGTCTTCCCGTCGGAGCCAATCACCGACTATCCGCTGTTCGACGGCTACGACAACGTCGTCGTCACGCCGCATCTCGGCGCCTCGACGACCGAGGCGCAGGATCGCGCCGGCAGCCAGACGGCCGAGCAGATCATCGCGGCGCTCAGCCCCGGCGGCGTCGTCACCACTGCCGTCAACATCCCGGCGATCTCGCCGGCCGACATGGAGGTGCTCGGCCCGTTCGTGCCGCTGTGCCGCCAGCTCGGCCGTCTCGCCGTCTCGCTCGCGGAGGGCTCGTCGATCGACCGCGTCGAGGTCGAGTTCCTCGGCCGCATCGGCGAGCGCGACACGCGCCTGCTGTCGGTCGCCGTCCTGATGGGCGTGCTCGCCGGGCACATCGAGGAGGAGGTCAACGCCGTCAACGCGCCGGGCCTCGCCGAGGAGCGCGGGATTGAGGTTTCCGAGACGAAGCGCACCAACGCGCGCGATTTCACCGACCTCGTGCGCGTCACGATCGTCAGCGGCGAGTCGGGCACGCGCGTAGTCGGCACGACGTTTGGCCGCCTGAACCGCCCGCATCTGCTGGAGGCGTGGGGCCAGCGCTTCGACCTTCAGCTCGAGGACAACGTTGCGCTTTTCCGCTACCGCGACATGCCGGGCATGATCGGCCGCGTCGGCTCGGCGTTCGGCGAGCACGGCCTCAACATCGTCTCCGCTGCCGTCGGTCGTCAGCCCGACGAGGAGAGCGGGGCGGAGGCCCCCAACGCCGTGATGGCCGTCACGAGCGATGCGCCCGTCCCGCAGGTGGTCGTCGATGCGATCGTCGCCGGCGATGGGTTCGTCTCCGGTCGCGCCGTCACCCTGTGACGTCGCCCGCAGGCAGTCGCTTGCGATCGCCGTAGGGCGAAAAAAGGCGTGTCGCAGGCGCTCGCTTACGATTGCCATAGCGCAAAGCGCTTGTACGCGGCGGCGCACGGCGCTGCGCGATTCCTGACGGAATGCCCTCCACATCAAGGGTTTGCCGTTCGCGGCAAGTGCCACAATGTCCATACGCCATTCGGACTTGGAGGCTCAGGTGGAGAGCGCCGCTGTAACGCAGCCGAACTCAGGGGGCGGCGAGGTCAAGCTCAAGGAGGGCGCCCTCGGCTACCTCTCCAACATCGTCATTGGCGTCGCCTCGACCGCGCCCGCCTATTCGCTCGCAGCGACGCTCGGCTTCATCGTCGCGGTCGCCGGCGTCGGCACGCACGCGCCGGCGGTGCTGCTCGTGTCGTTCATCCCGATGCTGTTCGTCGCGGGCGCGTATCGCTACCTCAACAAGGCGGATCCGGATCCCGGCACGACGTTTGCCTGGGTGCGCCGCGCGATGGGCCCGCATCTCGGCTGGCTTAACGGCTGGGCTATCGTTGTCACCGACGTGATCGTGATGGCGGCGCTCGCACAGATCGCGGCGAAGTACACGTTCCTGCTGTTCGGCTGGGACGCGGCGGCCAACTCCAACGGCGCGCAGATCCTGGTCGCGGTGGGGTGGATCGCGCTCATGACCTGGATCTGCTGGCGCGGCATCGAGCTGTCAGCGCGCGTGCAGACGGCGCTGCTGAGCGCGGAGGTGGCGATCCTCACGCTGTTCGCCGTGGTCGCGCTGATCAAGGTCTACACGGGCAATCCCGTCAATTCGATCACGCCGCAGCTGTCGTGGTTCAACCCGTTCGACATCGGCTGGAGCGCATTGATCGACGGCGTGCTGCTCGGTGCGTTCATCTACTGGGGCTGGGACTCCGGTGTCGCCGTCAACGAGGAGTCCGAGGACAGCAGAGAGGGCCCCGGGCGGGCCGCCGTCGTCTCGACGATCCTGCTCGTGTTGATCTACCTCGTCGTCTCGACCGCCGCGCAGGCCTATGGCGGCACGAAGCTGTTGAGCGACAACTCGGACGACGTCCTGAGCGTGCTCGGAAGCCAGGTCTTCAGCTCGCCGTGGGACAAGCTGCTGATCCTGGCCGTGCTGACGTCCGCCTCGGCGTCCACGCAGACGACGATCCTCCCGACGGCCCGTACCACGCTGTCGATGGCGCGCAAGCGCGCGATCCCATCGCGCTTCGCGGACGTCCATCCGCGCTATCTGACACCGGGGTACGCAACGATCTGGATGGGCGTCGTGTCGGTCGCTTGGACGGTCTTCATCATGGCCATCAACCCGGCCCAGAACGTGCTCGGCGACTCGATCTCGGCGCTCGGCTTCGGGATCTGCTTCTACTACGGCTTCACCGGGCTCGCCTGCTTCATCTACTTCCGGCGCGAGATCTTCAGGAGCGTGCGCAACTTCGTCTTCGCCGGTCTGGCGCCGCTGCTCGGCTTCATCATGCTCGCCTACATCTTCGGCAAGGCGGCACACGACTACTCGCAGAAGGGCTTCAACTACTCCGCGCCGTTCCTCGGGATCGAGGTGCCGATCCTGATCGGCATCGGCGGCCTGCTGCTCGGAGTCGTTGCGATGCTGTTCGCGATGGGCCCGTATCGCGCGTTCTTCCGCCAGAAGCCCTACACCGAGGTCGCGGAGCCGGGGCTGCTGGAGATGCCGGTTGAGCACGCACCCACGCATTTGCACGGCAGACGCTGGTAGTCCCCGCGGGACGCGGGCGGACGGGAGGCGCCCCGTCCGCCCGCCACGCGGGTGCGGTTATCTGGTCGGGTCGTCGAAGCGCCTGATACGCTGAAACGCGCACATGTCGCGCCGGCTCTCCCTTCGACTTCTTCTCCTCCCCCCTCGGGGGGAATAGCGCGTGGCGGCCGCAGGTAGCCGCAAACCGACCGAGAAGAAGCGAAGCACGAGCCACCAGAGGTAACGACGACATGACGCCTTTTCAGCAGGACCCCAACCGCGTACTGATCTTCGACACGACGCTGCGCGACGGCGAGCAGTCGCCTGGCATCTCGCTCAACACGAGCGAGAAGCTGGAGATCGCCCACCAGCTCGCACGCCTCGGCGTCGACATCGTCGAGGCCGGCTTCCCGATCGCCTCGCCGGGCGACTTCGAGGCCGTCCAGGCGATCGCCCGGGAAGTCCAAGGCCCTGTGATTGCAGGCCTCGCCCGCATTCACCCGGGCGACATCGACGCCGCATGGAACGCCGTCAAGGACGCCGAGCGACCTCGGATCCACACGTTCGTCTCGACGTCCGACATCCACATCGAGCACCAGATGCGCGCGACGCGCGAGGACGTCAAGGGCCTCACGCGCGCCGGCGTTGCGCACGCGAAGCAGTACGTCGAGGACGTCGAGTTCTCGCCGATGGACGCCACGCGCGCCGACGTGGCGTTCACCGCCGAGGTGTGCCAGATCGCGATCGACGAGGGCGCCACGACGATCAATATCCCCGACACCGTCGGCTACACGATGCCGCACGAGTTCACGGCCTACCTGGAGCAGCTCTATGCGCTGGCTCCGGGGATGAAGGACGTCGTCCTGTCGGTCCACTGCCACGACGACCTCGGCCTCGCCGTGGCGAACTCGTTCGCCGGCGTGCAGGCGGGCGCGCGGCAGGTCGAGTGCGCGATCAACGGCATCGGCGAGCGCGCCGGCAACGCGTCGCTCGAGGAGATCGTGATGCTGCTGCACACGCGCAGAGCCGACGTCGGCTTCCACACGGGCGTCGTCACGCAGGAGATCGCCCGCACGAGCCGCCTCGTCTCCCGCCTGACGGGCTACGTGGTCCAGCCGAACAAGGCGATCGTCGGCCGCAACGCGTTCGCGCACGAGGCGGGGATCCATCAGGACGGCGTGCTGAAGGAGCGCACGACGTTCGAGATCATGGACGCGACGACCGTCGGGCTCGACGCGAACTCGATCGTGCTCGGCAAGCACTCCGGCCGCCACGCCTTGAGACAGGCGCTGGCCGAGCTGGGAATCGAGGTCGACGGGCAGGTGCTCAACACCGCCTTCAAGCGCTTCAAGGAGATCGCGGACAAGAAGAAGCAGGTGACCGCGATGGACCTCGAGGCGCTCGTGACCGACGAGCTGCGCGAGGAGATCCCCGCCTACGTGCTGGAGTCGTTCGAGGTTCAGGCCTCGTCAGCGCGCCCGCCGTATGCGACGGTCGCGATGCGGCTCCCTGACGGAGCAGAGGCGACCGGGTCCTCGACCGGCGATGGCCCAGTCGACGCGGTTTTCAAGGCCATCAACGCGGCGACCGACCAGTCGGCGAGACTGCGCGAGTTCCGCGTCGACGCCGTCACCGGCGGCCAGGACGCGCTCGGCGAGACCTCCGTCGTGCTGGACCTCGGCGGCGTCACGGGCGCCGGCCAGGGCGTCTCGACCGACATCATCGAGGCAGCCGGCCGCGCCTACGTGCGCGCGCTGTCGAACGCTGTCCGGCGCCGTTCGGTGGCCGACCAGGCCGCCGACCTCACGGCTGAGGCCGCCAGCAAGTCCCGTATCGCGACGCCGTAGTCGTTCAGCTCGCGCGAGCCAGCGCGCGTCCCTGGCGGTAGCCGGTGACGCGCGCGTGCTCCGCCGGGTCAGCCGGCTCGGGCACGACGACCCGGACGATTGCCCCGCGCCGCTGCAGCGTGAGCGTCTCGAGCCGGATCGCCGTGCTCGTCGCCGCGCGAACGGCCGGATGGCGCTCGCGCGTCCCGAGCTGAGCGGCCATCGGGGCGAGGCACAGCACGTGTGTCTCGCGCAGCGCCGGTGCGGCGTCCATGTTCGTCGGGCTCCAGACGGCGCCGTCGACGTACTCGTCGTCGCCGATCCGGACCGGCCGGTAGATGCCCGGGATGCTGCAGGAGGCCTGCACGGCCTCGGCGACGGTCGCTGCGGGCGCGCCGGGTGCGCCGAACACGACACGCCGACCGCGTGCGCGATCGACGCACGCCACGCGCAGCTTCCCGTCCCAGCGCAGCCCGTGTCCGGCGATGCGCGCGCCGAGGTCGTCGAGCGCGGCGTCGGGAGCTTCGATCCGGGCGAGCGCCGCCGCGCGCACAAGCGAGCCCGGCGCCCGTCCGAGCGAGAGCGCGAGCGGGGCCAGCGAGTTGCCGGCGGCGCTCGCGAGGCTGCCGGCGAGCCGGCTCGCGCGACCTTGCGCCCGCCCATCTCCGTTCCGGTTGCCATCTCCGTCCGCGCTTGGCTCGCCGACGAGCAGCGCTGTCTCTTCGTCGTCTTCGGCCGGCGCGCCCGCGCCGGCCGGACCGCCCGTCCGCGGCTCCACGCCCGCGAGCAGGTCTGCGGCGACCATCGATCCCGCCGAGGTCCCCACGATGTGCTCGCAAGCGGCGAAGTCGATCCCGGTCTCCGCGGCGATCCCGGCGAGCACACCACCCATCCAGGCGGCACCGACCGTGCCGCCGGCGCCGAGGACGAGCACGTCGGGTCGCTGCATCGGGTCGATGGTAGTGATCGTGAGGGCCCAGCCGGACAGGGCTGTACGTGATAGCGTACGATCGTATATGAGTGACGTCGACGCCACATCCGTCGCCGCCATCGGCGGCCGCGTGCGCGCGTTGCGCGAGGCGATGGGACTGTCGCTGCGCGACCTCGCCGAGCGCTGCGGCGTCAGCGCGCCGATGCTCTCGCAGGTCGAGCGGGGGGAGACGAGCCCGACGCTGCAGGTCGCCACGCGCATCGCCGCAGGCCTCGATCTGCGCCTTTCGCAGCTGCTGCGGCTTGACGAGGACGGCGCGATCACGATCGTGCGGGCAGGCGAGCGGCGCCAGGGACCCACGGGGCCGGGTCGCGCGACCGGCCACCGCTACGAGGTCCTCACCGCGCCGCTGCCCGGCCAGCGCGCCGAGCTGTCGCGCCACGTGCTCGCGCCCGGCGCCGCCACGGGCGGGCCCGGCGACCCTCCGATGCACGAGCCCGGCAGCCGCGAGACGACGCTCGTCGAGTCCGGCCGCGTCGTGCTGCACTGCGACGGCGCCGAGCACGAGCTGGCGACCGGCGACTGCGTGACGTTCGACGCCGACCTGCCCCACCACTTCGAGAACCCCGGCCCCGACGAGGCGACGTTCCTGGGCGTCGTCTCCGCGGGCCTGCGACGCAGCTAGAAGGAGCCACCCATGCCGAGCACCCTCTTCGACAAGATCTGGGCCGCCCACGAGGTGGCCCCCGGCCTGCTCTACGTGGACCTGCATCTCGTCCACGAGGTCACGAGCCCGCAGGCGTTCGACGGCCTGCGACTCGCCGGCCGCAAGGTCCGCCGGCCCGACCGCACGCTCGCGACGGCCGACCACAACACGCCGACCGACGGCACGCCCGTCGCCGCGCGCATCAAGGACGAGCTGAGCCGCGTGCAGGTGCAGACGCTCGAGCGCAACTGCGCGGAGTTCGGCGTGCCGGTCTACTCGCTCGGCTCCGACCGCCAGGGGATCGTCCACGTGATCGGCCCGGAGCTGGGCGTCACGCAGCCCGGCATGACGATCGTCTGCGGCGACTCGCACACCGCCACGCACGGCGCCTTCGGCGCGCTCGCGTTCGGCATCGGCACCAGCGAGGTCGAGCACGTGCTGGCGACGCAGTGCCTCGTCCAGAACAAGCCCAAGTCGATGCTGATTCGCTACGAGGGCGAGCTGGGCTTCGGCGTCACCGCCAAGGACCTGATCCTCGGCACGATCGGCCAGATCACGACGGCCGGCGCGACCGGCTACGTCGTCGAGTACGCGGGCCCCGCGATCGAGGCGCTCTCGATGGAGGGCCGCATGACCCTTTGCAACATGACGATCGAGGCCGGCGGGCGCGCGGGTATGGTCGCGCCGGACGAGACCACGTTCGAGTACGTCGAGGGCCGCGATGCGGCGCCGAAGGGCAAGGACTTCGAGGAGGCCGTCGCGCCCTGGCGCTCGCTGCGCACCGAGGACGGCGCGAGCTTCGACAAGGAGGTCGTCGTCGACGCCTCCGCGCTCTCGCCGCAGGTCACGTGGGGAACCGCGCCCGACATGGTCGCGTCCGTCACCGACGCTGTGCCCGAGCCGCAGACCGAGGGCCACGAGCGCGCGCTCCAGTACATGGACCTGAAGGCCGGCACGCCGATCGAGGAGATCACGCTCGACCGCGTCTTCATCGGCTCCTGCACGAACAGCCGCATCGGCGATCTGCGTGCCGCCGCCGAGGTGATCAAGGGCCGCAAGGTCGCCAGCGGCGTCAACGCGATGGTCGTTCCCGGCTCGCAGCAGGTCAGAGCGCAGGCCGAGCGCGAGGGCCTCGACGAGGTCTTCAAGGCCGCCGGGTTCGACTGGCGCGTCGCCGGCTGCTCGATGTGCCTCGGCATGAATCCCGACACCTTGTCGCCCGGCGAGCGCTGCGCCTCGACCTCGAACCGCAACTTCGAGGGGCGCCAGGGCCGCGGCGGCCGTACGCACCTCGTCTCGCCGCAGATGGCCGCCGCCGCGGCGATCGAGGGCCGCTTCGTCGACATCCGCACCTGGAGCTGAACATGGACCACGTCACCAGAATCCACGGCCAGGTCAGCGTGCTCGACCGCGACGACGTCGACACCGACCAGATCATGCCCAAGCAGTTCCTCAAGCGGGTCGAGCGGACCGGCTTCGGGGAGTTCCTCTTCTTCGACTGGGCGAAGGAGGACGGCTGGGACCTGCAGCGGCACCCGATCCTCGTCACCGGCAAGAACTTCGGTTGCGGATCGAGCCGTGAGCACGCCCCGTGGGGCCTGCAGGATTACGGCTTCCAGGCGATCGTCGCGCCCAGCTTCGCCGACATCTTCTACTCGAACTGCACGAAGATCGGCCTGCTGCCGGTCGTCCTCACCAAGGAGCAGTGCAAGGCCGTCGCCGCAGCCGGCGAGGCCGAAGTCGATCTCACCGACCAGGTCGTGCGCGCGGGCGGGCAGGAGCACGCCTTCGAGATCGACCAGGACATCCGCCACCGCCTGCTGAACGGGCTCGACGACATCGCGATGACGCTCCAGAGCGCCGTCGAGATCGAGGCCTACGAGCAGGAGCGCGAGCGCACCGGACCCGTCACCACCTCCCTCTAGGAAACCACCACCACATGACAAAGACAGTTGCGCTGCTTCCCGGCGACGGGATCGGCCCCGAGATCACTGCGCCCACGGTCGAGCTGCTGAACAAGCTCGGCGACTTCACGTTCGAGGAGCACCTCTTCGGCGGCTGCGCGATCGACGCGCATGGGACCGCCCTCACCGACGAGGTGCTCGACGCCTGCAAGCAGGCCGACACGGTCCTGCTGGCAGCGGTCGGCGGCCCGAAGTGGGACACGACCGACCCGTCGAAGCCGCGCCCGGAGCAGGGCCTGCTCGGCCTGCGGAAGGGCCTCGGCCTCTACGCCAATCTGCGGCCGGTGCGGCCTGTCCCCGCGCTCTACGACGCCAGCCCGCTCAAGCGCGAGATCATCGAGGGTACGGACCTGCTCGTGGTGCGCGAGCTGACCGGCGGCCTTTACTTCGGCAGACGCGGCCGCGAGGGCGACACCGCGTACGACACGTGCATCTACAGCGTTGGGGAGATCGAGCGGATCGCGCGCGCCGGCTTCCAGGCCGCCAGACGCCGTGTCACGAGCGTCGACAAGGCGAACGTGCTCGAGTCCTCGCGGCTGTGGCGCGAGGTCGTCGTGCGCCTCCACGCCGAGGAGTTCCCGCACGTCGAGCTGGAGCACGTGCTCGTCGACAACGCCGCGATGCAGCTGATCTCCAACCCGGCGCACTTCGACGTGATCGTTACCGAGAACATGTTCGGCGACATCCTCAGCGACGAGGCGGCGATGCTGACCGGCTCGATCGGACTGCTGCCCAGCGCCTCTCTCGGAGGCGACGGGCCCGGGCTGTTCGAGCCCGTGCACGGCTCCGCGCCGGACATCGCCGGCCAGGGGATCGCCAACCCGCTTGCGATGTTCCTGTCGGCAGCGCTGATGCTTCGCCACGGACTGGCTATGGAGAACGAGGCGGCAACGGTAGAATCGGCTGTCGATCGTGCGTTGGCCGACGGCCTGCGCACACGCGACCTGGGCGGCACCGCGACCACGGACGAGGCTGCCCAGGCCGTCCTGAACCACCTCTAAGGAGTCATCGTGGACCAAGCGGAACTCATCTGGATGAACGGAGAGCTCGTCGCCTGGGAGGACGCGAAGGTCCACGTATTGACGCATTGCCTGCACTACGGCACGGGCGTGTTCGAGGGCATGCGGGCGTACGAGACGGAGCGCGGGACGGCGATCTTCCGCCACGAGGAGCACCTCGACCGTCTCTACAAGTCGGCCGAGCTCTACTACATGCCGATCCCGTACACGCGCGACGAGCTGCGCGCCGCCGTGCACTCCGTCGTCGCCCAGAACGGCCTGCCGTCGTGCTACATCCGCCCGATCGCCTTCCGGGGCGCGGGCGTGATGGGCATCAATCCGCTCGACGCGCCGGTCGACGTGGCGATCGCCGCGTGGCCGTGGGGCGCCTACCTCGGCGACGAGGCGAAGGTGAACGGCGTGCGCGCCAAGGTCACGAGCTGGCGCCGCATTAGTGCCGACTCGCTGATCCCGCACGCGAAGGCCTCAGGGCAGTACCTGAACAGCGTGCTCGCAAAGATCGAGAGCCACAAGGCCGGCTACGAAGAGGGCATCCTGCTCGACCAGCACGGCTTCGTCTCCGAGGGGACCGGCGAGAACATCTACATCGTGCGCGACGGCGTCGTCATCACGCCGCCGCAGACGGCGGGGATCCTGGACGGCATCAATCGTCGCTCGGTGATCCAGATCGCCGCTGACGAGGGCTACCAGCTGGTCGAGCGCGACATCGCGCGCGCCGAGATGTACCTCGCCGACGAGGTCTTCATGACCGGCACCGCCGCCGAGCTGACGCCGATCCGCGAGATCGACGATCACGTGATCGGCGACGGCAAGCGCGGTCCGGTGACGACACACTTGCAGCGCGTCTTCGAGGACGCCCTCTACGGGCGCGATTCGCGTTACGCCGCGTGGAACGACGTCGTGCCCGTGGCGAGCCCCAAGGCGGCCGCGTAGTCATGCCCCGCACCTCGTTCGGCGGGCGAATTATCGGGGCGGCCGGCTCGCGCTGACGCGCGCGCTCGCTGCTGCCCGGTATTCGCCCTTCCGAACGAGAGGACTCAGATCCCCATGACGACGATCCAGCTCTACGACACGACCCTCCGCGACGGGATGCAGGGGGAGAACATGTCGCTGTCCGCCGAGGAGAAGCTGCGCGTTGCGCACCGCCTCGACGAGCTCGGTGTCCACCTGATCGAGGCTGGTTTCCCTACCTCGAATCCGAAGGAGCTCGAGCTGTTCGAGCTGCTCTCGCGCGAGACGTTCACGACGGCCGAGATCGCCGCCTTCGGCATGACCCGCCGTCGCGACCTGAAGGCCGACGAGGACCCCGCGCTGCGCGTGCTGGCCGACAGCTTCGCGCCTGTCGTGACGCTCGTCGGCAAGACGTGGGCGCTGCACCTCGAGAAGGTCGTCAAGGTCGACCGCGACGAGAACCTGCGGATGATCGAGGAGTCCGTCGCCTTCCTCGTCGCACAGGGCAAGCGCGTCGTCTACGACGGCGAGCACGCGCTCGATGGCTGGCGCGACGACCGCGACTACGCGCTGCGCTGCCTGCGCGCCGCGGCTGAGGCGGGCGCCGAGACGGTCGTCCCGTGCGACACCAACGGCGCCTCGCTTCCCGGCCAGATCGCCGAGACGATTGCCGACGTCGTCGCGCACCTCGCCGACACGGGCGTGCAGGTCGGGACGCACAACCACAACGACCTCGAATGCGGCGTCGCGAACTCGCTCGCCGCCGTCGAAGCGGGCGCCACGCACGTGCAGGGCACGATGAACGGCTACGGCGAGCGCTGCGGCAACGCCAACCTCGTCTCGATCGTCCCCAATCTCCAGTTGAAGCAGGGGCACGCCTGCCTTCCGGCGGACCGTCTCGCGCTGCTGACGGAGACGGCGCACTACCTCGACGAGCTGCTCAACCGCACGCCGGACGCGAACCAGCCGTACGTCGGCAAGAACGCCTTCGCGCACGGCGGCGGTATGCACGTCGCTGGGGTGCTCGCGGATCCGACGACGTTCGAGCACATGGATCCCGCGCTCGTTGGCAACAGCCGTGAGCTGCTGATCTCCGAGCTGTCGGGCAAGGGAACGGTTCTCGCACGCGCCGAGCAGGCGGGCCTGAGACTGGATGACGCGGCCGCCAGACACGTGATCGAGCGCGTGAAGGAGCTCGAGCACGGCGGCTACCACTTCGAGGCTGCCGACGGCTCGTTCGAGCTGCTGCTGCGCAAGGAGTCGGGCGAGTACGAGCCGCTCTTCCGGCTTGAGTCGTGGCAGGTCGTCGTCCAGAAGCGCGCGCACGACGCGAAGGTGACGACCGACGCTGCCATCCGGTTGTGGGCGAACGGCGAGCGCTACGTCTGCCATGCGGAGGGCAACGGCCCCGTCCACGCACTCGATAAGGCGCTTCGCATCGCGCTGGAGCAGAGCCACCCCGAGCTGCGCGACACCGGCCTCGTCAACTTCAAGGTCCGCATCCTCGACGAGACGAAGGGCACCGAGGCGGTCACCCGCGTGCTGCTCGACGCCTCCGACGGCCATGACGTGTGGGGCTCGATCGGCGTCTCCGAGAACGTCATCGAGGCTTCCTGGGACGCGCTCGTCGACTCGCTCGAGTACGCGATCCAGCCTGGCCGCAGGCGGGTGGGCGGGACCGGATCCGGCGGCGCGACGCGCACGGCCTCGTGAGCACGACCACGGACCTCATACCCCTGGCCCAGCCGGTCCTCGGCCCCGAGGAGGAGGCCGCAGTGATCGAGGTGCTGCGCTCGGGCCAGCTGTCGCTCGGCCCGCGCGTCCCGGCGTTCGAGCAGGCGTTCGCGGCACGGCTCGGCGTTCCGCACGCGAGCGCCGTGTCGAGCGGCACCGCCGGCCTGCACCTCGCCCTGCGCGCGGTCGGCGTGGAGGATGGCGATGAGGTCGTCACGAGCCCGTTCTCGTTCGTCGCCACCGGCAACGCGGTCCTGTTCGAGCGCGCGCGGCCTGTCTTCGCCGACATCGACCCGGTCACGCTCAACCTCGATCCGCAAGCCGCCGCCGCCGCGGTCACCGAGCGTACGAAGGCACTGCTGCCGGTGCACATCTTCGGCTACCCGGCCGACCTGCCGGCGTTCGAGCGGATGGGGCTGCCGCTCGTCGAGGACGCCTGCCAGGCACTCGGCGCCGTCCACGCCGACGGGACCCCGGTCGGCGGCCGCGGCCACCCGTCGGTGTTCGGCTTCTACGCCAACAAGCAGCTCACGACGGGGGAGGGCGGCATGATCTCGCTCGCCGATCCCGCGCTAAAGGAGCGGATCGACTCCGAGCGCAACCAGGGTCGCGCGCCTGACATGGGCTGGCTCGACCACGACCGGCTCGGCTTCAACTACCGACTCTCCGACGTTGCGTCGGCGATCGGCGTCGAGCAGCTCAAGCGGCTCGACGCGATGCTCGCCGACCGCGCGCGCGTCGCAGCCGCCTACCTCGTGGCGCTTGACGGCATCGACGACCTCTCGCTCCCGTGCCCCGACGCCGACGGCAACGTGCGCGGCTGGTTCGTGTTCGTTGTGCAGCTGCCGCACGGCGTCGACCGCGACGCGACCGTCCGTGCGCTCTCCGAGCGCGGGATCCAGAGCAAGCCCTACCTGCCCGCCATCCACCTGATGAGCTTCTACCGCGAGCGCTTCGGCCACCGCGAGGGCGAGTTCCCCGTCTGCGAGGACGTCGCCGCCCGCTCGATCGCACTGCCGTTCTTCCCGGCGATGACCGAGAGCCAGGTCGCGCGCGTGGCGGACACGCTGCGCGAGACCCTCGGCCGCTGACGCGCCGCGTAGACTCCGCCGCCGGATGTCCCGCTTCAGCGAGCCGCAGCACCCGGTCTTCCGTCAGCTCAACGCCTCGATCGGCTTCGATTGGCGGCTCGGCCCCTACGACGTCGACCTCTCCCGTGCGCACGCGCGCATGCTCGCTGCGCAGGAGATCATCGCGCCTGAAGATCGCGACGAGCTGCTCGCCGCCCTCGACACGGTCGAGCACGAGCTGGAGGAGGGGACGTTCCCGTTCCTGCCGGAGGACGAGGACATCCACATGGCGATCGAGCGGCGCATCATCGAGCTGGCCGGGCCGGTCGGCGGCAAGCTCCATACGGCCCGCTCGCGCAACGACCAGGTCGCGACAGACATGGCGCTGTTCACGCGCGCCCACGCACAGGCCGCCGGCGCCGGGATCCGTGATCTCATGCGGGCGCTCACCGCCGCCGCCGATCGCCATCTCGACTGGCGGATGCCCGGCTACACGCACCTCCAGCGCGCCCAGCCGGTCTACCTCAGCCACCATCTGCTCGCGTACGTGTGGATGCTCGCCCGCGATCTCGAGCGCTTCGCCGCCGTCGAGGCCGCGACCGCCAAGCTGCCGCTCGGCGCCGGCGCGCTCGCCGGCGTGAACTTCGCCACCGACCGCGCCGCGGTCGCGAGAGACCTCGGCTTCGCTGGCGTCGCGGAGAACTCGATCGACGCGGTCTCCAACCGCGACTTCGTGCTCGACTATCTCGCGGCAGCGGCCACCTGCGGCACGCATCTCAGCCGTCTCGGCGCTGAGATCGTGCTGTGGTCGAGCTCCGAGTTCGGCTTCGCCGAGGTCTCCGATGCGTGGGCGTCGGGCTCCTCGATCATGCCGCAGAAGAAGAACCCTGACGCGGCCGAGCTGCTGCGCGCGAAGGCGCCGCGCATCGCCGGCCACTTCGTCGCGCTCCAGGGCGTCATGCACGCCCTCCCGCTGACCTACAACAAGGACATGCAGGAGGACAAGGAGCACCTCTTTGACGCGGTCGACACGCTCGAGCTGTGCCTCGCCGCAGCGACGGGGATGATCGAGGGGATTACCTTCGACCGCGAGCGGATGGCGCAGGCCGCCTCCGACGAGTTCCCGGCTGCAACCGACGTGGCGGACCTGCTCGTGCGCCGCGGGATGCCGTTCCGCGAGTGTCACGGCGTGGTGGCCGCGCTCGTTAAGCGAGCCGTCGACAGCGGCCGCACGCTCACCGAGCTGCGCCCCGAGGAGCTCGCCGAGCACTCCGAGCTGCTCGACGAGGAGTACTACCGCGTGCTCGCCGGCGAGAGCTGGCTCGAGTCGAAGGACTCCGAGGGCGGGACTTCCCTGCGCCGCGTGCGCGAGCAGCTCGCGCGCGCTCGCGCCCTGCTCGGCCAGTAGCCTCGGCGGCGTGGCCGCGCACACCGCCAGCCCCGCGATCACCGACCCGCTCCCCGCTGCCTTCTACGATCGTCCTGTCGTCGAGGTCGCACGTGACCTCGTCGGCTGCGTCGTCTCGCACGCCGGCACCAGCGGTGTGATCGTCGAGACGGAGGCCTACCACGACAGCGAGCCGGCCTGCCACGCGTTCGTCGGCGTGACCGCGCGCACCAGAACGCTGTTCGGGCCACCTGGCCGCAGCTACGTCTATCGCTCCTATGGGATCCACGCGCTGCTCAACGCCGTCTGCGAGCCGACGGGCGTGGGCGCTGCGGTCCTGATCCGTGCGCTCGAGCCGCTGGATGGGATCGATCTGATGCGACAGCGCCGCGGGCTCCGGCAGATCGAGCAGCTCTGCTCCGGGCCCGGCAAGCTGACGCAGGCGCTCGGCATCGAGCTCGGCGAGAACGACACACCGCTCACCGGCGCCGGACCCGTCGCGATCGGCCCACCGCCGGTCGCCTGGCCCGAGGTCGAGCTCGCGGCCGGCCCGCGCATCGGTATCACGAAGGCCGTTGAGCTGCCGTGGCGCTTCTGCGCCCGCGGCAGTCGCCACCTGTCACGGCGCTACTGAGCGACAGTGGCTCCCGCCGTCGTCACAGCCACGCGCGAGGATCTTGCGCAGGACGACGTCCCAGTAGACGACGGTGCCGTATTCCGCATGCCTCGGCTCTATGCCGGCGAGTCGCGGCGGGACAAGTATCCGGCGTCGTCCGCCCGGACGCATGCCTCTCATGCCGATGACCATCCCGCGCCATCGTTCGGCAGGCGCCAGTATCACGCCCGCGGTTCCGTACGGTGGGCCGCCCCACGATCTGTAGAACTTGAAGGCCTTGCGGTAGTCCGCCTCTATGTAGTCCATGAAGACGTAGTCGTGGGTGCGCGCGGCTGGGCCGTGGCCCTTCTTGAGGTCGCGTATGACGACGTGGTCGAGTTGCGCATGCGGGTGCGCCCGCAATCTCCAATGTGCCGGCTCCTTCCACGGATTCGGCGCGAGGCCGTGCACCATGTCGAGTCTCGGCCCGGTGTCTTCCTGGGCTTCGGACGTCGCCGGTGTCGTCGCGGCGACGGACTGCGTTGTGGCGTCGCCTGACGTCTCGCCGCCCCCGCAGCCGACAAGCAGCGCCGCGAGCGCACAGCACACGGCCAGTGAAGTGAGTCCCCCTCTCACCTGGTCAATCTAGCGGATGCGCTGCTCCTACGCACCGCTTCTTGGACTGTGCTCGGGTTAGCCGCTGGGCGCGGCG
>DASYLH010000015.1:0-7116 GCA_036009645.1 Conexibacter sp.
CGGCGCCGGCAACATCTATCGCGGCCTGGCCGGCGCGGCCGCGGGCATGGAGCGCGCCACCGCGGACTACATGGGGATGCTCGCCACGGTCCTCAACGCGCTGACCCTGCAGGACGCGCTCGAGCACGAAGGCGTCCACACGCGGGTGCAGTCGGCGATCACGGTGGCCGAGGTCGCCGAGCCCTACATCCGCCGCCGCGCGATGCGCCACCTCGAGAAGGGCCGCGTCGTGATCTTCGCCGCCGGCACCGGCAACCCGTTCTTCACGACCGACACGGCGGCGGCGCTGCGTGCGACTGAGATGCATGCCGAGGTGATCTTGATGGCGAAGAACGGGGTGGAGGGCGTCTTCACGGCCGACCCGGCACTCGACCCGAGCGCCGAGTTCATCCCGGAGATCACGCACATGGAGGCGGTCGAGCGGCGCCTGCGCGTGATGGACACCACTGCGCTCACGCTCTGCATGGAGAACAGACTGCCGATCGTCGTCTTCAACATGAACGACGAGGCGAACATCGACCGGATAGTGTGCGGGGATCGCGTCGGGACCTTGGTGAGGACATGATCGAAGAGCTCCTGCAGGATGCGCGCGAGCGCATGACGAAGTCGGTCGAGTCGACCCGCCACGAGTTTGGCTCTGTGCGCACCGGCCGTGCGACGCCGGCGCTGCTCGACCGCATCATGGTCGAGTACTACGGCGCCTCGACGCCGCTCAAGCAGCTCGCGACGATCGGCGCGCCCGAAGCGCGGCTCCTGTCGATCCAGCCCTACGACAAGGGTTCGATCAAGGCGATCGAAAAGGCGATCCTGGAGTCCGACGTCGGCCTCACGCCGAACAACGACGGCAACCTGATTCGCCTCGGGATCCCCGAGCTGACAGAGGAGCGGCGCAAGCAACTCGTCAAGGTCGTGCGCGGGATCGCGGAGGAGGGCCGCATCGCGATCCGCAACATCCGCCGTGACGTGATGCACGACCTGCGTGAGCTGCGCGACGCCGGAGAGGCCGGCTCCGACGACGAGCACCGCGCCGAGGGGGAGCTTCAGAAGCTGACCGACGAGAAGATCGCCGAGCTCGATGAGCTGCTGAAGCACAAAGAGGAAGAGATCCTCGAGGTCTGAGGGACGCGTGGCGCCCTCGGACTCCGATGTAGACGACGCCAGTCGCGCCCGCTACGTCGCCATCATCACGGACGGGAACGGCCGCTGGGCCGAGCAGCGCGGGCTGTCGGTGACCGACGGGCACCGCGCCGGTGCGGAGAACGTGAAGGCGCGGCTGCGCGACGCGGTCGAGCTGGGGATCGAGGAGCTGACGATCTACGCCTTCTCGACCGAGAACTGGTCGCGCTCGATCGATGAGGTCAAGGCGCTCGTGCGGATGTTCGCCGAGTACATCGACCGCGAGAGCCCCGAGCTGCACGAGGAGGGTGTGCGGCTGCGCTTCATCGGGCGCCGCGGCGCACCGGTGCCTCGGGAGATCGTCGAGCGGATGGAGTGGGCCGAAGAGCTGACGGCGGGCAACGACCGCATCACGTTCTTCATCCCCTTCAACTACGGCGGCCGCGCGGAGATCGTCGACGCGGCGCGCTCGTTCGAAGGGACGACCGAGGAGGAGTTCCGTGCGCACCTCTACGCGCCGGACATGCACGATCCCGAGCTGGTGATCCGCACGAGCGGCGAGCAGCGCTTGTCGAACTACCTGTTGTGGCAGACCGCGTACTCGGAGTTCATCTCGCGCGAGGAGCTGTGGCCGGACTTCGATCGGCCTGCGTTCGAGGACGCGCTCGCCGAGTATGCGAGACGTCGGCGCCGCTTCGGGGGACGGGTGGCGTGAGCACCGGTCGCGGCGAGCCGCGGGCAGGCAGGAGCGGCCGCCGCCGGCCGCCGCCGAGCGAGAAGCGCTCACGCCGGCTGGCGCGCCGCAACGGCGGCTCGGACCTCGGCGCGCGGATCCTCGTCGCGATCCCTGCGGCGATCGCGGTGATTGTCGTCAACGCGGTTGGTGGGCTCGTGTGGACGCTCGCCCTGTTCGCGATCGGCTGCCTCTGTCTGCACGAGCTGTACGAGATGTTGAGACCGGTCAGACCGGTCCGTCTCGCCGGCTTCCTCGCGCTCGCCGGCCTGCTGGCGGCGGCGCTGTACGGGACGCAGTTCCACATCCTGCTTGCCGCAGTCGCGGCGGTGCCGGTGCTGTTTGCGCTGACGGCATGGGGGCCCAGCCGCGAGCACGCCTCACTCGCGATGGCGACGACGCTGTTCGGGATCTATTGGGTCGGCTTTGCGCTCGCGCATGCCGTGCTGCTGCGCGAGCTCCCGCACGGCAACGCGATCGTGATCGACGTGCTCGTCGGCACGTTCATCGGCGACACCGGCGCCTACCTCGGGGGTCGCGCGTTCGGCCGCCGCCCGCTCGCGCCGCAGATCTCGCCGAACAAGACGGTCGAGGGACTCGTCGTCGGGATGCTGGCGGCGATCGCCGGCGTCGTCGTCGCGGGCCTCTACCAGGACTGGCTCTCGACGACCGATGCGCTCCTGCTCGGCCTCGGAGTCGCGATCGCTGCTCCGATCGGCGACCTGTTCGAGTCGTTCGTCAAGCGCGACGCCGGTGTCAAGGACACGGGTGCAGCGTTCGGCGCCCACGGCGGCGCGCTCGATCGCGTCGATGCGGCCCTGTTCGCGGCGGTCGTCGGCTACTACATCTGGTATGCGCTGGCGTAGCGCAACCTTCCGGTGCGGCGGCCGTTAGAGCCGCGAACGACCCGGGAGGCGTCATGGACGGAATAAGAGGCCGCGTGGTGGCGGCGACGCTCGCGGCGTTGCTGCTGATGCTCGGATGCCCATGACGACCACGGTGGTCTGCTCGGTCAGCTGAGCTTTCTGTGGCAGGTGTACCTGCCACGCCTGCCCGGCCAGCGGGCCGCGTTCGAAGGCGTCGCCGCCTACGACGGGTGGTGGAAGAGCTTCTTCGGCAAGTTCGGTGGCCTCAACGTGGCGTTTCCGGACTGGGTCTATCGGATCGGTCTCGTGATGTTCGTCGGGCTGTTCGCGCTCGCCGCGCGCACTCTGATCGCACACCGCCGCGTCCTGCGTGCCCGACGGGAGGAGCTGCTCGGCTACGCGCTGATGGCGGGCAGCCTGCTGGCGCTGATAGCGCTCGTCGCGCTGCGCGGCTGGGCACCCGGCATCGGTGCGGCTGCCCAAGGCCGCTATCTGCTGCCGTTGCTGCCGCTGTTTGCAGTCGTGCTCGCGCTCGCGGTGCGTGGCGCGGGCGCGCGTTGGGGGCGCCCGCTCGGCGCCGTCGTTGTCGTGGCAGCGATCGCGTGGAGCCTCTTCGCCCAGCTCGTAGTCGTCTCGGCCTTCTACGCCTGAACGGCCTTGCTTAGGCGCGCTGAAGGCCGCCGCCTAGAATCAGGGACCCCATGTCCCGCCGTCTCCTCATCCTGGGCTCGACGGGCTCGATCGGCACGCAGGCGCTCGATGTCGTCGCGCGGGCCGAAGGAGAGCTCGAGGTCGTCGGCCTGTCGGCCGAGTCGTCCTCGGACGCGTTGCTCGCGCAGGCCCGCAAGCTGGGCGTCGCGCGGATCGCGCTCGCCGACGAGGACGCCGCGGCGCGCGCTGCCGAGGCGTGGACGGACGGTGAGGTGCTTGCCGGTGCAGAAGGGCTCGTACGGCTCGTCGTCGAGTCCGAGGCCGACCTCGTGCTCAACGCGCTCGTGGGCTCGGCCGGCCTGGGCCCGACCGTCGCGACGCTCGGCGAGGGGATAGACCTCGCGCTTGCGAACAAGGAGTCGCTCGTCGTCGGCGGCGAGCTCGTCACGCAGCTGTCGGAGGCGACCGGCGCGCAGATCATCCCCGTCGACTCGGAGCACTCGGCGATCCATCAGCTGCTCGCCGGCGAGCCTGTCGGGACCGTCGACAAGCTGGTGCTCACCGCATCGGGCGGTCCCTTCCGCGGCCGCACCGCGGCCGAACTGCGCGAGGTGACGATCGAGCAGGCGCTCGCCCACCCCACGTGGGCGATGGGCGGAAAGATCACGATCGACTCGGCCACGCTGATGAACAAGGGCCTGGAGCTGATTGAGGCGCACCACCTGTTCGGCACGCCGTACGAGCAGATCGACGTCGTCGTGCATCCGCAGTCGATCGTTCACAGCCTGATCCAGTTGTGCGATGGCGCGACGCTTGCGCACCTCGGCTATCCGGACATGCGCGTGCCGATCGCCTACGCCCTGCACCACCCGGAGCGCGTCGAGCTGCCGGTGGCGCCGCTCGACTTGGCGGCGCTCGGCTCGCTGACGTTCGAGCAGCCGGACACGGACACGTTCGCCTGTCTGCGACTCGCGCGCGAGGCGGGGGAGGCCGGCGGCACCGCGCCGTGCATCCTCAACGCAGCGAACGAGGTCGCGGTGCACGCGTTCTTGAACGGCCGCCTGCGCTTCCACGAGATCGCCGAGGCGATCGAGCACACGCTCGACACGGTGCCGGCCGGGCAGATCCACGCCTTCCAGACGCTCTACGCCGCCGACCGTGACGCGCGCGCGGCGGCCGGCGAGCTCGTCGAGCAGCGGGCGGCGACGCGGTGAGTTGGTTCCTCGCGTTCGCCGGCTTTGCCGTGCTGATCATCCTGCACGAGGCGGGTCACTTTGCCGCGGCGAAGGCGGTCGGGATGCGCGTCGAGCGCTTCATGCTGTTCTTCGGCAGACCGCTCGTGTCGTTCAGACGCGGGGAAACCGAGTACGGGATCGGCCCGATCCCGCTCGGGGGCTACGTGAGAATCACCGGCATGAACCCGCGGGAGGAGTTCTCCGACGACATCGCGGTGCGCGCCTACTACAGACAGCCCGTGTGGAAGCGGATCGTCGTGATCGCCGCGGGCCCGGCGGTGAACCTGCTGATCGCGTTCGTGATCCTGTGGGCGCTGTTCCTCGCCAACGGCCAGGCGACCTCAACGCAGATCGTCAGCTCACAGAGCCTCCAGCAGCCCGCCTCGCGCTACCTGCAGCCCGGCGACAAGCTCGTGTCCGTCGACGGCGTCAGAGGCGACGTGACGGCGATGGCGGGAGAGGTCGCGAGCCACAGATGCGCCGGCACGGCGACGGACGGCTGCACGGCCAGGACCGCGGCCCGCATCGTCGTCGTGCGCGACGGGCAGCGGCTGGCGTTCGCGATCAGACCGCAGTACGACGCGACGAGAGGGATCAAACGAACCCGGCTCGGCTTCACCTACATGACCGACACGCGCGAGCTCGGCCCGGTTTCGGCGGCGGGTGCGAGCGTGACGGGCATGTGGGACGTCACGAAGCGCACGCTGTCGGTCTTCTCGCACCTCTTCCAGGCGAGAGAGCGCAAGCAGGTCGGCAGCTTCGTCGGCGCCTACGAGGTCACGCGCCAGGCGGTCGGCTTCAGCGCCGAGCGCGCGCTGGAGATCCTCGCGCTGATCTCGTTGTCGCTGGCGATCATCAACCTGTTCCCGTTCCTGCCGCTCGACGGCGGCCACATCTTCTGGGCGCTCGCGGAGAAGGTCCGCGGGCGGGCGATCCCCTTCGCGATCATGGAGCGCGCGAGCGTGGTCGGTTTCGCGCTCGTGATCATGCTGTTCGTCATCGGCCTGTCGAACGACATCGGCCGCTTGCAGGACGGCGGCTTCCACGTGCGCTGAGCCACTGCACCGCTCCGGTATCGTCGGGCTGGCTAGCCAGCCGAACTGACGACGCGGAGGAGACGCAGATGGAAGGCAGCGCCGTCGCACGCGACACCACGCCGGCCGCCGTCGGCGCGGCGACGCTTGGCGAGGCGCTGCGGCGCACCGCCGCGGCCCATCCGCACATCGTCGCCGTACGCACGCTCGACGACGACGTGTCGCTCACGTGGGCGGACCTGCGCGAGCGCGTTGATGCGATCGCCCGCGGCCTCGCCGGCCTCGGCGTTGCGCGCGGCGACACCGTCGCCCTGATGATGGGCAACCGGCCGGAGTTCCACCTCTGCGACCTCGCCGCGGTGACGCTCGGCGCGACGCCCTTCTCGATCTACCAGACCTTCACCGCCGAGCAGATCCGCTACGTCGTGGGCGACGCGGGCGCGCGCGTGGCGATCGTCGAGCAGGCGCATCTGCCTGAGATGCTGGAGGCGCGCCGCGAGCTGCCGGCGCTCGAGCACGTGATCGTTGTGGACGGCGACGCGCCGGAGGGCACGGTCGCGCTTGCCGAGGTCGAGGGTTCCAACGCGGACTTCGACGTCGACGCCGCCCTCGCGGCAGTGCAGCCGGACGACGTCGTCACGCTGATCTACACGTCAGGCACGACCGGTCCGCCGAAGGGCGTCGAGCTGACGCACCGTGCGGTCCTCAGCGCCGTCAGCGCGGTGCTCGACATGATCGATCTGCCGCCCGGCTCGAAGGTGATCTCGTGGCTGCCGGCCGCGCACATCGCCGAGCGCAACGCGCACCACGTGATCCCGGTCGTCTACGCCTGCACGATCACGATCTGCCCTGACCCGCGCAGGATCGTGGAGGTGCTGCCGCAGGTGCACCCGACGTGGTTCTTCGCCGTCCCACGCGTGTGGGAGAAGCTGAAGGCGGGGTTGGAGACGATGCTCGGCGCCCAGCCGGAGGAGGCGCGTGCGCGCGTGGAGGGGGCGCTCGACGCCTCGCTGCAGGCGCTGCGGCTGCGTCAGCGCGGCGAGGAGGTACCGGCGGAGCTGGCGGCGGCCGTCGAGCAGGCCGACAGAGAGCTGTTTGCGGGCTTGCGCGGGATGCTCGGGCTCGACCAGCTTGTCGCGGTCAACGTGGGTGCTGCGCCGACGCCGCCCGAGGTGATCGAGTTCTTCCACGCGATCGGGATCGAGCTGGCCGAGCTGTGGGGCATGTCCGAGACCTGCGGATTCGGCACGTGCAACCGGCCGGGGGCGGTCAAGATCGGCACTGTGGGCCCGCCGTCGCCCGGAGTCGAGCTGACGCTCGCCGATGACGGCGAGGTACTGGTCAGAGGCGAGTTCGTGATGCTCGGCTACCGCAACGACCCAACAAAGACCTCAGAGACGATCGACAGCGACGGCTGGCTGCACACCGGTGACATCGGCGAGATCGACGACGAGGGCTTCCTCAAGATCGTCGACCGCAAG
>DASYLH010000016.1:0-70871 GCA_036009645.1 Conexibacter sp.
CCTCCTCGCTGAGGCGGATGTGCCGTATGACCAGCTCAAAGAGATGGACGACATCAACCCCGAGTTCGGCCGCACCGACGTCAGCCTGATCATTGGTGCCAACGACGTCACGAACCCCGCCGCCAACAACGACCCCGGCTCACCGATCTACGGCATGCCGATCCTCGAGGTCGACAAGAGCCAGTCCGTCATCGTGCTCAAACGCAGCATGAGCTCAGGATTCGCAGGCATCGACAACCCCCTCTTCTACGACCCCAAAACAGCCATGCTCTTCGGCGACGCCAAAGCATCCGTCTCCGAAATCACCACCGAACTCGGCAGCCTTTAACGAAGAAGGCACGGGGCCGGCGCAGCACGCGCCGGCCCCGACATCAGGCGCTCCGCCGCGTGATCTCAGACGTCCGGCGGATGCGCTCCTCCATCAGCTGACAGATCACGTCGAGCCAGTCGACGAGGGTTTGCAGCGCGCGCAGGCGGAAGTCGTTGACCATCATCGTCGCGGCGTCGTGCCAGGGCACATCGAGCTCGGCGGCGTGTGCGAGCACTGGCTGGCGCAGGCGCAGCTCGGCCAGCTCGGTGAGGGACTCGCGCCGCTGGATCTCGGCGATCGCCAGCAGGTCTGGGACGTCCTCCGGTTCGGCCACGGTGAGCTTGGCCTGCAGCTCGTCGCGCAGCAGGGCGCGCTCGCACGGGGTGGCCATCCACACCCTAAAGCGGTCGAGGCCGAGCGGGGTGGCGCGGTACATCACGCGTGGCGCCCCGCGGCGCGTGATGCCGATGCGACGCTGGCCGGCCTCCTCGATCCAGCCCTCGCACTCGAGCCGTTCGAGAATCTTGTAGACGGCGCTCTCGGAGAGACCGAGGAACCCGAGCCGCGCGTCGATGCGCTGCTGCAGGTCGTAGCCGTAGCCGGGACGCTCCACCAAGAGCCCGAGCACAACGTGCCGGGTCGACAGACCGCTCATCTCCGCTCCTTCGTTCTCCCTGGATTGAACGTACCCGAATTCCTAGGGTCTTGAGTAGTTTGAATTAGGTATTTCGCTGCGCGACGGCAGTTCGGCGAGACCTAACGCTGAGTACTGGCTGCGAGAGTATTCCCCGGAAGGGATAGGCACGGGTGGGTGGTCGCCGTACGGTGTCCTTGCGCTTGACAGGGCCGGCGGGTCGCACATAGGGCCTGTCGACGGACCTCGGCTTTCGACCCCCGGAGTCCTAGGTCCGCAAGAGCGCATCGAGGAGCAGCGAGGTGCGTCGCCTTTCCTAGTTCGGCGGCGCACCTCAGCTCACCGGCTGGGCGGTGGCGGGGCCGGCGCATCGCGCGCCAGCCCCGCCGCGCGCTCCAGCAGCAGCACCCGTTCCTGCTCGTTGTCGGTCATGCCGGCGGCGCGCGTCAGCTCGGTGTACGCCTCCTCGCGGCGCCCGAGTCTCTCCAGCAGGTCGGCACGGACGCTGGGGAGCAGGTGGTACCCCGAAAGCTCGCGCGCGTCGACCAGCGCGTCGACCAGCTCCAGTCCGGCCGCCGGCCCGAACGCCATCGCGACGGCGACCGCCCGGTTCAGCTCTACGACAGGCGAGCCGGTCAACGCGGCGAGCCCGTCGTAGAGCGCGACGATCCGCTCCCAGTCAGTCAGCTCCGGCGCCCGCGCTCGCGCGTGGCATGCCGCGATCGCGGCCTGCAGCGTGTACGGCCCGAGCCCGCCGGGCGAAAGTGCCTCCGCGCGGTCGAGCGCCTTCAGTCCGCGCCCGATCAGCAGCAGATCCCAGCGCGAGCGGTCCTGGTCGAGCAACAGCACCGGCGCACCGTCCGGCCCGCGCCGCGCGCGCAGCCGTGAGGCCTGCAGCTCCATCAGCGCTGTCAGCCCGTGGACCTCGGCATCGCGCGGCATCAGCTCCGCGAGGATCCGTCCGAGCCGCAGCGCGTCCTCGCACAGCTCGGGGCGGGTCCAGTCGGAGCCCGCGGTCGCCGAGTAGCCCTCGTTGAAGACGAGGTAGATCACGCCCAGCACCGCCGGCAGCCGCTCCGCCAGCTCGTCGCCGGCGGGCACCTCGAACGGCACTCTCGCCGCGCTCAGCGTTCTCTTGGCCCGCACGATCCGCTGCTGCACGGTCGCTCTCGGCGTCAAGAACGCGCGTGCGATCTCGTCCGTCGTCAGCCCGCCGAGCAGCCGCAGCGTCAGCGCCACGCGCGCCTCGATCGCGAGCACCGGGTGGCAACACATGAAGATCAGCCCGAGCAGGTCGTCGCCGACCTGGGCCGCCGCGGCGGCCTCGGTGGTCGGATCCGCCGACGCGCTGTCGGCGAGGTCCTGCTCCAGCCGATGCGCGATCAGCTCCTGCTTCTCCTGCAGCGTCTCGCCGCGGCGAAACAGATCGATCGCACGGTGCTTCGCCGTGGCCATCAGCCAGGCGCCCGGGTTGTCCGGGACGCCCGACTGCGGCCACTTCTCCAGCGCGACGACGAGCGCGTCCTGCGCGAGGTCCTCGGCGAAGCCGACGTCGCGCACCATCCGCGTCAGCCCGGCGATCAGCCGCGGCGACTCGATCCGCCAGACGGCGTCGATCGTGCGCCGCAGCTCCGGCCCGCTGCCCGTCGAGGCGGACACGGTGCGCCTACTGGCCCGCGTTCTTGTTCACCTGCTCGTAGATCTGCTCGGCGCGCTCCTGCAGCTCGGGGGTGAACTGCTCGCCGAAGTCCTCGGCCTCGAACACCTGGCGGATCTCGATCTCCGAGGGACCGGGCATCGGATTGGGGCAGCGCTTGACCCACTCGATGCACTCCTCGAGCGACTTCGTCTGGAAGATCCAGAAGCCGGCGACCAGCTCCTTCGTCTCCGCGAACGGGCCGTCGACGACGGTCCGCGAGGCGCCGGAGAACTGCACGCGCGCACCCTTCGAGCTGGGCTGGAGGCCCTCGCCCGCCAGCATCACGCCGGCCTTCGCGAGCTCCTCGTTGTAGCTGCCCATCGCGGAGAGCATCTCCTCTCTCGGCAATGCACCCTGCTCGCTGTCCTGCGTCGCCTTGACCATCACCATGAAACGCATGTGCTGCTCCTTCGTCGTGGACCTCGCGGTCCGGGTTCTACCCCTACGACGAACGGAGTGCGTCGCGATCGACACGCCGGAGAAAAAATTCCTCAGTGCGCGGGCAGCCGGTCGAGCAGCGCCCTCGCCAGCTCGTGCCACGCGGCCGGGCCGTCATGGCCGAAATGCGCGAGCAGCGCGTATGCCAGCTGATGCGGACAAATGGCGGTCAGAGGTCCGCATGGATGCGTCTTGCCGGGGGAGCAGCCGAGCGCGGTCAGCACCTCGTCGCCGGGGAGCGTGAGCCACCAGTCGGTCTGGACGCGGCAGATGCGCGTCGTCAGGCCGGCGCGCCGCCCCAGCTCGTGCCCGACGGCTGCGATCACGAGCGGATGGGCACGGTGGGTCGCGAGCGCATGGTCGACGAGCAGCGCGCGGTGGTCGTGCGTGACCGGGCGCAGGCCGAGCGTGTCGCGCAACGCGGACGCGAGCCGGTCGGCCTGCTCACGCGGCGGCAGCGCGGCCGCCCCGAACAGCTCGCGTGCGACGTCGTCGAGCCGGGTCAGCACGGCTGCACGGTCGCAGCCGGTGAAGCGGTCGGCGAGCGCGATCAGCGCGTCGTCGGCTGCGAGGTCGGGGCCGCCGAGCAGCCGTTCGAGCATGGCGTCGTGGACGCGATCGGTCCTCATGGCGTCGTCACGAACGCGACTCTGAGCGCGCCCCACTGGTCGCCCGGTATGTAGATGCCGGAGAACATCGATGCGCCCGCGTCGGTGATCGTCGCCGGGATCGTGCCGTAGTCGCGCGCGGAGCCGTTCACCGTTGGGCTGCCGGGGACGAGGTCGAGCATGATGCCGCGCACCGGCGCGATCTGCGTGCAGTCGCCGCCTGAGAAGGCGAAGATCGCGCGTGAGGATCTGCCGTTGAGCTCGATCTCGGGGTCCGTGACCGAGATGTCGATCCCGTGCCCTCTGTAGAGGAAGCGCACCGTGCCCTGCCCGAGCAGGTCTGCGCTGCCGCTGACCGGGTCGTACCAGCTGCCCGCCTTCAGCCCGAAGCCGAACGAGTAGACGAGTCTCGCGCTGTTGCCCGGCACGGTCTCCAAAGGCCCGGTGGTCGCGCCGTTGGAGGCGGTTGCGCCCTCGCCGCTGGCGACGTACTGGATGAACGACTCGCGTGGACGCCACGTGAGCGTCGCGCTCGCGACGTCGAGTGCGCCCGCCGGTCGCGCGAGCGGGGCGGGGGCGGCAGGGATCGTGCCGCTGGAGAAGCCGGGCGTGCAGCCGGGCGGCGTGGTTCCCCCGCCACCGCCGCCCGTGCCGTCGCCGGTACCCCCGCCCGTGCCGGGGCCGGCACCGCCGCTGGCGCCGAGCACCACCGCGACCCGCAGGGTCCCCAGCACTCCCGTCGGCCGCTCCGCGAGCGCGAGGCGCATGCGCAGGAAGCGCGCGCCCGTGCGGGTGAGGCGCAGCGAGACGGGCTGCAGCCGCACGGCGCCGGTGGCGGCGTCGAGCGTCAGGCGTCGTCTCGGGACGTCGGCGCGCAGCAGCGTCCGCCGCCGCTCACCGCTGACGGCGCTCAGCACCGTCTGCCCGGCGCGCACCTCGGCGCGCCAGGCGGACAGCGTCACGCGGCCTGCGGAGGGGCCTCTGCCCGCCCTCAGCGTGACTCTCCCGCGCAGCGAGAGCGTGGCGCCGGTCCCGATCCGGCCGCTCACAGCGGGAAGGACGATCCGCCGCGCGACCGCGACGCCCTGCGCCCGCAGACCGTCCCCGAGGGCACCGTCGGACGAGATGGTGGCGGCGCCGTGCGGTGCCGCCGAAGCGGCGAGCAGGGCGAGCGCGGTCGCGGCGGCGGGCATCGCTACAGCACCCGCACGCGGATCGCCTGGTCGCTGCCCGCTCTCAGCAGGTACACCCCGCGCACGCCCTTCTTCTGACCGTCGGCGAGCTTGATGCGAACCGTGCGTGCGCGCACCGAACCGGTCGCGACGACGGCCTTGCCCTTCGTGCTCAGCAGCGAGATCGCGTGACGCTTGCCGCGATCGGCGAAGGGCGCCTTTCTCAGCAGGGCGGTCTGCAGGATGGTCGTCGCGCCGGGGGCACCCTTGTCGCCCTTGGGACCCTGCGGGCCGCGCACTTCGTCCGGCTTCAGCTTGAGGCGCACCGCAAACGTCTCGGTGCCTCTGCTGGGCAGGTATCTCGCGCCGAAGAACGTGGTGTTGGCGGTCGTTCGAGCGAGCGCGCTGAGCGTGCGCGATCCGTCGGCCTTCAGCGTCACGACGGAGCTGGTGAGGTCGAAGTCAAAGATCGGGCCGATCTCGGCGCCGTAGCTTCTTCTGTCGATCTGTCCGGTGGCGGCGAGCGCAGCCTTCGTGCCGTCGAGCGTCAGCGTCGGGTTGACGATCGTCTGCGGCAGCAGGCCGAAGCCCGGGTGGACGGTGAAGCTGAGCGTGCCGCCGAGCTGCACGCTGCCGACGCCGGTGTACTCGTCGTACGTGCCGCCGCTGGCGGGGAATCCGAGCTTGTACACCTCGCCGAGGCCGCGCACGCTGTCTCTCGTGATCTCCGTGACGCTTGCGCCGGTGGGGTCGACGATCGTCGCGCTGCCGCTGACGGAGACGCTGCCGTCGGAGGCCGGTCCTGCGACCGCGACTCTGTTCGTCACGAAGCCGAGCCAGGTGCGCTGCCCCAGCGTGTCGTTCGCGCTGGAGTCGTAGTAGTTGTCCATGGACCAGTCGAAGCCGCCGCCGGTGACGGTGGCTGCTGAGGCCGGGACGGCGGCGGCGCCGAGCGCGAGCGCCGCGAGTGCGACGGCGCGCAGGCCGGAGAGCGAAGGGGTCATGGTGAGACGAGGTCCTTTCGTGGATGCGTATCGAGCGGGGGAGAAGGCGTGTGGAGCCAGCCGACGCGCAGTGCGGTGCGGCCGTCGTCGTCGCGCTCAAGCGCGGCGTCAACGCGCCACACCGCGGCGATGCGCGCCGCGTCGAGCACGTCGTGCGCGAGGCCGTCGGCGACGGTGCGGCCGTCGGCCATCACGACGACGCGGTCGGCGACGGCCGCGGCGAGCGCGAGGTCGTGCACCACCAGCACCACGGCGAGCCCCTCATCGGCGAGGCCGCGCAGCAGCCGTGCGACGCCGGCGGCGGCGCCGAGGTCGAGGTGCGAGGTCGGCTCGTCGGCGATCAGCGCGGGCGCCTCTTGCGCGAGCGCGACGGCGATCTGTACGCGTTGCAGCTCGCCGCCGGAGAGCGTCGTCAGCATGCGGTCCTCGAACGTCTCGACGCCGGCGCGCGCGATCGCTCGCGCGACCGCGTCGTGGTCTCTGCGCGTCATCCGCTGCAGCGGGCCGACGTGGGGGGAGCGGCCGATTCGCACCGCGTCGCGGACGGTGAGGCCGGCGGGCACGGGTGGGCGCTGTGGCACGAACGCGCGCAGGCGCGCGAGCCGGCGCGGGCGCAGGTCGCCCAGCTCGTCCTCGCCCCAGCGCACGGTGCCGCCCGCGAGCCGCTGCAACCCGGCGACGGCGCGCGCGAGCGTGGACTTGCCGGCACCGTTGGGGCCGACGACGGCGACCAGCTCGCCGGCTGCGACGTGCAGGTCGGCGCCGTGCAGGATCGGCGTGCCGCCGATCTCGACGCGCACGTCCCGGGCATGGAGCAGGGTCATGTCGCTCTCCGCAGCAGCCACAAGAACACCGGCACGCCGAGCACGACCATGAACGGCCCGACCGGCAGCTCGATCGGCGCGATGATCGTGCGCGCGAGCGTGTCGCCGGCGAGCAGCAGCAGCGCGCCGCACAGCCCGGAGACGGGCACGACGAACCAATTGCCTGCGCTGCGCGAGGCGAGCCGCACGACGTGCGGGATGAACAGTCCGACGAACGTAATGAGCCCGGCGATCGCCGCCGCCGAGGCGGCCAGCAGCGCCGCGGCGACGCCCGCGCCGAGCCGGATCGTGCGCGGCCGCACGCCGAGCGACGCGGCGACGTCGTCGCCGAGCGCGAGGCGGTCGAGCGGGCGCACGAGCACCACCGCGAGCGCGAAGCCGACGGCAAGGTACGGCCACACGACCTCCAGCTGGCTCCAGCCGCTCGTCGTGAGGCCGCCGACAAGGAAGAAGATCGCCGACGGCACGCGCTCCGGGTACCACGCCATCAGCGCGCTCATCGCGGCCGAGAAGAGCGCGCTGATCGCGATCCCCGCGAGGATCAGGCGGGCGATCCCGCCCGGGTTCGGCCCCGCCCAGGCGACGACGAACACGAGCGCCGCCGCCAGCAGCCCGAACAGCAGCGCGCCGGCCGGCAGCAGCGCGACCGAGCTGGGGAAGATCAGCAGGATCAGGATCGCGCCGAAGCCCGCGCCGCCGGTGACGCCGATCACGTCCGGCGAGGCGAGCGGGTTCGCGAGGGCGCCCTGCAGCAGCGCGCCGGCGACGCCGAGCGCCGCGCCGACCGCCATCGCCTCGACCGTGCGCGGCAGCCGCAGGTCGAGCACGATCTGCCGCAGCGGTCCTGTCTCGGCGCGACCGAGCAGCGCGTCGATCACTCTCGACAGCGGGATATGGACGGCGCCGAGTGTGAGCGACGCCGCCACCGCAGCCGCCAGCAGCGCCGTGGCGACGGCGACGACGAGCGCCTGACGGACGCTCAAGCGCGCCACGCGGGGCGCGGCTGCGATGTCGGCGACGCTCACGTGCTCACCGGTTGTGCAGGTACTGCCGCTGCACGTCCCCGATCGTCTGCGCCGGGCTCGTCCACGCCTGCAGCAGCGAGTTGTCGGTCGAGACGTAGACGCGCCCGTTGCGGGCTGCCTTCGTCGTGCGCCACGCCGGGTTCGAGCGCAGGTGGGCCGTCAGTCGCGGGATGTCGCCGGCGTTACCGTGCGGCACCGCGATGATCACGTCGGGGTTCTGCTGGATCACGAACTCGTCCGAGATGCGCGCGTAGCCGTCGCTCGCGCTCAGCCCGCCGGTGAGCAGGCGCCCGCCGGCCTGGGTGATGACGTCGCCGCCCCAGCTGTTGGGCATGAACGCGTAGGAGGCGCGGCCGACGCCGAGCACGAGCAGCACGCGCGGGTGGCGCTTCGCCTGCGCGCGGGCATAGGCGACGTGGGAGCGCTGGTCGGCGGCGAGCGCGGCGGCGGTGCGGGGCTTGCTGACGAGCGCGCCGATCCGCTCGGTCGCGCTCGGCACGTCGGCGACGCGGCGCGGGTCGAGCTCGACGACGCGGATCCCGAGGTCGTCGATCGCCTGGTTGCCGCGTCGCCACACGGGCGCCGACAGCACGAGCTTCGGGTACAGCGTGACGAGCAGCTCGAGGCTCGGACCGTTCGGGTGCGAGAGCGCCAGTCGCGGAACCCCCTTCAGCTTGCTTGAGATGTGCTCGTTGCCGCCGACCGTCTGGCCGACCGCGAGCGGTCTCACGTCGAGGTTCGCGAGCGTGTTGGCGGTGAACGGCGTGAGCGCGACGACGCGCGGCTTGGCCTGCGCGGCGGAGGCGCTCGCGAGGACGGCGAGCGTTGCGAGCAGGCTGAGCAGCGCGGCGAGGCGGCAGCGAGGGCGGATCGGCGCGCGGCTCATGCTGCCGCCTCCCGCGCCCGGCGCGTCAGCTCGACCGTCGCGCCGCGCAGGCCGTCCTGCTCGGTGACCGCTTCAGCGAAGCCGACGCGAATCGGCGCGACGCCGCGCGGCGTGAAGACGGCGAGGTCGACGCCGTGGCGGTCGATCGACGTGCATTGCGCGCGCGTCGCGTCGGGGTAGCCGCCGAGTCGCTGCGCGATCAGCAGCAGCGCGTCGCCGTGGTCGTCGTTCAGGTGCTGGACGGCGTGGCCGGCGCGCTCGGCCGTCGGGTCGGCCGTCGCGGCGAGGTAGTCCTCCGCGCTCGCGGAGCCCATCGTCCCGTAGCCACCGACCCAGCGGACGCGCTCGATGTCGAGCGTCCACAGCGTCACGTCGCCGAACTCGGCGAACACCTTCGCGCTGCTCATCGCAGCCAGGCACGCCGCGTGCGCCTCGCTCTCGCGCGCGCCCGTGGGGCGGCTGACGCGGCCGACGAGCGTGACGCGGCCGGACGCGAGCGGATCGGGGCTGCTCGGCGGCGCCGCGACCATCAGGCTCGCGCGCTGGTCCCGCGCAAGGTTGCGGCCGTGCTCGGCGAGCGTGGAGAGCAGCAGCGCGGGCGTGCCGTCGTCCAGCAGGCCGTACATGACGAGCGATGCCCACGGCGCGCCGTCGTCGCTCAGCGAAGCGAGCGCGCCGACGCGCGTGCTGGAGAGCAGCGTGCGCGCGGCCTCGGCCGGGGTCGGGCGGGGGGAGGAGACGGGCGGTGTCAGCGGCGGTGGTACGGGGTCGAAGCCGTCCGGGACGAGGTGGTCCGGGGGCGCAGGGGTAGCGTGCATAGTGCTTAGGCTACCCTAATTAGGTAGGCCGAAGTAGGGCGCCCTAACTGGGCTCGGCTGTGGCCGGTACGCCGGACCGCGCGGCCGTTGCCGTCGAGGCCCTCACGTGAACTGGGGTTGGCGCTTCGCAGCGTGGGTGGACGCCGCAGGGGGGCCTCGCCGACAACGCCACGCGGCCGGCTGAGTAAGCGCTCCCAGAGCCCCCGCGCAGCGAGCCCAAGCGCTGTTGGTCAGCCGGGTGCTAAGGGCGCAGCGCGCGGCGCAGCAGCGGTGGCGCGATGAGCGTCGTCGCGACGGACATCGCGACGATCACGGCGAAGCGCTCGTCGCCGATGACGCCGGCGCTGGCGCCGATGCCCGCGACGATGATGCCCACCTCGCCGCGCGGGATCATGCCGAGTGCGACGACCTTCCGTTCAGTCTTAGCCAGCTTGCGTGCGCCGAGCCAGGCGCCCGCGTATTTCGTCACGACCGCGAGCGCGGTCAGGCCGGCGAGCAGTGCGAGCGCGCCGCCGTCGGCGAGCGATCCGAGGTCGAGCTCGGCGCCGATGAAGGCGAAGAAGAACGGTGGGAAGAAGGCGTAGAGCGGCTCGACCTCACGCTCGATCGGATGCTGCTCGCGCGTCTCGGCGACGATCATTCCTGCCAGGAACGCACCGATCACCGCGGCGAGCCCGACCTCCGCTGCCAGCGCGGCGAGGCCGAGGCACACGAGCACGGCGGGGATCAGAGGAGAGTCGGAGAACCTCGGCGCGTGCAGCACGCGCGGCCAGCGCTGCGTCACGCGCGTGCCGACGAGCGCGAAGAAGGCGAGGAACGCGATCGCGATCCCGAGCACGAGCGCGAGGTCGCCGACGTCGAGCCCGCCGCCGTCGGCGAGGCCGGTCGCGACCGCGAGCAGCAGCAGCGCGAGCACGTCGTCGATCACCGCTGCGCCGAGGATCGTGCGCGCGGCGGCGCTCTGCAGCACGCCCAGCTCGATCAGCACGGCCGACGTGATCCCCACGCTCGTCGCCGTCAGCGCGACGCCGAGGAAGATTGCCTCCGCGCTGCCGTCGCCGAGCGCGAAGCCGAGCCCGATGCCGCCCGCGAACGGGAAGACGACGCCGAGCGCGCCGACGAGCGTCGCCGACGGGCCGACCGCCCGCATGTCCGACAGTCTTGTCTCCAGCCCGACCCAGAACAGCAGGAACACGACACCGAGCTCGGCGAACACCTGGAAGACCTCGTCGGGCTCCACGAGCCCGAGCACGGACGGGCCGATCAGCACGCCGGCGACGATCTCCCCGACGATCCCCGGCTGGCCGAGCCGCTTGAACAGCTCGTCGCCGAGCTTCGCCGCAAGCAGGATGACGAACAGGTCGACCAGTACGCCGGCGAGGTCGCCCTCGGACACGGCGGCGAGCGGCAGGTGCACGGGCGGAGCCTAACGCGCGCGGTGGCGTGCTCTCGTCTCGCCGCACGACCGTGGATCGCTGGACAGCTTCGATAGGTTCGCCCCATGTCGATCGTGACCGATCCCGCCGCCGCCCAGGACGAGCGCGAGGCGCGCCGGCGCCGTCCCGCGATCGTCGCCGTCGACGACGAGCCGGCGGTCCTCGCCGCTGTCGCGCGCGACCTGCGCCGCGGCTTCGGTGAGCGCTTCCGCATCGTGCGCGCGAGCTCGGGCGACGAGGCGCTCGGCGTCTTGAGAGAGCTCGTCGCGCGTGGGGATCAGGTCGCGCTGCTCGTCGCTGACCAGCGCATGCCCGGGATGTCCGGCACCGAATACCTCGTTGAGGCGCGCAAGTTCGTGCCCGGCGCCAAGCGCGTGCTGCTGACCGCTTATGCCGACACCGAGGCGGCGATTCAGGCGATCAACGAGGTCGCCTTGGACTACTACCTGCTGAAGCCGTGGGATCCGCCGGAGGAGCAGCTGTTCCCCGTCGTCGAGGACCTGCTGACGACGTGGGAGGCGGGCGCCGCGATCGAGTCCGGCGGCGTGCGGCTCGTCGGCCACCGCTTCAGCCGCGACTCGCACGAGCTGCGCGACTTCCTCGCACGCAACCGCGTCCCCGCCCGTTGGCTCGACGTCGAGCGCGACGGCGAGGCGCGCGAGCTGCTCGCAGTCGCGGGCGTCGAGGACACCGGCCTGCCGGTCGCGCTGCTGGAGGACGGCAGCGTGCTCGAGCGCCCGACCGTGCTTGAGCTGGCTGAGCGGCTCGGCGTCGCTGCGCAGCCGTCGGCCGAGCACTACGACCTCGTGATCGTCGGCGGCGGTCCGGCCGGGCTCGCGGCCGCGGTCTACGGCGCCAGCGAGGGACTGCGAACTGTGATGGTGGAGCGCGAGGCCCCCGGCGGCCAGGCCGGCATGTCGAGCCGCATCGAGAACTACCTCGGCTTCCCCGCCGGCCTGTCTGGCTCGGACCTCGCGCGCCGCGCGACCGACCAGGCGCGCCGCCTCGGCGCCGAGCTGCTGACGGTGCAGGACGCGGCCGCGCTGCGGGTCGAGGGCTCGGGGCGCTTCGTTGAGCTGACCGGCGGCGGCACCCTGTCAGCCAACACGGTGCTGATCGCCTCCGGCGTCGCCTACCGCAAGCTGGAGGCGCCCGGCTTCGCCGAGCTGACCGGCAGCGGCATCTACTACGGCGCCGCGCTGACCGAGGCGCGCGCGTGCAAGGACCAGCACGTCGTCGTGATCGGCGGCGCCAACTCCGCCGGCCAGGCGGCCGTCTACTTCTCCGGCTGGGCCGGCAAGGTGACGATGCTCGTGCGCGGCGCTGGGCTGGAGTCCTCGATGTCGCAGTACCTGATCGAGCAGATCGCGGGGCTTGAGAACGTCGAGGTGCGCACGCGCAGCCAGGCGGTCGCAGCCGAGGGCGAGGACGGGCACCTGCGCGCGCTGACGATCCGCGGCGCGGATGGCGCCGAGACAGTCGAGTCGGCCGATGCCTGCTTCGTCTTCATCGGCGCTGCGCCGCGCACCGACTGGCTGTCCGAGGTCATCGCTCGCGACGAGCGCGGCTTCATCCTCGCCGGCGCCGACGCGAGAGCGGCCGGCTGGCCGCTCAGACGCGACCCCTACGTGCTGGAGTCGAGCGTGCCCGGCGTGTTCGTCGCCGGCGACGTGCGCGCGCGCTCGATCAAGCGCGTCGCCAGTGCGGTGGGGGAGGGCTCGATGGCGGTGTCCTTGATCCACGAGTACTTGGCGGAGGCATGACCGCGGCGAGCGCTCCGAGCGTCGAGGAGCTGCGCGCGATCGACCTGTTCGACGGGCTCGACGACGAGCAGCTCGGCGTGTGGGCGGCCGCGGCGCAGACGCGCGACATCGCGCCCGGCGAGGTGCTGGTCGAGCAGGACGCGCCGTCGAGAGGGCTGTGGCTGCTGCTGGAGGGCGAGGTCGAGTCGCTCGTCGTGGCGGACGGGCGCAGCGAGCGGATCGGCCATCAGGAGGCGCCGACGTGGATGGGCGCGATCGCGGCGCTGACGGAGGCGCCGGTCGGCGTCGAGATTCGCGCGATGACCCCGGGGCGGGTCGCGCTCGTGCCGCCCGAGCGGTTCGTCGAACTGGCGCTCGCGACGCCGTCGGTGCACCGCAAGGTGATGCAGCGCGTTGGTCCCGTGCTGAGCCGGCTGAGCGCGCGAGAGCAGCACCGCGAGCGGCTCGCCGCGCTCGGCACGATGGCGGCTGGGCTCGCGCACGAGCTGAACAACCCGGCGGCGGCCGCGAACCGCGCCGCGAGCGACCTGATCGACGCGATTAAGGCGATCGCTAAGGCGCTCGACGCGTTCGTGGAAGCGGGCGTCGAGCGCGAGGACGCCGAGCAGCTGCTGGCGCTCCAGCGGCAGGCGCTCGACCACGCCGCCACCTGCACGGCACTCGACGCGCTGGACGCCGCCGACGAGGAGGACGCGATGCGCGACCGCCTCGAGGACCTCGGCGTCGCCGACGCATGGAGACTTGCGGAGCCGCTCGCGCGCGCCCGCGTCGACGAGGCGTGGCTGTCCGAGGTCGCCCGGCTCGCCGGCCCGGCGACCGACGCGGCGCTGCGCTGGGTCGCCGCGTCGCTCACCGCGCGCACGCTCGCGCAGGAGCTGAAGGACTCGACAGAGCGCATGGGCGCGCTCGTCGGCGCGGTCAAGTCGTATGCGTACATGGACCGCGGTGGGCTCGTCGAGGCTGACGTGCACGAGGGATTGGAGACCACCCTCGTCGTGCTCGGCCACAAGCTCAAGCACACGCGCATCGAGATCGTCCGCGACTACGACCGCTCGCTGCCGAAGGTCACCGTCCACGGCTCGGAGCTGAACCAGGTGTGGACGAACCTGCTCGACAACGCGATCGACGCGCTCGGGGAGTCGGGCACGATCACGCTCCGCACCTCGCTCGACGGGCCGTGCATCCGCGTTGACATCGCCGACGACGGGCCAGGCATCCCGGAGGCGCTGCGCGCACGCGTGCTGGAGCCGTTCTTCACCACGAAGGATGCTGGGCGCGGGACCGGGCTTGGGCTCGACACCGCGCGTCGCATCGTCGAGGAGCGCCACACCGGCACGCTTGGCTTCGACAGCGGGCCCCAGGGGACGACGTTCCACGTGTGGCTGCCGCTGGAGGGCACCGCGCGCTGAGCGCGCGGCGGCGGGTCCGTCAGTTCAGGCGGCGACCGGCTGCACGCCGCGGGCCTGCAGCGCGTCGACCGAGACGACGCTCACTTCAAGCGTGCGGCAGTTCTCGACGAGTCGCAGCGACCTGTCCTGCGGCAGCTCGCCGACGACGCCGAGCAGCGTCGTGCCGTCGGTCAGGTAGGAGCCGACGGCGAACAGGTTGGGCATGCGAGTGGACATGCGAGCAAGCCTACGGTCGCGCAGTCGCGCCGCCATCAGGGGCGAGCCGCGAGCTACGTCGGTGTTTTCCCGTCGTCAACTTCGTAGAGCTCTGCTACGCGCACGCCGAGCGCGTCAGCGAGGCGCACGACGGTCGTGGAGCGCGGGTCCTTGTTCGCACGCTCGATCTCGCTGAGGTGCTTGGGGTGGATGTCGGCGGCATAGGCGAGCGCCTCCTGCGACAGCTCGCGCTCGCGGCGCAGATGCCGGATCGCGCCGGCGAGGGCGAGCAGCTCAGGGGCGGGTGGCGCCAACCGTCTGCGCGTCATCGAGCCATATCTCGCTGTGCGAACAACACGAACATATGTTCGCACACGACGCAAGTCCGTGCGCCGGTTGTGTCAGGACTCGAGCCGCTCGTCAAATGCTCTGAACAGCTCGTTCGAGCTCAGCTCCAACGCGTCCGCGAGCTTCAGGACCGTCGTGAGGCGTGGGTCCTTGTTCGCCCGCTCGATCTCGCCCACGTGCTTCGCGCTCAGGCCCGCTTCGTCGGCGAGTGCCTCCTGTGAAAGGTCGCGGTCGCGGCGCGCTTTTCGCAGGGTGCGACCAAAGGCAAGCAACTGTGGTGAGGCGGTACGCATCCGTACCGTGAAACCTTCACCACCGATGACGGTTCAGCCACCGTCTCCTGACGGTAATTCTCCACCGGAAGACGGCTTTCTGGCTATAGTCACCCTTCCGGCGTCTTGGCACCCCAGCTTCGCTGACGTGTGACTCCCCCTCACCACGTCAGCACGGCAGGCAGGGGACCGGGTGCCGGTTTCCCCTCACCGAGCTTGGCTCGGAGCGGGTTGTGCGAGCGCCCCGGGAGCTCCCAGGCCCCGGGGCGTTTGCTGTTCTCGTTGGCCTCATGGTCTGTGTGCGAACCGGCTCGGGCCGGTCGCTTGCATTGCGGCGACTATCGCGATATATCTTTACGCATCGAGATATTCCAACGTAAGGAGCCGAGATGTTTCGGTCTACTCCACAATTCGCAGGTGCAGGACCCGGGGGATGCGGGCACGCCAGCTTCGATCCGCGCTGGCGCGCGATGACCGGTCGTCATGAACACGGCCATGGACCGGGTCGCCACGGTGGCGGTCCGTACGGACCGGGCGGAGGCGCAGGCTTCCCGTTCGGCTGGGGGCCGATGGGCGGCCCGGGCGGCGGCGGAGGCCGTCGCGGACGGCGCGCACGCCGCGGCGACGTGCGCACCGCGACGTTGCTGCTGCTCGCCGAGGAGCCGCGCAACGGCTACCAGATCATGCAGGAGCTCGAGGAGCGCAGCGGCGGGGCCTGGCGCCCCAGCGCGGGGTCCGTCTACCCGGCCCTGCAGCTGCTCGAGGACGAGGGCCTGATCCGCTCCGAGCAGGTCGACGGACGCAAGCTGCTGCATCTCACTGATGCCGGCCGCACGCTCGTCGCCGAGCGAGGCGAGGACCAGCCCGCGCCCTGGGATCAGATGGCCGACGACATTCCCGACGACGCACGCGCCATCATGAAGGTTGTGAAGGAGGTAATGATCGCGACAAGCCAGGTGATGCAGAGCGGCAGCGCGTCGCAGCGCGCGGAAGCGCGCAGACTGCTCGTCAATCTGCGGCGCGACCTGTACGGAATCCTCGCCACCGGCGAGGGTGACGACGGCGAGGGTGACGCGTGACCGACCTCGCGGTCCAGGTGCGCGAGTTGGTGAAGCGCTTCGGCGAGGTCGAGGCGGTGCGCGGCATCGACCTCGACGTCGCCGCCGGCGAGACGTTCGGCTTCCTCGGCCCCAACGGCGCCGGCAAGTCGACGACGATTTCGATGCTGTGCACGCTGCTGCCGCCCGACGGCGGCAGCGCGCTCGTCGCCGGCCACGACGTCGTGCGCGAGCGCGACGCCGTGCGCCGCAACATCGGTCTCGTCTTCCAGGATCCGACGCTGGACGGCTACTTGACGGCCGAGCAGAACCTGCGCTTCCACGCCGAGCTGTACGGCGTGCCGAAGGCGGTCGTGCCGGCGCGCATGCAGCTCGTGCTGGAGATGGTCGGCCTGTGGGAGCGACGCAGAAGCCTCGTCCAGACGTACTCGGGCGGCATGAAGCGCCGGCTCGAGATCGCACGCGGACTGCTCCACGCTCCGCGCGTGCTGTTCCTCGACGAGCCGACGGTCGGGCTCGACCCGCAGACGCGCAGCTCGATTTGGGGGTACATCGAGCAGCTGAAGCAGGCCGAGGACATCACGATCTTCCTCACCACGCACTACATGGACGAGGCCGAGCACTGCGATCGCATCGCGATCATCGACCAAGGCAGAGTGATCGCGCTCGACACGCCGGAGGCGCTGAAGGCGAGCGTCGGCAAGGACCGCGTGCAGCTGCAGGTCGACGACACCGACGCGGCGATCGATGCGCTGCGCGAGCGCTTTGGCCTGGAGGCGACGATCGCCGAGGGCAACGTGACGGTCGCGGTCGAGGGCGGCGAGGCGTTCGTGCCGCGGCTGTTCGCCGAGCTGGGCGTGCCGATCCGCGGCGTCAGCGTCGCGCGGCCGTCGCTCGACGACGTGTTCATGTCCTACACCGGCACGACGATCCGCGACGCGGAGTCGGCGGGCGGTCCGGACCCGCTCGCGCGGATGATGGCGGGGCGGCGCTGATGGCCACCACCGAGACCCGTCCGGCAGCCGCGTCGCCGGTCCGCGTCGTCATCCCACCGGGCGGCTGGCGCGCCGACCTGCGCGGGATCAAGGTCGTCTGGCAGCGCGAGCTGATCCGCTTCTGGCGCGACAAGCTGCGGATCGTCACCTCGCTGCTGCAGCCATTGATTTTTCTGTTCGTGCTCGGCGGCGGGCTCGCGCAGATCGCCTCCGGCGGCACCGAGGGCGTCGACCTGCGTACGTTCATGTTCCCCGGCGTGCTGGCGATGGCGGTGCTGTTCACCGCGATGTTCAGCGCCGCATCGGTCGTGTGGGACCGCGAGTACGGCTTCCTGCGCGAGATGCTCGTCGCGCCCGTACGGCGTGGCTCGATCGTGCTCGGCAAGTGCTTCGGCGGCGCGACCGTCGCCGCCTTCCAGGGCGTGATCGTGATGGCACTCGCGCCGCTCGTGCACGTGCCCTACTCGGTCTCGATGATCCTCGAGGTGCTCGCGCTGCAGCTGCTGCTCGCGTTCATGATCACCGCCTTCGGCGTGATGGCGGCGGTGCAGATCAGCCAGATGCAGGCGTTCATGGCGCTGATGCAGATGGTCGTGATGCCACTGTTGTTCCTCTCTGGCGCGCTGTTCCCGCTGACCGGCCTGCCGCACTGGCTCGCCGTGCTGAACCGGCTCGACCCGTTGACGTACGCGGTCAACCCGATCCGTGAGGCCGTCTTCGCCAACCTCGACCTGACACCGGCCGCCACCGCGGCACTGCTGCCGGGCATCACGTGGTTCGGCTGGCAGGTGCCGATCGCGGTGCAGGTGCTCGTGGTCGTGCTGTGCGCGCTCGCCGCGCTGCAGATCGCGATCTTGAAGTTCAAGCAAGCGTAGTTTCGCCTTTCGTCACATCTGCTCCCTAGCGTCGCCGGGCGTTCGGTACGTCCAGCGACAAGGGAGCGATGCGATGCGCGCGAAGCACAGATGGGCGGCGTTCGCCGTCACGGTAGGACTGCTCGCGGGAAGCCTCGGCGGCGGGATCGCGGTCGGCGCGTCTGGCGGTGACGATGCGATGAAGAAGTCGGGGGACGCAATGCAGCAGACGACGTCGTCTGGGGACGCGATGAAGAAGGACACGTCCAGCTCGGGCGACGCGATGCAGCAGCAGGACCCGGCCGCCTCGGGCGCGGCGATGAGCGCCGCCCAGATGACGGGATGAGCGCCGCCGCCCGCCGCCTCGGGTTCGCGCTCGCGGCGGCGGGCCTCGTGGTCGTGGGGTTGGTGGTGGGGTCACTGCTCGTGCCGGGCAGCGGCTCGTCGGCACCAGCCGGATCCGGCGCGGGTGGCGGCTCCGCGGCGAGCGTTTCCACTCGTGTTCGCGGCGCCGGGAACGGAGCGGACTCGGACACGGGTGTGCTTCGCATGGGCGTCAGCCTTGTGGCGAACGTGCGCGGAACGCGCCCGTTCGCGGTCTACCGCCGGCTCGGCGCGACCCGCCCCACGCGCCGGCTCGCCGGCCCTGCCGCGCGCGTCTACCTCGTGCGCGAGCGTCGTCCCGGCGGATGGCTGCGTGTACTGCTGCCGGTGCGGCCGAACGGTGCGAGCGGCTGGATCCGCGCGCGGCGCGTCGAGCTGCGCACCAATCCGTACCGGATCGATGTGCATCTCCGCGCGCACCGGCTCGTCGTGCGCCGCGGAGATCGAACAGTGCTGCGGACGCCGATCGGCGTCGGTCGCGCCGCTACCCCGACCCCGCGCGGGATCGCGTACGTGACGCGATTGCTCCGCCAGCCCGATCCGCACGGCGCGTACGGACCGTGGGCCTTCGGCCTGTCCGTCTACTCGCCGGTGCTGACGTCGTTCGGCGGCGGCCCGGGCGAGGTCGGCATCCACGGCACGGACGCGCCTGCCGGGATCGGCCGCGACGTCAGCCACGGTTGCATCCGCCTTCCCAACGCGGCGATCGAGCGGCTCGCGCGCACGCTCCCGCTGGGCACGCCGGTGCGGATCGCATGAGCGTCACTTCGTGGTCGCTGAGCGCCCTAAATATGTCGCTCATCAGTCGTCCGGCGCGTTCACACGCACGTAATCCCTTCGTGGGATGGTGATCGCGTGGTCTTGCTGATCCTCTTCGGCTTCCTGGCTGGCGCCGGCACGGCGCTGTCGCCCTGCGTGCTGCCCGTGCTGCCGATCGCGCTCAGCGCGGGGGCGACCGGCGGGCGGCGGCGGCCGCTGGGGATCGTCGTCGGCCTGACCGCATCGTTCACGTTCGCGACGGTCGCGCTCGTCTACGTGCTCGACGCGCTCGGGCTGCCGGACACGCTGCTGCGCACGCTCGCGATCGTCGTGCTGCTGGCGTTCGGTGTGACGTTGCTGATCCCGCCGCTCGCGGCACGGCTGGAGGGGCGGCTGAGCCGGATCGCCGGGACGCTGAGCCGCGGCGGAACGACCCGCGGCGGCGACGGCTTCCGCTCCGGCCTGCTCGTCGGCGCCTCGCTCGGGCTCGTCTACGCGCCGTGCGCCGGGCCGGTGCTGGCCGGCGTCATCACCGTCTCGGCCTCACAGCCGTTCACCGCCGGTCGCCTCGCCGTCGCGCTCGCGTACGGGGTCGGCTCTGCGGTCGTCCTCTACGTGCTGATGATCGGCGGGCGGCGGCTCACGGCGCCGCTCGCGAAGCGCAGCGGCGCGCTGCAGATGGCGATGGGCGCGGTGATGGTCGTCGTCGCGCTCGCGATGCTGAACGACTACGACCTGCGCTTCCAGAGTGCGATCGCGAAGGACCTGCCGGGCTTCCTCGTCAACCCGACCCAGAGCCTGGAGAAAACGTCGGCCGCACAGCGTGCGCTCGCCGACGTGCGCGGCCGCTCGACCTCGAAGCTCGCGGCCGCTGCAGACCAGCAGCCCGCCGCCGACGATGACGCCGGCACCGCCGCGCCCGCCCACGGTTCCGCCGCCGGCCGTCTGCACCTGAAGGACTACGGCCCCGCACCCGACTTCACCGACACGCAGCAGTGGTTCAACACGGCGAACGGCAGACCGCTGACGATGGCGGACCTGCGCGGCAGAGTCGTGCTGATCGACTTCTGGACCTACTCCTGCATCAACTGCCTGCGCACACTGCCGTACCTGAAGGCGTGGGACGCGCGCTACCGCTCGCAGGGGCTGACGATTATCGGCGTGCACTCGCCCGAGTTCCCGTTTGAGAAGGAGGCCGGGAACGTCGCCGCCGCGGTCAAGCGCGAGGGGATCCGCTACCCGGTCGTGCAGGACAACGACCTCGGCACGTGGGACGCGTACGGCAACCAGTACTGGCCCGCGCACTACTTCATCGATGCGCGCGGGCACGTCCGCTACGCGCACTTCGGCGAGGGCGACTACGGGCACAGCGAGGCTGTCATCCGCGAGCTGCTCGCTGAGGCCGGCCGTCGCGTCGGGACTGCCCGCTCGCGTGCGCACGGCATCGCGGCCTCGGCCGGCGTGACGACGCCGGAGTCGTATCTCGGCTCGATGCGCGCTGAGCGTTTCGCGAACGGGGCTGTGTTGCCGGGTCGCCAGGACTTCGGTGACGTGCCCGCGCCCGCGGACGACATGCTCGCGTACGGCGGCGTCTGGGACGTCGGGAAGGAGCACGCGAGCGCCGGCGCCGGCGCCGCGCTGGAGCTGCGCTTCGGCGCGCGCCGCGTCTTTCTCGTGCTCGGCTCGCCTGGTCAGCCGCGCCGCATGCGCGTGCTGCTCGACGGCAGGCCGATCCCCGACGCGCTCGCGGGCAGCGACGTCCATGGCGGCGTCGCGACGATCTCCTCGCAACGGCTGTATGACCTGGTCGAGCTGCCGACGGTCGGGCGGCACCTGCTGCGGCTGGAGCCCGATTCCGGAATCCAGGGCTATGCCTTCACGTTTGGCTGATCCGACGCCCGGGGCGTCCGCGATGATGGAGCCGATGCCCCAGGGATCCCGCGGGACGGTGCTCGTCGTGGACGACGAGCCGACGATCGTCGAGGTCGTCTCGCGCTACCTCGCGCGCGCCGGTTTCGC
This sequence comes from Conexibacter sp., assembly GCA_036009645.1. GTDB lineage: Bacteria > Actinomycetota > Thermoleophilia > Solirubrobacterales > Solirubrobacteraceae > Conexibacter. The sequence continues at coordinate 20,911 of DASYLH010000016.1, forward strand.
GACGCGCGAGGCGTTCGACGGGCCGGGCGCGCTGGAGGCGGTGCGCGAGCACAGGCCGGACCTCGTCGTACTCGACGTGATGCTGCCCGGCTTCGACGGGATCGAGGCGATGCGGCGGCTGCACGAGTTGCCGGGCGAGCCGATCCCGGTGATCCTGCTGACCGCGCGCGCGGAGGAGTCCGACCGACTGATCGGCCTGCGCCGGGGCGCCGACGACTACGTCGTGAAGCCGTTCTCGCCGGCTGAGCTGGTCGCGCGCGTGGAGGCCGTGATGCGGCGCGCCGCGCGCCCGGCCGGCGCGACCGACGGCGCCGACCTCGAGCCGATCGTCCACGGCCCGCTGACGATCGACCAAGCCGCTCGCACGGTCACGCTCGGTGGTGAGGAGCTGCCGCTCACGCAGCGCGAGTACGAGTTGCTGCGTTTCCTCGCTGCGCGGCCCGGGCGCGTCTTCTCGCGCGACCAGCTGATGGAGGAGGTGTGGGGCTACGACTTCTACACCGACACCTCGACCGTGACGGTGCACGTGCGGCGGCTGCGCGCGAAGCTCGAGCCCGATCCCGCCCACCCGCGCTTCATCGAGACGGTGTGGGGCGTCGGCTACCGGTTCAGACCGTGAGCGGCGCGGACGCAGTGGCGATGGAGAGCCGGGCGGTGCTGCGCTCGGCGCTGCTCGCGCTCGTCGCCTGCCTCGCCGGCGCGGGCGTCGTCGGCGCCGTCTACGGCCGGGACGGCGCGCGCACGACGTTCCTCCTGCTCGCCGCGATCGCGGTCGGCATGCTCGGTGCCGCGCACCTGGCGACGGCGCGGCGTGCGCGGGTCGGCTCGCTCTCGCGTCAGCTCACGCTCGGCGCGGCGCTCGCGGTCGGGACGGTGCTGGTGGCGGTGTGGGTCGGGGCGGAGACGATGTTCGTCTCGGCCCACGACGCGCTCGTGATCTCGGCGATGGCGGGCGTCTCCGGCGTGCTCGCGGTGCGCGCCGCGCAGTTGCTCGCGCAGGGCGTCATGCGCGACGTCGAGGCGATGCATCGCGAGGTCGACGAGGCACGCCGCCGCCTGATCGCCGCCGTCTCGCATGACTTGCGCACGCCGCTCGCCTCGCTGCGACTGCTGGTCGACGCGGTGGAGGACGGGGTTGCCACCGGCGAGACGCGCGCCCGCTACCTGCGCGAGATGCGCACGCACGTGGGGGCGCTGAGCGTGTTGATCGACGACCTGTTCGAGCTCTCGCGGCTGGAGGCGGGGGAGATCTCGTGGTCGATGCACCAGGTCGAGCTGGGGGAGCTGGTGAGCGAGACGGTCGCGGCGCTGCGCGCGCAGGCGGCCGAGCGCGGCGTGGCGGTCGCGGCGGACCTGCCCGACGGCGACGCCGGCCTGCTCGCCGCGCACGCGAACGCGGAGAAGGTTCAGCGGGTTCTCTTCAACCTGGTCGTCAACGCGATCCGCCACACGCCGGCGGACGGCAGCGTCGTCGTGCGCGCACGGCCGGCGGCGGGCGGGGCCGTGGAGGTCGAGGTGGTCGACGACGGTGCCGGCGTGCCGGCGGAAGAGCGCGAGCGCGTCTTCGAGCCGTTCTACCGCGGCGGCGAGGACGGCGCCGCGCGCTCGTCCGACGGCGCCGGCCTCGGGCTCGCGATCTCCCGCGCGATCGTGGAGGCGCACGGCGGCCGCATCTGGCTGGAGCCCGTCGAACCGCGCGGCACGCGCGTGCGCTTCACGCTGCCGGCGGCGGCGTAGCCGAGCCGACTCGACATTCGGTCGATCCGGCGCATTGCCGGCTGCTGCAGCTGGCATTGTGCACGCAACCGTTCATCGGACCGGACCGACGGGAGGACATCCGATGGGAGCTTGCGCAAGCTGCACCGCCGAGGTGCATGAGGACGACGCGTTCTGCGGGGCATGTGGGGCGCCGCTGCGCCCACCGCCGCCGCAGGCACCTCCGCCTGAGCCCACTCCCGCCTCGACAGGGCCTCGGCGCGACTACGAGCGCAGCGTCGAGCACCTCGACCCGCTGGCCGCGCCGTACGCCGCGGCGGCGGCACGCCAGGCGATCTTCTACACCCTCGCCGCAGGCGTCCTCGGGCTGCTGGTGTTCCTGTTCGCTGGGACGGGCTCCGGCACCGGCACGGTCGTGGGCTTCCTCTGGATCGGCGCGTTCATCGCCTATCTGCTGACGCGCATTCCTGTCTCGCTCTCGGAGTGGAAGATGCTGATCGACGGGAGAGGGGAGCACGCCCAGGAGGTGTTCGGGCACGTCGCGCACGTACTGCGCCGGCGGCAGGTCCCGGTCGACAGCATCAGGGTGCGACAGCTCTCTCAGCCTCAGCACCCGCGGCGCGACTACCTTCAGGTGCGCCACGGGATCCTGACCGGCTACGTGACCTGCTTCCCGTACGGCACCGACCTGTACATCGGCTGGACGCTGTGGTGGCGCTTCTCGCCGCTCCACTACGCACTGATGATGGCGGGCCGGCGCTGGCAGATCCTCACCGGACGCGGGACCGAGCTGCACCTCCTCTACCGCTACGACGTGGCCAAGGCGATGCGCGAGGCGATGCACGCCGCGACGGGGGAGGCGGTCGACGCCGCGCACGGGCTCCTGCCGCTGCAACCGCTGCCCGCCGACCTGCCCGTCGAGGTCGTGGAGGCCAAGCCACTGCTCGTCCCGGCGGATGCGCCGCCGCGAGGCGTTGCCTGATGGACGCACGTGATAGCCACCTGACGTGCCCGGGATGCGGTCATGCGGCTCCCGCCGACAGGCGCTTCTGCTCCAGATGCGGTGCGCGGCTGTCCGCTCCGGAGCCGCCGGCCGCGCCGGTAGTGCCGCCGGCGTCTGAGCCCGAACCGGTGCCGCAGACGCAGCCGGAGCCGGCGCCCGCTGCGCAGCAGAAGCAGCAGCGTTGGGCGCTCGACACGCCCCCCGCGAACGAGAGCTGGTGGCGCAATCCGATCGTCGTCGTGGCAGCGGCCGTCTCCATTCTGTTCGGTGGCGGAGTCGCGAGCTGGCGCTTCTTCATCAGCACGGGCTCGGACATAGCTCCCGTGGTCAGGCTGCCCTCTGGGAGCGTGCCGGGTGCATCGACCACGAGCCCGCCGGTCGATGCGACGGAGCCACCCGTCGCAGACCCCGCGGACGAGGCCGCGACGGCGGCCGCGATCGGCAGGATCGTGCGACAGTCGGAGGCGGGCCGTCGCGCGCTGCGCCGGCTGGACTACGTCGCCGCGCTGCACAACCGGCGGCGGCTCGTGGCGGCGATGGACCGGCTCGACGTCCCTCCGCAGCCCGAGCAGCTGGCACGCGCGGCCGCGACGCTGCGGGCGGCGCTCGCTGCATCGGCACTGGCCGATGAGCGCCACATCTCCTGCGCGTGCGACGAGCGCCTCTCGCAGGACCTCAGAGCCCACGGGCTCAAGCACCGCTTCGCAGGCGAGTTCAACCCGTACGCGCGACGGTATCTCGGGCATCCGGTGGATCCCGAGCGCATATGAGGATTGCAGGCGCACGAACGGTCGCGAGCACGGCGGTGCTGTGCGCGGTGGCGGTACTGGGCGGTGCATGCGGTGGCGGGACGGTCGCCGCAAGCGTCGTGTCGTCGACGTCGCCGACCGCTCCAGTGCGCTCCATCCCCGCGACGCCGTCCCCGCATCGCCACGTCGCCCCGCCGGTCGAGAAGCCGGCCTTCCGCCACCGCTTCATCCCGATCACGGCGCAGCGGCGTCGCGAGACGTCGGCGTACGGGCAGCGCCACTACGGCCGCGCCGGCTGGACGATCGCACAGCCGCACGTGATCGTCGAGCACCTGACCGAGAACGATTCGATCGACGCGACCTTCAGCACGTTCGCGCCGGACGTGCCCGACGTCGAGCTGCACGAGCTGCCCGGCCTCTGCTCGCAGTTCGTGATCGCACGCAGCGGCGCGATCTATCAGTTCGCGCCGATCACGTTCATGTGCCGTCACACGGTCGGCCTGAACTGGACCGCGATCGGGATCGAGCACGTCGCGTATCGCGAGGACGACGTCTTCGCCCGCCGCGCCCAGCTCGACGCCTCCCTGCGCCTCACGCACTGGCTGCGCTGCCGCTATCGGATCCCGGTCCGCGACGTGATCGGCCACGCCGAGAGCCTCTCGTCGCCGTACCACCACGAGCGCATCGCCAGCCTGCGCACGCAGACGCACGCGGACTGGCAGCCGTCGCCGATGGGTCGCTACCGGGCGTTGCTGCGAGCGCGCGGCGGCTGCTGAGCTTTGCGCCAGCGTCCGTTAACGACACGACCCGCCGCGGGGGCGGGATAACCGGCTGACAATCGGAGAACGGACTCTAGGAAGCGGCGGCGTGCCCGTGTACACAGCATGCATTTGATCGAGTGAACCGGCGTTCTGCGCCGCAAAGGCATGGGATGCTCCCGCCCATGACCCGTCGCCGCGCGCTGTGGATCCTCGGAATCGTGACGCTCGGCCTGTTCGCCGTGCTGCTCGCGCTCGACGGGTGGATGCAGGATGCGGGCAGCCATGGGATCGTCGCGTTCGAGGTCGCGTTCACGTCCGGCAAGGCGCAGGAGATCATCATCGCGTGGGGCTCGAAGGGGCACGACGCGGCGCAGCTGTCGCTGTGGATCGACTTCCTCTACCTGATCGCGTACGGCCTCTTCCTGTGGCTCGCGGTTCGCGCGCTCGGCGACGCGCTCCGCAACCGCGGCATGGACGGCTGGGCGCGGCCGGCAGCGACGATCTCGGTGCTGCCGCTGGTCATCGCCGGCGCCGATGCGGTCGAAGACATCTTCCTGCTGCTCGTGCTCGGCGGACACGCCAGCTCGATCGGCCCGCCGCTCGCCGGCAGCTTCGCGACGCTCAAGTTCGCCTGCCTCGCGGTCGTGGTCGTCTACCTGCTCGCAGGCCTGGTCGCACTCGCGCTCTCGCGCCGCAGCGCGCCTGCGCGATGACCGGACCGCAGCGCTCCGAGATCTTCGCGCCCGGCCTGCTCGACGGGCAGGTCGCTCTGGTCACGGGCGGCGGGACCGGACTCGGCAAGGCGGCCGCGCACGAGCTGGCGCGTTGCGGAGCGTCGGTGGTGCTCGCCGGGCGCCGCGAGGAGGTGCTCGACGCGGCGGTTGTGGAGATCGGGCCGGCTGCGTCGACGGTCGTCGGCGACATCCGCGACGACGACTCGGCGACGGCGATCCTCGACACGGTGCTGGAGCGCCATCGCCGCCTCGACGTGCTCGTCAACAACGCGGGCGGCCAGTACTTCGTGCCGGCGGAGGCGATCGCGGCAAAGGGCTGGCAGGCGGTCTTCCGGCTGAACGTGGGCGGCACCACGCGCATGACGGAGCTGGTCGCCGAGCGGGTCATGAAGCCGGCGGGGCGGGGGACGATCCTCAACGTGACGCTCTCTCCGCACCACGGCCTCGCCGGGATGACGCACTCGAGCGCTGCGCGCGCCGCCGTCGAGGGGCTCACGCGCGCGTGGGCCTCGAAGTGGGCGGACGACGGCATCAGCGTGGTCGCGCTGGCTGCCGGCCACTTCGAGACGGAGGCGCTCGACAAGTACCCCGACGTCGTGCGCGCCGGTGCGGCGCGGACGGTCCCGCTGCAGCGGCTCGGGCAGCCGATCGAGCACGCCTGGCTCGTCGCGCTGCTCGCCTCGCCGCTCGGGCGTTCCTTCAGCGGCTCGGTCGTGACGCTCGACGGCGCGCGCGACAACTGGTTCGGCCCGTGGCCGCCGCCGACGCTGGCGGACGCGGAGGGCGTCGTGCCGACGGAGGAGCGGCGCCCGGCGCCGCCCTCCGCCTGACGCGGTCGAGCTGCCTTAGCTGGCCGCGGCGGCGATCGCCGCGTTGACCTCGGCGACGAACTGCTCCGCCTCGGTCTGCCGTTCCAGCGGGACCCACACGGCGAGCTGGAGGCGGTCGAAGTCTGTCCGGACCCGCTCCTCCTTCTTGCCGAACAGGCCGAGCGCCTTGCCCTTGTCGTGGCGCACGACTCTCCCGGGCGTCAGCTCCGAGAGCGGGAAGCGGGCCTCCTCGCCGCCCCAACGGAGGGCGGCGAGATGGTGGTCCTCCAGCACGAGCGCGCGGTCGTCACAGCCTTCGAGCTTTCTCATGGACGGACCCTAACCCGCGCGCGGGACGCCTTCTCAGCCGCGCCCCACCAGCATCGCGATGCCCTGGCCGCCGCCGATGCAGAGCGTCACGAGGCCGAGCTCGTGGTCGCCCCGCTCCATCTCGGCGAGCAGCTTGACGGTGATCGCGGCGCCGGTCGCGGCTACGGGGTGACCGAGCGCGATCGCGCCGCCGTTGGGGTTGACCTTCGCCTCGTCGAGGCCGAGCTCGTCGATCACGGCGAGCGACTGTGCGGCGAACGCCTCGTTGAGCTCGATCACGCCGATCTCGTCGAGCGAGCGGCCGGCGCGCTCGAGCACCTTGCGCGTGGCGGGCACGGGGCCGATCCCCATGATCTGCGGGTCGACACCGCACGACGCGTAGGCGAGGATCCGGCCGAGCACGGGGGCGCCGCGCTTCTCCGCCTCTGCGGCCGACATCAGCACGACCGCCGCGCCGGCGTCGTTGAGGCCCGAGGCGTTGCCGGCGGTGACGGTGCCGTCGCCTCTGAAGGCGGGGCGCAGCTTGCCCATCGCTGCCGCGTCGATCTCCGCGCGGATGTGCTCATCCTGCTCGAAGGCGACCGTGTCGCGCTTGACCTTGATGTCCACGGGGACGATCTGGTCCTTGAAGCGACCCTCCGCGCGGGCCTGCGCCGCACGGCGGTGCGACTCGACCGCGAACGCGTCCTGACGCTCACGCGAGATGTCGCCGCGCTCGGCGAGGCGCTCGGCCGTGATGCCCATGTGGTCCTTGTCGAACGGATCGGTGAGCGCACCAACGACCGCGTCCACGAGCGGCGCGTCGCCCATGCGCGCACCCCAGCGCGCGCCCGGCATCCAGTACTGGCCGCGGCTCATCGACTCCGCGCCGCCCGCGAGCGCGATCTCCGTCTCGCCGGTCTGGATCGTCTGGGCAGCCGAGACAATCGCCTGCACACCCGTACCGCACAGACGGTTGACGGTGTACGCGGGCGTCTCCTTCGGGATCCCGGACTTCATGCCGACGACGCGCGCCATGTACATGTCGCCCGGCTCGGTGTGGATCACGTTGCCGAAGACAACGTGGCCCACGTCCGCGGCGTCGATCCGCGCACGCTCGATCGCTGCCTTCGACACGATCGCGCCGAGGTCGCTGGGGGCGGTGTCCTTGAGACTGCGGCCGTACGAGCCGATGGCGGTACGGGCCGCGCCGGCGATCACGACGTCGGTCATGCGTGTGTCGAGCTCCTCGGTGGCGGGCTGCTGGTGTGCGGCGGCGCCGAACGCTAACCCACGGCGGCAAGATGCGTGACGCTCCTCCTACAGTGGAGGGCGATGAGCGACGAGCACCGCCGTCCATCCCAGGAGCGCGAGCTGGCCCCGGCCGAGCGCCTGCTGCGCGAGCGCACCGCGGACCTGCCGGGGATCGGCAAGCCGCTGACCGAGCGCGCGCGGATCGCGCAGAGGTCGGTCGAGTCCTACCTGCTGGGCGCGAACAACCCGCCGCGCTGGATGGAGCGGGTGGCGGAGATCGACCGTGCGCTGAAGCGGGAGCGGCGGATGCTGCGGACGGAGTGGCAGACGCTGCGGGCGCGGTTTGGGGCGGACGGGGACGGGTTCGCTTCGGCGTGGCATGCGTTCGCGGCCGCGCGCGGTGTCAGTCGCGAGTACCGCGAGCTGAACGAGCTGATCCGCGCGCACAATGAGTGGTACCCGGTCGAGCGGAACCTGCCGGTCAACCCGCGCACGGGCGAGTGGGTGACGGTTGGCGGCCGCTCGTTCCTGCGGCCGGTGGTCGGCACGGCGTGGGTGCTGCGGGAGTTCCCGGCAGAGGTCTGACCGGGACCGCGCCTCAGGACTTGCAGGCGGTCCCGTCGTGGTCGGAGTCGAGGCCGTAGTGGTCGGTGCCGACGACGCGGAACGGCCCGCGGACGTAGTAGGGGCCGTTACCGCTCCCGCCGGCGCAGTCGTAGTCGCTGACGTTGGGACGCAGGCAGCGGCCGCTGTAGTTGCGGTCGCAGTGGCGCTTGTTGGCGACGGTGGCGGTGGGGCCTGTGGGCGGCGCGGCGGTGGCGACGGTTGCGGCAGTTACGCCCACCGCGAGCACGGCGACGAGCAGAATCGGCAGCGACAGCTTGCGCACGGGACGGTCTCCTCGGGGGAGCGGGCACGACCGGCGCCCCATGCGCCAACCCGCGGCAGCGACTCTACACCGGAAAGTAGGTTTAGAGTCGGACACCTCGGGTCGCCACGCCCCGCTCCCCGTCGAGACCGCGCCCCGAGTATCATCTGCCTCCAGCCTGCGGGCGAGGTGTTGTGGTTGCACAGGAGCCTTCCAAGCTTCTAGGGCGGGTTCGATTCCCGTCGCCCGCTCTGGCACATAGCACCACGGGGAGTGGCGCAGTCTGGTAGCGCACCCGGCTGGGGGCCGGGCGGTCGCAGGTTCAAATCCTGTCTCCCCGACTACCAAGGTCTCTTTTGACCTTATGGCGTCAAGACCACGACCGCCGAGCAGCAGCACCTCCATTTAGGCGTCGGCGATCCTCGACACCGTGTCAAGCGCGAGCGTCCGCGCGCCAAGCCCTGGGTGCTAGCGTGGACCGCATGGGTCGTGTCTTCTTCGCGATGGGCATGTCGCTTGACGGCTATATCGAGGACGCGAGCGGGAGCTTCGACTTCACCGCGCCGGACGATGAGGTCCATCGCATCGCGAACGAGCAGGCGCGCGACGCCGCCGTGTTCGTGTTCGGGCGCCGTATGTACGAGCTGATGGAGGGCTACTGGCCGGCCGCCGCGGCCGCTCCGGACGAGCTGTCGGAGACGGCGGCGGAGTTCGCTCGCGTGTACGTCGAGACGCCGCGCGTCGTCGTCTCCGACTCGCTCGGCGACGTCCCGGACGGGGTGCGGCTCGTGCGCCGCGCCGACGCGGCCGCCGAGGTGGCGCGTCTCGCGCGTGAGCACGAGGGCCACATCGAGGTCGGCGGGCCGACGCTCGCCGCCGCGCTGTTCGACCTGATCGACGAGTTCCGAACGTGGGTCAACCCGGTCGCGGTCGGCGGCGGCAAGCCGTACTTCCCCGCCGGCGGCGAGCAGCTGCGCCTGCGCCTGCTGGAGCAGCGCGCCTTCGCCTCGGGTGCGCTGTACCTGCGCTACGAGCGCGTCCGCTAGACGGCCGCCGGCTCGCGCCCGCCCGCCGTGCCAGCAGCACGCGCGCGCCGTCGCCGGGGGCGATCGTGATCAGGCGGCGGCGCGTCGCGCCGACGGCGATCGCGAGCGCCTCCAGCAGCTCTCGAAAAGGGAATGCCTGCTCAGCCGCGAGGTCCACAGTCTGGAACGCCAGCGGCCGTTCCTCTACAGCCGTCGTGTTGTGTCGCGACGGCGGTCAGGTGGCATCGCCGTGCACGCAAGGCCGCATCACGCGCTTGGACGAGTAGGTCCTCGTCTCTGCGGGCGCGGTGTCCCTCGCCGCGCCCGTGTAGGTCGCGGTCATGCTGGCGCTCGCCGCACGCCCTTGACACCACGACGCGCCGCCGGTTGGCTAGACGCATGCAGTTCGCCGCGCCAGCCGAGCATTACGACCGCTTCATGGGGCGCTATGCCCCGACGCTCGCGGCAGCGCTGGCCGACGCCGCCGACATCGGACCCGGCGCGCGGGTGCTCGACGTGGGTTGCGGGCTGGGTGGGCTCACGCGCGAGCTGGCGGCGCGCGTCGGCGCCGCGAATGTGGCTGCGATCGACCCGGCGCCGCAGTTCGTGGGTGCCTGTCGCGAGCGCAACCCGGGCTCCGACGTCCGCGAGGGTGGCGCCGAGGCGCTGCCCTGGGCCGACGGAGAGTTCGACGCCGCGCTCTCGTCGCTGGTGATCGCCTTCATGCGCGATCCCGACGCGGGCGTGGGGGAGATGGCCCGCGTGACGCGCAGCGGCGGCACCGTCGCGGCCTGCATGTGGGACATCGCGACCGGTGGCATGACGATGCTGCGGATCTTCTGGACCGCGGTGCGGGCGGTCGACCCGCGCGCCGAGGGCGAGCGGAGACTGGCGGGGACCACGGAGGGTGACATCGCGGAGCGGTTCGAGCGCGCCGGTCTCGAGCAGATCGTCGGTGGTGCGCTCACGGCGCGTGCTGAGTACGCCGGCTTCGACGACTTCTGGGAGCCGTTCACCTTCGCGGTCGGACCGGCCGGTCAGCACCTGAGATCGCTGAGCGACGAGCAGCAGGCAGCCGTGCGCGAGGCCTGCCGGGCGGCCCTGCCCGACGGATCGTTCTCGCTCGACGCCCGCGCTTGGTACGCGCGCGCCACGGTTGCCGGGCGGGGCTGACGGCACGCTGTCCGTGCAGGCCGCGGCGCCGCCTGCGGTGTCCACGATCCGCTCAGTCCCCCGGTCGTCAGCTGCCAGCGTGCGGTGGCGTGGCGGGTAGTTGCACCGTGACGCAGAGCCCGCCGGCGGCGCGGGGGGTGAGGGTGAGGGTTCCGTCGTGTGCTTGGGTGATGCTTTTGACGATTGCCAGGCCGAGGCCGACGCCTGCGTGGTCGGTGCGTATGCGTTTGGAGCCGCGCTGAAACGGCTCGACAAGCGTGGAAGCCAACTGTGGGGTGAGCGTCGCGCCGGTGTTCTCGACGGTGAGCACCACACCCTTGGGGTGAACGCTGGTCGTGACCCACACGGTGCCCTGTTCAGGCAGGTTGTGGACGATCGCGTTGTGCAAGAGGTTCGTTGTCATCTGCAGCAGGAGGGCGGGTGAGCCGATGGTGGGGGTCAGTTCGCCGGAGGTCTCGATGGTGGCGCCGCGTTCCTCTGCGAGGGGGAGGAGCGTTTCCGTGGCTTCTTCGGCTATGAGTGACAGGTCGGCGTGTTCTCGGACGAAGGACCGCTGGTCGGCGCGGCTGAGCAGGAGCAACGCTTCGGTGAGGTCGATCGCTCGGGTGTTGACGAAGTGGAGGCGCTCGACAAGTTCGTCGTTGCCGCGGCTTTGATCGTTGCGGGCCACGTCGAGGAGCGTCTGCGTGATCGCCAGCGGGGTGCGCAGCTCATGGGAGGCATTGGCTGCGAATCGCTGCTGTTCGGCGACGCGTGCCTCGAGTCGCGCAAGCATGGTGTCGAAGGCGTCGGCGAGCTCGCGGAACTCGTCGTTGCGGCCTTCCAACGCGATCCGGTGGGAGAGCGATCCGGTCGCGGCGACGCGTGTGGCGTCGGAGATCCGTTCCAAGGGAGCGAGCATCCGTCCGGCCAGAAGCCACCCCCCGACGAGACCGAACACCAGGAGGAAGGCCAGCACCACGACTGCCGCCGTGCCGAAGACGCCTGGGCCAAAGTTGGTGGGGTTGAAGACGCGCGGGAAGTTGGAGAACCTGGGAACGAGGCTGCTGGCGGGATAGTCTCGCAAGAGGAACACCCAGACGGCCGCGAGCATCAGGGCGCCAGCGATCATGAGGAAGCCGGCGTAGCTGAGGGTGAGCTTGAGGCGGACGCTCAAGCCCGGGGCCCTATCCACCGTCCCCTCCGGTGCCGGATGCTGTGTCGATGCGGTACCCGGCGCCGGCCACGGTGGCGATGATCCATGGTTCACCGAGGCGTCTGCGCAGTGCCGAGACGGTGATGCGCACGGCGTTGGTGAACGGGTTTGCGTTCTCGTCCCACGCCCGATTCAGTAACTCTTCGGCGCTGACGACACCCCCTTCGGCAGCGACGAGAACTTCGAGCACTGCGAACTGCTTCCGCGTCAGCGCGACGTAGCGGCCGTCGCGGTAGACCTCTCGGCGGAACGGATCCAGCCGCAGGCCTGCGATCTCTTGCACAGGCGGCCGGTTGTGGGCGCGCCGGCGGTCGAGCGCCCTGAGACGGAGCACCAGCTCCTGGAGTTCGAAGGGCTTCGTGAGGTAGTCGTCGGCGCCGAGCCCGAACCCGGAGGCCTTGTCGTCGAGCCGGTCGGCGGCGGTCAGCATGAGGATCGGCATGCCGCTGCCGGAGGCGACGATGTGTTTGGCGATCTCGTCACCGGAGGGTCCGGGGATGTCTCGGTCGAGGACGGCGATGTCGTAGGCGTTGACGCTCAGCAGCTCCAGAGCGGTGTCGCCGTCACCGGCGATGTCTGCCGCGATCGCTTCCAGGCGTAGGCCATCGCGGATGGCTTCGGCCATGTAGGGCTCATCCTCGACGATCAAGACGCGCATGCTCCGATGCTACGAGCTGGCGCATATCGTCGGCGTATCGAAAACCACATACGTGCTGGCAACGCCACGCTGCCTTGACTGGCGGCGTGACCTGCAGCGAACCGGCACGAACGGCACCCCGCCGTACCCGATCGACCATCGTCGTCGGCTTCGCCGGTGCGGCATGAGCAAGACGCCGCAGGCTCGCCGCGGGACCGCAACCCTGTACGGCCGTCGCCGTCGCCGCGTGCTGCTCGGCGCGGTACTGGCCCTCGCCCTCGCTGCCACGGCGTTCGCGGCTCCCCACCACCTGCTCAACGGCGAGGAGCGCAGCTACCTGTCGACGGACGGCTGGCCGCTTCACGGACAAGGGGCGTACGTGCTCGACGACGGCCGGCCGGCGGGGAGCCCGCACCAGCAGCCGGTCCCGATCGCCAGCGTGGCAAAGGTGATGACCGCGTACATCGTGCTCAAGCACCACCCGCTGCGGGCGGACGACAGCGGCCCGCGATTCGTGGTCGGTCAGGACGATGTCGTGGACACCGAGGCGAGGCGCCGCGACGGCCAGTCGGTTGTCGATGTCCGCGCCGGCGAGCAGCTCACCGAGCGGGACGCCCTCATGGCGATCCTGTTGCCGTCCGCGAACAACGTCGCGGTGCTCGTCGCCCGTCAGGTCTCCGGCAGCATCGCTTCCTTCGTGGCGGAGATGAACGACACGGCGCGCGCGTTGGGAATGTCCCACACGACCTACACCGATCCAAGCGGATACGACGTCGGCACGGTCTCGACAGCCCTCGATCAGCTCCGTCTGGCGCGGGTGGTGGCCAACGACGAGACGCTGGCGGCCATGATGGCCACCCGCACCTACTGGCTGCCGGTGGCCGGTGAGGTGACCAACACCAACGCCCTGCTCGGCCATGACGGGTTCGTCGGCATGAAGACCGGCTCACACGAGGCGGCCGGCGGCTGCTTGATGTTCCGGGTCGTGTGGCCCACCGAGAGCGGCAGCCGATCCCTGATCGGCGTGGTGCTCGGGCAGCGAGGAGACAACCTGATCACCGCGGGACTGGGTGCGGCCGAGCAGCTGGTCGACCGCCTGGCGCCGGACGCGGCACCCACTGGAGCATCCAGCATGCCCGCTGCAGCCGGCCGCCTCAGCGTGGCCCAGCCGGGGCTCGCGACACCACCCGGAACATATCGTCCGCATATCGAAAACCACATACGCGCTGGCAACACCCCGCTCCCTTGAATGGAGACATGGTCCGCAGCGAACCAGCACGAACCGCGGGCCGCCGCACCCGATCGCTGGCATCCGTCCCGACGATGGGGATCACGATCTATGGGTGCGGACAGGACGAGGCCGCCGTGTTCCGAGAGATGGCGCAAGGCCTTGGCGTCGCGCCGACGATCACCGAGGCAGCGGTGTCTGAAGGCAACGTCGGACTGGCATTCGGGAACCGATGCATCAGCGTCGGTCACAAGACGCAAGTCACGAATGCCACGCTTCTTGCGCTCAGCGAAGCCGGCGTGACGTATATCTCCACACGAAGCGTCGGATGCAACCACGTCGACGTGGACTACGCGGAGAGCGTGGGCATCTCCGTAGAGACCGTCGCCTACTCGCCCGACAGCGTGGCGGACTACACGCTGATGCTGATGCTGATGGCGGTGCGGAATGCCAAATCCGTCATCAGGCGTGCAGACGTTCATGACTACCGATTGAGCAATGTACGCGGGAAAGAGCTGCGCGACCTGACCGTCGGGGTGATCGGAACGGGACGCATCGGCAGCGCGGTCATGGACCGGCTGCGAGGGTTTGGCTGCCGAACGCTCGCCTATGACACTCGGCCCAGGACCTCGGCCGACTACGTCACTCTCGGTGCATTGCTCGAGCGGAGCGACATCGTGACGCTCCATGCGCCACTCACCGCGGATACGCACCATCTCCTCGATCGCCGCCGTATCGAGCGGATGAAGCACAGCGCGGTGATCGTCAACACTGGACGCGGCGCGCTTCTCGATACCGAGGCGCTTGTCTCAGCCTTGGAAAGCGGCAGATTGGGCGGCGCGGCGCTGGACGTCCTCGAAGGAGAGGATGGGATCTTCTACGCCGACTGCAGCGACAAGCCCATCGAAAGCCAACTGCTGCTGCGGTTGCACAAGCTGTCGAACGTGCTGATCAGTCCGCACAGCGCCTACTACACAGACCACGCCCTGATGGACACCGTGCAGAACTCCCTTACCAACTGCCTGAAGTTTGCGAGCCGCGATCACCATGAATAAGTTGAAGGTTGGGATCGTCTTCGGTGGCTGCTCCGAAGAGCATCCGATCTCCGTCAAGTCGGCGCAAGAGGTCGCAAGACACCTCGATATCGCCAAGTACGAACCGTTCTACGTCGGGATCACGACGAGCGGTGCGTGGAAGCTTTGTGACGGCCCTGACGCAAATTGGGAAGACGGAAGTTGCCGTCCGGCCGTCCTGTCACCGGACAGAAGCGTCCACGGACTGCTCGTCCTGGAAGAGGGAAGATACGAGACGATCAGCCTCGACGTAGTGTTGCCCATCCTGCACGGCAAGCTCGGCGAAGACGGCGCGATGCAGGGTTTGTTGGAGCTCTCCGGCATTCCCTATGCAGGCTGCGACATCCAAAGCTCCGCCCTGTGCATGGACAAGTCCCTGACGTACATGGTCGCCACAGCCGCGGGAATCGCTACGCCGAGTTTCTGGACCGTCGCGGCGAACGAGAGCATCGATCCCGACCAGCTCACCTATCCCGTCTTCGTGAAGCCGGCCCGCTCGGGGTCGTCCTTCGGCGTCACCAAGGTTTCCCACAGAGAAGCGCTCCAGAGCGCGGTGCAGACCGCACGGCAATACGACTCGAAGGTCGTGATCGAGGAAGCTGTCACCGGCAGCGAGGTCGGATGTGCCCTCCTGGGGAACGACCTGGACCTGTCTGCCGGCGAGGTCGATCAGATCGCCTTGTCTGATGGCTTTTTCAGGATCCATCAGGAACGCGAGCCCGAACAGGGCTCCGACAACGCGACGGTGATCGTCCCCGCGAACATCTCGGCGGACTCACGGTCGCTGGTGCAGGAGACCGCCAAGGCCATCTATCGCGCCTTGGGATGCAGCGGGCTCTCGCGGGTGGACATGTTCCTCACCGAGGATGGACAGGTCGTGCTCAACGAGGTCAACACGTTGCCCGGGATGACGTCATACAGCCGCTACCCGAGGATGATGGCCGCGGCAGGACTGCCCTTTGCGGACGTGATCGACCGGATCGTGGCGTTGACGCTGACGGGGACGCGCCGATGAAGGACGACTTCGCCTTCGTCGACGAGCGCGTTCCCGGGTCACAGCCGGGGCAGCACCGTCGACCTGACGCTCTATCGATTGGCCACCGGTGAGCTTGCTTCGATGGGCGGTGATTACGACCTGATGGATCCGATCTCCCACCGTGGGGCGAAGGACATCACGCAGGTCGAAGCGAGAAACCGCGAGGACCTTTGCTCGGTCATGGAGGCTTGCGGCTTCAGCTCGTACGAGTGCGAGTGGTGGCACTACACGCTGAAGGCCGAGCCCTATCCCGACACCTACTTCGATTTCCCCATCACGCATGCGCTTCTCGACATCTGAGCTGACGACCCATCTGGGCGGTGAGCTGGTTGGGCCCGATGTCAGCATCGAAGGGGCGAGCATCGACTCGCGGACGATCCGGCCGGGGCAGCTCTACGCCCCCATCGTGGCCGAGCGCGACGGCCACGCCTTCATCCCGGCAGCGCTCGAGGCGGGCGCGCCGGCCTACCTGACCGCGCAGGAGCCGGTGGGCGGGACGGCCATCCGTGTTCGCGACACCGCCGCCGCACTGTTGAACCTCGGGGGATTCGCCCGCAGTCGGGTCGGCGGCGCGATCGGCATCACAGGGTCGGTGGGCAAGACCACCACCAAGGACCTCCTGGCCGGCTGTCTGGCGTCGACGTTCCGCACCGCCGCGAGCGAGCGTTCCTTCAACAACGAGCTGGGCCTCCCTCTGACGCTGCTCAACGCGTCGGACGCTGCGCGGTGGGTGGTCCTCGAGATGGGAGTCCGGCGTGTGGGGGACATCGAGCGGCTGGCCGAGGTCGCACGTCCCGACGTAGGCATCGTGACCAGCGTCGATATGGCGCACGTGGAGTACCTCGGTGACCTCAACGGCGTGGCCCGCGCCAAAGGGGAGCTCGTGGCGGCCTTGCCGGCATCGGGTCTCGCGGTGTTGAACTTCGACGACCCCCGGGTCCGAGAGATGGCGTCGCTCAGCGCGTGTCCCGTGCTGGGGTATGCGGTGGGCGCCGACGCCGAAGTGCGGGCGGACGACGTCACGCTCGACCGGGACCTGCGCGCACGGTTCCGCCTGTCGTCGCCGTGGGGGCAGACCGAGGTCCGGCTGGCGTTGCACGGCGTGCAGCACGTCGCCAACGCGCTCGCCGCCGCGACGGTCGCGCTGTGGTGTGGGGTCCCCATCGAGACCGTCGCCGCGGCACTAACGGTGAGCCAGGGCTCGCCCTGGCGCATGGAGGTTCATCACGTGCCCGGCGGCCCCGTCCTGGTGGTCGACTGTTTCAACGCGATCCCCGCGTCGGCCGAGGCGGCCGTGCGCTCGCTGGCCGCGTTGCCGGGCAAACGCAAGCTGGCAGTCCTCGGGCTGATGGCCGAGCTGGGGGACCAGAGCGAGTCCGAGCATCGCCGGATCGCCCTCGTGGCGGAGGAACTCGGGATCGAGGTGGTGGGATACAAGACCGGGCTCTATGGCAAGGCGCACGTGACGGGCGTCGACGAGGCTGTCGCCTTGTTGCGCACGATGGGCTCGGGTGACGCAGCGCTTGTCAAGGGCAGCCGCGTGGCGCGACTCGAAGACGTGGTGCACGCCTATGGGAAGGCCGAGGGCGCGCCGTCGCTCAGCTCCGGCGCCGGGGCGGCGGCGGGTGCGTAACTACGTCAGCTGCGTTGCCCAGAACGCTTCAAACCGTGCGATCCGTCGGAGCCATATCCGACGGCCAGTCTCGTTTTGCTGCAACGCGAGCGCTGCCTGCAGGAGCGGATGCACCGCCGGGGCGTAGTCATCAGGCGCTCCCTCATACAGGGATGACCATGCGAATTGGCTGAGGGGCTCGTCGCCCAGCTCGCGAATCCGTGTGAGCAGGTTTTGAACGATGTGCTCGCGCAGCCTGAGGTCCCCGGTCCGCGCGGCGGTCTCCATCAGCGAGCGCACGGCGCCGTACTGCACCCAGCTGTAGTCGTCTCCGATCGCTTGCAACAGCGCCGCCGTGTTCGCTTCCGTCGGCCAGGCACCGAGCACATGGACGACGCGCCAGCGAATTGCGCGCGCGGTCGAGTCGGCAGAGGGATGGGCCGCGTAGAGGGCGCGCAGTTGTGCCGCGCGCTCGGGATCATGCGCGAAGCGGCGCGCAACGCTGGCCATCGTCCAACCGATCAGTGAGTCGCTGCTCGCAATCAGCGCCGCCTCCTGTTCGCTGAGCGGCGTGGGCGGCATGCGGCAGAAGCACGCGCGCCACTGCTCGAACCACTCGGGGCCGCTGGGGGCAACGCGGACGACGTCGATCAGCGCTGCAAGTGACGGAGCCGACGTCAACTGCGCCGCCACATCGCCACTGAAGCGTTCGAGATGTTGAATCGTCACCCCGCGCGTGCCGTCGACGCGATCGAAGCGCTTTTCCGCGATGACAGCGAGCAACGCCATCCGGAGTGGTGCGCTTGCGGCCGGCGACCCGTCGTGCTCAGCCGCGATCATCGCGGCGATCGTGCCGCCCCAGTTCCAGTCGTAGACCGCCCGCAGAAATGCGTCGCGCTCGTCCTCGCGCGTGAGCTGCTCAAGCGTCAGCCCGAGCACGTCAAACGACGCGGCATCAAAGGTCATCGCGTCGAACACCACCGGCGTCCACTGACGCGCACAAGCGGCAAGGTGGCGGGCCGCCAGGTAGTCGTGCTCAAGCTGGTGATGAAACGCCAGATCCTCTTCGCCGAGTACCACGCCGGCGTCCTGCAACATGGCGAACACGTCGTCTCCAGCGACGTCAGCGATCGCGGTAGCAGGAAAGCTGCGCCGGCGCTGGAGATACACCTCGAACGCTGCGTGCGCGAGCGCGTCGAGCTGATCGTCGCTGAGGTCAAGCTGCACGGCAAAGAAATCCTGCAGTGCCGCGGCGCGTGAGATGAGTGCAAGGTTGCCGCCGCGGATTGCGCGGTTGAGGAAGAACGGAATGCGCAGCAGCTCGACCGCGGCACCCAGGTCAGCTGCAGCGTCCTCGCCGAGCTGCTCGGTCAGGACCCGCTTCACCTCTGCTACCTCGAGCGGCTCCAGGCGCATAGTCGTCCAGCCGCTCTCGTCGTAAAACTCGCCAAGTGACCGGTCGGTCACCAGAGTGCGCACGTGGGGGCGCGTGCGCATGTACTCATCCAAGAGCGTGAGGATGCGTCGGCCGACGTCTGCAAACGAGACCTCGTTCAAGCCGTCGACGAACAGCAGCACTGGTCGGCGTACGGCAATCGCATCGAGCAGCTTGACGCCGATGCGTTGCACGGACGCGCGCAGCAGCGCGTCGAGTGATGGCAGCAGCTCCGCTCCCGAAGGGTCCTCCGCCAGCCGGTTGCTGTAGGCCGGCTTCCACAACTTCAGGTCGATCAAGACCGGGAACGGCTCCAGCGGGCTTGATGAGGCCTTCACTGCCTGGTGCAGGATCGAGCTCTTCCCGACGCCCGCGCCGCCTACGAGCACCGCGCCGTGGCGCTGCATGACCATCGCGAGTGCGTCGTTGCGGGTCAGCTGTCCGGTGCCGGTCCGTACCACGGAGGCATACGCATCGCTCGGCACCGCGTAGGACGTGTCGAGGCGACGACGCAGTTCATCGAGCGACTCGAGTTCCTCCGCGGTGGCGACATTGCCGACGGACGGTGTCGCGTCGATCAACGCGAGCGTCGCTGCGACTGCTGCATCACACGCGGCAAGCTTCCAGTCGTCACGCGTTGCCTGGTTGTCCTTGCCGTCCATCCAATCCGAGATCCCGCGCAGCGCGACAAAGCTCAGCGGGAGGCCATCGTCGGCTGCCTCCAACGCGGCGTGGGCGACCCCGACGGTCTCCATGTCGACGGCCAACGCCTTGTCGTACTCCGTGACGATCCTGGAGACCTCTGACGCGGCGGGATCGGCGAGCAGCTTGTCGCCACAGACCAACTCACCCAACTTCAGTTGCGCTGCTCCCGGCCGCTCGACTTGGCAGCGAGCGCGCCAGTTGGGACGCAGCTCATCGAGTTGGCGAGCGGTCGTGCTCAGCCGTGGTGAGATCGATTGCCAGCGGATGTAGCGCGGTACACGGGTGCCGCCGGCTACGAGCTTCTGCAGCTCGTAGTAGTGCAACAGCTCGCTGACGACGACGTCGCCGAGTGCAACGTCATCGCGTGGCCGTTTGCCCTCACCCCAGATGCCACCACCGCAGTCAGCCAGCACCAGACAGCGCGGCCGCCACACGTGCAGCATGCGCGTCGCGAACGCCTGTGCGGGCAAGTGGGAGCGCTCCGGTGTTTGTCCCTCCACCACCAGATGCGTCCCGCCATCTGCTGCGGGCAGCTCGGCGACCGTCCAGTACCAGCCGTCCGCCTCGACCGACTTCGCGTCATCGAGCGCTGAGCAGAACAACTCATGCGCCTCATCGACGACTGTAATCACGGCGAACGAACAGTTCCTGGCCATCTGGAGCACGAACGCTAACCACGCGCACGGGACGACGCTCCGGCAGGTGCCGGGTCACGGTCGAGGAGGCCGTCCTCGACGGCGTCTCTCCGCGGCGCGCGATAGATCGGCGCTGCGATCGCGAGCAGGTCATCCATGTGCTCGGCTGTACCCCGCCGGCGCGGGCGGCAGCCTACGGCGTAACGATCGGGAACGCCGGGTCCGGGTCCTCGAGCAGTCCGAGCAGCTCGCCGAGCTTGGCGGCATTGCCTTCGACGACGAGGCTGCCTGAGGTCACGATGTCCTCGATCGTCGCGCTTCTGTCGACGATCGAGTCGAACGCCGCGCGCGCGATCCGCACGGTCGCGTCGGGCTCGGCGATGCGACCGTCGCGACGGTGGGTCAGCACGCCGTGGCGCAGCGTCAGCTCGTGCTCGTGGCCGGTGTCGGTGAAGATCCAGTGCAGCGTGATCTCGCGGTCGCCGGCGCGCGGCCCGTCGAGCCGGATCGCCATCGCGTCGAAGAGGTGCTCGGCGGCGAGGTTGCGGACGATGTCCCGCGGTGCGGTCGCGGTCGCGGTCCCGCCGACGCCCTCGCGCAGCTCGCGGGCGCCCATCAGGAAGAAGTTGCGCCAGGTGCCGTTCTCGGCGCCGAACGCGAGCTGCTCGAGCGCCTGCGCCTGCAGCTCCTTCGCCTCACTGTTGTCGGGATCGGCGAAGACGAGGTGGTTGACGAGCTCTGCGACCCAGCGATAGTCGCCCTGCGCGAACGCCTCGCGCGCGTGGGCCAGCAGCGACTCGGGGCCGCCCCCGAGCGCGACGTAGCGCTCGGCCGCGGCCTGCGGCGGGTGCGGCCACAGGTGCGCCGGGTTGGCGTCGAACCAGCCGAGGTAGCGCTGGTAGACGGCCTTCACGTTGTGGCTCAGCGAGCCGTAGTAGCCGCGGCAGTGCCACTCGCGCTCGAGGCTCGGCGGCAGTTCGAGCTGCTCGGCGATCTCGGCCGGCCCCAGCCCTCTGTTGATCAGCCGCAGCGACTGGTCGTGGATGTAGCCGTACAAGTCGCGCTGCTTGGCAAGGAAGTCGACGATCCGCTCGGTGCCCCAGCGCGGCCAGTGGTGCTGGGCGAACAGCACCTCGGCGTCGGCGCCGAACAGCGCGATCGCCTCGTCGAGGTAGCCGGCCCACACGTGCGGGTCGCGCACGAGTGCGCCGCGCAGCGTCACGATGTTGTGGAGGTTGTGCGTCGCGTTCTCCGCCATGCACAGCGCCTTGCGGTCCGGGAAGAAGAAGTTCATCTCGGCCGGTGCCTCGGTCCCCGGCGTCATCTGGAAGACCATCCGGATGCCGTCGACGACCTCCTCCTGCCCGGTGCGCACGATGTCCACCGTCGGCGGGATCAGCGTCAGCGTCCCGAGCGACGTCGTCTGCCCGAGGCCTGCGCCGACCTGGCCGGCGGGCCCCTTCGGCAACAGTGCGCCGTACATATAGGTGGCGCGGCGCGACATCGCCCCGCCGGCGTAGACGTTCTCGCTGACCGCGTGCTGGAGGAAGCCCTCCGGCGCGATCACCGGAATCCGCCCCGTCGCGACGTCCGCCTCGGAGACGACGCCGCGCGCGCCGCCGAAGTGGTCGATGTGGCAGTGCGTGTAGAGCAGGCCGGTCACAGGACGCTCGCCGCGATGCGCGCGGTACAGCGCCAGGGCGGCGGCCGCCGTCTCGGTCGAGATCAGCGGGTCGATCACGAGGACGCCCTCGTCGCCCTCGACGATCGTCATGTTGGACAGGTCGAGGCCGCGCACCTGGTAGATGCCCTCGGTCACCTCGAACAGCCCGTGGATCGCGTTGAGCTGACCCTGGCGCCAGAGGCTGGGGTTGACGGTCTCGGGGCACTCGTCGTCGAGGAACCCGTACGCGTCCGCGTCCCACACGACGCGCCCGTCCGTGCCGCGGATCACTCCGTCCGACAGCGAGGCGACGAGCCCTCTGCGCGCCTCGTCGAAGTCGGCCGTGTCGTCGAATGGCAGCCGCATCCGCACCGCGGCGTTCGCCGCGGCGATCCGATGCGATACCTGCGGCACCCGCTGCTCGGCCATTCTGCCGGGCGCTACCCGGCCGCAGCGTCCGGCGCCGAGCTGCGGCGGAGCAGGGTCAGCCACACGTTCGCGCCGGCGAATGCAAATGCGGCGGTCGAGAGCGCGGCGCGGTCGACGCCTCTGCGGCCCAGCAGCGGCAGCGCCGCGACCGTCATGTCGCTCGCGTCGATAGCAGCGTTGATGCGGAAGGCGTGGCGCAGCAGCACGCGGTCGTCGCGGACCTGCCACGTCAGCACGCCGAGCGCGATGTCGCGCACGGCGAACAGGCGGCCCATCAGTCGCGCGCTCGGGTTGTCGTGCGCGCGCGGGAAGCCGAGCAGCCGTGACGTCGGGCCGGGCGCGAGCAGCGGCGCGAGGCCGATGACCACTCGCCCGACCGCCGCCTGCGCCGTCAGGCGTTTCAGCTCGTCGTCGCTCATCATGGTCGCGAGTCTGACCGACCGCGCTGGGTCGTGCGCCATGCACGGGACCGCGCTGTCCATCGCGGCCCGCCATCGCTCCTCGTCGCCTGGGTCAGGTGCTCGAGAGCTGTCCGCTCGCGGCACCGTCCGCGGGGTCCTCGCGGGCAAGGCCGAGGCTGTCGAGCAGGCGACGGACGGCCTCGGACCAGCCGATGCTTGCCGCCAGCTGTCTGCGGACGTCGGCGGCACGTTGGAACGCGGCGGTCGGGTCGACGAGCTTCTCGTATATCGCGTCGCCCCAGATCTCGGCGATCTCCGTCACGTCGCCGGACACAGGCAGGATCTCTCGCGGCGTGCTGCGCTCCCCGTCCGAGACCATCTGGTGGAGAAGCCGCGCCAACCCGCTCTCGCGACTGACGAGGACGGGGATGCCGGCGGCGATCGCCTCCCATGCGACGAGTCCGAAGCCCTCGTGGCGGGATGGCATGATGAGCACGCGCGACTGCCAGATGTCGCGACGCAGGGCGTCCTCGTCGGACACGTATGGCCGCAGCACGATCTGCGTCGCCGGCGCCGCGATCGCGTCCAGGCGCGCACGCACGTCGTCGGCGCTCGCGTCCGGCACACCGCGGACGACGAGCACCGGGGGGTCGCCCGGGTCTCCCGCAAAGCGGGTGACGGCCCGCGTCACGGCCTCGGCGGCGATGTCAATTCCCTTCGTGGCCATGTCCTCCGCGCGCCCGAGCAGGAGGATCTGCCGCCGCGCTGGTGGCTTCTCCGGCGTGGCCACGTCGTCCCAGTCGCGCAAGCCCGGACAGATCTCGACGACCGGCGGTGCGGCGTGGCGGAACCCTCGCATCGCATCGCTGATCGACTCCGTGAGCAGCGGGCCGACGCCTGCGACGAGGTCGGCGGACATCGCCAGCTCGACCTCGAGCTGCTGGCGGGCCTCACCGCTCCCCGATACGCCGCGGCCGGATGTGGGCGAACGGCGGCGCCCGCCGGAAACCGGCGTGGGGGATCAGCCGCCCACCGGCGACGGTGACGCCGTGCGCGCCGAAGTCCGCGCGCGAGACGGAGGACACGAGGTGCGCCGCGGCCCCGCCGAGATCGGCGGCGGGGATTCCGGCGCCGCTCAGCCGTAGGGAGCGCAGGCCGCCGGACATGAACGTGCCATCGGGACCGAGGTGCACGCTCAGCAGGCCGCTCGTGCCGGTCACCGGGCCGATGCCGAAGTTGCGGTAGCCGGCGAGGTTGCCGAGCGAGTAGGCGATCAGGCGGCCGCGGTCGAGCTCGATCCCGCGCAGGACGTGGGGGCCGGAGCCGACGACGAGGTCTGCGCCGGCGTCGATCGCCGCGTGCGCGAACGCGCGCGGGTTGCCGCGGTTCTCGCCAAACGCGATCTCGTCGTGGTTCGGCGTGTGGATCTGGCCGGAGCCCTCCGCACCGGCGTGCACGAACGCGACGACGACGTTGGCCTGTCGCGCCGCGGCGCCGACCAGTGCGCGCACCGCGCCGAGATCGCCGATCGGCGCGCTCCACGGGTAGGCGGAGAAGCCGACGAACGCGACGCGCGTATGGGGGAGGCGCAGCACGCGGATCTCGCCCGGCCGCCCGCTGTACGCAACCCCCGCGTCGGCCAGCGCGCCGATCGTCTGCGCCTGGCCGCTCGCGCCGAAGTCGAACGCGTGGTTGTTCGCGAGGTTGACGACGTCGACGCCGGCTACGCGCAGCCCGGCGACGTTCGCGGCCGGCGCCTGGAACGCGAAGCAGTTCCCGCCGCCTCCCGACCCGCCTCCGCCGCACTTCGAGGACCCGCCGCTGCCGAGCGTCCCCTCGAGGTTCACGGCGCCGACATCGGCGGCGCGCAGCGGTGCCGTGACCGCCGCGAGCAACCCGCGCGCCGCGTCGGGCGGGTTCCCGTACGAAGACCCGAGCGTCACGTCGCCGCCCCACGCGAGCGTGAACGGCTGGCCGGCGGGGCGTTGACGCTGGCCGGCTGCAGCGGCGGCCGCGGGAAACGCGGCGAATGCGAGAGCGGCGGCGAGGGCGAGACTCGTGGGGACGCGCTTCATGGGCGCCCCATCAGTCGTGCGAAGAACCCGGGCCGCCGCGGCTCGACCTCGTCGCGCAGCGGCAGCCGTCCGGCGCGGCGGGCTTCCAGCACGCAGGCCGTGTGCGCGTGACGGCGGCGCTCGGCGTCGCCTTCCGGCACGACGAGCTGGTGGGCGCTCAGCGATGGCAGCAACTCGCCGCAGAGCGGGCAGCGGTACGTCGACGGCTTGCGGTTGGCGGCCGGACGGATGGCGTACCAGCGTGCGTCGCCGAAGCTCGGCATGTCGACATGCTCCCAGCCGCTGCGGCACCGTCAGCGCACGAACTCCCAGCCGTGGCGGGTGGCGGCAGCGAGTGCTGCGGCGAGGTCGACATCCGTGTCGGGCACGGCGGCGCCGGCCTCCATGAAGAATCGCTCCATTCCCGCCGGGCTGAACAGCACGACGCGGCGGCCGGTTCGCGGGCCGGTGTTCGCGCTTGCGTGCACGACACCGCGGGGGATGTGGATCGACGCGCCTGCCTCCAACCGCGTCTGCGCGTCGTCGACTTCAACGTCGAACGAGCCGTCCAGCACGAGGATCGTCTCCGCCGCGTCGCGGTGCAGGTGCGGCGGCAGCGACCAGCCGGCCGGCGGCTCATCGACGAGCAGGCAGAACGCGCCGCCCGTGTCCTCGCCGGTCGCGTGGATCTCGGTCCGCACGCCGCCGGGCATCCACACGGTATGCGAGACGTCAGCCATGCCAGCAGGCTAACGCGGCCGCTCCCGACCGCATCGAGTGCCCGCCGCGCGGGTTACTACTCTGGAATTCCGATGAGTGCATTCGCAACGATCTCGCTGGCCCCCGCGACCCCCGCCACTCCGCCTGCGACGGACACAATCCGCGTCGCCCTCGCCGACGACCACGAGGTCGTGCGCGAGGGGCTTGCGCTGCTGCTCGAACAGGCCCACAGGATTGACGTCGTCGGCACCGCTGGCGACGTCGAGACGACGCTGCGCCTCGTCGCCGCCCAGCAGCCTGACGTGCTCGTCCTCGACCTGCGCATGCCGGGCGGCTCGAGCATCGAGGCGCTGCCGCGCTTCGCTCAGGTCGCCCCCCACACCGCGGTCGTGATTCTCACCATGCATCACCATCCCGCCGCTGCGCGCGCCGCGCTCGCCGCTGGGGCGAACGGCTATGTGCTGAAGGAGTCCGCCGGCGTCGAGCTCGTGCTGGCGGTGCGTCTGGCGCACGCCGGCTCCACCTACCTCGCTCCGCAGCTCGGCGCGCGCGTCGCGGCAGAAGGAGACCGCGGACCGGATGGACTTGCGCCGCGCGAGCTGGCCGTGCTGCGCTTGCTCGCGCTTGGGCATACGAACCCCGAGGTCGGCGAGCGGCTGCACCTCAGCCCGCGCACGGTCGAGTCCTATCGGGCGCGGATTCAGCAGAAGACTGGGCGCACGTCGCGTGCGCAGCTCGTGCGCTACGCGCTCGACCACGAGCTGTTCGACCCACACGGCGACTGAACAGCAGCAGCGCTCAGGCTGACGTCGTCGCCGGCTCGTCCGCGTGCAGCCATACGTGTACGGTCGTGCCGGCACCCGGTCTGCTCGTGATCGCGAGCGTTCCGTTGCCGAGCTCGGCGCGCTCGTGCATGCCGGAGATGCCGAAGCCCTCACGCGGCGTGTCGGGATCGAAGCCAGCGCCGTCGTCGGTGATCGTCACGTCGACGCCGCCGTCACGCGGGCGCACGCCGATCCTCACGTGACTCGCGCCGGCGTGCTTGACGGCGTTCGTCAGCGCCTCCTGGACCACGCGGTAGATCGCCGTCTCGGTATCCGCCGCGAGCGGCTTGGGGGAGCCGCCGCCGGGCGCGTCGAGCGATACTTCTGTCTCGACCGCGATCCCCTGCGTGCTCGCGACCTGCTCCGCGAGGTGCTCGATCGCCGGTTGCAGCCCCTGTTCGTCGAGCGCCGCCGGGCGCAGCTCGGTGATCAACGCGCGCAGCTGCGCGATCTCCCCGTCGATCCGGCCGGCCAGCGTGCGCAGCGTCTGCTCGCTGCGCGCTGGGGCTCCGTCCTCCAGCGCGGTGTCGATCAACACGCGGAAGCTCGCGAGCGATTGCAGCGTCTGGTCGTGCAGCTCGTGCGCCCAGCGCTGCCGCTCGCGCTCGGCGGCCGCCATCCGCTCGCGCCGGCGCTGGCGCTCGGCCGACTGCGCCGTCGCGACCGCCGTCGCCGCGGACGCGGCGAACGCGAGCAGCAGCGCCTGCTGGTCGCGGTCGAACGACATCGCCTCGCTGCCGGCGCGGTCGAACGCGATCAGCACGCCGAGCTTGCGGCTGCGGAACTCGAGCGGCACGAGCAGCGCAGCTTGCGGGTCGTGCACGCCGAGGCCATTGGCGGTGACGGGCACGCCCAGCCGCTCAGAGGAGACCCGCAGTCGGCTCTCGACGTCTGGGATGCGCTCCGACTGCACGGCGCGGAGGACGGCGGCTGCGGTCGTTCCGCGGACCGGGATTCTCCGTCCGATCGCATCTGGGTCGACGTCGCCGGCGCCGGCGGCGATCTGCAGCCCGTCGCCGTCTTGGAGCAGGATCAGCAGCGCGCGGGCGTTGACGAGCGCGCGCCCGCGCTTGACGATCAGCTCCAGCACCCGGTCGATTCGCGTCTCGGCGCCGACCGCCCGCGTGATCGTGGTGGTCGCCTCGAAGCTGCGGACGGTGCGCTCGAGCCGGTTGCCGCGCTCGCGCAGTCTGCGGTAGAGGTCGGCGTGCTCGACGGCGATCGCCGCCCATGCAGCGAGCGTCGTTACGGTCTGCTCGTCGGCCGCGTCGAAGTCGCCGCCCGTCTTGTCGGTCAGGTAGAGGTTGCCCCAAGCGAGGCCGCGGATCAAAATCGGCACGCCGAGGAAGCTGCGCATCGGCGGGTGCTCGCTGGGGAAGCCGTAGGAACGCGGGTCCTCGCGCACGTCGTGCAGGCGCAGCGGTCTCGGGTCCTCGATCAGCGCGCCGAGGATGCCGCGCCCGCGCGGCGGATCGCCGATCGCGCTGTGGGCCGCGGGGTCGATCCCGCGCGTGAGGAAGCGCTCGATCTCACGGCGCTCCTCGTCCAGTACAGCGAGCGCCGCGTAGCGCGCGCCCGTCAGCTCTTGCGCGACCTCGAGCAGGTTCGTGAGCAGCGTGTCGAGCTCGAGCTGGGAGACGAGCGTCGTGCCGACCGCCATCAGTCGCTCCAGCCGCGCTTGGTCGAGGACTCCATTCATCAACACGCATTCAACCATTCAGGCGAATTTCGGCGAACCGGATGGTGGATCTTGGCCAACGCGGAAGCGGGGAAATCCCGGTGCACGGCCGGGCGTGGCGACCGTACGGTCGTTTACGTGCTCAACGTTGACCAATCAGCAGCCGTCCCCGCCGACGCG
Organism: Conexibacter sp.; assembly: GCA_036009645.1. Classification (GTDB taxonomy): domain Bacteria; phylum Actinomycetota; class Thermoleophilia; order Solirubrobacterales; family Solirubrobacteraceae; genus Conexibacter. The sequence goes on from DASYLH010000016.1 coordinate 48,817, forward strand.
CTTGGGCGGCTCGTGCGGCGTGCGCGCCTGCTGGCTGCTGACGCTGAGACCGCCGGCGCCGGCCTGCGCACTACCACCTCGACGAAGCTGTCAGTTCGCCTGGGTGGAGAGGTGCTGTGGGTCGCCGGGGCGGGAGCCGTGGGCGGCGGCAGCGACGTCGAGCACGGTTCCGGCTCCGGTGGCGCCGGCGAGCTGGCGTGCTTGCGGCTCACGAGAGTCCTCATCGCGATGGGCGACGGCGAGCTGGACGAAGATCCGCAAGCAGAGGCGCTCGCGCACTGTCGCGTCGACTCGACGGTCCGGCCGTGTCCGCCTGAGGCGCTGCTGCATGCGGTCGTGCCCGCCACGCACGTCGACGTCACGCAGCCCGACGGCGTGATGGCACTCTGCGCTGCGGCCGGCGGCGAGCATCTCGCCCACGCGTGCTTCGGCGACGCGGCTGCCTGGATCCCATACGAGGTGAGCGGCGCGGAACTGGCACGGGAGCTGGGCCTCGCTGCGGCCGAATCGCACGTGCGGATGGCGCTGCTGGCACGGCGCGGGCTGGTGACGTGGGGGGAGACGGAGCGGGCATGCCACGCGGCGACGGCATTGGCGGCCAGGCGTGCCCGCGACTTCGTCGCTGCGGGCGCGCTTGGTCCGCGCTGCGGCGGCCGCGGGCTCGCGCCGCTGCGCGAGCGCGAGCGGACGCGGCTGCTCGCATGGCTGCTGCCGGTGCTGCGCACGGCGCTCGGCAGCCGGCGACCGAAGGTGTTCGAGCTCGACACGTCGCCGACGGTGCTCGACTTCGTCTGTGCGCGCGAGGCGCCGACGCTGGCGCAGACGGGTCCCGTCTGTCCTCAGCAGGTGCTCCACACCCAGCGTGCGCCCTTGTGGATCGACGTCGATCCACGCAACGACAGCGCCGGCGATCTCGCCGAGCGGATCGTGCGGGGGGCGCGGCGTCATCGCGCGCACATGCGCTGGGAGGCAGCGGCGTTCGGCGGTCCCGACGGACGGCAGCTCGACCCCGACGCGCGCGTCGTACTGATCGCGGGTGTTGGACTGGTCGCCGCGGGGGCGACGCGCACGGAGGCGCGCCGTGCGCGCTGCGCCTACCGCCACGCGATCGAGGCGATCGGCGCGATCACGGTGCTCGACCGCTTCGTCTCGCCGACTGCGCCCGAGTGCGGCGCGTACGAGCGCGCCCTGCGCGCGCCTTGACCTGACGCTTGAAGCCGCGCTGGTCGCTCGCGGCTTCGAGAGACGGGAACCGCGCAGCCCACCCCGCGCGTTCCTGGGGGCCGCGCCGCCGACGGGGGAAAGGGCGGCGCGGCCCGGTGCGTCAGGCGCTCGCGCCGCCGAGCGCGAGCGCCCGGCCCGCCTCGACGCCGAGCAGCAGGCTCTCGTGCACACCGCTGTTGGCGAAGGACCCGTGCCGGCCGGTCGTGTGCAGGCCATCGATCCGCCTCAGCCATGCACCGGCCTCCGCGACCGTCGTGCGCGCCGCGGGGGAGAGGACCGGCAGCACGTCGCGTCCGCGGCGCACCGCGACGTCGAGCACGGGCGCGTGCCGCAGACCGAGGTCCGCAAGGGTGCGCTCCGCGACTGCCCGGAACACGTCGGGCGGTTGCTCCCAGGTCGCGTCGCCGGCATCGCACCACAGCTCGAACGCCAGGATCGACTGCGGCGGCGGCGCCGAGCCCGGGGGCGTCCAGCCCGAGAAGCTCGTGATCCGGCTCACGGGACGCGGATCGGCGACGTAGACCCACTGACCGGAGAACGGCGGCGGCCCGTCGAGCAGCGCGTACGCGATCACGACGCTGCGGGCGGTCAGGCCGCGCAGCCGCCGCACGATCTCCGGCGGGGCGTCCGGCAGGCGCTCGAACAGTGCCGGCAGCGGGAGCGTTGAGATGACGCGGTCGACCGGCTCGATCCGCCCGTCGATCTCGATGCCCCGCACGCGTCGCCCGTCGATCTCGAGTCGCCCCACCTCGCGCCCGCAGACGACGCAGCCGCCGCGCGCGACGACGGCCTCGGCGAGCCGCTCGGCAAGCGTGCCGACGCCGTCGTGCGGGCGCACGAGGGGGGGCTCGGGCACCCGTCGCACCGCTCGGCCGACCGTCCTCGCGATCGTCGGCCGGCGCTGGAAGCCGAGCAGGGAGCCGGCCAGCTGCGCGTCGAGCTCGCGCGCCGGGCGGCCGAACAACTTCTGCACGTCGCCGGCCACCAGCAGCTCGAACGCCGGCTGCCCGAAGCGCTCGACGATCCAGCCTTCGAGCGTCCCGGCGGCGCCGCTGCGTGGCCGGCGGCGCTGCACCGCGCCGTGGGCGCAGCGCAGGCTGCTGCCCAGCCCGAGCTGCCGCACGACGTCGAGCGGCTCGTACGGATATCGCAGCCAGCGCCCGTCGGTGACGATCCGCGTCTGTCGCGGCACGCGGTCGTACGCGTCGCCGATCAGCTCTGTCCACAGCCGATCGATGCGCGGGTCCTCGCGCAGCAGCAGATGCGCGCCCAGCTCCACCGTCTGGCCCCACAGCTCGAACGAGCGCGCGAGCCCACCGACCTGCGGCGCGCGCTCGTACAACGTCACTGGAAGGCCTGCACAGGCCGCCGCGTACGCGGCGCCGAGCCCCGCGGGCCCGCCGCCGAGGACCGCGATCCGCGGCGATCCGCTCACGTCGTGCGCACGCCAGCGGCGAAGTCGCGCCGCGCGATCTCGACCTGCTCCAGCAGCTTCTCGCGGAAGCGCTGTTCCGAGAAGCGCAGCGCGTTCTCGCGGCAGGCACGCGGGTCGAACCGCTCGCGCTGCTGGAGGAAGCGCTCGACGCCGCGGCGCACACCGGCGGGCGACTGCCCGTCGAACAGCACGCCCGTCGGCGCCGGATTGTGCGCCGCGTCCCGGACGATCTCGCACGCGCCGCCTGCGCCGAGCGCGATCACGGGCGTCCCGCACGCCTGCGCCTCGCCCATCGCGATGCCGAAGTCCTCGGTGGCCGCGTGCACGAAGGCGCTTGCTCCCTGCATCCGCCGGCGCACCTCGGCGTCGCTCACGTGTCCCAGCAGCTCGACGTTCGCGCCGGCGAGCCGGCGGATCTTCGGCAGGTCGGGTCCGTCGCCCAGCACGAGCAGCCGCTGGTCGGGCAGCGCGCGGAACGCCTCGACGACGACGTCGATGCGCTTGAACGGGTTCATCCGCGAGCCGGTCAGGAAGTACGAGTCGCGCGACTCCGAGAGCGTGAACCGCTCGACGTCGACCGGCGGGTGCACGACCGCCGCCGAGCGGCGATGGACCTTCGCGATCCGCCGCGCCGCGAAGTCCGAGCAGGTGAGCATCCGGTCGACGCCGTTCGCGGCGCCGCGATCCCAGTTGCGCAGGTAGTGCAGCAGCAGGCGCGCGGCGAGCGACTTGGGGCCGGACGCGAAGCCGAAGCTCTCCAGGTACAGCGGCTGCAGATCCCACGCGAAGCGCATCGGCGAGTGCAGGAAGCTGACGTGCAGCTGATCCGGTCCCGTGATCGCGCCGAGCGCGACCGCGTGGCTGCTCGACAGCACGAGGTCGTAGCTGCGCAGGTCGAACTGCTCGACCGCGAGCGGCATCAGGCCCGCGTAGTGCCAGTAGGAGCGCTTCGCGCGCGGCAGCCGCTGGATGAACGACGTGTGCACGCGCCGCCCGTCCAGCACGGAGCGCCGCTCGGCGTCGAGGTCCTCGACGATGCAGAAGACGTCCGCGCCGGGGTAGCACGCGAGCATCTGCTCCAGCACGCGCTCGGCCCCGCCCCACGTGACGAGCCAGTCGTGCAGGATCGCGACGCGCTCGGCGGGCACGGCAGCCCTGGCCTCAGTAGGCCCCGGCGCCGCTGAGCACCGCGGCGGGCGTGCGGGCGAGGATGCGCAGGTCGAGCGCGAGCGAGGCGGTGCGGACGTACTCGGTGTCGAGTCGCACGAGCTCGTCGACGTCGCCGTCGCTGCGCCCCGAGACCTGCCACAGACCGGTGAGCCCCGGGCGCACGCTGCGCCGCAGCTGCAGGAACGTCTCCGGGAGCGCCGCGATCACGAACGGCGGCAGCGGCCGCGGGCCGACGAGGCTCATGTCGCCGCGCAGCACGTTCCACAGCTGAGGCAGCTCGTCGACGCTGGAGCGGCGCAGCGCGCGGCCGAGGCGGCCGAGCACGCGCGGGTCGCCGGCGAGCCGGAAGTAGCGCTCCCACTCGCGCCGCGCCTCCGGTACGCGCTCCAGGTGCTCGGCGAGCAGACCGTCGCCGTCGCGCACCATCGTGCGCAGCTTCCACAGTCGCACCGGCTGCCCGCCGCGGCCCTCGCGCTCGTGCGAGAAGAGGATCGGGCGCCGGTCGGCAAGCCAGATCGCCACGCTCGCCGCGAGCAGCAGCGGCGCGCTCAGCAGCAGCCCGAGCAGCGCGCCGGCGACGTCGAGCGCCCGTTTCATGCGAAGCGCCGCGTCGCCACGAACGCCTCCGCGTGGGCGACGCCGACCTCCGCGCCGCGCGCCTCCAGCCGCCGCCGCAGGTCGGCCGGCCGGCGGCCGATCTCGTGCTCGATCGCGTAGAGCTCCATCGCCCGCTCCGCCAGCTCGCAGTGCCTAGGGTCGAGCACGACCCAGGTGTTGGGGGAGAAGGTCTGGAAGAACGTCTGGTCGGTCGACGTCGGCGTCTCGAACAGCAGCACCTCGCGATGGCGCCGGAACGGGCGCGTCGCGATCTCGACGGCCCGGGTCACGCCGCGGTGCGCCTGGTTGACGTCGCCGGGCCAGTGCGTCAGCACCGTGTCGGCCTCCTCGACCCACGGCAACAGCACGTCGTGCAGGCGGCCGACCTCCGGCTCGGCCTGCGGCTCCAGCAGCAGCGGATCGGCCACGGCGGCTCTGGCGCCGAGCAGCGCGCAGGCGGCCTCGAACGTCTCCAGCAGCGCGTCCCAGTGCGCCCGCCCGCGCGGGTCGGTGCGGCGCAGCGCGAGCAGGACGGTCACGTCGGCGCCGAGCGCCGACCACTTCGCGAGCGCGGCGCCGCAGCCGAGCGTCTCGTCGTCGGGGTGGGCGATCACCGCGAGCACCCGCCGTCCGTTCACGTCCATCGCATGGCTCAACGCTCCGCGCCGCGCGACGCGTACCAGGCGATCGTCTGCTCCAGCGACCGCTCCCAGTCGGTGAAGCGGAAGCCGTCGATCGACGCGAGCAGCGGCTCGGTGCTCGCCACCAGCTCGGTCCCCTCGTCCTCGCCGGAGCGCATCGGCAGGTGCCGCACCCCGGCGCGGTTGCCGGTCGCGTCGTTGATCGTGCGGGCGAGCTGGTTGACGGTGACCGGCACGCCGCGGCCGCAATCGGGGGCGAGGAGGCCGCCGGGGGCGCGCTCGACGCGCATGTAGCGCACGGTCATGCGTGCTGCATCGCGGACGTAGATCAGGTCGACGACCTGGTCACCGTCGCCGTAGATCTCCAGCGGCTCGCCGCGCAGCGCTTGGCGCACGAATGTCGGCACGAGCTTGCGCACCGGCGCGTGCGCCTGATGCGGCCCGAACGCGTTGAAGTAGCGCAGCGAGCACAGCTGCGTGCTCGACGCGTCGCGGTCGTACAGCGCGCCGAGCTGCTCGGCGGCGCCCTTGGTGATCGTGTACGCGTTCAGCCACACGTTCGGCTTGGAGGCGTGGAACACGCGCGCGACGCCCTCGGCGATCGCGGTCTCGAACACGTTGATCGAGCCGAGCACGTTCACCTGCACCGCCAGGGTGGGGACATCGTCGAGCTCGGAGGTGCCGAGCTTGCCGGCCAGGTGGTAGACCTCGTCGGCGCCTCGGAGGTGGGCGCCAAGCGCTTGGCGGTCGAGGATGTCGCCCTCGACGAACTCGACGGCGCCGGCGCCGAAGCGCGCGTCGCAGGCGGTCTGTGAGCCGGCGACGTCCAGGACGACGACGTCGTGGTCGTCATCGACCAGTTCCTGGGCGATCGCTCCTCCCAAGAATCCACTTCCGCCCAGAACGATGGTTCGCATGTGCCGATTTGCCCGATTTCCAGCCGATTTCGGCGGCATGCTAGTGGATGGGCGCCGCGCCCTCGCCGGTATTGTCAGGGCGACGCGGGCACGGCGACGCGGTCGGACGCCGTCTCCGGCAGCGGCACATCGTCCTCCGGCATGGCGTGCCCGCCGCGCATCAGCGACGCCGCCGCCGCGACGAGGCAGGCGACGATCGCGAACGCGAAGGCGGCGTGGAGGCCGTCGCGGAACGGCGCGGAGATGAGCGTGGGAAAGAACGAGTGGCCGGTCAGCACGGCCTGGTCGTGTGCCGAGACACCGCTGAGCACGTCGCCGCCGACGAGGTGCTGGATCGGGTTGTAGCCGAGGAAGGCGGCGAACAGGATCGAGACGGGCGGCAGCGCGCCGACCTCGTGTGCGGTGCTCGCCGGCACGCCGTGCGCCTCCAGCCCGGCGCTCAGCGTGTGCGGCAGCGTCGCGCTCAGGCCGATGATCATCAGCGTGAAGAAGATGCCGATCGACAGCACCTGCGCGGAGTTCTGGAACGTCTGGTTCATCGCTCCGCCGGCGCCGCGGTCCCCCGCCGGCAGACTGTTCATCACGGCTGCTCGGTTGGGCGAGGCGAACATCCCCATCGAGGCGCCCATGAAGAACAGGATCGCCGCGAACTGCCAGTAGGCGAAGTTCGTCGGCAGCACCGCCAGCAGTCCGAAGCAGCCGGCCGTCAGCACCATCCCGCCGGTCGTGAACAGACATGCCCCGTAGCGGTCGGAGAGGATCCCCGAGGTCGGGCCGGCGAGCAGCATTCCGACCGTGAACGGGGCCATGTAGAGGCCCGCGTACAGCGGCGTCTCGGTGAAGCTGTAGCCGTGCTGGGGCAGCCAGATGCCCTGCAGCCAGATGATCAGGATGAACATCAGCCCGCCGCGCGCGACGGATGCCAGGAACGTCGACAGCGTCCCGAAGGTGAACGCGCGGATGCGGAACAGCGGCAGGCGGAACATCGGGTCGCGCGAGCGGCGCTCGACCAGCACGAACGCGACGAACGAGATGAGCGAGCCGCCCAGCAGCGCCAGCACGCGCGGGCTGCTCCAGCCGGTGGCGTGCTCGCCGTACGGCCGGATGCCGTAGGTGACGGCGACCATGATCAAGATCAGCCCGAGCGCGAATGTCACGTTGCCGGGCCAGTCGATCGGCGCCGCTCTCGGCGTGCTCAGCTCGCGCAGGCTGCGGTAGGCCCAGACGGTGCCGAACAGCCCGATCGGGACGGAGATGAGGAAGACGAGTCTCCAGTCGATCGGCGCCAGCACGCCGCCGACCATCAACCCGATGAAGAAGCCGCTGACGCCGACGATGTTGTTGATGCCGAGCGCCATCCCGCGTTGGTTCGCCGGGAACGCGTCGGTGATGATCGCGGCCGAGTTGGCGAGCAGGCAGGCGCCGCCGACGCCCTGGACGATCCGGAAGCCGATCAGGTACAGCGCGCCCGCGGAGCCCTTCAGCCAACAGATCGCCAGCAGCAGCGAGGCGACCGTGTAGATCACAAAGCCGAGGTTGTAGATGCGCACGCGCCCGACCATGTCGCCGAGGCGGCCGAGACTGACGATCAGCACGCTCGTGACGACGAGGTAGCCGAGGATCATCCACAGCAGGTAGAACGAGTTCGAGGGGACGAGCGGGTCGAGCTCGATGCCGCGGAAGATGTCCGGCATCGCGATGATCGTGATCGAGCCGTCGAGCGTCGCGAGCAGGACGGCGAGCGTCGCGTTCGACAGCGCGATCCACTTGTAACGGTCTGGATCGGCTGGTCGACGGTGGCGCATCCGGCGGGAAAGTCTACAGGCGGCCTGTACAGGTGACCTGTTGATCTCCTACACTGGCGCGCATGCAGGGCAAGACCGCCGCGGAGCCGACGACCGCCGACCTCGCGCACGAGCTGCGCGAGACGATCGGGCGCCTCGTGCGGCGGCTGCGACTCGAGCCCGGGCCGCCGGCACCGCAGCTGACGGTCCTCTCGCGGCTTGACCGAGAGGGGCCGGCGAGCGTCAGCGACCTCGCGGCGGCCGAGCGGATGCGCCCGCAGTCGATGGCGCAGACGGTCGGCGACCTCGAGCGCACCGGCCTCGTCTCGCGCCGCCCCGACCCGGCCGACAAGCGGCGACTGTTCGTCGAACTGACGGCGGCCGGCGCCGAGCTGCTGCACGCCACCCGCGCCCGCCGCGAGGGTTGGCTGACCGACGCGCTCGAGCGCGAGCTTGACCCCACCGACCGCACGCTGCTCGCGGAGGCGGTGGCGCTGCTGGGGCGCGTGGCGGACGGCTGAGACTTCGGCAGCGCTCTGCGGCCCAGATCATTGGAGATATGAGTCCCGAGCCCGACTTCCTCGACGAGATGATCGCCGAGCGGACGGCTGTGAATCCGGAGTTTCCGCAGCTGCTGGAAGCCGCACGGCGTCGCCGCGGGTTGATGCGTGCGTTGGCCGAGCGTCGGACGGCGCAGCAGCGTTCGCGAACCGCCGTCGCCGCGGCGATGGACACGTCGCAGTCATTTGTTGCGCGGCTCGAGAACGCGGCGAGCGACCGAAGGTGTCGACGATCGATCGCTATGCGGGCAGCCTCGGCTACGTCGTGCAGTACCACCTCATCCCTGCAGAGCAGGGACGCACGGCGCCGGCCGTTGTCGTCCACTGAGCCGGCTCAGTGCGGCGGCAGCGGCTCGGGCGGCGGGGTGCCGTCGTCGAGCTGGGGCAGCAGCTGCAGCTGCCACCAGCCGACGTCGTGCCAGGCGCCGGCCTTCCAGCCGATGCGTCGGTAGTTCCCGACGAGCTCGAAGCCGAGCGTCTCGTGCAGGCCGACGCTCGCGTCGTTCGGCAGCGTGATGCCGGCACAGGCGACGTGGATCCGCTGTGCGCGCAGCAGGGCGAACAGCGCCTCGTAGAGCGCGCGTCCGATCCCGCGTCCGCGGTGGGCGGCATCGATGTAGACGGACACCTCGCAGGCCCAGCGGTACGCGGCGCGCTCGCGATGCGGCGAGCCGTAGGCGAAGCCGACGACGTGTCCGTCGACCTCTGAGACGAGCCACGGATGCGTGGCCGCGAGCCGCGCGATCCGTGCGGCGAACGCGTCCGCATCCGGCGCGACCTCCTCGAACGAGACCACGCTCGCGCGCACGAACGGCGCGTAGATCGCGGCGCAGGAGGCGGCGTCGCGCGCGGGGTCGGCGGGCCGGATCGTCATGCGTCCGTGCCCGCGTCGAGCAGCCGGATCCCCAGCGCGGCGGCGAGCGTGGGCGCCAGCTCGAGCAGGTCGCCCCACTCGATCCCGACGCCGCGCAGGCGGTCCACGCCGTGCAGTCCGCCCAGTTCGCAGCCGCGCAGCTCCGAGCGTCTGAAGCGCGCGTCGGTCAGGTCGCACTCGCTCAGGTCGCAGGAGAGGAAGCGGACCGACTCGCAGCTGACGTCCTGCAGGTCGCTCTGCGCCATGCGGCAGCCCTCGAACGTCACGCGCTCGAGCGTCGCGCTCGTGAAGGCGGCGAGGTCGACACGGCAGTCCTTCACGAGCACGTCGGTCAGCCGGCCCTCCGCCCACGAGCTGCCGGTCAGGCGGCAGCCGCGCAGCTCGCAGCGCACGAGCGAGGCGCCACGCGCCTGCACGTTCGCGAGGTTGCAGCCGTGCAGCACGGCGTCGACTATGCGCAGCCCGGGCAGTCTGGCGGCGGCAAGATCGACGCGCTCCAGCCGCGAGCCGACGATCGACAGACCGGTCCGCTCCAGCTCGCCGAGCTGCGCGCCGTCGAGCGCAGCGTCCGACCACGAGGGCTCGTCCGGGAGCGCAGTCGCGTCCGCATCGAACGGCGTCAGCTGCGGCGGCACGTCCGGAGCGTAAGGGGGATCGGCGGCGAGCCGGTCGCGCCGAGGCCTGGCGGGGGTGGGGGAGGTCATCGCCCCGATGTTCGCATGGGTCAACCGCGTGACGGCAGCCGTATGTGCAGCGACGGTGCCTCGTCGCGCTGCGCGTTGTAGCTGGCGGTCCAGGTCTGCAGCCGGCACCGCAGGTCGTCCAGCGATGGTGCGGCCGGCGGGATGAAGGCGGTGCGCCAATGCCGGACGACGAGCAGCTCGTGGATGTCGGCGGCGGTTGCAGTCCGCGCGTCCACCGGTTCGGCGACGATGAGACGGACGCCTGCAGGCAGCGCGACGCCGTCGAGCACCGGGAGGGCGCGAACGGGTGCTGCGACCGCGTCGAGATGCTCGCCCGCCTCGCCCAGCTCACCGGCGACTCGGCGCAGGAAGGCGGACAGCTCCGGCGCGGCTGGCGGTCCGCTCCGCCGGCGCACGAGCTCGGTCCAGACGAACCGCGAGCGTAGGTCGACTGCCGTCAGCTGCCACAGTTGAGCGCCACGGTGCTGATGGGGCAGCAGCCGGAACGCGACGTCGATGGTGCAAGCGGGCGAGGACGCGAACGACCGCCCGGCGCTCGTGCGGAGTGGTGCCCGCGCGGTTGCATGCTGCGGCGGCGCCGGGGGATGCGGCCGCAGCGTGAGCACCGGCCCGAAGCGTCCGTCGAATGCCCAGAACACGAGCGCGCCGCGCCGGTCCGAGTAGTGGAAGCCGAACAACCGCGCCGAGCGGTAGATGGTGAGACCTACCTGCAGCCGTCGCCTCTGGTGCACACGCACCCATGCTCCGTCCACCCGTGTGAAGCGGCGGGTAAAGGAGCCGAGCGCCGCCGCGAGCGTGAGCGTGAGCACGAGCGCGAGCCATTCGAGGTAGCCGCTGCCTTTGGCGGAGTCGCGGTGAAGCACGCGCGCCGCGGCGCTCGGCGATGCAGCGTTGCGCGCGGCCGTGTCAGGTCCGCAGCACAGCGGTCGCTCGCCGAGCGGGTACTTGCGCACGAGCTGGGAGTCTGGGACTGCAGCGGTGGACCCGGCCGGCGCGCGCAAGGGCGACGGTGCCAGCACGACGACGCCGAGCACGACGAGCGCCGTCAGCGCGGCGACCGACAGGACGAGGGACAGGGTGAACGGGCGACGGCGCATCAGCGCACCGTCACCGGCGTGCCGACCGTCATCAGCCGACCCAGACGCACGACGTCGGCGTTGCGCAGGCGGATGCAGCCGTGCGAGACGCGGCCCGGAATGAGCTCGGGGCGATCCGTCCCATGCACGCCGACGAACCCGCCCGCCGGCCAGTCGGTCACTCCGGGCGCGCGAGCGCTGGTCCCGAACGCGAGCGGCCCGTACATCGGGCTGCGGTAGTGCCGCAACGCGACGCGGACGTAGAAGCGGCCCGCTGGCGTCGGCGAGCCCGGTCGCCCGACGGCGACCGGCGCACGGAAGACGCGGCGCCCGCGGCGCAGCAGCGTCGCCGTGAGTCGCCGACGATCGACGACGAGCCGCGTCGTCACGACCGTGTAGCCGCCGAGGGTACGGCGCGGCAGCCAGCCCACGCGGCCGCCCGGCAGCCGTGCGCGCAGCCACACGCCCGCGGGCGTCACGTGCGAGTGGCCGAGCACCAGCACGACGTCGACGGTGCCCTCGGGCGTGCGACGAGCGACCTTCGCGACCGCCGGGGCTCCCGCGCGCGGCGCGCTCCGGGCAACCGTTGCGACGTTGACCGGCGCCCAGCGCACGAGGTGCGGATCGGTCCGCAGCGGTCGCGGCGGCGGGATCGCGATCGTTTGTGTCTCCGCGAACGGCCCGGCAGGTGCGCCGGGCGCGGCGTGCGAGCCGGCGAGCGAGCCCGCGACCACCGCGACGCTTACGAGCGCTCCGGCGACGAGCGCGAGCAGTCGGGTGAGGCGTCCGGGAGGCACCGTGCATCAGCCGGTGAGGCGTGGTGCGCCGGCGCCGGTCGTCCGGGGTCGCGAGACGACGAAGCGCGTCGAGGCGACGAGCCGGGCCACCTCGGCTCTGGGCAGCGGGTCGTCGAACGCGTGCGCCGCCGGGAGGACACCGGCGAGGCGGCGGATCCAGGCGGCGTGACGCGCCTCGACCGAGTGGATCGCGACCGCGGCGGCCAGGAAGGCGGGCTGCTGCAGCAGCGGGATCTGATCCTTGTAGGCGGCCACCGCGAGATCCTCGAACGCGACCGCCGTCTTGCGAAAGGCGTCCGCGTCCTCGGTCGTGCCGCGGAAGTCGAAGCGCGGTGCGGCGACTGCCTGCGTCCCGAGCACTCTGCGGAACGCCGCGACGTGGGCCCGTTCGTGGGCACCCACGACGCGCGCCTGCTCGGCAAGCGGCCCGCGCAACGCGCCAGCGCGCTCGGCCTCGCTGTAGAAGGCGGCCTGGATGTACTCGAGCGTCAACGCGTAGTTGAGGACGGCGACGTCCCCGCGATCGCTCGACGATGCCGCCTGCGCATCGGCGGCAAGCCCGTGCACCCCCGCCGCGGCGCTGACGCCTGCGGCGGCCGCGTGCAGCGCGTGCCTGCGTGTGAAGACTCCGAACGCCTCGGCGATGGCGCCGTCGCGATCGTATGGGGCCAGCCACCCGGGCAAGCTCATGGCGGCTCCTGCACCGAGATGCCGGCCGCCCGCAGTCCGGCGCGCACAGCGTCCTCGGACAAGGGCTCATCCGCCGCGAGCGGCGCCGGGACCTTGCCCGCGAGGTCGCGCGCCCAGGCCGCGTGGCGCGCCTCGACCGAGGAGACCCGCAGCGCTGGCCGCATGCCGGCCGGCGTGAGGTGCGGCACCTGGTCGTTGTAGCTGGCCAGCGCAAGGTCCTCGAGCGCGACCGCGGTGGCCCCGACGCGTGCGGCGTCGGCAGTTGCCGACTCCAGCTGCACCCGCGGCGGCGGATCGGCCGCGTCGCCCAGCGCCTCGACGAGCTGCTCGACGTGGGCCCGCTCGTGCTCGGCCACGACGTCCACGAACTGGCGCAGCTCGCCGTCCAGTGCGCCGGCTTGGCGGGCCTGCGCGTAAAAGGCCGCCTGCACCCGCTCCAGCAGCAGCAGGAAGTTGAGGATCGCCTCGTCTGCCTGCGTCGAGGGCGTGGAGGCGGCGGGCCGAGGGGGCAAGCCCAGCACGGCCACCATGACGGCGGACGTCGCGCCGGCACCCAGCGCGACGCGGCGCAGGAACGACGCACGGGTCAGCGCCCCCGCGCTCGCCGGGGTTGAGCAGTCGAACCGGTCCAGCACGTGCACCGCCAGCGCTCGCGGCGCTCCTGGCTCGGCATCGCGCTGCAGCGACAAGCGCTGCACGTCCCTGCCGACGGCATCGTTCACCTTGCCGTGCGGTCTACCCTCGGCGCTCCATCACTAGACCAACCAACGGTGTCTCGGCGCGCATCCGCTTGGCCCCGTCGCGGCCGCCACCGTCGAGGGCGGCTCAGCCATCGATCAGGACGGTGATCGGGTTGTCTCGTCGCGGCTTGTGCGCCGGCGCCGCAACTCCGGCAGCGCCAGCCCGAACACGTAGGCGATGGCGACGCCGAGCAGCGTCTCCCCGAGCCGCTCGTCGAAGCGCCTGCCGGCGTCCTCCGGCGTTGCGTAGAGCAGCAGCAGGAAGACGAGGAAGGTAGTGAACGCGGAGGTCACATACCAGCGGCTGCGGTTCGTCGCCGCCGCGCCGCCGACTGCGAGGATCGCCGCGGCGCTGTAGACCGCGACCGGAGGGTGGATCCGCACGAGCGCCACGGCCGCGAGCGCGCCGGCCGCGACGGCGGCGATCCGGCCGACGCTGCGCAGGCGCTGCATGTCCTCCGAGGGGCGCATCACGAGCAGGGCAGCGGCGCAGGCCCAGCCGACGTGCTCCAGGCCGGCGATGAAGCCGATCGCGGCGGCGGTCGCGCCTGCGGCACCGAGCCGGACGCCGTATTCCAGCGTCGGCGGGGCGGCCTGCGGCCGCGCTCCGCCCTGCGGGTGCTCCGGCCACAGCATCGAGACGAGGCAGGCGTAGATCGATCCGGCGATCATCAGCCCCGCGAGACCGGCGGACTGGCCGACGTCGGTGTAGCTCAAGCCGACGCCGATCATCGGCAGCGAGAGCGTCATCGCGATGAAGCCGAAGCGCGAGCGCGCGGCGAGCCAGGCGGTCGCGACGCCGAGTCCTCCGATCGCCGCGACTGCGAGCCACGGCACGTTGGCGAGCAGCGAGCCGAGGAACAGCGGCACGCCGATCAGCGTCCCGAGTACGACGAGGGCGCGCCGCGCTCTGCGCGTGGGGGCGAGCCCGACGATCGCCGCGGGCAGAACGCCCGTCGCCAGCGCGAGCCCGGTCGGCGGGTCGCTCAGCATCGCGACCGCGGCCGGCAGCGCGTAGACGGCCCCGAGCGCCGCCTGCGACCGGTCCCAGACGATGCCGGGCGTGTGCGAGCGGACGCTCACGCCCACAGACCGGCGTAGGGGACGGCCCACAGCCGGTCGCCGAGGGGGACAGTCTGCTCGCCGGAATAGATCACGACGCCGCTCCTGAATCGTGTGCCGCGTGCGTCGCGGAGTGCCGCGAGCGACTTCCAGTCCTTGGCGGAGATCGAGGCCTTCGCCTTCACCTCGACGGCGGCGACGTTGCCGGCACGGTCTTCGAGGACCAGGTCGATGTCTTCGCGTTGGCGTTGGTAGTGGTACACGCGGACGTCGTGATGAGCCCAGGAGGCGTGCTTGAGCAGTTCGACGGCGACGAGCGTCTCACAGGCTTTGCCGGTGACCTGATCGTCGTGCTCGATTCGCTCGGCGTTCGCGCCGAGCAGGAAGGCGAGCAACCCCGGGTCGCAGACATAGGTCTTGGGGCGGGCGGCCTCCCGCGCTCCAAGGCCGGGCCGCCATGCCGGAAGTCGCTGGACAAGGAACATCTGCTCCAGGAGCGTCACGTAGCTCTGGACGGTGTCGTGGTGCATCTGGAGGCGCTCGCCGGCGGCGCGGTAGGAGAGGAGATTGGCCGACTGGGTCGCGAGCAGGCGAAGGAGGCGTCCCATGTCGTCGATCCGGCGTGCGTCTGCGATCTCGCGCAGGTCGCGATCCAGAGCGGTGTCGACGTAGTTCTCGAACCAGCGGGCGCGGCGCCGGCCGGGGGGGCGCAGGCGCGCATCGGGATACCCACCCTCCGCGATGACCGAACTGAACGCACGGTGACCGACGGGTGCCCCGCTCACCTGTGGTGCACGACCCGCCAGCAGCTCGTCAACCACGTTCAGCGATCCACCGGCGATCTCGGTCTGTGCCAGCGGCCACATGCGGATGCGATCGATCCGCCCGGTGAGCGCGTCGATCGCGCGCTTGGACGAGAGCACGTCCGCCGAGCCCGTGAGCAGGAACCGGCCGGGCGTGGTGTCGCGGTCGACGGTCTTCTTGATCTCGAGCAGCAGTTCGGGCACGTGCTGGATCTCGTCGAGCAGGACAGGTCCGTCGAGGCCGGCGACGAAGCCGGCCGGATCGCGTTCGGCCGCTTCGCGCGTCGGTCCGTCGTCCAGCGTCAGCGACCGCATCCGGTGATCGGTCGCGGCGATCTCGGTGGCCAGCGTGGACTTCCCCACCTGTCGCGCGCCGGAGACGAGCACGATGCGCGAGTCCTGCAGGGCATCGATGACGAGCGGCCGGATCCGTCGCTTGAAGAGAGACGCGGTCATCGCGCGAAGTCCGGAGAAACTGGCTGATCTGATGTGCGAAAATGGCTGATGGAGAAAGGGTAAATGGCTAACAGAAAATGCGCAAGTGGCTAATGCAGCTCGGTCGGCCAGGAGCTCGGCGCATCGCACGCCACCGCTGTGAGAACGTGCCGGCGTGACCGTGCGGACTGCGAGGATCGCGCTGATCGCCGTGTCGATGTTCGTGTCGGTGCTGTCGGCGGCCGGCTGCGGCGGCGACTCGAGCGCGGCGGTCACGACCGCGACGGGCGCCGCTACGACGGCCGCGAGACCCCCGTCACTCCGCCCCGTCACCGGCCCAACGCTCGTCGCCGCCGGCGATGTCGCCTGCGCGCCCGGCGAACCACGCACGCGCGACGCATGCCATCAGCTCGACACGGCTGCGCTGATCGGGCGGCTCGACCCGGACGCCGTCGCCGCGCTCGGCGACCTGCAGTACGAGGCCGGCTCGCTCGCCGACTTCCGCGGCTCGTTCGGCAGGACGTGGGGCACCTTCATCGACCGCATGCACCCGGCGATCGGTAACCACGAGTACGGGACGCCTGGCGCGGCCGGGTACTTCGCGTACTTTGGCGCGCGCGCCGGTGCCCCCGACGAGGGCTGGTACGCGTATGACCTCGGCAGCTGGCGCGTCGTGGTCCTCAACGCCAACTGCGACATCGTCGGCTGTGGCCCCGGCTCGCCGCAGCAGCGCTGGCTGCGCGCCGACCTCGCCGCCCACCCGCGTCGCTGCACGCTCGCCTACTGGCACCAGCCGCGCTTCTCGTCAGGCCTGCATGGCTCCGACGACACGCTCGTCCCACTGTGGCGCACGCTCCAGCGCGGCGGCGCGGACGTGGCGCTGTCCGGCCACGATCACGACTACGAGCGCTTCGCTCCGCAGACGGCCGACGGGCGGCTCGACCGCGCGCACGGGATCGTCCAGTTCGTCGTCGGGACCGGCGGCAAGAGCCACTACCCGGTCCTGTTCGAGCGCGCGAACAGCCGCGCGCACGCGTCCGTCTTCGGGGTGCTGCGACTCACGCTCGGCCGCGGCGCCTACGCGTGGCGCTTCGTTGCCGAACCGGGCGTCGGCTTCCGCGACGCCGGCACCGCCCGCTGCCACTGAGCGAGCGCGTACGCCACGCACCGTAGGGCGTTCGCCGTAGGCTCCCGCGTGGCGTACCGTCACGCCGCAACCCGCACGGCAATCGGCAGCAGAGAGGCAGGACGAGGATGAGAGGTTCTTCCCCCACCAGACGCGCGCTGCTTGCGTGCGTCGCGGCGCTCGGGCTGCTCGCAGCGAGCGGCGTCGGCGCGCAGGCGTCGACCGTCTCACTCAGATGCGCGGGCAGAGGCGCACGCAACAGAGACAGCGCCGGCACGGTGCTGTGCGCTGGCTCGACGAAGGGGCGCACGCTCGCGGGCATCGTGAAGGACGACGCGGGCAAGCCGGTCGCCGCCAGACTGAGCGTGACCTACAGCAGCTGGGATCCGTCGCCGGGCGGCGGTTACGCGATCCGAGCGCGCGCAACGCAGGTGATCGCCGCGAAGGGCGACGGGACGTTCACGGTCAAGGACAACCCCGCGACGAAGGAGTCGATCAGAGTCGACGTCGTGGCCGACGCGGCGCTTGGCGTCTCCGGCGGCGCGTTCGCGCAGGCGGAGATCTCGCGTCAGCTGATCGTCAGAATCGCCAAGCTCGGCGGCGGCGTCGTGCGCTTCACAGTGACGGGAACAAGACACCGTCCGCTGAAGGTCTACGTGCTCGACGAGAGCGGCTACCCGCTGTCGGGGATCAAGCCCAAGAACGTCGACGGGAGAGGGCAGGCGACGTTCAACCTGTCGAACGTGCGCGGGCTGAGACTGACCTACTACGTCGACGCGGGCGACGTGCTCGGCGACCTCTTCTGGTACCAGAGCCGGGTGCCGTTCAAGGTCTGAGCATGAGTGGCTTCCGCGGCTTCTCTCCGGGCGCGCTCGACTTCCTGCGCGAGTTGGAGGAGAACAACGACCGCGACTGGTTCAAGGCCAATCGCCGGCGCTACGACGAGCTGCTCGTCGCGCCGGCGGTCGCGCTGGGGGAGGAGCTGACGGCGGCGGGCTTCGGTCGCGCGCACACGTTCCGCCCGTGGAACGACACACGCTTCCGGCCCGGTCCGCCGATCAAGGAGCACCTTGGATTGGCCGTCGGCTACGAGGGCGCGGGCGGCTTCTACGTCGAGCTGTCGCTCGACGGCCTGTTGATCGCCGCCGGGCTGCACAACCCGGCGCCGGATCAGGTCGAGCGGATGCGGCGACTCGTCGCCGACGGGCGTAGCGCGGCACCCTTGGCCAAGGCGATCGCGACCGCCGAGGCGGCAGGGCTGACGCTGAACGAGCCCGATCTCAGACGGGCGCCGCGCGGCTATCCGGCCGACCACCCGCGCATCGATCTGCTGCGCCGCCGCGCGCTCACCGTCTCCCACCGCCACAGACTCGCCGCGTGGATTCACAGACCAGCCGCCGGCAGACGGATCCGCAGCGAGCTCGACGCCGCCGCCCCGCTCGTGCGCTGGCTGCGCGAGCGCGTGGGGCCGACCGAGCGCCCGCGCGAGCGGCGCTGACGGCGGCCTGTCGCACGGTACCGCCGCGCGGGTCCCGGTCGGAATCGCGGGGCGGGAGAGGCTACAAGTCGACCACGTGCAGCTCGGGCACGCGCTCGCGCAGCTGCTCGGCCACCACGCGCCGGTGGCAGTGCGCAGGCTCGGCCTCCAGGCACAACAGGGCGGTACGGGGCGCGTCTGGCGCGCGCAGCTCGGCGGCGAGCGCGTCGAGCTCCTCGCGGGCCGTTTGCTCGAGGTGGGTGCGGAACGCGTCGGCGGCCTGTCGCACGGCCCCGCCTCTGTACAGCGGCCGGATCTCCGGCGGCGTGCCGAGCGTGCGCCGACTCTCGTACGCGATCCCGTGCTCGCCGAGGCGGAGCCCCAGCTTCGTCTTCGACATCCCCGGCCGACGCGACTGCGGTCGGAAGCGCACGTCGAGTACTCGCTCCACGCCGACCGCCTCCAGCTCGGCCACGAGCGCATCCGGCGGCAGCCGCTCGTACCCGATCGTCCACAAGGCAGGCATCGCCTGCTCGACGCTAGCGCTCTACGATCGAGCGCGTGTCTGCGACCTGGCCGCCGCCGATCGCCGAGCCGGAGCTGATCGAGCGTCTCGCAATGGACGACGAGCGGTTCCGTGCGTTCATCGCCACGTTTCTCGCGGCGATCCCGCCGCGCATATGCGATGCGGCGGCGTTCGAGTTGGCGTGCGCATATCCATGGGTGCGGCCGGCCGGCTCGTACCTGCTGGGCGCGGACGGCGACGTCGAGCTGTTGTCCTCGCTGGAGGAGCCGGAGCGTGAGCGGCTGATCGAGCGCTTTGCCGCGCCGGGCGGCGAGCGGCTGCCGCTGCTCGCGATCGGCTCGAACGCCGCGCCCGAGACGCTTCAGCGCAAGTTCGCGCACTTCCCCGAGCCTGCCGACCGCACGGTGCTCGCCGTTCACGGCCGTCTGCACGAGTTCGACGTCGGCTACGCGGCCCAGCCGGCGCTCTACGGCGCGCTGCCGGCGACGATCTTTCCCAGCCCCGGCACCGCGGTCGCCGCGATGCTGCTGTGGGTCACGCCGACGCAGTTCACGCAGCTGACGTGGTCGGAGCTGAGCTACCGGCTTGGCCGCCTGCGCACGCGCTTCGAGGTGGACGACGCCGGCGAGCGCTTCGACGAGGTGCTCGTGTTCGTCTCGCGCTGGGGTGCACTCTGCGTCGACGACGCGCCGGTCGCGCTCGCGGCCGTCCCGGCGCAGCGGCGGACGGCGACCGCGCTCACCCAGCGCGAAGTGCTCGACCTCGCCGCCACGATGACGCTCGGACCGGGCACGAGCGCAGAGGAGCTCGTGCGCGCGGTCTTCGAGGACCTCGCCGGGCTCGGCCCGGCGTTCGCGGCGACGCTCCACCGCGCCGGGCTCCCGTTCGCCTCTGCGCACTGGACGCAGTTCGGGGGCGGGAATCAGTTTCCGCCGTGACCGCCGCCGCCGTGGCCTCCTCCGCCACCGTCGAGAAGCCACCCCCGCCGTCGAAGCCGCCGTGGTGTCCGTCGCCGTGATGGCCGTGATGGCCATGCGGCAGGTCTCCGGCGCCATCGCCTGACGCCCAATGCACGGCGGCGAACGCCCGCCGGTCGACGCTGCTGCGCCGCAGCGCCCAGACGCCGCCGACAAACACCACCACCACGCCGGCCAAACCGAGGACGGCTGGGACGGCCCGGTACACGCCCGCGATCAACAGGCTTGCGCCGACGAGGATCGTCAGCGTGGGGAGGATCTGACGGTTGCCTCGCATGGACATCGTTATACGCCGACGCTGAACGGCTTGTCGCGGTAGCCACCCGCGCCGCCCGGGTAGGGTCGTCTCGATGCCACGCGAGGCGACGCAGGCGCAGACGGTGACGGTCCAGGGGATCGAGGTCCCGAAGCTCGGCTACGGCACCTGGCTCGTCGAGGGTCAGGACGCCTACGACGGCGTGCTCGACGCGCTGTCGCTCGGCTATCGCCACATCGACACCGCGCGCGCCTACGGCAACGAGCGCTGGGTCGGCCGGGCGCTCTCCGACGCGGGCGTGCCGCGCGAGGAGATCTGGCTGACGACGAAGGTCTGGTACGAGCACGCCGACCCGCACGTGCTGCGCAGCGAGTTCGAGCAGCAGCTGTCCGACCTGCACGTCGAGCATGTCGACCTGCTGCTGCTGCACTGGCCGGCGGCCGAGACGCCACTCGCCCGCACACTCGGGGAGATGGACGCGCTGCGCCAGCGGGGGCTCGTGGGTCATATCGGCGTCTCGAACTTCCCCTCGGAGCTGCTGCGCGAGGCGATCTCGCTCGCGCCGATCTTCTGCGACCAGGTCGAGTACCACCCATACCTGCCGCAGGGTCCGGTGATGCACGAGTGCCTCGAGCACGACTTGCTGCTGACGGCCTACTCGCCGTTCGCGCACGGCTACGTGCACGAGGATGCGACGTTGAAGGAGATCGGCGCACGTCACGGCAAGTCGGCTGGCCAGGTCGCGCTGCGATGGCTGCTCGACCAGCCCAACGTCGCCACGATCCCGAAGGCCTCCTCGCATGAGCGCCGCGCCGAGAACATGGACATCTTCGACTTCGAGCTGGACGACGACGAGCGCGCCGCGGTCGCGGCGCTGTCCCAGCGTCACCTGCGCACAGCCGATCCCGACTGGGCGCCGGACTGGGACTGAGGCGCTGGGGCCGCGTTGGGTTCGAGTCCCGCCCCGTGATCGGTGTTCCGATGCGCGGCATCGTGTAGGGAGCGAGCAAGCGCCTTCAGACCTTAGCCTCCTGCGTACCGCGCCTAGACAACCCCAGATGGAATAACTGAAAACTAGGATAGCGATCTCTTCCGCGGGTGGGCGCCCGTCTGCCTCGCTCGCAACGCTCCCAGGAATCTCACAGGTTTCTCCGCCATCATCACTGCATGGAGGCCAACCAGAACGGCGGCGGGGCGGCGCGGGTGCTCGTCGTGGACGACGAGCCGAACATCGTCGACGTGATCTCGATGGCGCTGCGCTACGAGGGCTTCGACGTCGCCTCGGCCGGCACGGGCGCCGAGGCGCTCAGCGCGGTTCGCGACCACCGTCCGCACGTGATGCTGCTCGACGTGATGCTGCCCGACATGGAGGGCTTCGACGTCGCCAAGCGCCTCGGCGCCGAGCGCGCCCGCGTGCCGATCATCTTCCTGACCGCGCGCGATGCGACCGAAGACAGAGTCCGCGGCCTCACCGTTGGCGGCGACGACTACGTCACAAAGCCGTTCAGCCTCGAGGAGCTCGTCGCGCGCGTGCGTGCGCTGCTTCGCCGCTCCGGCGCGGCCGAGGCGAGCTCGTCCGTCCTCACGTTCGCCGACGTCGAGCTCGATGACGACGCACACGAGGTCACGCGCGCCGGCCAGCTGATCGAGTTGACGCCGACCGAGTACCGCCTGCTGCGCTACTTGATGCTCAACCCGCGCCGCGTGCTCTCGCGCGCGCAGCTGCTGGAGCACGTGTGGGACTACGACTTCGGCGGCGACGCGCGGGTGCTCGAGACCTATGTCTCCTACCTGCGGCGCAAGCTCGACATCCACGGCCCGCCGCTCATCCACACCGTGCGCGGCGTCGGCTACGCGCTGAGGACGCCGCGCACGTGATGTCCTCCCTGCGCGCACGGCTGGTCGCCGCCGTGCTCGTGGTGGCCGCCGTCGGGCTGTTGCTGCTCGCCGCGATCACGTACTACGAGCAGCGCTCCTACCAGCTCGACCGCGTCGACGACCAGGCGCGCGCGGCGGCCGGCGCGGTCGAGGGTGCGCTGGCGCAGCAGGGCATCGGCGAGCACGCCGAGCCGGATCGCGACGGGCACAACGGCGGCCCGCCACGCGGCGGAGGGCCGGGCGTCGGCCTGCCGGCGGGCACCTATGGGGAGCTGCGCGAGGCCGACGGCACGGTGCATCCCATCC
>DASYLH010000017.1:0-102561 GCA_036009645.1 Conexibacter sp.
GTTCACGATCATCCAAAGCGGCACCCGCCGCCGCCTCCAAACGCCCTCCGGCGTCATCGTCGCCGGCGGCACCTACCACGTCGTCGGCACATTCGACGGCACGACCCAACGCCTCTACGTCAACGGCACCCAAGTCGCCTCGGTCGCACTGTCCGGCTCGGCCACCACGAACAGCAACGCGCTCGTGATCGGCTCGTGGGATGGGAGCAGCGAGTTCTTCAACGGCACGATCGACGAGCCCGCCGTCTACAGCACCATCCTCAGCGCGGCGCAGGTGGCGGCGCACTACAGAGCTGGGACGACCGGCTAGCAGGCTGCGCAGCGGCTTGCCGGTGAGGCGGCTGAGCCGCACGCGGCAACAGCGGGTCGCGCGATAGCCTGCGCGCGCATGAGCATGCCGCGGGTCGTACTGGTCGAGGAGGGCGGGGTCGGCGGTGTCGCCGACTACACCGCCGAGCTGGCGGCTGCGCTCGCGCGGGCCGGCTGGAAGGTCGACGTCGCGACCGCGCGCGACCATCAGTACCCCTCCGCGCCCGGCGTCGCGTTGCACGCGCTCTTCCCGTACGTGCGGGGGCGCACTGCCCTCGGCCGCGCGATCCGTCGCGCACGGCTGTCGAAGGCCGTCAACGGCGCGACGCACCTGGCCTCGAACGCGCCGCTGCTGCGCCTCGCGCGCAAGGCCGACGTCGTGCACGTGCAAGGCGGCGAGTGGCCGCCGCTCGGGGCGCTCCAGGCACTGCTCGTGCGCGCTGCACGGCGACCGTTCGTGTGGACGCCGCACAACACGTTTGACCGCGGCGAACGCGCCTATGGGCGCTCGCGCGCGCTTACCGACCGCTGCGCCAGCCGCCTCGTGATCCATGCAGAGCACGACCGTGCCGCGCTGCCGCCCGCGACAGCGGCGAAGGCGGTCGTGGTCCCGCACGGCGAGTACGGCGGCCTCGCCCGTCGCGGTGCACCGGATGCCGATCCGCTCGCCGCCCGTGCCGAGCTCGGCGCGCGCGAGGACCAGCTCGTCGTGCTGCTGTTCGGTCAGCTGCGTCCCGACAAGGGGGTGCGCGATCTGCTCCTAGCGGCTGCGGAGGTGCCCGGCGTCCGCGTCGTGCTCGCGGGCGAGGACAAGGGCGCGCTCGCAGAGGTCGCCGACCTGCGCGCCGATGCGCGGCTCGCCGACCGTCTGCTGGTGCGCGAGGGGTTCGTGCCAGCAGAGGAGGCGGGACGGCTGTTCGCAGCCGCCGACGTCGCGGCGCTGCCCTACCACCAGGCGAGTGCGAGCGGCGTGCTGCTGCTCGCCTACGGCTACGGCTGTCCGGTCGTCGCCTACCCCGTCGGCGGGCTGCCGGAGTACGTCGTCGACGGCGAGACCGGCTGGCTGTGCGCGCGCTCCGACCCAGACGCGCTGGCGGAGCAGCTACGGGCAATCGCGGCCGGCGGTCGCGAGGTATGCCGCGCCCGCGGCGCAGCAGCGCGCGCTCACTCCGACGAGCGCTTCTCGTGGGATGCCATCGCCGAGCGCACAGCCGCGCTCTACACGGACGTGCAAGGACGGCCGGATGCCAATGCGGCCAGCGCCAATCGAGACGACGGCGCCGCAAAGTAGCATCGAGTAGATGTGCACGGACTCTGAGCTCGAATGGCGGGCGACGTGACCCCATCCGGGGCCGATCTCCCCACCGGCGGCACGGAGCGCGAGACGCTCTCGGTCTTCCTCGAAGTGCTGCGCCGCCGCTGGCTGCTGATCATCGGCGTCGTGCTCGCCTGCATGGTCGCCGCGATCGCCCGCTACGAGACGGGTACGCGCAGCTACGAGTCGACGGCCAGCGTCGCGTTCGGCAACACGACGTTGACGGAGCAAGCGCTGCAGGTCAGCCGCGGCAGCGGCGACCCTGAGCGCGATGCCGCCACGAACGTCTTGATCGCCTCCTCGCGCGACGTCGCGGAGGGCGTGAGAAGGCAGCTCAGATCCCCGGCGACGCCGGACACGCTCCTGAGTGCCGTGAGCGTGGAAGCGGCCCCGAACGCGAACGTCATCAACATCACCGCTTCGACGAGCAGCTCGATCTTCTCCGCGCGCCTCGCGAACGCATTCGCCGAGCAGTACCTCGCGACCGTGACGCAGCAGCAGCTCGACGCGATCGATGCGGCGCAGCGTGACCTGCAGCGCCAGATCGACGCGCTCCCAGCCGACTCTCCCGACCGCACCACGCTGCAGGCCTCGAGCCAAAGGCTGGACGAGCTGCGTGCGATCGCGAACGGCGGGCTGCAGATCATCACGAGCGCAAGCCCGTCCGGCACTCCTAGCGGCGCGACGCTCAAGACGACGGCGATCCTCGGTCTGCTCGTGGGGCTCGCGCTCGCGAGCGCGCTCGTGTTCCTGCTCGAGTCGCTCGATCGCCGCGTCAACTCGGTTGAGGCGTTCGAACGCGCCTACCGGCTGCCGGTGCTGGCAACCGTACCGCCGAGCGCCTTCAAGCATCGCCGAGCCGACGACCGCATCGGCTCACTTGAGCCCTACCGGATACTGCGCAGCGCGCTCGATTTCGTCGCCGTCACGCGCCAGCTCGACACGCTGCTGCTCACGAGCGCCGTGTCGGGCGAGGGCAAGTCAACCGTCTCGATCGACCTCGCGCACGCGATCGCGCTCGCGGGTCGCCGTGTCGTGCTGGTGGAGCTTGACCTGCGCCAGCCGAGCTTCTCGCACCACTTCGCCGTCGATCCGCATCGTGGGATCACGACTGCGCTGACCGGCCGCGAGGACCTGCACGACCTGCTGGTGCAGCCGTTCGCGCAGCTGCCGAACTTCTCGCTGCTGCCAGCTGGAACGCTGCCGCCGAACCCGTCGGAGCTGCTCGGCTCGCCTGCCGTCTCGGCGCTGCTGGCCGATCTCGCCGCAGATGACGCGATGGTCGTGATCGACGCACCGCCGCTCAACCCGGTGGCGGATGCGCAAGTGCTGCTCAACAATCCAGCGATCCACGCGGCGCTGCTCGTCTCGCGGCTCGGGTACACCACGCGTGATCAGGTGCAGAGAGCGCGCTCGATCCTCGACCGCCACATGCTCCAGCCGGTCGGGCTCGTCGTGACCGGCGTGCGCGCGCCCGGGCGCAGTGGCTACGAGATGTATGCCGCGGCCGAACCGGCGCTTGCCCGGACTGCAGACGCACTGCCGGACGTGCCCCGCCGGCGCGCACGTCACTAGCACCGGAGCCGGCGATGCTCACGCTTCGTCAGCGACTCCGGGGCTACTGGGTCGAGTCGCTGCTGGCGGCGCTCGCGGCGACGATCGCGACGCTCGCCATCGCGGTCTTCGCCGAGCGGCGGCTCGGCGGCGTCGGACTGTTCGTTCCGCTGATCCTGGTCGCCGCCGCGCTGCTCGTGCGGCGCCCGATCGCCGCAGTCTCGTTGGCGGTCGCGATGCCGATCCTCTGCGAGGGGCCGACCTTCGGCATCCCCGCGATGACGAAGCTCTACAACCCCGTCTTCAAGCAGCTGACGGCGCTCGACCTGCTTCTCGCGTTCGCTGCGCTGGCCGTGGCACTCGACCTGATCCGCCGGCGCCGGCAGCCGCACCTGCCAGCCGCCCTCGGCTTCCCGCTGATGCTGATCGCACTCGCGATGGCGGCCGGGCTGGCCGTGACCCTGGGCGACGGCGGGAGCATGCGCGACACGATCTTCTCGATGCACGTGCTCGGCTACCTGCTCGTGCTGCCGATCGCGATCGTCAACCTCGACCTCGACCGCGACCAGCTGCTGATGCTGCTGAAGGGCGCGCTCGCGCTCGCGCTGCTGAAGGCCGCGCTGGGCCTGATCGTGATGGCGACGGGCGGCAGCGTCGAGCTCGACGGCGGCACGCACCTGACCTACTACGAGCCGACGGCCAACTGGCTGATCATGATCGCGTTCCTGGGGACGATCGCCGCGCTCGTGGGCGGGATGCCCCGCGAGCGCTGGATGGTGATCGCAGTACCGCTGCTGCTCACCGCGATCGTGCTGTCCTACCGGCGCTCGTTCTGGATCGCCTCGGTGCTCGGCCTGCTGCTCGTGCTGCTGCTCGGCACCACCCGCAGAGGCCGACGAGTGCTGGTCCCGGTCGCCGGCCTGGTGGCGATCGCGATCTGGGTCGTCGGCTCGATCGAGTTTCAGGCGCAGACGCCGCTCGCGCACCGCGTGCAGTCGCTCGCGCCGTCAAGAATCGAGACGAACGCCGAGGACCGCTACCGCCTCGACGAGCGAGTCAACGTGATCGCCGAGATCAAGCGCCACCCCATCTCCGGGATCGGGCTCCAGGAAGGCTGGAGAGCCACCGAGCGCGGGCTGCCGGTCGAGCACCAGGACGGGCGTCTGTACGTCCACTTCGCGCTGCTGTGGTGGTGGATGAAGCTCGGCATCCTCGGCGTGATCGCGTTCCTGTCCGTGCTGCTGGGGGCGATGGTGCTCGCGTGGCAGACGTGGCGCAACAACCGCGAGCCGCTATTCCGCTGCTTCGGGCTCGCGTCGGTGTGCGGCGTCCTCGGGCTGCTCGCGGTCGAGACGACGGCGAGTTTCACCGGCGTCGACGCGCGCTTCACGGTCGTGTTCGCGACACAGCTCGGGCTGCTGGCGGTGCTCCAGCGAGGCATAGTGACGTCGCCCGCAGGCGGGTCGCTCGCGACCGCCGGAGGGCGAAACCGGTGAAGGTCCTCTCGATCGGCAACCTCTATCCCCCGCACTACGCCGGGGGCTACGAGCTGATGTGGCACACGTGGGTCGAGTACGCGCGCGGCGCCGGCCACATCGTGCGCGTGCTGGCGAGCGACGAGCGCACCGGCGCGACCGGTCCGGACGACCCTGACGTGCACCGCGAACTGCGGCGCTACTGGAGTGCCGACGGCTCGCCGCAGCTCACCATGCGCGAGCGGATCGCGCTCGAGCGCGCCAACGCCGCCGTGGTGCGGCGCCACCTGGACGAGCTGCGGCCCGACGTCGTCGCCTGGTGGGGCATGGGCGGGATGCCGCTGTCGTCGATCGAGCAGGTGCGGCGGGCGGGCTATCCCGCCGTCGCCTTCGTGATGGACGACTGGCTGACGTACCAGCCGCCGGGCGACGCCTGGCTGCGGCTGTGGGCCAGCCGTCCCCAGCTCGGCCGGATCGTCGAGCGCTTCGTCCGGATTCCCGCGCGCGTCGACTTCGCCAATGCCGCCACGTACGTGTTCGTGTCTGAGACGCTGCGCCGGCAAGGCCCGCCGCTGCCGCACACCGCCGTCGAGCCCTCCGGCGTCGCCGACGACTTCATCGACCCGCGGCCGCCGCGGCCGTGGAGCTGGCGGCTGTTGTCGGTCGGGCGGATCGACCCGCGCAAGGGAGTCGCGACTGCGATCGAGGCGCTCGTCGAGCTGCCCGAGGCGACGCTGACGGTCGCGGGGAGCGGTCCCGCGACACTGCTGGCCGATCTGGCTGCGCTCGCCGAGCGCGTCGGTGTGGCCGGCCGCGTCACGTTCGCGGGAGCGGTCCCGCGTACCGAGCTGCCGGCGCTGTACGAGGTGCACGACGCGGTCGTCTTCCCGGTCGTGTGGGAAGAGCCTTGGGGGCTCGTGCCGCTCGAGGCGATGGCGCTCGGGCGCCCCGTCACGGCCAGCGGCCGCGGCGGCTCGAGCGAGTACCTGCGCGACGAGGAGAACTGCCTCCTGCACACGCCGGGCGATCCGACGTCGCTCGCGGCCACGGTGCGCCGGCTCGCCGGCGACGAGGGGCTGCGTGAGCGCCTGCTCGCCGGTGGCCTGCGCGCCGCCTCGCACTACACGGAGTCGCGCTTCAACGCCGCGGCACTGCGGGAGTCAGAGGCCGCGGCGGGCGCCATCCCGCCTTCGCAGGTGACGTCGTCCGCCGCGGGCGCCTGACTCAGCCGTTCGCCGCGAGCTCGCTCTTGATCTCCGCCGTGAAGGCGCCCTTCGCCGCGCCATTGCTCTGCTGGGCGCCGAAGTACGCCTCGCGGCCCGTTCTCGTGCCGGTCGCGTACTGATCGTGCGCCTGGTAGAGGAAGAACGCGCCGAGGCGACTGCCGTAGCGGCTCTGCATGCCGGCGAGCGCGGAGTGCACCGTGCTGGCGGCCTCGTCGTAGCTCATGCACTTGTTGAAGCCGTAGTTGTCCGAGAGGCAGTTGCCGTTGTCGGTGGAGAGGCCCCACTCGGTGATCCAGATCGGCAGGTCGCGCGCGCCGCCGGCCTTCGCCGAGTTGATCGTCGAGTCGATCCGCGTCGCCCAGGTCGGGCCGTAGGGGTGGATCGTCCAGCCGTTGACGAGGTCGGCGAGGTTCGGGACCGCCTTGAGCATGTTCGTCATCCAGGAGCTCTGGTTGACGGCGTTGTCGCCGATCGCCAGCAGGCCGACGTTTCTGTTGGCCGCGGTGATCGCGACCGCAGCGTCCTTCGCACGCTGCGCGTAGCTCTGCGCGCGGGCGGCGTAGGTCCCCATCGAGTTGTCGGACCACTGGTAGCTGTAGCTGGTCTCGTTGCCGAACTCGATCTCCGTCGGCATGGCGCTGGTCGGGTAGTTCTTGCCCTGCCAGAAGCTGCCGCCGGGACCGTAGGCGGCGGCCCACGTCGCGAGGTTCTGCGCCTCGGTCGTCGAGGGGACGCGGCCGTAGAAGGTCGCGAGCAGCACGGGCCGGATGCCGGCCTTCGCGAACGCCTCGATGTCGGACGCCATGCTCGAGGCCGACTTGTTGATGTCGAAGTCGATCCGCGCGGTGCGGGCGCCCATCGCCTTGAGATAGCTGATCTCGTACTGGTGGGCCGTGCCGGCGGTGAGGCCCATCTGGAAGGTGCCGTTGACGGGGGTGGGCGTAGGGGCCGGCGCGGGCGCGGGAGCCGGGGCGGACTCGGCCGGGTAGCTGATCGACACCGTGGAGGACCAGGCGCTGCCGTCGATCGCCGTGCGGACGCTGTATTGCGCCGTCTTGCCGGGGACGGCGGCGGGCGTGGTCGAGGTGCCGGCGACGACGGTGTACTGGTCGGACTGGCCCGAAATCTTGCGTGCGAGTACGTAGGTGGCGAAGCCGCCAACGCTGTTCCACGCGAGTGAGCTGGCGGAGCCGGCGAGGGCCGGGGCGGCGAGCAGGTCGATCGTCGGGGTGGGCGCGGGCGCCGGGGCCGGCGCAGGAGCCGGAGCCGGGGCGGGGGCAGGAGCAGGGGCGGGCGCAGGAGCGGGAGCCGGGGCCGTCGCCGCCTCGACGGGCGCGGGGGCGGTCACCTTGATCGCCGGGTAGGAGATCCAGGCTTCCTTGGCCCAGGCGCTGCCGGAGGCGTCGGCGCGCACGCTGTAGCGGACCGTCTGGCCGGGGACGGGCGGCGGCGTGGTCGACGTGCCCTTGACGACCGAGTACTGGTCGGCCTGGCCCGGGACCTTGCGCACGAAGACGTAGCGGCTGACGTTGCTGGCCGCGTTCCAGCTGAGCTTCTGACCGTTGACGTCGATCGTCGGGGCGCTCACGGTCGCGCCGGACCGCGCGCGGCGCGCCTGACGGCGCGCGACGGTGTTGAGGCGACGCTGGGCGCGGTGCAGACGCACGCCCGCGGCCTGGACTGCCTGTCGCTGCGCCGTGCAGGCGCCAGCGTGGCGACGCTGGCAGCTCTTGAGCACGCGCGCCTTGACGACGAGGCGGTGGTCGGCGGCGCGCTGCGCCTGCGACGCGTGGTTGAGGCGCGCGACGGCGGCGCGGGCCTTGCCGGCGGCCTTGGCCTTGGGAGACGCGAACGCCGCGCTCGGGGCCACGGCGAGCATGCTCAGGACGGCGAGGAGCAGTGCGGTGACAAGCCAACGCGAGGGCTGGCGCAGGGGGAACGCGGGCATCGGGTCTCCTTCGGTGGCCGGGCTGTCTCAGAGAGACCCCTGGCTTTGCGGACCCACCTCGCGGTGGGGGTGCCGTTTGTCGGGAAAAGCGAGCCCGTGACCGCCGTGGTGTCCATTCCGTTGGACGTGGCGGGCAACCGTGCCCAGGCTCAAGTTCGGCCGCTTACGGTCGAGGCGCGAATCGATCACCTGGGTCTGGACGGATGTCCCAAGAACGAGCGCCGGCGCGCCATCGGATGCGCTGACAGGTCGGAATCGGTATGTGCCGCGGCTCTGCTGTAGGTCCAGACCCGCGTCGCTGCTTGGCGCAACCGCCATCGAACGCCGCGTTTCGCACTAGGCTGTGCCGCCATGATCGCGCTCGTGACCGGCGGTGCCGGCTTCATCGGCTCGAACCTCGTCGACGCGCTGCTGGCGCGCGGGGATCAGGTCGTCGTCGTCGACAACCTCTCGACCGGACGCCGGCAGAACCTCGACGGGGCGCTCGCGCAGGGCGCCGAGCTGCACGAGCTGGACGTATGCGACGCGGACGCGTTGGCCGAGCTGTTTGTCGAGGTGCGCCCCGAGCTCGTCTTCCACCTCGCCGCGCAGATCGACGTGCGCCGCTCGGTCGCGGACCCAGCGGCCGACGCGCGCGTAAACGTCGAGGGCACGATCAACGTGCTCGCCGCCGCGCAGGCCGCCGGCGCGCGGCGCGTCGTCTACTCGGCGACCGGGGGTGCCGTCTACGGCGAGGCCGAGCAGGTGCCGACACCCGAGGACGCGCCGGCGCAGCCGCTGGCGCCGTACGGGCAGGCCAAGCTCTCCGGCGAGGGCTACCTCGCGCTCTTCACGCGCCTGCACGGGCTCTCGACCGTCGCGCTGCGCTACGCGAACATCTACGGGCCACGCCAGGATCCGCTCGGCGAGGGCGGAGTGATCGCGATTTTCTGCGGCTGCTTCGCCGAGGACCGTACGCCGACGATCTATGGCGACGGCGAGCAGACGCGCGACTACGTGTACGTCGGCGACGTCGTGGCGGCGAACCTGCGCGCGGCTGAGCTGGACGTCGGCGGATCGATCAACATCGGCACCGGCGTCGAGACGTCCGTGCTCGACCTCGTGAAGGCCTTCCAAGGGTTGGAAGGCGGCGCGTCGTTCTCTCCCGTGCACGCGCCCGCGCGCGCGGGCGAGGTGCTGCGTAGCTGCCTCGACGCCTCCCGTGCGCGAGAGCTGCTCGGCTGGGAGCCGCAGGTGTCGCTTACCGACGGGCTGCAGCAGACGCTGGCGACCGTCAGCGTGCCGCGCGCGAGCTGAGCGCCCGCGCGGCTCAGCTCGCCACGAGCCGGGTGAGCGCCTCGATCGAGTAGCGCTCGGCGGCGAGCGCGCGGGCGCGCTCCCCCAACCCGGGCACACCGTCGCGCAGCGCGCGGGTGAGCGCCTCCGCGTACGCATCCCCGCCCTCAGCCAGCAGGCAGTCCTGGCCGTCGCGCACCGCCAGGCCGGCGGCGGCCCGCGGCGTCGCGACGACAGGGACCCCATACGCGAGTCCCTCGACGAACTTCAGGGGGGTGCCGCCACCCTGCAGCAGCGGCACGACGACCGCCGAGACGCCCGCGTACGCGTCTGCGAGGTCGTCCACGAAGCCGAGCGCTTCGACGCGCGGATCGTCCGACGGCGGCTCGTCGAGTCCCGCGCCGACGAGCCGCAGGCGCGCCTCCGGCAGCTGCGCCCACACGCGCGGCATGACGTCGTCGAGCAGGAAGCGCAGGCCGTTGCGGTTCGGCTCGTACGAGAAGTTGCCGACGAACAGGGCGCGGCAGGCCGCGACGTCCGGCGTCACAGGAGCGATCGCCGCCACGTCGACGACGTTCGGCACCAGCCGCAAGCGTGCGTCCGCGCACAGCTCGCGCGCAGCCGCGGCGTCCGCCTCGCTCACCATCCACGACTCGGCGGCGCGGGCGAGCACGCCGCGCTCGAAGCGCCGCAACTGCTCCGGACTGCCGAGACCGCTGCTTGCCTCCAGCTCGTGGCGATAGGCCGACTCGAGGTTGTGCGCGTTGTAGATCACCGGCCGGTGGCGCGCGAGGCCCGCGAGCGCAGCCGCCTCGGTCGGGCCGTCGGCGATCACGCGCGTTGTGTCGCTCGGCGCGAGCCGCCGCACCGCCGCGACGAGCTCGGGTGAGACGCCGCGGGCGAAGTCGTCAGGCACGCCTCTGAGGCGGGCGGCGCCGTAGGCGAGCAGACGACGCAGACCGCGCGAAGGCTCGACCGCCTCGAACGCGATCCCCGGGATCGCCCGGTACGCGGCATCGGGTCCCTCGCCGCCGAAGCGCACGTACACGAGCGTCACGCCGCCGCCGGCCGCGGCGAGTGCCCGGGCAACGCCATAGGTGCGCACGGCGCGGCCCGAGCGCAGGATCGGCGCGTGGACGGAGACGAGGACGTCGTGGGCGGGCGTGACGGATTCGCTCCCGCTCACACGCCGCTCCCCAGCGGCGGCGCGGGCGCCGCGTGGAGCGCTGCGATCGCGGTCGCGATCTCCCCCAGCCGCGTGTCCCATGAGTGCGCCTCGGCCGCGCGCGAGCGCTCAGCGCGGCGGGGGGCGTCGTCGAGCGCGAGCGCATCGTCGAGCAGCGCCGCGAGGCCGGCTGCGTCGGACGCCGTCGCGACCTCCGTCACGCCAGCGATCGACGGCAACTCGGTCGCGACGACCGGCAGACCAGCCGCGAGGTACTCGTACACCTTCATCGGGAAGATCCCGTCGGTCAGCTCGTTGCGTGCGTACGGGATCAGACCGGCGTCGGCGCCGCGCAGCACGTCCGGCAGCTGGTCGTACTTCCGCGCACCGAGCAGGTGCAAGTTCGGTTCGGTCCCGAGTGCCGACACGTCGGTGCGCGGGTCCCCCACGCCGACCGGGCCGACGAGCGCAAACGACCACTGCGGGCGCGCACGCGCCAGCGCGACGATCAGCGGCACGTCGAGCTTCGTCGCGACGACCGCACCGGTGAAGACGACGCGTGGGTGCGGCAGCGCGTCGAGCGCCGCATCGACAGGACCGTCCTCCAGCGCCCGCGCGAAGAGGGCAGTGTCGGCGACGTTGGGCGCGTCGAGCACGTTGTCGTTGAGCGTCCGCATGCGTCTCGCCAGCGACGGCGCGCTCGCCAGCACGAGGTCGGCGCGCCCTGCGAAGCGGGTCTCGGCCGCGCGGAAGGAGGCGCCGTCGATCCCCGGCTGAGCGGCGAGGTCGTCGACGCAGTGGTAGACGACGAGCGAAGGATCGAGCGCGTCGAGCAGCGCCTCGGCCTGCGGCACATACGCCCACAGGATCGGGCGGCGCAGGCCAAGCCGGCGCGCGGCGCGGCGCACCAGGAACGGCAGCAGGCGTCGGTTGAGTGCGCGCACGGCCGCGAAGCGGTGCAGCGGGACCACGAGCGGCGACAGCACGTACAGGCCGTCGGCCGAGCGGGGCGGCGCGACGCCCCGGCGCAGGCGCCGCAGGATCCGCTTGACGTCGCGGCCGGCCAGCTGCGGCTGGCGCAGGCCGAGCGACTCGACGAACAGCACGTTGTTGTCGCGGGCGAGGCGCGACATCAGGTGGTGCTGGTTCGTCCACAGGTCCGTGTCCCAGTCGGCGAAGCCGACGCAGACGATGTCGCGATCCTGCAAGCGGGGGGATGGCGCCTCCGGCATGTGCGGCATGATCGCAAGCTGGTCGGCTGCGGTCCGGCTTGGGTCGAGCGTAATTGGCGGGCGGGTCCTGACCCCCGGCTTCGCCGGCGGTGCCCCTCCGGGTGCGCGCACGTCCGCCTGCCGGCGGCCGCACGTGCATCCTCACTGCCACCCGCCCGATCGGCGTGCGCGATTGCGCGGTTCACGTCGCGCACCCGGGACCCCACCCGCCCGATCGGCGTTGTAGCCTCGCGCCGGTGATCGCGACCGCTGCCCCCGACGTCGATGCCGCGCGCAGTGCTCGGCTGCTGCTCGATGCGGAGATCGACGCGGGCCTGCTGGCGCCGAAGGAAGCCACGGTCGCACCCGTGCTCGATGCGGTGCGTGCGCAGCCGGTCCCGTCCGCGCCGCTGCGCTTCGTGCAGGACGTCGAGCGCAAGCTGGGGCGGCTCGACCATGAGGGCGCGGTCGATGCCCCGCTGGTGGCGGCGCGGCGCGCGGTGCTGGGCGAGAAGGCGGCTGCGCCGCCGCGGTTCCTCGTGCGGGTCGACGAGTTCCCGCACTACCAGGCGTGGGATGACCCGGAGCGGTTCGGGTCGGCGGGCTTCGCGCGCTTTCACGAGATCCTGCAGACGGCCGGCGTGCCGTACCTCGTCGCCGCGCTGCCGCGCGTGAGCAGAGCGCCGCTCGATCCGTCCGGCACCGAGTCGCGGGCCCTGACCGATGAGGAGGCTGCGCTGCTGCGCCACGCGGCGGGCTCCGCGGGCGTCGCGATCGCGCTGCACGGGCGCGACCACCGCACGCGCTTCGCCTCGCCACGTAGACACTCCGAACTGTGCGGACTCGACGAGACGGCCACTGCGGCCCTGCTCGACGAGGCGCTCGCCGAGCTCGACCGCCACGGCATCTACCCGGACGTCTTCGTCGCCCCCTACAACCGCTTCGACGCCGTCCAGTGGCCCGCGCTCGCGGAACGCTTCCCGATCGTCTGCGGCGGACCCGAGTCGATCCGGCGGATTGGCTTCCAGCGCACGCCCGTGTGGCGCGAGGGCGCCGTCTACCTGCCCGCGTACGCGCCGTACTACGGACACGCACGCGAGGTGCTGCCGGCCGCCGAACGTGCGATCGAGGGGCAAACCGGGCTGTGGACCCCGCTCGTGCTGCACTGGGGCTGGGAGTCCGACGCCGGCTGGCGCGAGCTCGAGACGCTGTGCGCTCGGATCGCGCCCTACGCCGCCGAGTGGACCGACTTCCGCGCCGCCGTGGAGCGCAGCCGGTGAGCCCCCTCCCCTCGCCGCCCGCCCCCGCCGACGCATCCGCCCTCATCGATGACCTGCGCGCCCGCTTCCCGCGCGTCGCGGTTGTACACGACTGGCTGACGATCCCCGGCGGCTCTGAGGACGTCGTGCTGGAGCTGCTGGAACTGTTCCCGCACGCGGAGCTGTTCACATCCGTCTACGACCCGAGACCGTGGCCGCCGCAGATCACGGAACGCCCGGTGCATGCCTCGTTCCTGAACCGCATCCCCGGCGCCGTGTCGAACTACCCGAAGCTGCTGCCGCTGATGAACCGAGCGTTCGAGTCGTTCGACCTGTCGGGCTTCGACCTCGTGCTGTCGAGCAGCCACGCGAACGCGAAGAACGTCCACACCCCGCCCGGCACGCTGCACGTCTGCTACTGCCACACGCCGATGCGCTACGCATGGGAGCCGGAGTTCCTCGCCGGCGAGGAGATCGGTCGCGCGACGCGGCTGATGCTGCCGCCGCTGCTCGGCTACCTGCGTCGCAAGGACCTCGCCGGCGCCTCCCGTCCGGACGTGTTCGTCGCCAACTCGGCCTACGTCGCGGCGCGCATCAGACGCTTCTACGGGCGGGAGGCGCACGTCGTGCACGCGCCGGTCGACGTCGACCACTACCTCCAGATCGAGCGGCGGCCGCCTGCCACCGGCGACGAAGGCTTCTACCTCGTGTTCGGACGCGTCGTGCCGTACAAGCGCGTGGATCTGGCACTCGCGGGCGCCGCCCTCGCCGGCCGCACCGTGAAGGTCGCCGGCGGCGGCCGCGCGCTCGAAGTGGTGCGGGCGCAGGCGGGACCGAACGCTGAGCTGCTCGGGCGCGTGTCCGACGAGGAGCGCGACGCGCTGCTCGGAAGCGCCCGGGCACTGCTGTTCCCGGGCGAGGAAGACTTCGGGATCGTGCCGGTCGAGGCACAGGCCGCCGGGCTGCCGGTGATCGCCTACGGCATTGGCGGCGCACGCGAGACGGTGCGCGACGGCGCCACTGGCGTCCTGTTCGACACGCAGACGCCGGAAGCGGTCGCAGCGGCGATCGCGCGCTTTGAAGCGCTGCCGCTCGATCCGGCCGCACCGCGCGAGAACGCCCGCGGCTTCGGCCGCGCGCGCTTCCGGGCCGAGATGGCCGCGGTGATCGCGCAGGCCGCCGAGACGCCGCGGGCAGTATGATCGCCCGCGGACCGTGCTAGGCGGGGAGGTAGCGGTGCCCTGTACCTGCAATCCGCTCTAGCGGGGCCGAATTCCCTCTCGAGGGGTGCGGCTCCGGGGGTCAGCTCGTCGCTCGCAGGCGTCGATGGCCAGGTCCCGCGCGATGGCGACCCGTGAACCAGGTCAGGTCCGGAAGGAAGCAGCCTTAAGCGGCCTCCGCCATGCGTTGCGGGAGTGCCTGTCCGGAGCCTGCGGATGACGTCAGCGCCCCGGAACCGGCTTCGACGGAGGGTGCACGGTCCATTTTCGCGCCGCCTCCGGCAGCGGGCTCCCCCGTGACCGCTAGGAGGCGCCGCCTACTCGACGTCGTGGCGCCCGAGCAACGCCGGGACCGTCATCAGGATGATCTTCAGGTCGAGCCAGAGCGACCAGTTCTCGATGTAGTAGTTGTCCCACTCGACGCGGTCGTCGAGCGACGTCTGCCCGCGCAGCCCCTGGACCTGCGCCCAGCCGGTCAGGCCGGACTTGACGCGGTGGCGATCGCCGTAGCGGTACACGTGCTCCTCGAAGGAGCGGACGAAGTTGGTGCGCTCTGGGCGCGGGCCGACGATCGCCATGTCGCCGCGCAGGATGTTGAACAGCTGCGGCAGCTCGTCGAGCGACAGGCGGCGCATGATCTCGCCCACACGCGTGCGGCGGTCGTCGCCCTCGACGCCACCGGGGGCCTGGCCCGCCTCGGGCACGAACTCGGACTCGGACGGCGGCGCGACCCGCATCGAGCGGAACTTGAGCATGTCGAACTCGCGGCCGTCGAGACCGACGCGACGCTGACGGAAGAAGATCGGCCCCGGGGAGCTGAAGCGCACCGCGAGCGCGAGCACGCCCAACGGCAGCGCGAGGAACAGCAGTGCCACGGCCGCGACGACGCGGTCGATCGTGTACTTGATCCCGAACTGCCAGCCGCGCGGGTCGACGGTCGC
The DNA here is from genome assembly GCA_036009645.1 of Conexibacter sp. GTDB lineage: Bacteria > Actinomycetota > Thermoleophilia > Solirubrobacterales > Solirubrobacteraceae > Conexibacter. Next base: position 14,899 of record DASYLH010000017.1, read on the forward strand.
CGCGCGCAGCAGCGGGACGCCGCCGAGGTGTTCGACCTCGACGCGGTTCGAGACCTCCTCGAACAGGCGCGGGACGACGACGACCTCGACGCCCAGCTCGCGGCAGCGGCGGATCATGCCGAGCAGCACGGCGTGCGGCGCGGTCGAGAAGGTCACGACGACCTGCTCGACGTCGTAGCGCTGCACGACCTGCTCGAGGTCCCAGCTGGCGCCGAGTACGCGCAGGCCGTCCTCGTCCTCGCCCTCGATCATCGGGTCCTTGTCGAGGAAGCCGATCGGGCGCAGGCCGAACTCGGGCCGCTCCCGCAAGCGTCTCGCGATCAGGTGCCCGACGCTGCCGGCGCCGATGATGAGCGTGTTGAAGCCGGTCTCGCCGCGGCGCAGCGCGCGACGGCGGTCGAGTGTGATGCCGACGCGCCCGGCGCCGAGGAAGACGAGCGCGAAGGCCCACAGGCGCACGGTCTGCGCGGTCAGCGTCCCGTCGTCGCTGAGGACGGCGCGTGCGAACGTGAGCGTCATCGCCGCGATCGAGGTCGCGGCGAAGATGCGCGCGACGGCGTCGACGGGCGTGTCCTGCAGGCGGAAGCCGTAGAAGCCGCGCGCCTCGAGGATCACGAGCGTCAGCCCCGCGTAGGCAATCGCCCAGGCGAAGTTCGCCAATGTGCTGGGCACGGGCGCGGCGACGATCGCCGTCACAGCAGCCCCCAGCAGCATCGAGGCGTCGGCGGTGCGATACGTCAGGCGAGCCCGGCGAGAGCGACGGACCCGCCGATCGCGTGCTGCATGCAGGTCGGCGGTCAGGCGGGCGCTGGAATCGCTGGTGAAATGCTCGGTAAGGGCTGAGGCCACGTCGCTCTGGACACCTCTTCGGCAGTTCTCCGCCGGAGGTTGAGCGGGTGGTGCAGTCTGCGGGGGCGGCGGGTCACCGCTCCGGCGATCGGGCGAGGACGCGAGGCGATCGGCCGTGCTCGTGTCTGAGCCGATCGCCATCGCAACCTCATCTCCCGCGCGTCCGGGCGGTACCCATCTGTCGTGCGCTCAGAACTAGCTGAGCGGCCGCGCGAATCGACGCAGGCCAACGCCCACACCGACGAGCGCAACGCCACCAAGTGCAAGCAGGCCGATATCCAGACCGGTGAACGGCAGCGAGCCGTCATCACTGGAGCTGGCAACCTGAACCTGCTGCGGTGCCGACGCGGACGGTCCATTGCCGCTATCGACGGTGCCGACGATCCCACCGCCCTTTCCGGCGTAGGCGTCGCTCGTCGCGGTCTGTGCATACGCCGGAACGGCGACCACAAGCGCGAGGGCGACCACGGCCATGAGCAAGGCGAGTCGCTTCATTCGAACCAATCCCTTCCCATCCTTGTATTGGTTGGCACGAAGCGCGCCAGGGCGCTTCAAACCTACTTTTTCATGCGTTTTTGGCGAATTGCGCCTCAAAGTAGCAGCAACTTGCCGCACCCACAACCGCAGAAGGCTCTACTCAGACCGTCGGATCGGCCCCGAAAGGACCGCCGACACTGCCTGAGAGGCGTTGGACGTCGCGGCGCAAGCTGCCGAACGCCTCCCGAGCGGTGAGCGGATCCCGTCCTTCGACACGGCTGAGCGCCTCGCGCACGAGTGGCTCGGCCGGGTCAAGCGAACGGGCTCGTTCATATTGTAGGCGCGCGCGAGCGCGCTCGTCGAGCGCCGACAGGGCGAGGCCGCGGCCGAAGTACGCAAACCAGTCCCCCCCATCGCGCTCGAGCGCTGCCGAGAAGCGCTGCTCGGCAGCCCGGGACCGACCCAGTTCCAGCGCAATCACGCCTGCGACGAGCTCCGGTCGCGAGCTGAGCGGGTTCAGGTCCGCCGCGCGATCGAGCCGCTCGAACGCCCGCGCCGGGTCGCTCGGCCAGCCGCTGCTGGCGGCCGCGACCTCGCGCTCCGCGAGGTACGGCAGCGCGATGGCGACGGCCGCGAGCAGTGCGAGCGCGCCGAGGCCGACTGTCAGTACGACACGCCCGCGCCCAGAGCGCACGGCGGCTCCGGTCGGCGTCCGCTGCTCCGTCGCGGGGACCGTCCGCCCTGCCGCATCCGCACCCTCAATCGACGACGCGGGCACCTCAAAAACTGCGGTGGGGGAAGACCGGGGCTGGCGCATCAACGCTCCTGCAAGCGCGAGGAACGCGAGCGCCGGTCCGCTCAGCGCCGGGATCTCCCAGAACCAGTCGACCGAGCCGTGCACGAGCCAGACGACGAGCGGCAGCAGCGCGATCGCGGCGATGGCGGCGACCGTCCGCCCGGCGCGAGGGCGGCCCGCCAACGCCGCCGTCGCCGCTGAGATCAGGAAACCGACGAACAGCAGGAAGCCGACGATGCCGGTGTGCGCCAGCAGGCGCAGCTCAAAGCTGTGGGTCCAGCGCGGCTGCTCGCTGCTGCGGCGCTCGCGCAGGTAGTAGGCACCCCAGTTATCCTGCCCGAGGCCGCCGAACGGGTGGTCCGCGAACGCCTTTAGCGACACGCGCCAGAAGTCCGGCCGGTTGCTGCCGACGGCGGCGAAGCGGGAGCTGCCCGGCGCGGTCGTCTGATAGCCGTTCGAGCGGTTCCAGTAGTCCGCGATGCGCTGGTCCGGGCGGCCATCGGTCAGCACAAGCCCGGCGGCGATCGCCGCCAACACGGCGAGCAGCGCGATTCCCACACCGATGCGGTTCGCGCCGCGCGCAACGCCGGCCGTCACAGTCGTGCGCCGATCGAGCGCCGCAAGCGCCAAGCCGACCGCGAGCACGCCTGTACAGACGAGCAGGGCGACGTCGGCTGCATGGTCCGAGGTGCGCACCAGTGCCTGCAGCGTTGCTGCCGCAGTCGGTGCCTCGTCGGCCTGGGTGAAGACGTCGAGCAGCGCCGGGAGCGCCAGCGCGCTGCCGGCGAACGGGACGATCCCCCACAGCGCGAAGCGCAGCCGGTCCGAGCCCGGGGTCAGCAGCAGCGAGAGCACGAGCACGATCGGCAGCGCGAACAGCCACCCGCGGCTCTCGCACAGCACCGACAGCTGGAGCGCCGCGGCGGCGAGGGCGAGCAGCAGCCCGCGCAGCAGGACGGGCAGCTCGCGGCGGGCGGCCAGCGCGATCGAGACCAACGCGGCGATCAGCAGCAGCGCCGCCGAGCCGTTCACGTAGCCAACCGGCGCGTCGAGCCGCGTGCCGTTGAAGAGCGCCGGGATCTGGTCCGCGCTGCCGAGCCGCGCGAGCGTGACGACGGCGATCGTGCTGATCCCCAGTGCGAAGGCGCTGAGCGTGACGAGTGTCGTCCAGGCGCGCCACGGCAGCAGCGCGAAGAGCGCGAACAGCATCAGGAACAGCAGTGCGCGGTTGCTGCCGTCGAGCGCCTCGCCCGGCGACGGCGCCCACGCGATCGACAGGTAGGAGAAGCAGACGTACGCCGTCAGCAGCGCGAGCGCGATGAGAAGCGGGCGCGACGCGCGCAGGCGACCGAGCCCGAGGCCCGCCGCGCTCGCGACGAGCAGGCCGAGCACGAGTAGCGCGGACGGCTCCCACGTCGTCGGCTCGTAGCCGCCACCGTGCGCGCCCCAGTAGACGAATAGGCCGACCGCGAGGAGAGCCGGGACGAGGACCACGCCCTCCGATCGCAGGCGCTCGGGCACGGCGGCAGCATAGGCCGCGGGGCGGTCGAGGAGGGGTCGCACGGCCCCGGATCGACGCGCACGCGCGGCGGGGGTCTGCGCCGTGAGTGAGAGATGGTCGAGTGCACGAGATCGTGGATGCGAGGGGTGCGATGGGCGGATGCTGGGCGACGCGCGGTGTCGAAGCCAATGCTGGTGGCATTGGCGAGACGCCGTGTGGCGCCCAGCGCCGCCCAGCGTGACCCGCGCGCCGCGAGATCGTGGGGTCGACCATCTAGACTCAGATGTCCCGTGTCCGCCGGCCCGTCGCTCTATCGCCGCCATCGTCCCCGCACGTTCGACGAGGTGGTCGGGCAGACGCACGTCGTGCGCACGCTGCGTAACGCAGTCGAGCGGGGGAAGGTCCACCACGCGTACCTGTTCGTCGGCTCGCGCGGGACCGGCAAGACGAGCATGGCGAAGATCCTCGCCGCTTGCCTGAACTGCGAGCACGGCCCGACCGTGACGCCGTGTGGCGTCTGCGACTCGTGCATCTCGATCGCGTCCGCCACATCGCTCGACGTGATCGAGATGGACGCGGCGTCGAACAACTCGGTCGACGACATCCGCGACCTGCGCGACAGAGTCGGCTACGCACCCGTCTCCGGCCGCAACAAGATCTACATCCTCGACGAGGCGCACATGCTCTCCCCGCAGGCGTGGAACGCCTTCCTCAAGACGCTCGAGGAGCCGCCCCCGCACACGATCTTCGTGCTCGCGACGACGGAGGCGAACAAGGTGCTGCCGACAGTCGTCGACCGCTGCCACCGCTTCGACTTCCAGCGTCCGACCGTCGAGGAGATCGGCGGCGTGCTGCGGCGCGTCTCCGATCAGGAGCAGATCGCGATCCCGGACGCCGCGCTCGCGCTGGTGGCGCGCCACGCGACGGGCTCGTTCCGCGACGCGCTCGGGACGCTTGAGCAGCTGACGACGTATGGCGGCGTGGACGGTGGCGAGATCACCGTCGAGGAGGTCCTCGCAGTGCTCGGCGTCGCGGACGCTGAGGCGCTGTTCGGCGCCGTTGACGCGGTCGTCGCGCACGACGCGCGCGCGGCGCTGCTGGCGGTCGCGCGGCTCGCCGAGTCTGGCCGGGACGCGGGGCAACTCGTGCGGGAGCTCGAGGCGCACGCACGCGAGCTGCTGGCCGTGCAGGTGCTCGGCGAGGTGCCGGCGGAGCTGCGACTGACGCCCGAGCGCGACGCACGGCTCGCCGCGCAGGCGACAGCGCTCGGTCGCCAGGATGTCGTGCGCCTGCTCGACCTGCTGTCGGACGCGTTGGAGGCGCTCGCGAGCGGCGCGCAGGCGCGCATCCAGCTCGAGCTGGCGCTCGTGAAGGCAGCCGCGCCGGAGGTCGACCCCTCGGCGCGTGCGCTGCTGGCGCGTATCGACCGCTTGGAGACGCAGCTGGCCGGTGGCGCGTCCGCCGCCGCAGTGACGGCCGCCGCGACTGCGGCTACTCCGGCGCGCGCGCCCGCTGCCGTGCAGGCGCCGTCTGCACCCGTGACAGCTCCGCCGCAGGCGCCGCCCACACCGGCGGCCCAGCCCTCACCGGTTGCGCCGCCGTCCGCAGCCGACCCTGCCTTGCAGGCCGAGCCTGCTTCGGCAGTTCCGCCGGAACCTGCTGCCGCGCCGGCACCTCCCGCGCCGCCCACGAAGGCCGCGCCGCTGGCCGCGGAGCCTGCCCCTGCTGCGCCACCGGTCGCGAACGGCTCGACGAGCGGGCTCGCTCCCATGACGGCTGCTGCAGTCGCAGCCGCCGCTCCGCCGGAGGGGGCGCCTGCCGTGGCCGAGCCGGCACCGGCCGCGCCGCCGGTCCCGAGCGGCGAGCTCGACCTCGCTGCGCTGCGCGAGCTGTGGCCGGCGGTCGTTGACGCGGTCCGCGCAGAGAACGGGCTGCTGGGCGCAGCGCTCGAGAAGGCCCAGCCGGTTGAGGTCGACGGTGGCGAGGCGACGTTCGCGTTCGCGCGCGAGGAGTCGTTCTTCAAGGGCACGGCGGAGCGCGACGAGCACCGCCAGCGGGTCGCGGAGACGGTGCGCGCGATCGCCGGTACCGTGCTGCGGCCGCGCTACGAGCTGCGCGAGGTCGCCGCTGCCGAGCCGACCGGTGCGCCGATGGTCACGACGCCGACGGACGACGATCTGGTCGACCGCTTCGTGGCAGAGTTCGACGCAGAGGAGCTGATCGACGACGAGGAAGGGGCCTGATGCCGCAGCCGAACATGCAGCAGATGCTCAAGCAGGTCCAGAAGATGCAGGCCGAGATGGTGGCCGCGCAGGAGGCATTGAAGGATGAGGTCGTCGAGGCCTCCGCCGGCGGCGGCATGGTGACCGTGAAGGTCAGCGGCGACCTCGACGTCAAGTCGATCGCGATCGACCCCGAGGCGGTCGACCCCGAGGACGTCGAGCTGCTGCAGGACATGGTGCTCGCGGCCGTCAACGAGGGGCTGCGCGCGGCGCAGGAGCTGGCCTCGAAGAAGCTCGGCGGCATCACCGGCGGCCTCGGCGGGCCGGGCGGCGGGCTCGGGCTGCCGGGCTTCTAGGCGGCGGCACTGTCGAGCTTCTCCCCACCCGTCCAGCGGCTCGTCACGGAGCTCGGCAAGCTGCCGGGCATCGGCGGGCGCACGGCGCAACGGCTCGCGTTTCACCTGCTGCGCGCCTCCGAGGAGGACGCGCTTGCGCTCGCCGACGCGATCCGCGAGGTGAAGGAGCGGATCGGGCTGTGCGAGATCTGCTTCAACCTCGCCGATGGGCCGCGCTGCCGCATCTGCTCCGACGAGCGGCGTGACCCCGCGATCGTGTGCGTCGTCGAGGAGCCGAGTGACATCATCCCCGTCGAGCGCACGCACGAGTTCCACGGCCGCTACCACGTGCTCGGCGGAGCGCTGTCGCCGATCGACGGTGTCGATCCCGACGACCTGCGGATCGCGGAGCTGTTCGCACGGGTGGCTGGGACGCACCCGCCCGCCTCCGCCGACGGGCAGGTCGAGGGCATCCGCGAGGTCGTGCTCGCGACCAACCCGACGACGACTGGCGAGGCGACCGCGCTGCACATCGCCGAGCAGCTGCACGAGCGCTCACCGGACGTGACCGTCACGCGCCTCGCGAGCGGGCTGCCCGTCGGGGCGGACCTGGAGTACGCCGACGAGCTGACGCTGGGTCGCGCGTTCGCGGGTCGGCGGCGGTTGGACTGAGCTGAACTGGCCACTGGCAGCTTGCGTGAGCGCCGCTCACGCGAGCGCCGCGGACTTCGCGTCCGCCGATGGGCAACGAGGGAGCGGGCAGCAGCAGCTGTGATGTAGGCGGTCTGTGCGTCTTTCGTCGCGGTCCGGGTCCGGGCTTGCGCACTCTCGGCGCCTCCGATGCACCGGATTCTGAGGACAGCGAATCAGACCCCGCATACGAGGGTCTAGTTCGCTGTCGTAAATCCGGTGTGTTACGGAGCTGCGGAGGAGCGCAAGCGGTGGCGCCACAGCAGCTGCTCTTCCCCCTCGATGCCCACCGGGTGCGCGACGGACCCGACGCACGCGTGAGCGGAGCGCAACAGACTCAGACCGGAACCGCAGACGGCGCCGACAGGAGCACGTCGAGCACCGGGACCCCCGGCAGCTCGGCCGCGATGCGCGCCCGCAGCTCCCCCGCATCGAAGCGATGGCGCAACGGCGCGATCGGATTCGTCGTCACCGCCAGCAGCGGGATCGGCGCGAGTACCGCGAGCATCACGCCGCGGGAGCGATGGCGCGCGCACGTGCCGCGCCCGAGGAAGACTCTCGTCGCGTCGCCGGTGATCACGGTGAGCGGAGCACCGCGGCGTGCGCGCCCGACCTGCTCGAGCAACGGCTCACACAGCGCGCCTCTGACAACGACCGCGCACACATCGGGGCGGGCACGGATCAGCGGGACAATCCCTTCGACGCGGTCGTGCACGATCGAGGTATCGAGCGGAATCGCGTCTCCACCGTCGAGCAACAAAGCACTCGTGCGCAAAGCTGCCGCGCGCGAGCGCAGCCTCGCATCCTCGACCGCGCCGAGCGTCAGCAGGTCGACGGCAGCCTTCGTGCGGCGCGCGAGCTGGTCGAGGTCGGCGCTCAGCACCGCGCCGGTCGACAGCACGACCCCATCCGCAAGGCGCGGCGAGGCGCCCGCGCGACGGTCGATCGAACCGTCGACGAGCACGCGCGCGGCGCCGAGCCTGCGCATCGTCTCCACCACCTCGCCGACATCCTGCGCGGCGACCGGCCCGGCCACCTCAACCGTCCCGCGCTCCAGCAGCCGCGCGACGACGACGCGCCCGAGCGGCGTGCGGTGCTCGGTGCGGACCGGCACCTCGGCGCGCACGCCGCTGCGCTCCAGCAGCGTGTCGGTCGTCGCCACGAGCGCCATCGGCGGGAGGCGGATCGGCGGCTTCGCTATCGCGTCATCCAGCACGTCGGAGGACTCGCCGTCGCGGCCGAGCGACGTCACGCCGACCGTCTCGCCGCGCGCCTCCAGCTCGCCGAGGATCGCGCCGAGCGCGACCGTCTTGCCGCTGTTTTTCGCCAAGCCGACGAGCGCCACGCGCGCGGCCGGCTCGATCGCGTCCGAGATCTGCACGTGCCCAAGCGCCTACGCCGCCGCGGAGGCGTCGGCCGAGCGCCCCTCGCGCGCCGCGATCTCCTGGGCGATGAAGGCGGCGACGTCGTTGGGGTAGGTCCCCTTCGAGAAGCCGGCGTCGAAGCCGAGCTCCTTCGCCAGCTCGTCGGAGATGCGCGGGCCGCCGCAGATCAGCAGCACATCGCGCCGCTTGCCTTCCGCCTCGACCAGCTCGACGAGCTCGGTCAGGTTGTGCAGGTGCAGCCCCTGCTGCGTGACCGTCTGCGAGACGAGGATCGCGTCGGCCCTCAGCTCGAACGCCTTCGCCAGCAGGGCGGTGTTCGGGACTTGGCTGCCGAGGTTGTGGGCGCGGAACCAGTGGTAGGCCTCGAGGCCGTGGCGGCCGTCGAAGCCCTTGAGGTTGAGGATCGAGTCGATCCCGACGCTGTGGGTGTCGGTGCCGGTGCTCGCACCGATCACGACGAGCGGGCGGGCGATGTGCTCCCCGATGTACGCGTCGACTTGCTCCTCGCTCATCGCCCTCGTGGACGAGCTGGTGGCTCCGAGCTGACTGCAGTCGACGGTGTGGTTGCACTGGGCGAAGACGACGAAGTACGTGTAGCCCTTGGTCAGCGATTTCGCGTGGACGATCTCCGGGCGCACGAGCCCCATCTGCGTGACGAGCGCCAGCGCCGCCTCGCGCGCGAGCGGGCCGTGGTCGACCGGCAGCGTGAAGCTCATCTGGACGAGGCCGTCGTCGAGGTGGTCCCCATACGGCCGGACCGCTTCGAGCGAGGCGCGGCCCGCAACGCTAGACACCGGCGGGCGCCTCCACCGCGCCGTGCAGCGGGTTGAGATAGCCCTCGGCAACCTCGACGATCCCCTCGCCGCCGCGGCCGGTGTCGCGAGAACGCGAGACGTCGCCGAACATGCCGCGCTCGAGCGCCGCGAACAGGCCGATCTCGACGATCTCCTCCAGCATCGCGTGCGCATCCCTCAGGACCTCGGCAGCGCGGCTCTGGATGAAGCCGCCGGGCTTGAACTCGATCTCGTCGCCGAGGTCGCGCGCCGCCGTGAAGACGTAGTTCGAGCCCTCCATGCCGAGCACGCGATCGTGGATGTGCGGCGTGAAGATCCCCTCGGTCGGGATGCCGATCGTCTGGATCTCCTGGTCGGTCGCGACCGTGATGAGGTTGAAGAGCGTGTCGCAGGCGTGCGTCATGAAGAGGTTGCCGTCCATGTGCCGCGTCGGCGGCATGTACTTGACGGGGCAGTCGGGGAACAGCTCGCGCGTGAGCTGCGCGTGCGCCCACTCGTAGAGCAGCCCGTTCTCGATCGACGGACCGATCTCGAACGAGTTGCCGAGCGCGATCTGCTCGTCCGGCACGCCGCAGTCGCGCGCGAGGAAGTAGTTGATGAACTGCGAGGCGACGACCGAGGGCGCCGCCTCGAGCGCGTCGGCCGTGCGAAGGTAGTTGTCCTCGCCGGTGTTGATGACGATCCCGAAGCTGCCGTTGACGGCCCGCGAGACGCGCTGGTCGATCATCGTGCGCAGGATGTTCAGGTCGCGGTAGAGGATCCCGTAGAGCGCGTCGTTGACCATGTTGTCGAGGCCCTCGGCCGCGCCCATCGCGGCGATCTCCGGCATGCAGAGCCCGGAGCAGAAGCTGGAGAGGCGCACGTAGCGGCCGTTAGCGCGCGACCACTCGTCGAGCGCCTCGCGCATGATGCGGAAGTTCGCCTGGGTAGCGAAGGTGCCACCGTAGCCCTCGGTCGTCGGGCCGTACGGCACGTAGTCGAGCAGGCTCTGAGCGGTCGAGCGGATCACCGCGATGATGTCGCCGCCCGCCTGTGCGACCGCGAGCGCGTGGTCGCGGTCCTCGTAGACGTTGCCGGTCGCTGTGAGCACGTAGCGATGCGGCCGCGGCTGCTCGCCGAGCTGCTCGCGCAGCGCGTCGCGCTCCGCGCAGCGGGCCCTCATCGCCGCGAGCGTCTTCTCGTGCGCGTCCGCCACGGCACGCTCGATGGCCTCACGGTCGGCCCACGAGAGCTCGCCGAGTGAGAGCGAGCCGTCGCCGACAGCGGCGGCCACCTCGGGCGCCGAGCGATCCGTCTGCACCATCGCGTTGCCGACCCATGCCGCGACGCCGCGCGGAATCCCGTCGAAGTCCGCGACGTGGTCGACGAGCGCGTTCGGGAGCGGTACGTCATGCGGGTCGACGCCGTCGACGCCGAGCATCCGGGCGACGGTGCGCTCGACGGCGACGGTGGTCCTGCCAGCGGTCGCCTCGGCCACCTGTGCGGCAACCCTCGCCGCGGCGGCGCGACAGGAACGCACGAGACCGGCGTCGAGTCCGAGCTTGGACCGCATCACTTCCCCCTCATCGCGATGATGGCGAGGGATCGGTCACCGCCGCTGCGACGCAAGCGGGACGCATCCTCGCTCCCCCAGAGGCGCGCCTTCCCCAGGTGCGCCAACTGCGTTCGACATTACCAGCTCAGATGCCGGATCGCAGGGGATCTGGAGCCAATCCGAGCGTGCGCATACCGATCTCCAGCAAGCCGCGCATTGCGCGTGCGACGCTCGGCGAGGGATCCTCCTGTGTAAGGAACCACTCGGCCGCGTGGACGTGCAGTCCGAGGACCGGACGGACGTCGAGCGAGCGCAGCGAGCGCTCGGCCAGACGACGGTGCAGTTGGGAGCGCAGCACGAGCGAGCGGTAGTCCGGGTCCTCCGGCGCGGGGCTCGGATCGCCGTCGAAGCGCGGCTGCCATGCGAGCGCCCACGCGCGCGCCAGCGTCCAGCCGGCGTTGGCCTTGTCGTCCAGCAGCATCTCGGGGTCGAGCGGGAGTGCCTTGCGCGGGTGTATGTCGATGCAGATGCCGAGCGCAGCGATCGCGGCGAGCCGCTCGGCAGTGACGCGCTCGTGCGCGAGTTCCTGCACCCGCGGGTCCGCGACGAGGTCATCGAGCAGGTCGTCGACCAGCCACGGCGCGCCGCCGCTCGACTTGATCGCGCGCGTGCCGCTCGTGACCATTCCGTGCACGACCCAGTGCGTCGGGTGGATCTCGCCACCGGCGGCGAGGCCCTCCAGCACGGCGGGACCCTGCTGCACGAGCGGCTCCCACTCATCGCCCACGAGCGCGAGCGACGTCGAGCCGGCAAGCAGGTCGCGGCCCGTCAGGTGCCACATCCCCATGCAGCGCATGTGCGTCGTCGGGAACCCGTCGGGCCGGTGCAGCAGCAGGTGGCCGTCTTCGCGCTCGTGCGAGATGACCGCACCGTCGTCAGAACGCCGCACGATCCCCTGCTCAAGCGCTCTCGCGGTGAGCACGTGCGTGTCCTCGAGGAAGTCGACCTCGTAGATGACGCGGTCGAAGATCACGCCGAGGCGCGCGACCGTCGCGTCGTGGCCCTCCAGCGCCCATCCGCGCATGCGGCGCCACAGCTCCGTCACCTCGGGATCGCCGTCGCCGAGGCGCACGAGCAGCTGCTCGGCGAGGTCGTCGTAGGAGCCGTCCTCGCGCGAGAGTGCAGGGTCGGCCGCGGTGCCGCCGCCGACCTCGGCCGGAGCCAGCTGCTGCACGTAGCGGCTGTAGCAGCGGCCGACGAAGTGGTCGCTCTTGACGCCCGCGCTCTCGGGCGTCTCGCCGTCGTAGAAGGTCAGGTAGCCGGCCATCGCCTCGCCCATCTGGCGGCCGACGTCGCCGATCTGCGTCTGGTGCACGACGTCGGCGCCGCAGGAGGCGGCGAGGCAGCCGAGCGCGTGCCCGAGCGCGACGGTCCGCAGATGGCCGACGTGCAGCGCCTTCGTCGCGTTCGGGTCGCAGTAGTCGACGACGAAGCGCTCCGTCGTCGCGAGGTCGCGGCCGAGGAAGGCGTCGACCTGCACGAGCTCGAGCGCCGCGCCGAGCGCGGCGACGCGCTCGTCGTCGAGCCGCAACAGCAGCCGGTTGCGGGCCGGGTCCAGCTCCGCCTCACGCACGACCGGATGCGCGGTCAGCGCACCACCGACGGCCGGGCCCGCCTCCGCGGCCCATCCGCTTCTGCGACCGGCGAGAAAGACGTCGCAGCCGGGCACGTTGTGCGGCACGACGAGCGAGGCGAGCGGGCCGCCGTCCTCCACGCGCGCGAGTGCCCGGTCGAGCTCGTCGAGCAGGTTCGGCACGGCCGCGACGGCGGCCCCGGTGGCGTCGGTGCGCGTGGTCATCTGAGCGTGTTGGCGCGCGGCGAATCCGGCGATCCCCCTCGCCGCGACGTCCGGCTCAGCATAGCCGGGTCAATCAAGTCCGGGGCGGATTCCTGCCGTTTGACAGCTCTCTTCGTTCCTGGTTACAGTGGACGAAGGAGGGGAACGCTGCGGCGCCGGGGGGACAGAGCCGACGCCGCTGCTGACAATGCTCGATTAATCGAGCGCGGGCGCGAGCACCAGTACCTCAACTGGCTAGAGGGGCCGCCTCCTAAGCGGAACGTTGCGGGTTCGAGTCCCGTCTGGTGCGCCTCGACGGCGAGCGGCTTTGGGCCGCTCGCCGCCGACCGCCCTGTCGACTGCCCTGCCGGACGCCGCTCACCGGCCGGCCCGACTACCCTTTGCCACCATGTCTGGAACGGTCGTGATGAAGTTCGGCGGGACGTCGGTCGCCGACGCGGAGCGCCTCAAGCGCGCGGCCCGGCGGATCGTCGCCGCACGCGAGCAAGGCAACCGCGTCGTCGCGGTGCTGTCCGCGCGCGGGAAGACGACCGACGAGCTGATCGCTGCGGCCGACGAGATCTCCTCGACCCCGGATCCGCGTGAGATGGACATGCTGCTGTCGACCGGCGAGCGCATCTCGTGCGCGCTGTGCGCGATGGCGATCAACGACCTCGGCCATCGCGCGATCTCGCTGACCGGCTCGCAGGCCGGCATCGTGACCGACACCTCGCACACGAAGGCGCGCATCCTCGACGTAAGAGCCGAACGCATCGAGGCGGCACTCGAGGAGGACATGATCGTGCTCGTCGCCGGCTTCCAGGGGATGTCGACGAACCGCGACGTGACGACGCTCGGCCGCGGCGGCTCGGACACGACGGCCGTCGCGCTGGCCGCCGCCGTCGGCGCCGACGTCTGCGAGATCTACACCGACGTGTCCGGCGTCTACAGCGCCGACCCGCGCATCGTCCCGGACGCGCGCAAGCTGGGGATGGTGTCGTTCGAGGAGATGCTGGAGATGGCGGCCTCGGGCGCGAAGGTGCTGCAGCTGCGCTCGGTCGAGTACGCGCGCAACCACGGGGTCCGCATCCACTGCCGTTCCAGCTTCGAGGACGGTCCCGGTACATTCGTCGTCGGAGAGCAGGAGACCATGGAGCACGCCCTCATCACCGCCGTCACGCACTCGAACGACGAGGCGCGCGTCACGCTGCAACGCGTCCCGGACGAGCCGGGCGCGGCCGCGCGGATCTTCGAGGCGCTCGCCGAGGCCAACTGCAACGTCGACATGATCATCCAGAACGAGCCGCTCGGCGAGGGGCGCGAAGGCGCCGAGCTGTCGTTCACGGTGCCGCGCGACGACCTGCGCATCGCGCGCGAAGCGCTCGAGCCGATCGTCGCCGAGCTCGGCATCGGAGGCCTCGACAGCGAGCCGGAGATGGGCAAGGTCTCGATCGTCGGCGCGGGGATGAAGTCGCACCCGGGCGTCGCCGCGAAGGTGTTCGCCGTGCTGGCGAGCGAAGGGATCAACATCGAGATGATCTCGACCTCGCCGATCAAGATCTCGTGCGTGATCCGCAGCGACCGCGTCGCCGACGCGGTGCGCGCGCTGCACGGGGCGTTCGAGCTGGGCGAGGACGGCATCCAGGCCGAGCGGCCGATCGGGGAGCAGGCGCGGTGAGCGCGGCGGACTCGACGGGACCCGATTCCCGCCCGCCCACCCCCGGAGCCACCTACCGCGTCGCGGTCGTCGGCGCGACCGGGCAGGTCGGCGGCGTGATGCTGGAGCTGCTGCACGAACGCGGCTTCCCGGCGCGCGAGATCGTGCCGTTCGCGTCCGAGCGCTCGGCCGGCACCACGATCGAGGGCGTCGGCGTCGTGCAGCCGCTGACCGACGAGACGATCCAGGGCTTCGACCTCGCGATCTTCTCCGCCGGCGGCTCGACCTCCGGCGAGTGGGCGCCGCGCTTCGCCGAGGCGGGCGCGATCGTCGTCGACAACTCGTCGAAGTGGCGGATGGACGCCGACGTGCCGCTCGTCGTCTCCGAGGTCAACCCCGACGCGCTCGCCGACGCGCGCAAGGGGATCGTCGCCAACCCGAACTGTTCGACGATGCAGCTGATGGTCGCGCTGAAGCCGCTGCACGACGCGGCCGGCATCGAGCGGCTCGTGGTCTCGACCTACCAGGCGGTGTCCGGCACCGGCAAGAAGGGCGTCGACGAGCTGCTCGACCAGACCCACGCGGTGTTCCACGGCGCGAGCGCGCCGGTCGAGGTCTACGCGCACCAGATCGCGTTCAACGCGCTTCCGCACGCCGGCTCGTTCGCCCCTGGCGACGACCACACAGACGAGGAGCGCAAGCTCATCAACGAGACGCGCAAGATCCTCGGCGACGAGTCGATCCGCATCAGCGCGACGTGCGTGCGCGTGCCGGTGGTGAATGGGCACTCGGAGGCGGTCAACGTCGAGACGCGCGAGCCGCTGTCGCCGGAGCAGGCACGTGAGCTGCTGGCCGCCGCGCCCGGCGTGACCGTGCTCGACGACCCCGGCGCCGGCATCTACCCGCTCGCGATCGACGCCTCCGGTCACGACGACGTATTCGTCGGCCGCATCCGCCGCGACCCGGGCAACGAGCGGGCTTTGGATCTGTGGGTCGTCTCAGACAACCTGCGCAAAGGCGCGGCCACCAACGCGATCCAGCTCGCCGAGCTGCTGCACGAGCGCGGGATGCTCGGCGCCGCCGCCGCTCCGTCCGGCGCGCGATGAGCGTGCCCGCACCGCAGCCGGGCAGGCGCGGCATCAGGTCCATCTGCGCGCGCTGGCAGAATCGCCGGATCTGCTCGGGCGACCGTCTCTCCACCCCGTGATCGTGCCTCGGATCCCATGAGCCTGGTGACCGTCCCAGAGCGCCACCGGCGTGCGCTGACGCGGCTGCGGGACCTGCCGAGGCCCGACGCCGACGCCTTCATCGCGTGGGTCGACGAGCTCCCGTCGTTCCTGTCGGTCGAGCAGCTCGGCGAGCACCTGCGCCAGCAGCTGCCGTCGTCGCTGCACGAGGAGGCGGACAATCTGCTGAGCGCCCTGCTGACGCTACGGGTGCAGATCCGCCAGCTTGAGTGGAAGGTGTCCAAGCTCGCCGAGGCGGTCAGTCGCGCGGAGGGCCTGGCGCCGCCGACGCCGGTCGGGCAGCGTGAGCTCAAGCGCCGTCTGCAAGCGCTGCTGTCAGCGGATGCAATCCTCACGACCGCGTCCGCGGCGGACCTGCTCTTCCAACACGACCGCCCGTTCCGATCCGCACGGATCGTCAGCGACATCCGTCCGGTGTTCACCGACAACGCCGCCGAGAGCCCGCGTGGCGCGGTGATCATCCAGATGCTCCAGATCACCGCCTGGTCGAGCGGGGGTGGAGCCGAGACGTTGAGCTTCGCCCTCGATGAGAACGATTTGCTTACGCTTAAGCGCGTGGTGGACCGCGGAATCAAGAAGACGAAGACGCTTCGCACCTGCCTTGACGAGGGCAAGATCGCGCGCTTCGAGCCCGAGGCCGACGCGTGATGAATCCGAGCTTGTTCGACGTCCCCGACCGCCTGTCGGGCCACCGCTCCGGCATCCAGCAGTATCTCGATGAGAGATTGCCGAGCCAGCTGGTGACGTTCGTCGACGACGTTCGGCTCGACGAGACGGCGCCGGGGCGGTTCTACGGCGGTGAGCAGGTGCTGATGCAGTTGCTCCGCAGCGATGAGGAGATCCGCCAGCGCTTCGCGCTGCTCGTCGAACGGTGGGAGACGGACACGACCTTCTCCTCCGCCACGGATGAGATCTTGCTGCACCCGGACTATCAGCGAATCCTGGCGCTTGGCATCCAGGTCGTCCCGTTGATCCTCGAGCAGCTGCGCGACAAGCCGCGCCGGTGGTTGTGGGCGTTGAAGGTGCTCGTGGACGAGAACCCGGCGGAGCGCGCGGCGGACGCCGACGCAGCGGTGGACGCCTGGATGGCGTGGGGTCGTGCGCGGGGACTTGTTGACGGCTGAGGAACGAGTGCTGGCGGCCTTTCCGAGCCTTCGGAGGGGTCGGTTCGAGATCTCGAGCCGCCGCAACGGACACTACAACTGCATCGCTTGGGCCGCGGGCATCGTCGATGCGTGGTGGTGGCCGATCCCGCCGGAGTTCGTCGAGGGTCAGCACTGGCCCGAGGGCGTGCCGCGAGAGCGCACGCTGGCGAGCTTCCAGGCTGCGTTCGAGACGCTCGGCTACGTCGTCGCGGACGACCACGCATGCGTGGAGGGGGTCGAGAAGGTGGCGATCTTCGCGAACGCGGATGGGCCGACTCACGCCTCCTATCAGCTGCCGGACAGCTGGTGGACAAGCAAGCTCGGCGAGGAGTACGACATCCGCCATGCGACGCTCGAAGACCTCCACGGCCGGAGCTACGGGTCCGTCGCCTCGATCTTGGAACGGTGCGACCCGGCGACCTATCTGCGCCACCCCGCGCTGCGGCCCGCTGCGTAGCGCTCAGCGCGCCGCCGTCGCAGTCGCCTGCTCGGCGAGCGCTCGGCGGTCGACCTTGCCGTTGGGGGTCGTCGGGAGTTGGTCTCGCAGCTCGATGCGGGCGGGGACCATGTAGTCCTCGAGGTGCTGTTGGCAGTGGCGGCGCAGTTGGGCGGGTGTGAGGCTGGCTTCGTCGTCGGTGACGACGTAGGCGACGATCGCCTGGCCGAGCAGACGGTCCGGGGCGCCGACGACGGCGGCCATCCGCACCCCCTCCGCCGCGTGCAGGACCGCCTCGACCTCGCGTGGGGCAACCTTCTCGCCGCGCGACTTGAGGATGTCGTCGCGGCGTCCGACGAAGTACAGGAAACCCTCCTCGTCCTGGCGGAAGAGGTCGCCGGTCGCGAGCACGCGCTCCCACGACCAGCGACCGGGCCGCAGCCGCTCGACGGTGGCGGCCGGGTCGTTCCAGTAGCCCTGCATCACGTGCGCGCCGCGCACGACCAGCTCGCCGACCTCGCCCGGCGGGAGCCGGTTGCCTGCGTCGTCCTCGATCCAGACCTCCGTGCCGGGGATCGGGATCCCGACCGACTCGGGCCGTACGTCGAGCTGCTCGGGCGGCAGATACGAGACGCGCTTGCACTCGGTCAGCCCGTACATCGAGTAGAGCTTTGTCTGCGGGAAGGCGGCGCGCAGCGCGTCGATCGTGGCGGGGACAAGCGCGGCGGCGGTGTTGGTGAGGAAGCGCAGGTGCGGGAGGTCGTGTGCGGGGTCGCCGCCGTTGGCGCCAGCGCTCGTGAGCACCTGGAAGACCGTCGGCACGCCCGGCAGGCCGGTGATCCGCTCGCGCACGAGCAGCTCCAGCACGCGGCCGGTGAAGGCGAAGCCTCTCTCCAGGATCAGCGTCGCGCCTGTGCGCACACACATCAGCAGCTGGTAGAGGCCGTAGTCGAACGACAGCGGGACGACGCACAGCACGCGATCGTCTGCGGTCATCTCCAGGTACGCGACGATCGAGCCGGCCGCGAACGCCATATTGGCGTGGGTGAGCGTGACGCCCTTCGGGCGGCCGGTTGAGCCGGACGTGTAGACGATTGCGGCGAGGTCGACGCTGATCGGCGGGCCCCACGAGGTGGAGCGTCCTGCCCTGGTGTCGTCCTGCGACCGCAGGGCAGGATGGTGCTCGTGACCGGCGAGCACGTGCCGCACGCTCGGCGCCTGTACGCGTGCCTCCTCGGCGCATGGTGCGAGTGCGTCGTCCGTGATGACCGCCGTCGCCTCGCAGTCGGCCAGCACGTAGGCGAGCTTGTCGGCCTTGATCGTCGGGTTGAGCGGGACGAAGGCGGCGCCGACTCGCAGCGTCCCGTAGATCGCGATGGCGGCCTCGATGCCGTTCGGCAGCAGGATGGCGACGCGATCACCGCGCGCGACGCCACGTGCGCGCAGGCGGACGGCGAGCGCGCTCGCGGCGCTGTCCAGCTCCGCGAACGTCAGGCGCTGCTCGCCGGCGACGAGCGCCTCCTTGCCCGGCGCGGTTGCCGCAGAGCGGCGCAGATCCTCGTCGAGCGTGGTCATGCGCGACCTCTGCGCGCAGGGCGAGACGGACGGGGGGTCATTCCCCGCGCCGCCGCTCGACGAACGCGACGAGCGCGTCGAGCGAACCGAAGTTCTCCTCCGTGATCTCGAGCGCGTCGACGGCGATCCCGTAGCGCGTCTGCACCTCCTCGACGAGCTCGACGAAGCCGAGCGAGTCGATCACGCCGAGCGCGAGGAACTCGTCGTCGTCGGCCAGCTCAACGTCCGGGTGCAGGTAGAGGAACGCCTCCTCGATGTAAGCGCGCAGCGCTGCGCGCAGTCCCGTGCCGACCTCCGTATCCCCCATCCGCTCCCCCTACTGGCTCGTGATCCTCTCGGCAGCGTCGAGCAGGATCCGCGGCTCCGTGGACTCGGCGGGCCACTCGGCCCCAGCCCCGGTACCAACGCCGCAGAAGCGCTCGTGCCACACCTGCGTGGACAGTATGCCGACGAGGGCCATCCCCTCGCGGAACCCACTCGCCTTTCCGGTGCGACAGCGGCGCAGCAGACCCTCGACGCGCACCGGATCGAACAGGCCGACGTCGTCGAGCGCTCTCGCTTCGAGCCGCTCCTCGACCCAGCCCGGCGCCTGATCGCCGAAGAACGGGGCGACCTCGGGCGCGCGGTAGGGCTGCTTCGTGCGCGCGGCGACCTCGGCCGGCAAGAGCCTCGCGGCGAGCGCGCGCAGCTCCGCCTTCTCGCACAGGCCGGGGCCGAGCTTTCGCTCGGGCGGCAGGCGGACGGAGTGCTCGAAGACGCGATGATCGAGGAAAGGGAAGCGCCCCTCGACGCCGTGCGCCATCGCGACGCGATCGCCCTGCGCGGCGAGCAGGTTCGGCGCGAGCAGCGTCGTCAGCTCCAGGTACGCGGCGCGCTCGAGGGCGCTCCAGCGGCCAAAGGCGGGCGGCAGGTCGGCACGCAGGCGGGCGAGCGGATCGCCGCCGTTGCTCGCGAGCGCGTGCGCGACCTCCGGGCGGTAGAAGGCCCTCACGATCCCCGTCGCGGCGATGCGCGGCTGGTGCGAGAAGAGCGGATCGTCGGCCGAGCCGGCCTCGAAGAATGAGCGCGCCCACGCCGGTCCGCGGCGCTCGGCCGGCACGTCGAGGTAGGGGTAGAGCTGGTCGAGCAGCGCGGTCGCGCGCTCGGGGTCGCAGGTGTGCAGCTCGCGTACGGCGGTCTCCTTGAAGAGGTCGTAGCCCCAGTACAGCTCGTCGGCGCCCTCGCCGGTTGCGACGACGGTGATGCCGTGCTCGCGTGTCGCGCGGGCGAGCAGCATGAGCGGCACGGGCGCGGTACGGATCAGCGGCGTCTCGGCGTGCGCGACCGCGTCGCGGAAGCCGTCGGCGATCTCGCGCGGCCCGATCTCGACGACGTGGTGGCGCGTCCCGAGCGCCTGTGCGACCTGCTGCTGGAAGGCGCGCTCGTCGTAGCGCGCGTCGTGGAAGGCGACGGAGAACGTCCGCAGCTCGTGGTCGCTTGCCTGCTGGGCGAGCGCGGTGATCAGCGAGGAGTCCAAACCGCCCGAGAGGTAGGTGCCAACCGGCACGTCCGCGCGCAGGCGCAGGCGAACGGCGTCGGTGAGCAGGTCCGGCAGCTCCTCAGCATTGGGGACGCCGGCCGTGGCGACGCGAGCGGCCGGCGCGGTGCCGGCAGCGCGCGCAGCGAAAACGTCGGGGTCGTAGTCCGGCTCCCACCACGTGCGCCGCGCGACGATCGCGCCGTCCTCCCACACGAGCAGACCCCCGGGCGGAAGCTGCGCGACGCCGCGGAACGCGCTGCGCGGCGCGCGCGGCCCCCACAGCGTGAAGGTCTCGTCGATCCCAGCGAGGTCCGGCTCGGCCACGACCTCACCGCTCGCGAACAGCGCCTTCGCCTCCGAGCCGAACACGATCCCGCCGTCCGGCAGCACCGCCCAATGCAGCGGCCGCACGCCGAAGCGGTCGCGCACGAGCGTCAGACGGCGCGCCGCCGGCTCCCACCATGCGAACGCGAACTGACCGTTGAGGCGATCGAGTGCGCGCAGGCCGTCGCGCTCCAGCAGCCGCAGAACGACCTCCGTGTCCGAGGTCGTCGCGAGCTCGCTGCCGAGCTGCGCCCGCAGCTCCGGATGGTTGTAGACCTCGCCGTTGTAGACGAGCAGTGACCCGCGCTCGCCCCGCATCGGCTGCCACCCGCCCGGCACGTCGAAGATCGCGAGGCGCGTGGAGACGAGGCCAGCGCCGGGTGTGCGCGCCATGCCCCAGCCGTCCGGTCCCCGATGCCGCAGCGCGCCGGCCATGCGCCGGAGCGCGTCGAGCGGAACCGGAGCCTCCAGGTCTGCGCGAACAATGCCGGCGATGCCGCACATGTCAGTCCGCCGGGGCGGCGACCGGTTCGTCGTCGAGGACGATCGCGGGAGCATGCAGGTAGCGCGTCGCGACGCGGCGGCGGTCGATCTCCCAGTAGGCGGCGTCGACCGCGGCGGCGTCCAGGCCGACGCGTGAGGCGAGATCCGAGGCCGGTACGTCGCCGTCGCGCCCCCACACGAGCAGATCCATCCGCTCATACGGATGCCCGAAGTAGAACTCCTCCTGCGTCTGCGGCAACGAGAAGGTCTCGGTTGTCGGCGCCCGCGACGCGATCGCGTCGGGCAGGCCGAGCGCCCGCGCAAGCGCATAGACCTGCGTCTTGTAGAGGTGCGCAATCGGCTTGACGTCGGCGAGGCCGTCACCGCCCTTGACGAAGAAGCCCTGGTCGAACTCGAGCAGGTTCGGCGTGCCGATGACCGCGTAGCCGAGCTGGTCGGCCCACGTGTACTCGATCAGCTTGCGCACGCGCTGCTTCATGTTCGTCGCCGCGATCAGCGCGCGGTAGGCGGCGGACGGCATGACGCGCTCCTCGGTCGTGCCGTCGGGCCGCTCGACGACGAGCGAGAAGACGATGATCGCGCCGGTCGGCGCCGAGCGCACGAGCTTGTGGCGCCAGCTCGGATCGTAGTCCGGGAAGACCATGCGGATCGCTGCGTCACGACGCCGATAGCAGCCAAGGCCCTCGAGCGCCGCGGTGATCGACTCCTCCTCGCTGGGCGCGCCGAGCGCCTGCGCAAGCGTCAGGCCGAGGTCGGACGCCTCGCCGCCGATGTCCCGCTCGGGCAGCCGCAGCAGCAACACGTGCCTCGGCCCGAGCGCACGCACCGCAAGCGCCGCAGCAACGCCCGAGTCGACGCCGCCCGAGACGGCCACGACCGTGCCGCGCCGGCCCAGCTCGCGCACCGCCGCGCGCATGCGCTCCGTGAGCTGCGCGATCGTCGCGTCCACGGCGACCGCCAGCGGATCCCCCGATCCGTATTCCCCCATGTTCCGGACCATAGCGGGAAGGCGTCGGCCCGGAGCACTCAGCGGTTCAAGACCACCTCAGGCGCGTCTCTCATCTTCAAGCTCGGCATCCTCGCGGTGCGCCTCGGCGCGACGCTCGGCGATCGAGCGCTCGTCTCATCGCGTCATGTCCGCGCCAGCTCCCGCCGCGAGCGGACCCCGAGCTTGCGATAGATGCTGCGGGCGTGGGTGCGGACGGTCTCGACGCCGATGTGGAGCTGGGCGGCGATCTCGCCGTTCGAGCGGCCGCCTTGCAGCAGCTCGAGCACGGCGGCCTCGCGCGGGGTCAGCAGCTCGGGGCCACTCTGGGGCGGGGCGTCGGCGGCGGCGCCCGGCGCGGTTCGTCGCAGCACCTGCAGCCCGCGGGAGGCGAGGTGGATCGCGCTCAGCACGTCGCGCGCCTGGGTCTCCTTCGACAGACAGGCGGTCGCGCCGAACGCGAGCATCTGGTTGCACTCGGCGGGTGAGGGACGGTTGGCGAGCACGATCAGGTGCGTGCCGGGGTGCGTCGCGACCAGCTCGCGCACTTCGAGCGGCGTGCGCAGCGAGCCGTAGTTGAGCAGCGCGACCTGCGGGCGGTGTGCTGCGATCGCCATGGGCAGCCGCTCGTGCGGGACGCCTCGTGCCAGCAGCTCGATGTGGTCGTCCTCCTCGATCAGCGCCCGCAGGCCGCGGTCGACGAGGTCCTCAAAGCGGGCCACGACGACGCCGACCTGTGCGCTGGGGGGAGCCACGCGATCGATCCTAGCGGCCGGCGGGTGAGTCACGCCTCACCCATACCTCCCCCGGGAGGTCCCCCGAAGATCACCCGCCGCAGGGGACGACAGCGCGCGCCGCAGCGGCGAGGATGCCGATCACGGCGGGCAGGGAAGCTACCGACCGCCGTGGAACCGCCCCGGGTGAGGTTGGTCCCCCCTCCCACCCCCGGGGTGCGTCGCCCGGGCTCGGCCGACTCTCCCCCCGGCCGGGCCCGGGCTCCCCCACACCAAACGGTGGCGAGACCTCGGGCGGGCGGCCGGCCCGCGCCGAGGTCTCGCCCCGGCGCGGGTGCAAGCGCGAGCAGGCTGCGTCAGGCAGGCGCGGGCGCGCCGACGACGGCGCTCGACCAGTCGATCACCGAGGTCGGCTTTACGACGTGCTTGTTCATGCCGAGCTGCTTGGGCTCGAGCCCGAGCGCGAGGCCGACGAGCTGCGGCAGGTGCAGGACCGGCATCGCGAGGTCGTCGCGGCCGACTGCCTTCTTCGCGACCGGCTGCTGCAGGTCGAGGTTGAGGTGGCACAGCGGGCACGGCACGACGAGGCAGTCGGCCTCGGCGTCCTGTGCGTCCGCGAGGTGGGTGCCGGCCTGCTTGAGCGAGGCTTCCTTGTTCATCGTGACGATCGGGAAGCCACAGCACTTGTGGATGCCGGCGTAGTCGATCACGGTGCCGCCGAGCGCCTCGATCACCCAGTGCAGGTAGGCGTCGCGCGGGTGCTCATCGTCGATCCCGAGGCGGTCGGTGGGCCGCACGATGTAGCAGCCGTAGAAGGGGCCGACCTTCAGGTTCGTCAGCGGCCGCTTGACCTTCTTCTTGAGGTTCTCCAGGCCGATCTCCTCGACCAGCAGCCACAGGAAGTTCTTGTTCGTGAGGCCCTTCTCGTACGACAGGCCCTCGGCCGCGAGCGTGCCGTTGACGTGATCGCGGTACTCCGTGTTCGCGTCCAGGCGCTCCTGCGACTCGCCGTGCGCGCCCTGGCACGTCGAGCAGATGTTCATCATCAGGTCGGCGCCCTGCACCGCCTGCGCGAGCGCGAAGGTGCGCGCGTTGAGCGTGTCCGCCAACTCCTGGCTGTGCTCGGCGATCACGCCGGCGCCGGAGCAGCAGGCACGGTCGAGCTCGACGAGCTCGATGTCCAGCAGCGGCGCGACGGCCGCCATCGAGCCGTGCAGCTCGGGGGTGAAGCCGCGGCTCACGCAGCCGGGCCAGTACGCGACCTTCATGCGGACTCGCTTTCGCTCGCGGCGGCGACGGGCTCGGCGGTGGCCGCCGCCTGCTCGTCGTCGTCCTCGTAGCCGGAGATGTAGAGGTTCAGCTCGTAGCGTCTGTCCTTCGATTCGACCTTGTCGAAGATCGCCTGGACCGCCTTGAGGTCTCTGCTCGGGACTCTATGGCCGAGCAGCGCGAGCTTCGGCGACATCTTTCCGCGCATCAGACCCTTCATGACGACCGGCAGCGAGCTGAGCAGCTCCTGGCCAGCGGCCGGGTGGAACTTGCCGAACCACGAGTCGCCGCCGTAGGAGCGCGGCAGCAGCTCGGCCTCGTGCAGCAGGCCGTAGCCGCGGATGAGCGAGACGAACGCGCGCTCGTGGCGCTCGCCGTTGTTGCGATCGACGATGTGGTGGTCGTTCGTCGAAACGCGGCGCAGGCGCATGATCTGGCTCATCGGCGCGACGCCCTTCGGGCACGCGTCGATGCACGTGAAGCAGTGCGTGCAGTCGAAGATGCCGTGCGGATCCTCGGCGAGGTCCTTGAGGCGCTCGAACTGCTCCGCATCGCGCGGGTCGCCGACGAAGCGGTAGGCCTTCGCGGAGGCGGCCGGGCCGACGAACAGCGGGTCGACCTCCATCGAGAGGCAGTCCGAGACGCAGGCGCCGCACTGGATGCAGGCCATCGTCTGGGTGACGTCGACCATGTTCTCGTGCGGGACGATGTACTCGCGCTCGGGAACCGGCTCCTTGTTGATGAGCCACGGCGTGACGCGCTGGATCTTCTTCCAGTGGACCGCATCCATGTCGACGATCAGGTCCTTGATGACGGGCATGTTGCCCATCGGCTCCACGAGGATCGTCGTGCCGTCGGAGTTGACGCCCGTGTTCGCGGCCTTGTCGAGGTGCGTGTGACAGGCGAGGCCAGGTCTGCCGTTGATTCTGACCCCGCACGAGCCGCAGATCGCCGCGCGGCAGGAGCAGCGGATGCCGACCGAGCCGTCCTGCTCGTTCTTCACCTGCAGGATCGCCTCGAGCACCGAGCGGTGCGGCTCCAGGTCGACTTTGTACTCCTCGAAATAGGGCGCCTCGCCCGACTGGGGGTCGTAGCGCCGGAGCTTGAGCGTGTACTCGGCCATTGTCTGATGACTCCTAGTAGGTCCGCGCCTGGGGCTGCCACTTGGTGATCGTCACCGGCGCGGTGCCGAGCGCCGGGCCGTCGCCGTTCTGCGAGACGGTGATGTGGTGCAGCCAGTCCTCGTCGTTGCGCTCAGGGAAGTCGGTGCGGAACTGCGCTCCGCGCGACTCTCTGCGCTCCTGCGCCGCCATCACGATCGCCTCGGCCACGTCCAGCATGTACCCGAGCTCGATCGCCGCCAGCACGTCCTGGTTGAAGATCGTGCCCTTGTCGTCGATCGCGGCACTCGGCGCCTCCTGCTTGAGGCGCTGGACGATCTCGCGAGCCGTCGCGAGGCCCTCCTCGTCGCGGTAGACGGCGACGTATCTGTTCATCATCTCGCCGAGCTCGTTCTTGATCTCCGAGACGCGCCGGCCGCCGGTCGGGCGGTTGAGGATCTCGTCGATCTCGCCCTGCGCGTCGGCGAGCACGCTCGTCGGCGCCTTCGGCATGGCGACGCCGCGCGCGCGCTGAGCGGCGTGCTCGCCGGAGCGGCGGCCGAAGATCAGCGTGTCGAGCAGCGAGTTGGCGCCCAGGCGGTTGCCGCCGTGGACGGAGACGCAGGCGACCTCGCCGGCGGCGTAGAGGCCGGGGATCGGCGTCTGGCCGTCAAAGTCGGTCTTCACTCCGCCCATGATGTAGTGCATCCCGGGCTTGATGTGGATCGGCTCGCGCGTGATGTCGACGCCGGCGAAGTCCTTGCCGATGTTGACGATCTCGCGCAGCGCCTCGAGCGTGCGCTTGCGCGGGACTCTCGTGATGTCGAGCGCGATCGTCCCGTCGGGGAAGCCGCGGCCCTCGTTGATCTCCGTCTGCTCCGCGCGCGAGACGACGTCGCGCGAGGCGAGCTCGAGCTTGTTCGGCGCGTACTTCTCCATGAAGCGCTCGCCGAGCGCGTTGTAGAGATGGGCACCCTCGCCGCGCGCACCCTCGGTGATGAGGAAGCCGTTCTCCGCGAGCGTCGTCGGGTGGTACTGGATCATCTCCATGTCCATCAGCGGCGCGCCGATGCGGTAGGCCTGCGCGATCCCGTCACCCGTGCAGATGAGCGCGTTCGTCGTCGGCTTGAACGCCTGGCCGGCGCCGCCGGAGGCCAGGATCACGCTCTTGGCGTTGAAGACCTCGAGCGTGCCAGTGCGAATGTCGCGCGCGACGCAGCCGATGCAGTTGCCCTCCTCGTCCTGCAGCAGCGTGGTCGTGAACCACTCCTCGTAGCGGTCGACCCGCTCGTGGTGCTTCATCAGCTGCTCGTAGAGCACGTGCAGGATCGCCTGGCCGGTGATGTCGGCGACGTAGTACGTGCGCGCCTGCGAGGCGCCGCCGAACGCACGCGTGCCGAGGTGGCCGCTGTCGCTGCGGTGGAAGGTAACGCCGGCGTGCTCGAGCCAGAGGATCTCGTCAGGCGCCTCGCGGCACATGATCTCGATCGCGTCCTGGTCGCCGAGGTAGTCGGAGCCCTTAACCGTGTCGAATGCGTGCGACTCCCACGTGTCCTCGGGATTGAGGGCGGCGTTGATGCCGCCGGCGGCGGCGACCGAGTGAGAGCGAACGGGATGGACTTTGCTGAGGATCGCGACCGACGCCCCGGCGTCGGCGGCCGCAAGAGCGGCGCGCTGGCCGGCAAGGCCCGCGCCGATGATGAGGACGTCGTGAGCTGGCATGGCTCGCGATCCTAGCGCCGCGTCATTTGCATTGATCTCCGAGCGGGGCGCAGGGAATTCGCGGTCGGTAAAGTGGTGCGTCGGGGAGTCGAACCACGACGCCATGGGGGAGGGTGCGGGGGCGCCCGCGCGATCGATGAGTCGAACACGGCTGCGGACGGACGACCGAGAGGCGGAGAAGCCGGCGCGGCCGCTGACGAGGCATGCAGTCGACCGCCGTGCGCTGGCCTGTCTCGCGGTCGGTTTGCTGGTGCTCGCCGGCGGGCTCGTCGCCGCGCTCTCGCACAGCGCGCAGCGACGCACGGGGACCAACGGCGTCTGGCCGCAGTTCGCAGCGGGCGAACTGGCGCGCGGACAGCGCGCCTGCCAGGACGGCGAGCTGCTGCCGGCGGGCACCGCCGAGGCGCAGCTCGTGGTGCAGCCGCTGCAGGCCGTCGGCCCACGCGTGACCGTGACCCTCAGCCGGCAGGGACGCACGCTCCAGCGTGCGTTTGCCCTCGTCGCGGCGCGCAACGGGACCACCCTCCGCGTGCCGCTCGTGCCGGTCGCGCGCGACCTCGACGACGTCACGGTCTGCCTCACGCCCGCAACAGAGGGACGGATGGCGCTCATCGGCGGCCCGACGCCGCCCGTGGCTGGGTCGTTGACGATCGCGGGGCAGCAGACCGGAGCGTCGCTGGCGATCAGCTACATGGCGGCCGGCGCGAGCTCGTGGTGGGGGCACGCGTCGACGGTCGCCGATCGCATGGCACTGGGGCGCGGAGACTGGGGCGGCCGCTGGCTCGTATGGGGTGCGGGCGCGCTGCTGCTCGCCTCGCTCGCGCTCGTCGGCGGCGTGCTTGTGCGCGGGGTGATTGCGCCGGCGCCGGCGCCGAAGCCGCACGGCGAAGCGGCGGACGGCGCGACCGACGACGACTGGCGCGCCCGCCTGCGCGGCATCCCGGCGCTCGCCTGGGCGATCGTGGCCGTCGCGGTCTGCAACGCGGCTGCCTGGTCGATCCTCACGCCCGCCTTCCAGGTCCCCGACGAGCAGACGCACGTCGCCTATGCGCAGCAGATCGCCGAGGCCGGTCGCCCGCCGATCGCCAAGCGCGGGGACGAACGACTTGCACCCGAGCTGCTCGCGGCGATGGCCCTCACGCGCTTCGGCACGCTGGACGCTCGCAGCTTCGGGGCGGCGGTCTGGTCGCCGCTGCAGCAGCGCCTGCTCGACACCGAACTGCACACCGGGCTCGCGCGCCACAGCGAGAACGACACGGCTGGGCCGGCCGCACCCGAGCCGCCGCTCTACTACGCGCTGGAGGCGATCCCCTACCGGCTCGCGAGCGGCGTGACGCTGCTCGACCGGATCGCGCTCATGCGACTGCTGTCAGCCCTGATGGCCGGTGTGACGACGCTGTTCGTGTTCCTGTTCGTGCGCGAGTGCCTGCCGGGGCGGCCCTGGGGATGGACTGTCGGCGCGCTCGGGGCGGCACTCAGCCCGGTGCTCGGCTTCGTCTCCGGCGGCGTCAACCCGGATGCGCTGCTGTTCCCGATCTGCGCCGCGCTGTTCTACGCGCTCGCGGTCGCCTTCCGGCGCGGCCTGACGACGGGCCGCGCGGCGTGGATCGGCGCGATCCTCGCGGCGGGCCTGATCGGCAAGATCAACTTCTACGGCCTCGTGCCGGGCGCGCTGCTCGCACTCGCGCTGGCGGCGCGCGCAAGTGCAGGTGGTCTGAACATGCGAGCGGCGCGCCTCGTCGGCGTGGCGGTGGGGATCGCGGTCACGCCCTTCCTGCTGCTGACGGCGCTCGATGCGCTCGCGTGGGACCGCGCGTTCGTGCTCGCGCGCACGCCGGCCGAACGGCCGGAGGACCACGGCAACCTCGGCGGCCAGCTGGGCTACCTGTGGCAGGTCTTCCTGCCGCGATTGCCCGGCCAGTCGACCGCCTTCCCTGAATTCTATCCCGGCTATCAGCTGTGGCTGAAGGGCTTCGTCGGCAAGTTCGGCTGGACAGTCGTGGGCTTCTCCGAGTGGGCGTACAGGCTCGGAGCGGTGCTGCTCGGCGTCGTCGTCGCGCTGGCCGCGCGTGCGACGGTGCGTGAGCGCAGGACACTGCGAACGCGTCGCTGGGAGCTGCTCGGGTACGCGGCGATGACCGGCGGCCTGCTGCTGCTGATAGGGCTCGTGGCGCTGCGCGGCTTCGCGCCCGGCATCTCCGGCGCGATCCAGGGCCGCTACCTGCTGCCGCTGCTGGCGCTGTTCGCCGCACTGCTGGCGCTGGCGGCGCGCGGGGCGGGCGAGCGCTGGGGGAGGACGGTCGGCGTCGCGCTCGTGCTGGTGTGCGTCGGCTGGAGCTTGTTCGGCCAGCTGCTGACGATCGCCTGGTTCTACGGCTGAGCGTGCAGCTCGCGCAGCGGCGGGCGCTCTTCAACGGCGACGTCGGCGAGCGTCAGCGCGCCCTGCGTCGTCGGCCGCGCGAGCGGACCCGGCGCGACCGCGCCGTGGATGCGCCGCTCGGCCGCGACGAGCACGGCGTACGCCATCGCGCTGAGCGCATGCAGCGGTTGGTGCGCGTTGCGGCGGGTGCCGAGGTCGACCTGCGCGAGCGCGTCGAGGCCGGCGTGGCGCAGCGCATCGATCAGCAGCGCGATCTCGACGCCGTAGCCGACCGGGAACGGCAACTGCTCGAGCAGTGCACGCCGCGCCGCCATCTCGCCGGCCAGCGGCTGGACGATCCCCGCCAGCTCGGGCACGTGCAGGTTCAGCAGCGGGCGCGCGAGCAGTTCTGTGACGCGACCGCCGCCCTCCGGCACCGTCTCGGCGCCGACCGTCAGCGGGCGGCGGTAGGCGCCCTTCACGAACGCGACGTTGTCGTCGGTCAGCAGCGGCCCGAGCAGGCCGAGCACGAAGCGCGGGTCGAAGTCGGCGCTGTCGGCGTCGACGAACGCGACAACGTCCCCGCGGGTGGCGTGCACGGCACGCCACAGCGCGTCGCCCTTCCCACGCGCGGGACCGTGCTCGGCGAGGATCTGCGACTCCTGCACGACCGTCGCGCCCGCCTCCTGCGCGATCGCGGCGGTGCCGTCGGCGGAGGCGGCGTCGATCACCAGCAGCTCGTCGAGCAGGCCGGCGTCGCGCAAGGGCACGAGCTGCGCGACGCTGGGGCCGATCGTGTCCGCAACCTCACGCGCGGGCAGCACGACGCTGACGGTGGTCGCGCCCTTGGCGGCGAGCAGGCGGTCAAGCGGGAAGGCGTCGGCGGCGTAGGTGCGGCGCGCGAGCCAGTCGGCGACGCTCGTCTGCGCTTCGACGGTCACGCCCGGCAGGATCGCAGACGCGCTCCCGCCGTCCATCCCCTCGCCGCGCGCGGCCTCGCGTCGGCCAGGTACCCTTCGCCCCGCGTCACGCACGCATTCTCGGAGAGGTGCCGGAGCGGCTGAACGGGCGCGACTGGAAATCGCGTAACGGGGGTGACCTCGTTCGGGGGTTCGAATCCCCCCCTCTCCGTTTTTGTCGGCTGGCGCGACGCCGCTCAGGCGCTACCACCGCACTGGTAAAGCCTTGGCAAAGGGGGGTGTTCGAGCCCGAACATCGCGTCCGATAGCATGCGGCGCTGCCTCCGGGTGGCACGGCGTGTGTGCTGCAGGAGCGCCCTCCTCCCCAGCATGAACGTCCGAGTCAACGAAATCGCCGTCGCCAACCCTGCGTCTTCGTACACGCAGGCGGAGATGCTGGAGCTGCTCGGGCTCGCGGGGGACGACTTCGCGCGGATGATCTTCGAGAGATGCGGCGTCGAGCGGCGGCACTTCGAGCTGACGCCGGACATCCTCGACACGACGCTGCAGGAGCGCACGGCGCAGACCGAGGAACAGCTGCTGCGGCTCGCGACGGAGGCGATCGACCGGCTCGAGATCGAGCCCGACCAGATCGGCACCGTCATCACCGCGACCTACTACTCGCTCGGCGGTCCGACGCTCGCGCACAAGCTGCTCGCGCACTACGGGATGGACCCGGCGACCGACAAGTACCACGTCGTCGGCGTCGGCTGCGCGAGCGCCGTGCCGCTCTTCAAGATCGCCTCGCAGTCGATGCGCGACCACCCCGGCAAGCACGCGCTCGTGGTCGCCGCCGAGTCAATCACCGGCTTTCTGACGGCGGTCGACGAGGACGACGAGCAGGTCAAGACGATCGGCTCCTCGCTGTTCGGGGACGGCTGTGCCGCCGCCGTGCTGACAAACGGCGCGAGCACGGACGGGCCGGCGATCCTCGCCGCCCGCCAGCACCAGATCGAGGACACGCTCGGGACCGTCCACTTCCGCCTCAACGGCGACGACAGCTTCATGCAGATCGGCCGCGAGCTGCCAAAGCTGGCGAGACGCCGCCTGCTCGACCTCGTACAGGACTTCCTTGCGGAGGCCGGCACCGAGATCGACGCGATCGACCACTGGATCGTCCATCCGGGCGGCCGCGGGATCATCGACGGCGTGCAAAACGGGCTCGGGTTGACCGACGAGGACGTGGCGATCAGCCGCGACGTGCTCGCGCGCTTCGGCAACATGGGCACCCCCAGCAGCTTCTACGTCCTGCGCGAGACGATCGCGCGCCGCGCGCCGCAACCTGGCGAGCGCGGGTTGGTTGTGACGATCGGGCCCGGCGTGACCGTCGGCCTGATGCTGCTCAGCTGGTAGCCGCGCGGCGCGGCGCGGTCGTTCTGAACCGACGAAGGGAGACGCAGTGGCAGACGTGCAAGTCATCGGCGCAGGCTTCGGCCGCACCGGGACGTGGTCGCTCAAGGCCGCGCTGGAGCAGATCGGCTTTGGCCCCGCGTTCCACATGGTCGACCTGATGCCACACCCCGACCGCGCGCCGATGTTCCTGGCGGCGCTCAACGGCGAGGACGTCGACTGGAACGTCGTCTTCGACGGCTTCCGCGCGACGGTCGACTGGCCCGGCTGCACCTTCTACGACCGCATCCTCGCGGCGTACCCGAGCGCGAAGGTGATCCTCTCCGTGCGCGACCCCGAGAAGTGGTACGCCAGCGCCGAGAGAACGATCTACGCGCTCAAGGAGGCCGCTCTGCGCGGCGCGCTGGAGACCGACGGTCCGGCCGCGCCGCCCGAGGTGCTCGGGATGATCAAGTCGCTCATCTGGGACACGACGTTCGAGGACCGCTTCGCCGACAAGGACTTCGCGATCGAGGTCTTCGAGCGGCACAACGAGCAGGTCAAGCAGACCGTGCCCGCCGACCAGCTGCTCGTCTACGAGATCCAGCAGGGCTGGGCGCCGATCTGCGAGTTCCTCGGCGTCGACGTGCCCGAGGGCGACTTCCCGCACCTGAACGATGCGGAGTCCTTCCGCAGAATGTTCGGCGTTCCCGCGAACGCTTAACTAGCGCTGCTGTGTCTCGGCGCGGCGTCGCTCCGGCGCCGTGCCGAAGACGTGGTCCCAGAAGGGGGCGCTGACGCCGTAGCCGGCATCGTGGTCCTGGAAGTGGTGGCGCATGTGCAGCTCGTGCAGCACGCGCGGCAACCACGCTCTCGGCTTGCGTCCGCCCGGCAGGTGGTGGACGTAGTAGTGGAGCATGTCGTAGCCGAGGTAGCCGCTCCAGAAGCCGGCCGCGAACGGCAGCGCGCGCGTGTCGCCGAGGACGAGCACGAACAGCCCGTAGAAGGCGGCCGCCAGCGGGACGCTCACCGACGGCGGCATCACGAGCCGCAACGGGTCGTTTGGATGATCGTGGTGGACCCCGTGGATGATCCAGTGCAGCCGCGCGCCAAGCCCTTCGTCCGGCTCGAAGTGGAACACGATGCGGTGCAGCCAGTACTCGGTCAGCGTCCAGAAGACGTAGCCACCGAGCGCCCACAGCACCACCTCGCCGAGGCTCATGCGGCCGAGCGCATTGCCGAGCGCGAGCGCGATCCCCGGCAGGAAGATGAACAGCGGCACGCTCCAGTGCACGCGCGAGAGCTTGTCGAGCAGGTTGGACTCGAACATGCGCGGGGAGGCCCGCAGCACCTCGGACCGCTTCATCTCCGCCAGGTCAGCGCGCCGGGGGTAGCTCGCCATGGCGTCTACGATACCCGGCCGTTCACGATCCTCAAGCCCCAGCGCAGCCGAACGCACGCAGGCGTTCAGGAGGCGGCGGCGCCCTGGTCGTCGGCGCTCGTCGCGAAGACGATGTGGCACCGCCCGAGCGCGACGTAGCCGTGGTGCGTGTGCGGGCGGGAGGGATCGTCGAGCGAGGCGATCTCGACGTCGGTCAGCGCGAGGAACTCGCGCTCGCCCGCGTTGAGGTGGTCGGTGAGCCGGCTGCGGTAGCCCTCCGCGGGCAGGCGCACCGTGCCGATCAGCCGGTAGTGCTCTGTTTCGACGACGATCCGCTCTTCGCGCTGGTTCATGCGCGCGACCTTAGCGGACGACGCCGCCGGCATTCCCGGGTAGAGTCGTGAACGTGGGCGTTCATCGCACGATCGCCGTTGCGCTCGCCGGGCTCGTCCTGCTCGCTGGGAGCGCCGGCGCGAAGACCCTCGTCGACATCAGTGGGACCGCGACCCCGCCGATAAGCGCCTTCACGCTCAAGCCGCAGACGCTCAGCCTCACGATCGAGACGAGATTCGCGAGCGACGTGGCCGGCGAGCTGCCGGGCACGGTCTCGAAGGCGGTCATCTACTTCCCGCACGGCCCGCGCGTGAACGGCCGCTACTTCCCGTCGTGCGACCCTCAGGTCCTGCGCAGACTCCGGGGTGCCCCGCGCGCATGCCCGCACGGCTCGCGGCTCGGCGGCGGCACGGCGCTCGGCGCGTCGCCGCAGTTCGGCATCGGCGTGCGCGAGCGCCTGAAGGTCGACCTCTACAACGGCAAGGGCGGGCGCAGCATCATCTTCTTCCTGCGCGGCCTGAACCCCGTGCTGATCTCCGGCATGATCGTCGCGCCGTTCACCGCGCTGCACGGCGGCAGATGGGGTTATCGCCTGACGCTCAACGTGCCGCCCGGCCTGCAGGAGATCGCTCCCGACATCTTCGCCTCGCTGCTCGACTTCAAGGTCACGACGGGTGGCAGCGTGACGGTGCACGGACACCGCTACGGCTTCATTGAGTCGCTCGCCTGCCCGCCCGGGGCGCTGGTCCCGGTGCGCGGTGTGTTCTCGTTCCGCGGTGGCGACTCGACGACGACTGACTCGTACATCGCCTGCGGGCACAGATAGGCTCAACCGCAGCAGCGCAGGCAAGCCGAAGGGGGATCGGCGATGACGAGCACGGGGGACGAGATCGACGGGTGGATCGCGCGGCTGCGCACGATCCCGGACGGCGCGCGGGAGTTCTCCGTCGCGCGTGAGCAGGCCGACCGCGAGTTCGGCTTCGACGCGCAGGCAGTGGACAAGCTGATCGCGCGCGGACTCCCGCACGCGGCCGGGGGCGACGAGCCGCTGCTGTGGGCGACAGACCTCCAGTACCTCAGCCTGCGGCTCAACCGCGGGCGTGTCTACCAGGGTGTGCTGAACCGCTGGGCGAGCGCGTTGACGTCATTGTCAGCGCGCGCGGAGACGCCGGTCGGCATCCGCTGCCGCGCCTACGCGCCGTCCGGAGCCGCCGTCGAGCTGCTCGCGCCCGGCGGCGTGCGCGTGCGTGCGGAGGCAGGCGGCACCGCCTCACTCGGCTTCGAGACGACGATGCACGGCAGGTTGCCCCCGCTGCCGGACGAGCTGGCGCGCACGCTCGCCGAGCTGCTGACCGACCTCGCGTCCTACGACTTCTGTTGGCTGAGACCGCCGCTCGAGGCCGATCTCGCGTTCGTGCGACGCACGCGGCTGGCGAACTGCCGCTCGACCGCTGGCCTGCTCGTGGAGGAAGCGCCGCCGCTGGGTGTCGAGGCGCGGCTCGCGCACGGACTGCTGCTCGCGCCGCCGTACTCGACGCCGCACAACTGGGCCGAGGTGCGCACAGACGACGGCTGGGTAGCGCTCGACCCGCTGCTGCTCGGACTGCTCGCGCGCTTCGCCGGCCTCGACTCCTCGACGTGGCCGCCGGCGCGCTCGCCAGGAGCGATCCTGCTGCGGCTGACCGATCCCGGCGTGCCGCTCGTGACTGCGGCAGACACCGGCGTGCCGCTTGAGGCGACCTTCCTGACGAGGCCGCTGGGTACGTAAAACTGGTTTTCCGCTGATTAATAGACTGGGCACTGGTAGGCTGCCTCCAACGGCGGGGACTTCCCTGGGGGACGCGGTGACGGTTGGTTCTGCGGCCGTCGACCCTGCGCTGCGCGCCATCTGGGCCGAGGTGCTGGGTGTCGACGCGCCCGATGTCGATGACGACTTCTTCGCGCTCGGAGGCAACTCCCTGCTCGCGACGCAGATCACCGCGCGCGTGGCCGATGTGCTGGGGCTCGAGGTCCCGCTCGACGCGCTGTTCGAGGCGCCCACCCTCGGCGAGTACGCCGAGCAGGTGCGCGCTGCCAGGCCGGCCGTGGCGCCGAAGCACAACGGTGCTCCGCACGAGGGCGAGCGCAAGCGCGGCAGCGGTCGAGGCGGTCTGCGTGCACTGTTGCGCGGCCGGCGCGACGGCGAGTGGGCGGAGCAGCCTGCGGGTGCCCGTGGGAACGGTGAAGCGGCGCCGGACGCGCTCTCCGTGGTGGAGGCCTCGGCGTGGTCGGTCCAGCACTACCAACCGAACACACATCCGCACGTCGGCCAGGCCTTCTCCCTGCAAGGCGCAGTCGACGTCGCCGCGCTCGAGCGAGCCTTCACGACGCTCGTCGCGCGACACGAGCTGCTGCGCACGAGCTACCCGCGCGACGGCCACCGCCCACGGGCACGCGTGCACCCAGCCGAGCCGGTTCGCATCGAGCTGATCGGCGGTGGCAGACGGATGCGCGAGCAGGAGGTGCGCAGACACGTCGACGCGGCGTGGAACGAGTCGTTCGACTACATGACGAGACCGCCGCTGCGCGTGCAGCTGATCCGCACCGGCAAGAGCACGGCCGTGCTCGTCTTCCTCGTGCACGAGGTCGTCTGCGACGGGCAGTCCTACGACCTGCTCGTGCGCGAGCTCGGGCTCCTGTACGCGGCTGAGCTGGCGGGCGAGCCGTCGCCGCTCGTCGAGCCGCCACAGCAGTACCGCAACATCGTGCGCGCGCTCGGGCCGCACCTCAGCGAGCGCGACGCAGCGGCCAGCCGGGCGCATTGGCGCGAGACACTCGCGGGCGCGCCGCTCTCGCTGCCGCTGCCGCACGCGGCACTCGGCGTCGAGGAGCCCGGTCGCTCGTACGCACGGAGAACAGTCCAGCTCCGGGGCCCGCTCGTCGCGCAGCTGCAGGCGCTCGCACGAGAGGAGGCGGCGACCTCGTTCATGCTCTACCTCGCCGCGCTCTACGCGCTGCTGCACCGCTGCAGCGGTGAGACCGACCTGCTCGTCAGGTCTGCGGCCGCGAACCGGCAGCGGATCGAGTGGGAGCAGATCGCCGGCTTCTTCTCGATGGTGCTGCCGCTGCGCGTCCGCGTGGATGACGACCCGAACTTCCGCACGCTGCTGCGCCGCACGCGCGACTGCGCCCTCGGCGCCTTCCGCCACGCGAGCCACACGCCCGAGGACAATGCCCCGCGCGAACTCTCTGGCGGGCACGGCCTTGGTGGCTGGTCGGTGCTGTTCCGCCTGTGGGACCCGACGACGGAGCAGCCGCTCGAGCTCGCATCCGTGAGCGCAAAACCGTTGCGCGACGACGGCGAGGCCGGCAAGCTCGTGCTCGTCGTGACCGAGCGCTCCGACGGCCGCACCGTCGCGCAGCTCAGCAGCTCCTCCGCGGACCTCGATGCGCGTGCGATCGGCGAGCTGCTGCGCCACTACGAGCGCCTGCTCGAGCAGGTCGCCGCGGACCCCGACCGGCGGATCGGCAGCCAAGTCGAGCTGCTCTCGCCAGCCGAGCGCGACCAGCTGAGCGGCCGCGCACCTGGACGCGGTGGTGCGGAGGCCGGCGGCGGCCTGCACGGGCTCGTGGAGGCGACAGTCCAGCGCGCGGCGGATGCCATCGCGTTCGACCCGGGCGGCGGGGCGCCGACGATCTCCTATGGCGAGCTCGACGCGCGTGCCGAGCGGATCGCGGCGCTGCTGAAGGGACGCGGGGTCGCTGCCGGCGAGCTCGTCGGGCTGGCGCTCGCGCCGTCCGGCGACCTCCTCGCAGCGATGCTCGGCGTGCTGAAGGCGGATGCCGTGGCGGTGCCGCTCGTGGAGCCCGGGTTGGAGGAGGCGCAGGTGGGACTGCCGCCACTCGCGGTCGTCCTGGATCCGGAGGCGATGGCGCCGGCGGACGCAGGTGACGTGGCCCACAGCTCGTCGCTTGCGATGAGCGACATCGATCCAGACCGGGTGGCGATGATCCTCCGCACGACGGGCGTGACGGACGGACCGCGCGCCGTCGAGCTCACGCACGGCGCGCTCTGCCGCGCGGCGCTGCGCCAACGCGACGCGCAGCGGCTGACGACGAACGACCGCGTCGCGCACGTGCCCGGCCGCGGCGCCTGGTCGTGGGCGCTCGCGCCGTGGGCGGCGCTGGCGGCCGGCGCGACCGTCGTCGGGCCCGAGCGTGCGCCGCAGCCGCGCAGCGGGACGCCGCCGACCGGCTGGCTGGAAGCGAACGCGGTCAGCGTCGCCGCGATGGACCCATGGCTGGCGAGCGCCGCGCTGGAGCGGGCCGCTGCGCTGCCGGCAGCGCTGCGCCTGCTGTGCGTGTTGGGCGCGGGCGCCCTGACGGTGCCGCCAGAGGCGGGCGGTCGCGGACGGCTGGTCGTGCAGCGGTGGTATGGGCTCGCGGAGACGAGCGGGCTCGTGCTGGCGGCACGGGCGGAGAGCGGATCGAGCGCCGCCGATGCGCCGCTCATCGGCGAGCCGAGCGGCCTGCGCGCGCGGGTGCTCGACCGCTACGGCCACATCGCCCCGGCGGGCGTGATCGGCGAGCTGGTGCTCAACGACGGTGTGCGACGGGACGAGACCGCGCAGCAGATACACACCGGCGACCTCGCGCGCCGGCGCGCGGACGGCGCGCTCGAGCTGGTCGGCCGCACCGACGACGAGCTGCGCTGGCGCGGCATGCGGTTGCGGCCGATCCTGCTTGACCTCGAGACGGCGCTCGCCGGCCATCCGGGCGTGCAGGCAGCGGCCGCCTGCTGGGAGCCGGAGCGCGAGGCGCTCGTCGCCTGCGTCGTCCCGCGACGCGCGGAGTTGCCGGCCCGCGCGCAGCTCGACGAGTGGCTCCAGCGCACGATGGCCGACTGGATCCTGCCGGCGGTATTCGTGCCGGTCGACGCGATCCCGCTGCGAGCGGACGGCTTGCCGGACCGACGCGCGCTCGCCGCCGTGCCAACCGTGACGCGCGCGCTGGAGGACGAGGCCGGCGCCGAGCCGCGCAGCGCGACCGAGCGCAGGCTGGCAGCCGTGTGGAGGCAGGTGCTCGGCGTCCGGCAACCCCGCGCCCACGACAACTTCTTCGCCGCGGGAGGCAACCTGATCCTCGGCCTTGAGCTCGTCTGGCGGGCGCGCGAGGCTGGGATTGCGATCGAGCCGGACGACGTGATGTACCGCCCGACGATCGCCGCGCTGGCGGCCGCCGCAGACGTCCGCTGAGACCAGCGCCCACTATAGCCAGAGGACTGGAAGCTCATGGGATCGGGCACCCTTCTCCCGCAGTGACGCACACATCCGTCCGCCCGCTCGCCGCAGAGCCGCTGGGACGCCGTGCCGAAGGGGAGGACCTTTTGGCGCTCTACCACCGCACGGGCGACGCGCGTGCGCGCGACCGCGCGATCGAGTGCTACCTGCCACTCGCACGGCGGCTTGCAGGGCGCTACCACCACCGTCAGGAGTCGTTCGAGGATCTCGTGCAGGTCGCGAGCCTCGGGCTCGTGAAGGCCGTCGAGCGCTGGGACCCGGCGCGCGGCACCCGCTTCACGTCGTTCGCCGTCCCGACGATCACGGGTGAGCTGCGC
Source organism: Conexibacter sp. (assembly GCA_036009645.1). Classification (GTDB taxonomy): domain Bacteria; phylum Actinomycetota; class Thermoleophilia; order Solirubrobacterales; family Solirubrobacteraceae; genus Conexibacter. The sequence continues at coordinate 53,493 of DASYLH010000017.1, forward strand.
CGTCACTTCCGCGGCACCTCCTGGACCCTGCACGTGCCGCGCGGTGTGCAGGAGGATGCGCTGAGAGTGCGCGATGCAGCGAGCAGGCTGACGCACCGTCTCGGCCGCGCGCCCCACATCAGCGAGCTGGCCGCCGAGACGGGACTCGACGCCGAGGCAATCAGCGAGGCGCTGCACGCGCGCGCGGTGCAGGCGACGGCCTCGCTCGACCAACCGACGGGCGGGTCCCCTGAGGATCGCGACGCGACGCTCGGCGAGCTGATCGGCGGCGAGGACGACCGCTTCGAGCTCGTCGAGCAGCAGGCCGACGTGGCGCCGCTGCTGCGCGCGCTGCCGCGGCGCGAGCGCGAGGTGCTGTTCCTGCGCTTCGCCCAGGACATGACGCAGAGCGAGATCGCCGAGCGGCTCGGCTGCTCGCAGATGCAGATCTCCCGCATCCTGCGGCGCACAATCGCCCAGCTCGGCGAGCGCGCTGGCCGCGGTGTCGGTTCCTCCCAGTTTCTGGTTTAGCTGCTCGCAGGCGGGGAACATTCCCGCGCGGCGAACTCGATCCCCCCAGATCGGTCCCCAACGATCGCGGGATCGCTCTTTCCCCGGCTCTTCGGTTCCCTTCGCCGAAGGGCCGGGGGAACCCCCCTCTCGGCGCCCTCATCCGAGTACCCTCATGCGGCCAGCAATGACGGAGGGCTGAGGGAATGAGCGAGCCGCAGCGCTTCCCGGCCGGGGAGCTGTTCGGGATGACCGAGCGTCACACTGAGGCGATGACCGTGCTCGCGCTCAGCGGCGAGCTCGACTTCGGCACCGTGGGCCAGGTGCAGGCGCGCCTCGCCGAGCTGCGCGACCAAGGCACGGCCACGCTGCTCGACCTCGACGGCCTCACGTTCATGGACTCGACCGGGATCCGGCTTGTGCTGACGGCCTGCGAGGACGCCCAGGGAAACGGATGGAGCTTTCGCGTCACGCGCGGCTCTGAGCGCGTGCAGCGCGTGCTCGAGGCGGCGCAGGTGATCGACCGCCTCCCCTACGACGACCCCGCGGCGGACTGAGCTCGCGGAGCGAGTGGCGACGGGGGCGCAGTTGCCGCTGCTTGCCCCCGCCCCCGTGTGGGCGCCTCCCTGGCGCAGACCTTGCAGCGCACTGTGCCCTGCGGCTGCCAAACGCCTACGGCAATCCAGCAGCAACCGCCGCGGTGATGACTGCCGCGCTCACGCCGCGTGTCAGAGGGCGTCCTCGGCTTTGCGATAGGCGATCTGGAGGGTGTCGGAGACGAAGACGACCGCCAGGACGGAGGCAATCCAGCGGGTCGTGCGGGGAGCGACGAGCAGGGCAGCGGTGAAGAGCGCCGCGAACCACATGCCGAGGCAGTGGGGGCAGACGATCAGCTCGCCGATCACGCGTCGCAGGCCGTGGCCGCGCGCCGCCTCCTCCACCTCGCTGTGGCCGACATCGCCCTGGAAGCGCGTGAACGGGGCGCGCACGGCACTCGTCACGCGCGCCTTGCCGAGCAGTCGCGACCCCTTGTGCGCGGCAACCGCGATCAGCGCAAGGTCGCGCCCGTCCATCCGCTCGGGCAGGTCGCGTCCCGAGCGATGGAACCACGTCGCGAATCCGCCGGCGAGCCCACCGAAGAGCGAGATCGTCAGCGCATACCAGCCGAGCGGCCGCTCCTGCCGGGGCGAGTGGCCGGCGAATGGCGGCAGGTCCTGAACGCGCGTCTCCGTGATGGTCATCGCGGTTCGTGTACCCGCAGGCCCGGAGGCGAAGCGGGGAGCTCCGGCATGCCGAGCTCCCCGCCCATCCCTGGCCGCCCTAACCCGTCGGCGTCACGACTGAGCTGCCGATCACGTAGCCGCGCGCGTTGAGCGCGACGACCTGCACTCGCGCGAACCCGGCCGGGATCGCGATCGGCGTATCGAGGCCGTTCCACGGCGCCTGCGCGATCGGCCGCAGGCCCCTCCCACGACGGCGTTGACCGGCCGCGTGCCCCCGCCGGGAACGGTGCGTCCGGCGCGCATCGCGGCCGCGCGGATCGCGATCGCCGAGCACGACCCAGCGGCGCACCTGTGTCGCGCCGTTCCAGATCGCGTGGACCGTGCCGCCGCCCGCGACCACGCTCGCGGTCGGCCGCGTCGCCGGTGTCCCGACCCAGCGGGCGCGGTAGGCGCGGTAGGTGTCGAAGCCGGGCGGCAGCTGCGCGTCGAACAGCAGGCCGCCCTGCACGTCGAACTCGGAGATGCGCCCGAGCTGCCCCCAGCCGACGAACGTGCGCCCACCGTCGAGCTCCTGGGAGTTGCCCTGCGAGGGCGCCGACAGACCACCCGGGTGGATCTGCGAGCGCACGAGTGTCGCCGTTCTGCGGCGCTCGTCGAGGCGCACCCAGATGATCCGCGAGGCGGGCAGCACCGGTGTGCCGTTCGAGGCGTTGTCGAAGATGCGGATCGTGTCGCGACCAGCGGGCAGCGGGTTGTGCTGCCAGCTGAACTGCACGCCGTTGCCGAGCGTGAAGTCGCTGTGCTTGCCGCCAAGGCGCCAGCGCACCGCGCCGCTGCTGCGGTCGAGGTCGTAGACCGTCCACGTGTGGCGCGCCGAGATCAGCAGGCCGCCGTTCCCGTCGGGGTTGACGGCGTTGATGTGGAAGTAGTCGTACGGCGTGCCGGCGCTTCTCGGCACTGGCTGGTAGCTGTCGGTCAGCGGGACGTCGTCGAGGCTGTGCCACTCGAACAGGACTCTGTCGGTGGCGACGTCGATCTCCTGCACGACCGCGTCGTAGACCTTGCCGTCGCTTGGACCGCCGAGCGGCGAGAGGTCGTACGGGACCGTGCGGTAGATGGTGATGAGCGCCGTTCCCCGTGCGGTCAGGCGGAACTCATGCGAGTCGGCGTCGAGCCCGGTGCCGGCGGCGACTCTCGCGATGACCCGGTACGAGCTGTCGGCGACGTAGTCGAAGCCCTGGCCGTGTCCCGGGCCCTCGTGGCTGTTGCCCTGCCACCACGTCAGCACGGGCTGGCCGCGATAGGTCTGCACACGGAAGTCGGTGGCCTGCTCGTTTTCGGAGGCGACTGGGTTGAACCACACCGGCCGTCCCTGGCTGTCAACGATCTCCGGCCCCTGGGGACCTCTGGCAGTCGGGCCGACGAGCTTCGGTGCGATGAACGCATAGCCGCCGGTGGCGGCTGGGCTCGCCTGCAGGATCGAGAGGGGCGGGGGCGCCGGCACGGCTGCGTCCGGCGGCGGCGCCGCACGCGCCGCCCCCGTCAGCAGAAATGCGAGCGTCAAGGCGATCAGCAGGCCGCGCACCATCAGCGCGGCCGTCCGCAGCAGGCGCGCCGAGTCGAACTGGGGCTCGTGTAGAGACATCGGGATTCCTTTCCTATAAACTCAGTAGGAAAACTAGGGTTTATCCAAGATGGCATACCCACGGCGCCTCTGCAACCTCAGTAGCCTGCGGCCGGTGGGCGCCCCTCCCCCTCCGGTGAGCAGCTCGAGCTGACGCACGGCGACCAGCGCGCGGTCGTCGTGCAGGTCGGCGGCGGGCTGCGGCGGTATGCGGTCGGCGGGTGGCAGGTGCTCGACGGCTACGGCGCGGACGAGCGCATCGGCGCGGGGCGCGGACAGGTGCTGATCCCGTGGCCGAACCGGCTGCGCGATGGGCGCTACGAGTGGGACGGTGCGACGCAGCAGCTGGCGCTGACGGAGCCCGCGCAGGGCAACGCGATCCACGGGCTCGTGCGCTGGCTGTCGTGGCGCATGGTCGATCGGGCGGCCGACCGTGTGACGATGGCCTGCCGCCTGCACCCGCAGCCGGGGTGGCCGTTCCTCCTCGACGTCGAGATCACGTACGCGCTCGACGCGGACGGGCTGAGCGTGCGCACGCGCGCGACGAACGCCGGCGCGGAGCCGTGCCCGTTCGGCGCCGGCGCGCACCCATACGTGTCGGTCGGCGCGACGCAGGTGGACGAGACGATCGTGCAGGCGCCCGGTGCCGTGCGGCTGCTCGCCGGCGAGCGGCAGATCCCGACCGGCGGACAGGAGGCGGTAGAGGGAACGCGGTACGACTTCCGCGCGCCACGGCCGCTCGGCGACCTGCAGATCGACGACGCGTTCACCGCCCTCGTGCGCGACGACGACGGCCGCGCGCGGGTGCGTCTCACCATGCCGGACGATGCGCGCACGGTCGAGCTGTGGATGGACGAGGCCTATGGCTGGCTGATGCTGTTCAGCGGCGACACGCTCGCGCCCGACGCACGCCGCCGCTCGCTCGGCGTGGAGCCGATGACGTGCGCGCCGAACGCCTTCCAGAGCGGCGACGGTCTCCGCACCCTCCAGCCCGGCGAGACGTTCACCGGCGCGTGGGGGATTCGGGCGACTGCACGCGCCTGACGCTCCGCTCGATTACGGTCGATCCCGACCGCCGGCTGCGGCATGATCGCGTTTGTGCCACCGAGGAAGCGGCCGCCGCATCCTCACCGCCATGACCAGGTACCAACGATGGGAGGCGCAATGAACGAACGCCGCAGTGGCTGGCTCCTGTTCGCCGGCATCATGATCTTCATCGCCGGCGTGCTGAACACGATTTATGGGATCGGCGCGATCAGCGACTCGAAGTTCTTCGTGGATGACACGAAATACATCATCAGCAGCCTGAACACCTGGGGCTGGATCACGCTGATCGTCGGGGTCCTGCAGTTGGTCGCGGCCGTCTCGATCTGGCGCGGTGGCGGGTTCGGGATGGTGATCGGGATGGGCGTGGCGATGATCAGCGCGATCGTCGCTCTCCTGTCGATCGCCTCCTACCCCCTGCTGTCGCTCGCGATCTTCGCGGTCGACGTGCTGATCATCTACGGCCTGGCGACGTACGGCGGGCAGCGCACCACGACGGGCATCACTGCGTAGCGCGTGAGCGGCGGCGGGCGGGTGCTCGTCGCCGCTCGATGGCGGCCGCTTGTTGCCTTGAGCTGACCGTCGCCCGTTTCGCATGACAAGCGCCGGGTAGCGCCATGGAGGACACGAACCGACAGATGGCGCGGCGCCGCTGGCATGCGGCGCAGATCAGCGGGGTATCGGACAATGACGCAGAGAGACGACCAGCGGATGGGGTCGCGCGCGCACACGGGGGAAGGTCGTCGCCGGCGCGCCGCAGGCTTGCCGACCACGCAGCCTTCAGCCATGCCGAGCATCGCCACCGACCACGACCACTCACACGCGAAGGGCTTCCGCCACGAGGCGATGCTCTACACGGGCGAGCAGGGCTTCGCTGAAGGCGCGCTGCGCTTCCTGCGGGAGGGAGTAGCGCAGGGAGAGCCGGCGCTGGTGGTTGTCTCTGCGCGCAAGATCGCGCTGCTGCGCGACGCCCTCGGCGCCGACGCGGCGCACGTGCGCTTCGACGACATGGCGGACGTCGGCGCCAACCCGGCGCGCATCATCCCGGCGTGGACCGCGTTCGTGCGCGAGGCGGGCGCCGAAGACAGGCCGCTGCGCGGGATCGGCGAGCCGATCTCGGCCGAGCGCTCGCCTGCGGAGCTGTTCGAGTGCCACCGGCATGAGTCGCTGCTGAACCTCGCGTTCGCGGACGCGCGCGACTTCCGGCTGCTGTGCCCGTACGACGTCGGCGGGCTCGATCCGTCCGTCGTCGCGCACGCCCGCTGCACCCATCCGCTCGTGCAGGATCCAGACGGGAGCGTGCACGCGAGCATCGCCTTTCACGGCGTCGCGGCCGCGGCCGAGCCCTGCCGGGCGCCGCTTCCGGCGGTGCCGATCGACGCGCAGACGATCCCGATCCTGCCAGCCGGGTTGACCTCGCTGCGCGCGGTTGTCGCCCGGCGCGGCACGCGTGCCGGCCTGACGCCGGCGCGCCGCGAGGATCTGGTCCTGGCGATCAACGAGCTCGCGACGAACAGCATTCGCCACGGCGGCGGCGCGGGGACGCTCACAATCTGGGAGACGAGCAGCGCGCTCGTCTGCGAGGTGACGGACGCCGGCCGCATCAACCACCCACTCGCCGGTCGCGAGCTGCCGACCCCCGGCCAGATCGGCCGCTACGGCCTGTGGATCGTGAATCGGCTGTGCGACCTGGTCGAGCAGCGCACGGTCCCGCACGGCAACCTCGTGCGGGTCTCGATGGCGCGCGGCTGACGCCTACTCCGCCGCGCCGACGCCGATCGCTCGCCGCATCGCCCGACGCGCGCGCACCGGCGCTTCCTCGTCGCCGAGCAGCTGAAGCGCTTGGTTGAGTCCGATCGCGAGCGCGTTCAACTCGAACCAGACCTGCGCCGGATCGGTCGCGGCCGGCAGCTGGCCGGCCTTCACCGCGGCGCGCACGTCGCGCTCGACGGCGGCGCGCCACTGCTCGAACCCGGCGATCACACGGTCCCGCACCGGTCCTGCGCGACCGTCGAACTCCATCGAGGCGGCGGTCAGGAAGCAGCCGCCGGGGAAGACGCCGCTCTGGAGGTGGGCGATCCACGCGTCGCAGATCGCCAGCAGCCGCTCGAGGCCTGCCGGCAGGTCGGCGACCGGCGCCCACACCTCGCGCGTGAAGATCGTGATCGCCTCCTCGAGCGTGGCGAGCTGGAGCCGCTCCTTCGTCCCGAAGTGGCCGATCACTCCGGCCTTGCTCATCGACAGGTCGCCGGCCAGCCGGCCGATGGTCAGCCCCTCGAGGCCGTCGGTGGAGGCGACCACGACGGCTCGGGCGACGATCTCCTCGCGGGTCTCCAGCGCTGCGGCGGCCGATCGGCGCGGGCTCATCGCCGGGGAGTATAGATTACGAACGATCGTTTGCTAAATTCGCGCATGACCGAAGGAGCGAAGCAATGCGGATCCGTCGACTTGGCTGGGCCGGACTGGAGCTGGAGGCCGACGGCGAGAGCGCCGTCGTCGACTTGTTCGAGGACGCGTCGCCGCTGGAGCCGTTCGTGGGCGCGCCGCACGGCCCGCTGCCCCCACCGGAGACGGCCGGCGCGGTCGCGACCGCGCTCGCCACGCACCTCCACACCGACCATGCCGACCCCGGCGCGATCGCGGCAGCGCTGCGCGCCGACGGCCTCCTGCTGCGCCCCGCGCCGGCGCTCGCCGGCGGCCCGCTGGAGAACGGCGCGCTCGTGCACGCCGAGGAGGGGATCGCCAAGCGGAGGATCGCGACGAAGCCGATGGAGCCGTGGGAGTCGCTGACGCGCGGCCCCTTCACGTTCACGGCGGTGCCGGCCGTCGACGGCTTCGGCGATCCGCAGGTGTCGTGGGCGATCGAGGCCGGCGGGGTGCGGATCCTCCACGCCGGCGACACGCTCTTCCACGGCTCGTGGTGGCGGACGAAGCTGCGGCTGGGCGCCTTCGACGCCGTCTTCCTGCCGGTCAACGGCCCGCGCGTGAGCCTCCCCCATCGCCAGCCGCCGAGTCCCTTCGCTGCCGCGATGGACCCCCAGCAGGCGGCAGCAGCCGCGGCGATCCTCGGCGCCCGCCTCGCCGTCCCGATCCACTACGACACGCTCAACGGGCCGCCGAGCTACGAGCAGGTCGACGCACCGGCCGAGAGCTTCCTCGCCGCCGCGCGCGGGGCCGGTGTCGCCGCGCGGGCGATGGAGACCGGCGAGACGCTCGAGCTGGAGCCGGCAGCAGCGCCCGCGTGAGATCGGCAGCGCTCGCTCCCGCGATCCTCCCCGCGTTCAGCAGCGGGCCGGTAGTGTCGTGAGCACCTGCGATGTCGCTCCCCGTCCTGCTCGTAATCGACGGAGACCTGGACGCCCTCAGAGGCGTCGAGGCTCAGCTCGTCCACCGCTACGGCCACGACTACCGGGTCGAGAGCGCGGGCGATCCCGAGGAGGCGCTGCGGGAGCTGGAGCAGCTGGCCGACGCCGGTGCCGAGCTGGCGCTTGTGCTGGCGGCGGAGTCGCTCGCGGGCGTGACCGGCGGTGCATTGCTCGAGCGAGCGCGACAGCTGCATCCGCACGCCAAGCGCGCGCTGATGGTTCCGTGGCGCGCACTGGCCGACCCGCCGACCGCGGAGGCGATCCTCGACTCGATCGCACTGGGCCGCATCGACTACTACGTCCCGCTGCCGGCGAGCTCGCTGGACGAGGTGTTCCACCACACGATCTCCGGCTTCCTGCTCGAGTGGGCGACGGAGCAGCGCAAGGTTCCGCACACCGTCCACATCATCGGCGAGGAGTGGTCGGGGCGGGCCTACGCGCTGCGGGAGACCTTCGAGCGCTGCGCGGCCCCGCACACGTTCTGCCTGGCCGACTCCGACGAGGGGCGCGAGCTGCTCGCGAGAGCAGGTCCGGACGTGAAGCTCCCGGTCATGCTGATGCCCGACGGGCGGGCGCTCAGCGATCCGTCGAACGCCGAGATCGCGGAGGCAGCCGGCACCCCGGCCGACTTCGACGAGCGCGACTTCGACGTCGTCATCGTGGGCGCCGGGCCGGCGGGCCTGTCCGCGGCCGTCTACAGCGCCTCCGAAGGGTTGCGCACGCTCGTCGTCGACGAGGGCGGGATCGGCGGACAGGCCCGGTCCAGCTCGCTGATCCGCAACTACCTGGGCTTCCCGCGAGGAGTGAGCGGGCACCGGCTGGCCGAGCAGGCGTACGAGCAGGCCTCCGTCTTCGGTGCCAGCTTCGTGTTCATGAATCGAGCGACGGCGCTTGAACGCTCGGGCGAGCAGCTCACCGCTTCGCTCGCGGACGACCGCCGCGTCAGCGCCGCAGCCGTGATCCTCGCCACTGGCGCCAGCTATCGCCGCCTGGACGTGCCCGCCCTCGAAGCGTTGAACGGCGCCGGTGTCTTCTACGGCGGTCCCGCCTCGGAGGCCCACGCACTCAGCGGAGGGGACGTCTTCATCGCAGGTGGCGGCAACTCAGCGGGGCAGGCTGCCCTGCACCTGGCGCGCTATGCGCGTCGCGTCACGCTCGTCGTGCGCGGACGAACGCTCGACGCGGGGATGTCGCACTACCTCATCCAAGAGATCCAGGCCACGCCGAGCATCGAAGTGCGCACCCGCACTACCGTCGTCGGCGGAGGCGGCGAAGGCCGTCTGCGCGAGCTCGTGCTCCGCGATGGCGCCGCCGATGCTCAGGAGACCGTCGCCGCCGACGCGCTCTTCGTGCTGATCGGCGCGCACCCGCATACCGATTGGCTGCCCCACGACATCGCGCGCGACCGCCACGGGTTCCTCTGCACCGGCGAGGACCTTCCGGACGACCACCGTTGGCCGCTCGAGCGCCGGCCGTTCTCGCTCGAGACCAGCATGCCCGGGGTGCTGGCGACGGGGGACGTTCGGCATGGCTCGGTGAAGCGCGTGGCGTCCGCGGTCGGCGAGGGGTCCGTCGCGGTGCAGCTCGTCCACACCCTCTTCGCTGCCCTGCCAGACCTGAAGGTGAGGAGCTGACAGCGTCGGAGGAGGGACGCACAACCGACACCGATCGCTCAGGTACTGCTACTGGCTCGCCAGCTCCGGAAACCTCTCGCGGGCCTCTTGCTCGATCTTCCGCACATGCCCCAATGCGTGAGTTGCCTCTTCAATAGAGACATGTGGCTTGACCTCGTTGATGCGCTGAGCCCAAGTCACCAGATCGCCATCTGGCGTGTCTCGCATGACCCACAAGGCCGTCGCCCAGCGCTCCAGCGTGCCGACACCAGCACCACCGAGCTGCGTCGCCACGAACCCGACCTTCTCCGAGTACTGCTTCAGCGTTCTTGGCCAGCGCTTCAGAAGCTGGGCCTCCGCGGTGGACTACTAGGCGGGCGGTTACCCACGGCTCCCGCTCAAGCCTCGCGTTCGACGCGAGTGGCGGTGGCGCGACGACGCGGTCGGAGCGAGCCGATCGGGCTCCATTCGGCCAGCTTTGCCCAGCTTGGGCGCTATCGTTTCTCCCGTGGTTCGCGAACTCGATCTGACGATCGTCTATGAGCCCGGCGAAGACGGCTGGATCATCGCCTCGATCCCCGAGGTGGCCGGTGTCTTCAGTCAGGGTCAGACGCGGGAAGAGGCGCGCGAGAACGTGCTCGAGGCGCTCAAGCTGATGCTCTCGCCGGAGCCCCGCGCCGACGACGACGGACGCGAGCGCGAGCCGCTGCATCTGACGATCGCCGCATGAAGCGGCGCGATCTCGAGCGTCATCTACGCGCTCACGGCTGCCGCCAGATCGACGAAGGTGGCACCACAGCCGATGGGCCGGCCCGGAGGCGCTCGATCCGCCGTACCGCGTCACCGCGAGATCGACTATGGCTTGGCGCGGAAGATCTGCCGGCAGCTCGAAGTGCCGCCACCGAGCGGAGCTCGGTAAAGAGATGGGCGCGGGTGGTTTCGAACCACCGACCTCTCGCGTGTGAAGCGAGCGCTCTCCCACTGAGCTACGCGCCCTGAGCGGGGAAGTCTACGCGGTCCCCCAGCTCAGGGACCTGCCCGTACCCGCCCGCGACGCATGACCACGGCGACCCCCGCGCAGAGCAACAACCCCAGCAGGCTCAGCAGCACGCCCGCCCGCAGCCCCGGCAGGCGGTACCTCCACTCGACCTCGTGCGTGCCGGCGCTTACGGCCACGCCGCGCATCACGTCGTTCACGCGCACCGGCACGGCGTCGCGGCCGTCGACCTGGACGCTCTGGCCCGGTGCCCAGGCGTCGTTCAGCACCACGAGGCCGGGTCTCGTCAACTGAGCGCGAATCGCGACGGAGGCGTTGGACTCGTCGGTCACCGACACGCGGCCGGAGGAGGTCGCGCCGGCGGCCGCCGACGCACCCAGCGCACCCATCGCATCCGTCCCCTCCGCACCCCGCTCGACCACGACCTCGCGGCGCGGGTCGAACTGCTCTTCCACCAGCGCCGCCCGCGCCTGAGCCTCGCCGGCGACCACGCGGACGCGCGGGGCGACCATCGCACGCGGCACCGCGCGAGCGTTCGAGAACACGCGCGCGTCAATGCCGTCGTAGGCCACGCGCAGCCCGTGGAGCGACCCGCCGCCGGCCTCCCTGCCGTCGCTGCCGACGAGTTGTGACCCGGGATCCGCCACCACGTACTTCGCCCCGAGCACACTCGCCACCTGCAGGGCAGCGGGGCTGAGCGTTTGCATCCGGAACGAGATCCACTCGATCTGCTCGGGTTCCGCCTCTCGCCACAGTCGCAAGTACCGCTCCGACGGCTGCGGCGGGTCGTACCCGCGGATGTCTCGCAGCCCGTACGTCAGCATCCAGTCGTTCCGGGCGATTTCCCCCAGCCCGACTATGCGGCCCTCGTCGCGGTGACTCTGCAGGAAGCGGATCGCGTCGCTGCGCGGGGGGATGGACTTCGACGCCGGCGCCATTGGCTGATAGCCGACTGCGAAATGGAGCATGTCGGCCGCCGCCAGCAGCACGACGCCCGCGGCGATCCAGGTACGTCGCTCCGGCCAGCGCCGCGCCGCCAAGGTCGCCGCCAGGACGCCGACGGCGAACAGCAGGTACCAGACGACGCTCGTGAGCGCCACGACCGGATCCAGCGAGAAGTCTTTCCCCGTCACGAAATGCGTGACGGTGTCGCCCACCGCGCTCGCGCCCCCGCCTGCACCGAGCAGCGCCGCCACGCCGAGCACGAGCGCGCCCATGGCCACGCCCAGGCGCCGGCGGCGATCGCCCGCCGGGCGCTCCAGCAGCGCCTGCAGCCCGAAGGCCGCGAGCACCGACATCGCCATCGCCCACACGAAGTGCAGTCGCTGGTTCTGCACCTGGTCGAAGACGGGCAGGTGCGTGACGAGCTGGTAGAGGCCCGGCAGGTGCAACGGGATCGCGAGCCCGAGCACCGCGAGCGCGATGAAAGGTCCCTTGCGCCGCCAGCGCCCTCCTCCCACGACACCCACCAGCGCGAACAGCAGCCCGACCACGCCTGCGTAGAACGTGCGCTCGTTGTAGTTGAGGGGAATCGCCAGGCCCTGCGCGAATGTGCTCACCGGACCCTTCCCCTCGTAGCCGCTCGGCCGCCCCCACCAGTCCGGGAACAGCACCGTGCGGATCGCCGTCAACGGCATCTTGGTGCCCGGCAGCGAGCCACGGCCGTGGCTGCGCGCGGCGGTGCCGACCGTCCCGTGGCTGGACAGCCACTCCGGCACAAGCATCGCGCCCATCACGATGATGCCGAGCAGCAGACCGCCAATCGCGAAGCCGAACGGGCGCAGCCGCTCGCCGATCGGCGTCTCGCGCGGCAGGAACACCGCTCGCAGCAGCGCGTACATCCCGGCCGCGGCGACCAGGTGCACCTGCATGCCTGGATGGCCGCCGCCGAGCCCGATCGCGGTCGCCGCAGCCAAGCCCAGCAGCGGGCCGCGCCGTCCGCCGTGGAAGATCCGCTCGACCAGCCACAGCATCCACGGCAGCAGCGCCGCGACCGCCGGCAGCGTCTCGTGCGTCAGCCACACGATGTTGATCGCGCTGAAGCTGAAGCACACGCCCGCCAGCAACGCCGGCAGGAAGCCGAGCCTCAGCTCGCGCACGAGCAGGTAACTGCCGAAGCCAGCCGCCCACAGCTTCAGCGCTGCGCCGACGCCGATCCCGTAGTTGAGCGGCAGGATCCACAGCGGCAGGCTGAAGACGGAGAACAGGCCCGTCTGCGGGTTCGACCACAACGGGATGCCGCTGAAGACGTACGGGTTCCACGACGGGAAGGTCCCTTCGTGGAGCATCTGGCGGATCAGGAAGCGCCACGGATAGTCGGCCGTGGGCACGTCCGACAGCAGCGTGTTGAGGTAGGAGCCGATGTCGTCCGGTATGAACGGCGTGTAAGGCGTCGCCCCATACAGGAGCGAGGTGGGCGACAGCAGCTCGCCGCGTACCAACGCAGGCCACAGGTACAGGAGCACAAACAGGCCGAACAGCAGCGCCGCCGACAGGCTCGGATGTGCAACGAGATACCGCAACGGCGCGCTCGAGCGCAGTCGCTGCGCGAGCGCGCCGCCGCGGGCGTCGCGGTCTCCCCCAGGTGTCGGCCGCCCCCTCGGCCGTGCCGGCCGCGTCGCTTGGCTCCCCCGGGCCATGCGGCGATACTCGCACACCCGGGAGACCCGGTGTGCGACTTAACCAACGCTGAATCCGTTCCGCTTTCCGGGCAACGCTCTTCGGATTTACGAGGATCGATCTTCGGACTGTGAGCATCAACGATCCACAGCCGCTCTGGTTGACAGCGCGCCATATAATTGCTTGGGATCGTCCGTAGACAAAGCTTCGTGGGGGAGCGACGGATGATCCAGCACGGTCTGTCAGGCGTCGCGGAGCGACGCCCGGCGACCGCTGCCCACCCACGGCCCTGGGGGACCGCACCACGTCATGCGCTCAGCGTTTGCTCAGACCCTGCTCGACCTCGCCGAGAGCGACGAGCGGATCGTCCTGTTGACGGGCGATCTCGGCTTCGCCGTGCTCGAACCGTTCGCCGAGCGCTACCCCAACCGCTTCTGGAACGCCGGCGTAGCGGAGCAGAACATGGTCGGCGTCGCGACCGGCCTCGCCGAGGCCGGCTACACGCCCTACGTCTATTCGATCGCCACGTTCGCCTCGATGCGCGGCTACGAGTTCGTGCGCAACGGGCCGATCCTGCACGAGCTGCCCGTGCGCATCGTCGGCATCGGCGGCGGGATGGACTACGGCCACAACGGCGTCACGCACTACGCGCTCGAGGACGCGGGGATCATGCGCGTCCAGCCCGGCATCGCGGTCGTCGCCCCAGCGGACCCGGAGCAGACGCGCGCGGCGCTGCCGTCGATCCAGCAGCTCCCCGGACCCGTCTACCTGCGCCTCGGCAAGGAGTCCCAGCCCGTCCCCGGTCTCGACGGACGCTTCGCGCTCGGGCGCGCCGAGCGGATCGGCGAGGGGAACGACATGGTGTTCGTCGCGCTCGGCGGCATGGCCGCGACCGCCGTCGAGGCCGCCGAGCTGCTCGCCGCCGACGGCATTGACGCCTCCGTGCTCGTCGTCTCCAGCCTCAACCCGGCGCCGACGGAGGACCTCGTCGAGGCGCTCGCGGATGTGCCGCTCGCGTTGAGCGCGGAGGCCCACTATGTCAACGGTGCACTCGGCTCGCTCGTCGCCGAGACGATCGCCGAGCACGCGCTGCCGTGCCGCCTCGTGCGCGCCGGCCTGCGCGCGACGCCGATCGGCGCCACCGGCAGCCGCCCGCATCTGTACGAGCGCCACGGCCTTGCACCCAGTCAGCTCGCCGCGAGCGCCTTACAGGCACTCAACCGCGGGTCCGGATCGCCTCCCGCACCCACACCCGTCACGACCGGAGCCACCGAATAGTCATGACCGCACTCGACCGCACGCCAGACATGCCGTTCGCCTCGCTGATCCTGCCGATTCACAACCAGGCCGATCACATAGGCAAGGTCGTGAGCGGCTTCCTCGCCGACTTCGCGAAGCTTCCGCGCAGCTGCGAGCTCGTGCTCGTGCCCAACGGCTGCCATGACGCCTCACCGGAGATCTGCGCCGAGCTCGCCGCGCAGCACCCGGACCAGGTCCAGCTCGTCGGTCCGCTGAAGCGCGGCGGCTGGGGCAGAGCGATCAATGCGGGTCTCGAGGCGGCGCGCGGCGAGGTGCTCGGCTACACGAACTCGGCGCGCACAACGCCGGAGACGGCGACGTTGATGCTCGCCTATGCGATGGCCTATCCGGACGCGGCGCTGAAGGCGCAGCGGCGCATCCGCGAGAGCGCCCTCCGGCGGGCGGGCTCGGTGCTCTACAACTTCGAGTGCCGCCGTCTGTTCGACCTCGCGACGTGGGACATCGACGGCACGCCGAAGTTCTTTCCGCGCCGCTACCACCACTTGATGCAGATCAGCAGCGAGGCCGAGCTGTACGACCTCGAGTGGATGCGCGCCTGCCGGTACGCCGGCTATCCCGTGGTGGAGATCCCGATCTACCCGACGGAGCGCTTCGGCGGCAAATCGACGACGAGCTACAAGTCAGCAGTGCGGATGCTCGTGGGCGCCTACCGCATGCGCGGCTCGTTCCAGAGCGCGCCGCCCGGCGGCGTGCTGCCGGAGCCGGCCGACGCCGCGACCGCAGCCGGCGAGCGGCTGCCGGCAGGGCAGCTGGGCCGCGTCGCCAGCTGAACGCGGGATGGGCGCGATCGGTCGCACGAGCGCGCGCGACGACGCGACGGCTGGCCGCGCCACCACGCACGTCCCGGTGGCCGAGGCCACCCGCGCGCTCGCCGCGGGGGAGATCGCCTGGCTGGTGGCGCTGCCGTGCGCGGCGCTCACCGTCCTGCTGATCGCGGCGCTCGGCCCACTCGTCGGCGACCTGCTGCTGCCGAGCTCCTCGCTTGCGTTCTTCGAAGCGGCGCTCGTGCAGCTGCATCCCGAGCCACACGAGCAGGGGCGCGTGCTCGTCGCGCTCAGCGGTCCGCTGCTGCTGGCGGGAACGACTGCCCTCGTTGCGCGGCGCCCACCACGACTGTCCGCCAGAGTGGCCGGTGTGCTCGTCTGGGCGGCGCAGGCTGCTGTCTTCGTCGCTGCCATCGCCTTCCTCGTCGTACAGCGCAGGATCGTCTACGGCGAGACCTACCAGACGGCCGAGCCGTTCAGCCAGCGCTATTTCAGCAACGCGACGCTCGTCGTCGCCGTCCTCGGCGCCCTCGCGATCGTCGCCGCGACGCGCAGCGACCGCGTGCGTGCCATGGCTGCGCGCTGGGCGCGTGAGACGTCGGCACGGCGGATCGGCTGGACGTTCGCCGCCGCGCTGCTGACCGCCGTCTGGCTGCTGCACGCGTTCAACAGCGAAGCGACGGTCATCACCGAGAACCTGCCGGCGCAGTACCACCTGCGCTTCACGCTTGACGAAACGTTCGCGGTGCTCAACGGGCGCACGCCGCTCGTGAACTTCGACGCACAGTACGGCTCGCTGTGGCCCTACCCGGTCGCCGCTGCGATGTGGCTGCTCGGCGTATCGGTCGGGACGTTCACCGGCCTGATGTGCGTCATCGCCGGCCTGTCGCTGCTCGCGATGTACGACGTCCTGCGGCGTGTCTCGCGCAGCTCGCTGACGGGGCTGGTGCTGTTCGCGCCGTTCCTGGCGACGAGCTTCTTCTTGCTGCGCGGCCCGCTCGAGAACCGCTACACGCTGGCGACGATCTTCGCCGACTACCCACTGCGCTTTGCCGGCCCGTGGCTGCTCGCGTGGCTGACCGTGCGCCACCTCGACCGCGAGCGGCGCGATCCGCATCCGTGGCCGCTGTTCCTCGTCGCCGGGCTCGTCGCGATGAACAACACCGACCACGGCATCCCCGCACTCGGCGCGCTCGTCGCGGCGCTCGTGTGGACCGGCCCGCTCACCTGGCGGCGCCTGCGGACAGTGGCGCTGCAAGCGCTCGTGGGGCTCGCGGCAGCGTTCGCGCTCGTGTCGCTGCTGACGCTCGTGCGCGCCGGCGCACTGCCCGACCCGACCTCGCTGTTCCGCTTCGCGCGCCTCTATGCGAGCGCCGGCTTCGCGATGCTTCCGATGCCGACGCTCGGCCTGCACACGATCATCTACATGACGTTCGCCGCCGCGCTCGCCGCCGCCACCGTGCGGACCCTGAACGGCGACGCCGACCGCTCGCTCACCGGCGCGCTCGCCTTCATCGCCGTGTTCGGGCTCGGCAGCGGCACCTACTACGCCGGCCGCTCACACCCGGAGGTGCTCGTCACCTCGTTCGCCGCCTGGTCGTTTGCGCTCGCACTGCTGACGCTCATCGCCGTCCGTCGCCTCGCAGCGCATCCGCAGCGCTGGCCGGAACCAGCCGTCGTGCTGTGCCTCGTCGCGTTCTGCACGATCGCGTGCTCGCTCGCGCAGACGCCGACACCGTGGTCGCAGGTCGACCGCCTGCGCGCCACCGGGGAGCCGGTCCTGCGCAGACCGGCCGGCCAGGCGTTCGTCGCGGCGAACGCCAGACCCGGCGAGCACGTCGCGATCCTGCTCACGCTCGGCCACCGGATTGCCGAGAACCTCGGCATCACGAACGTCTCCCCGTACACGACCGCGTTCGCGATGCCTGCCGTCACACAGCTCGACGACGTCGTGCGCGCGCTGCGCGCGGAAGGCGGCAACAAGGTCTTCCTGCCCACGACGCCGGGCGCGATGAACGACGTGCGCCCCGCGCTCGAAGCGAACGGCTTCGCAAGAGTCGCGGCGGACGACGAAGGCGACGAGCTGTGGATCGACGGCGCGCCCCCGGCAGGCGGGGACGCACCGTAGCGGCCGCAGCGCGCGTTACAGGCGCCGCATCACCGCGAGCAGCGAGAGGCCGGCCGGCAGCGTGCGTCTGCCGCCGTCAAGCCACTTCGCCTCGAGCTTCATCGGAAGCTCGAGCGCCGGCGACATCCACGGCGGCGTCAGCTCGACGTCGGAGCCGTGCCTGCCGTGCTGGGACTCGTTCGAGACGTCATCGGTACCGTTGCCGCCCGCGACCACGTCCCTGTGACGGACTCGCTGCAGCAGCCGCACCGCGGCCGCCGGCGGCAGCAGCAGCGAGTTGAAGTACGTCATCCGCTCGATCGTCCAGCCGGTCTCAGCCGCGAGCGAGCGCATCATCTTGCGGTCGTAGCGACGGAAGTGGTTGTTGAAGACGTCGTGACTGGACCACAGCGCTCTCAGCGCCGGCACCGTCATCAGGAAGTAGCCGCCCCTTCTCGTCACGCGTCCCAGCTCGCGCAGCGCCACACGGTCGTCGGCGGTGTGCTCGACCATGTCGAGCGAGATCACGAGGTCGAACGTCTCGTCCGGCCACGGCAGCTGCTCGACCGGGCCCTGGACGACGTCCTCGTGGCCGCGGCTGCGGGCGATCTCGACCGAGTCCGGGTTGAGGTCGAGGCCAGTGATGTGGCCGTAGTCGCGCAGCTCGTCGAGCAGGCGGCCTGAGCCGCAGCCCGCGTCGAGGACCCGCAGCGTCGGCCCGGTCGGCAGCTGCGCGAGCTCCTCGCAGACGATCCGGCGCCGCCCCCGGTACCACCAGTGGCGGTCCTCCTGGTTGAGCATCGCTTGTACCTCAACACGATCCATTCGTCCTCAATCTCCCATAGTCGGCATCGTTGATGTGTTGTCTCTCGGCACTACACCGGCGCCCGCGTGAACCCCATCTGGCGCGGGCGTCCCGCCGGGCGCGGCGTTCCGCCCGCGCGCACGATCGCGGCGGTCAACGCCTGCTCCCACAGGTCGGCGTTCGCCGACACGGACTGCGTGCGTCCCCACTTGCGTGCTTGTTTGGCGAGCTTGCGGCGCTCGCGCGGCTTCTCGACCAGGCGACCGAGTGCGGCAGCCCAGCCGTCGTCGGCCACCAGCCGGCCGCCCTGCTTCTCGCCGAGCGCCGCGTACGGCCCAACGGGCGAGGCGAGCCATGGTCTGCCGAGCGCGGCGTATTCCTTGACCTTGATATTCGAGCGTGCCCGGTTGAAGGGGATGTCGGCGATCGGCGCGAGGCCGATGTCGTATCTCGCGAGGTGCGGCGGCAGGTCGAAGAAGTCGAGCCGATCGACGTGGCGGTAGCGCTCGTGGCGGATCCGGAGCGAGCAGCCGAGCGTCTCGACCACCAGCTGCGGGTTGGCGTCGAGTGCACGTCCCAGCTCGTCGCGCAGCGGCATCCGCTCGACGTCGAGGTGGTGCTCGTTGCCGGCGAGCCAGCCCGCGACGACGCGGTCGCCGTTCGGCGGCGCGCTCGTCTCAAGCACCTTGTCCGGCACGTAGTTCTCGATGTGCTCGACGTGTGTAGCGCCGTACTCGCGGAAGCGATCGGCAATCGGCACGCTGGCGGCGATCGCCAGATCCGTCTGCTGCAGCAGTCTCCGTATCTCGCGCAGCGCTCGGTCGCCCGCGAAGCCCCCGTAGTCCTTGTGCGCGGCGTCGCCTCTCGGGATGGCGCGCATGTCGTCGTCGTTGTCGTAGACGACGGCGATCCCGCGGCGCTTCGCATGGCGGACGATCTCGAGCACTTCCGCCTCGTGGGAGCGGTGGATGTGCAGCGCGTCGCAGTCGATGACCAGTTCCCCGCGCATGCCCTCCTTGGGACGCCACACCTGCACGATCTCGTGACCCCGCGCGCCCAGCGCGAGCATCGGTCCTATCCCGCGATACCAGCCCCCGGGCAGCTCCGGGTTGGCGATGAACGCTATGCGCACCCGTAACCCCTTTCCCCCAAGCGGTGCGCGAACGAGCCTACCATCCGCTTCCCGGCTGATCGACCGCTGGTACAGTCGATTTTCAAAGTCGCAAAGGGGGAGCGATGGAAGGGGATCGGCTCGCATACGAGATCCGCCGCACCGTGATTGACGAGTCGATGCGCGCGGGGGTCGGACACATCGGCTCGGCGCTGTCGATCGCCGACCTGCTCGCGGCGCTCTATGGCGGGGTGCTGCGGATAGGCGAACCGGCGGAAGCCGAGCGCGACCGTTTCGTGCTGTCGAAGGGCCACGCGGCGCTCGGGCTCTACGCCGCACTCGCCGCGACCGGTCGCATTGACCCCGAGCTGCTGTCGACCTATTGCGGCGAGGGCTCGATGCTCGGCGCGCACCCCGAGCACGTGCTGCCCGGCGTCGACTTCTCAACCGGCTCGCTCGGGCAAGGCCTCTCGATCGCCACCGGCGCCGCGCTCGCCGCGCAGCGGCAAGGCTCCCCGCGCCGCGTCTTCGCGCTGCTGAGCGACGCCGAGACGAACGAGGGCTCGATATGGGAGGCCGCGATGTTCGCCGCCCACCACCGCCTCTCCAACCTCGTCGCGCTGATCGACGTCAACGGCCAGCAGGCGCTCGGCTACACGCGCGATGTGATGGATCCGGGCCCGCCGGCGCGCGAGCGCTGGGCCGCCTTCGGCTGGGACGTACACGAGGTCGACGGCACGAGCCCGGATGCGATCGTCCAGGCGATCAACGAGCTCGACCTGCGCAACGGCCCGCCCCACGTACTGCTCGCCAACACCGTCTTCGGCCGCGGCGTCTCGTTCATGGAGAGCAAGATCGAGTGGCACTACCTGCCGCTCGAAGCGGACACCCACCGCCAGGCGGTGGAGGAGCTGGAGGCCGCGTGCCCGCCGCCCGTTCGCTCGTAACGGGCGCCGCCGGCTTCATCGGCGCCGCGCTCGCGCGCCGGCTGGTCGAGCGCGGCGACCGCGTCACAGCGCTCGCCGGACCGGGCTCGGACCCGTGGCGGCTGGAGGAGCTGCGGGACGTCGCCGAGGTGAGCGAAATCGACCTGCGCGATCCCGACGCAGTCGCGCGGGCGATGCGCGCCGCCCAGCCGGACGAGGTCTTCCACCTCGCCGCGCACGGCGCCTACTCGTGGCAGCGTTCGCTGCCGCGCATGATCGAGACGAACGTCGCCGGCTTCGCCCACGTCGCCGAAGCGGCGCTTGACGCGGGCGTCCGCGCGATCGTCAGCGCCGGCTCGTCGTCGGAGTACGGCTTGAAGGATCACGCGCCACCGGAGCACGAGCTGCCCGAGCCGAACAGCGCCTACGCCGTCACGAAAGCATCGGCAACGTTGCTCGGCGGCTGGTTCGCGCGCTCGCGCGAGGCGGCGATCACGACGTTGCGGCTCTACTCCGCCTACGGCCCATGGGAGGAGCCGAGACGTCTCATGCCTGCAGTCGTCGCGGCCGGCCTCGAGCGTCGCCTCCCGCCGCTGGCGGACCCGGCGATCGCGCGCGACTTCGTCTACGTCGAGGACGTCTGCGACGCGTTCCTGCTGGCAGCGCAGTGCGCGCAGGCGGGCGCCGGCGCCGTCTACAACATCGGCAGCGGCCGCCAGACGACGCTGCGCGAGCTGGCCGAGGTCGCGCGCCGCGTCTACGCGATCGAGGAGGAGCCCGCGTGGGCGGCGTTCCCCGCGCGCGACTGGGACACCGACGTGTGGGTCGCCGACGCGCGCAGTGCCGCCGACGGGCTCGGCTGGAGCGCGCGCACGTCGCTCGACGCCGGGCTCGCAGCGTTCGCGCAGTGGATGGACGCGCAGCCGCAATCGGTGGCCGAGCGCTACGGCACCGCGGTCGGCGCAGCCTGAGCCGACGCACAGGCAGGACCCGCCACACCGAAATCCCACACATCGTGTGTTGAACCCCCGCGACAGCGGGATTAGCGTGCAGGCGTGGACCTGACCCCGCTGCCGTGGCTGCAAGTCCAGGTCGAGCTGGAGGGAAACGCCGAGATCGCCTGCGACCCGCGGCCGGGCCGCATCGTGATCGTCGGTCCCGGTCACACATTCCTGCAGCTGGCGGAGACGATCGACGACGCCTTCGCGCGCTGGGACCTCGCCCACCTGCACGCGTTCGAGCTGCAGGACGGCCGCTTCGTCGGCCTGCCTGACAGCGGCCCGCCGCTCGGCGACGCGCCGCGCTGGCTCGACCATCGCGCGATCGAGGTGCTCGCCGCCGTCGGCCCGGGCGATCGCTTCGGTTACACGTTCGACCTGACCGCGGGGTGGCGCCACGAGTGCCGCGTGCTCGAGGAGACCGTCGACCCGCTCAGCGTCTTCGGCGAGCGCCCGATCCGCCCGGCGATCGCCTTCGGCTGGGGCTGGATCCCCGACCAGTACGGGCGTACCGCCGCGGGCGAGGAGTAGCTACGGAGAGGGAGGGATTCGAACCCTCGATGGACGAAACCGCCCATAACGGTTTTCGAGACCGCCGCATTCAACCGCTCTGCCACCTCTCCAGGTGGTCGGCACAGGGTAGCGCCGACGCCCGGCAGACGCCCCGGCGACGCGCCTAGCGCCGACTCGCGAAGAAGCTCGTCAGCAGTGCACCGCACTCCTCGGCGAGCAGTCCGCCGGAGACCTCCGGCCGGTGGTTGAGCTGCGGCTGGGCGAGGATGTCGAGCACGCTGCCGGCCGCGCCCGCCTTCGGGTCCCATGCGCCGAAGACGACGCGCGGCACGCGCGCGAGCACGATCGCCCCGGCGCACATCGCACACGGCTCGAGCGTCACGTACAGCACGCTGTCGAGCACGCGCCACGTACCGAGCTTCTCGGCCGCCTCGCGCAGCGCGAGCACCTCCGCGTGCGCGGTCGGGTCCTGGCGCTCCTCGCGTTCGTTGCGGCCGGTCGCGAGCACCTCGCCCTCGTGCACGATCACGGCGCCGATCGGCACATCGTCGTGTTCCATCGCGCGCTCGGCCTCGCGCAGGGCGAGGCGCATGAAGTACTCGTCGCGTGGGAAGAAATGGCTGGTCACGGGGCTCCGTTGCGTCCAATGCGCCGTCTCAGGGCTTGCGGCGAAACCTTTCCCCGCCGATGATGTCTTAAGGAAGACGCGGCAGGATGGCTGCAGCGTTCATTCTTCGCTGCCGATGCCCTCCTTCCCCCGTCTCCACCGCCGCCCCCGGCGCCGCTCTCTCGTCACGACGCTGGCCGCCGCTGCGGCGCTGGCGGCGAGCGTCTTGCCGGCAGCCGCAGCCGAGCCGCCCGCGTATGCCCCCGGCGAAGTCGTCGTCGGCTACGCGCCGAGCGCCGGAGGCGCGGCCGCACAGGAGGCGGTTGCCGCCTCGGTCGGCGCCTTCGTCGGTGGCGCGCCCGCGCCGCGCACCCGCGTTCTGCAGGTGCAGCCCGGCAAGGTGCGTGCAACCGTGGCGAAGCTGCGCCGCACGCCCGGCGTCGCGTTCGCCGCGCCAAACCCGATCGCGCACGCGAGCGGTGCGCGCATCAGCGCGACCGTCCCGCTCCCTGACGACCCCGGCATCCGCGGCTACCCCGGCGGCCTTGCCGGACTGCAGTGGAACTTCTACGGCCCGTTCGGGGTGAACGCGCTCGAAGCGTGGTCGAACCTCGCCGGTCGTGCACCAGGCGGCCGCGGCGTGCGCATCGCGGTGCTCGACACGGGCGTCGCTTACCGCAACCTCGGCCGCTTCCATCGCTCACCCGACTTCGCCGGCACGAAGTTCGTCGCGCCGTACGACTTCGTTGACAACACGCCGTATCCCGTCGACCGCAACGGCCACGGGACGCACGTCGCCGGCACGATCGCCGAGACGACCGACAACGACCTCGCCGTCACCGGGCTCGCGTGGGGCGCGACGATCATGCCCGTGCGGGTGCTCGACTCGCGTGGCTACGGCGACGCGACGACGATCGCGAAGGGGATCCGCTACTCCGTCAAGCACGGCGCGAAGGTCATCAACATGAGCCTCGAGTTCTCGACCAGCGTGCGCCAGTCGGAGATCCCGGACATCACCGCGGCGCTGCGCTACGCGACCAGACGCGGCGTCGTCGTCGTCGGCAGCTCGGGCAACGAAGGCGAGGCGCGGATCGCCTACCCGGCGCGCACGAGCAACGTCATCTCCGTCGGCGCGACGACCGACGACGGCTGCCTCGCCGACTTCTCCAACGACGGCTTCGGGCTCGACCTCGTCGCCCCCGGCGGCGGCGACGACGCCGATCTGACGAACGACCCCAACTGCAACCCCGGTCGCCAGGGCGGCGACATCTACCAGATGACCTATGCCGGCAACTCGATCGCCCGCTTCGGTCTGCCGTCCGGCTACGACGGCACGTCGATGGCCGCGCCGCACGTGACCGCCGCTGCGGCGCTCGTGCTCGCCAGCCGCGTGCTCGGCACCACGCCGACGCCGGGCCAGGTGGAGTGCCGTCTGAAGGCGACCGCGCGGGTGCTCGGGATCCCCGGCCCGAATCGCGTCTACGGCTCGGGGCTCGTCGACGCCGGCGCCGCGACGTCGGCCGCGTTGCCGGCCCCGCAGTGCCTCACCGGCGCCGCGCGCCGCTGAGCGCCTGCACCACGACGGTTCCCGCTTGCCGGCAGACCCCGGGCCCAGGCATGCTGGGCAGATGCGGATCGCATACGTGGCCGACCCGAGGAGCGGGAACGGCTTCTACCGGGGGATAGGTCCGATGGCGGCGCTCGCGCAGGTCCGCGGGCATGACGTGCGCGCTGTGCCGATCAACGAAGGCGACCCGTCGCGTGCGGCCGTGCGCAACGTCGACGTGCTGCACATCCATCGGTATGCCGAACAGGGCGCCGTCGGCCTCGCGCGCGAGGCGAAGGCGCACGGCGCCGCGATCGTCTGGGACAACGACGACGACATGGGCTCGGTGCCGAAGAACACGATCGGCTATCGCAAGCAGGGCGGGATGATGTGGGAGCGCCGGCTCGCGGGCATGAAGAAGATCTTCGCGATCGCCGACCTCGTGACGGCGCCGAGCGGCACGCTCGTCGAGCGCCTGCGCGAGTACGGCGCACCGCACGCCGCCGTGATCGAGAACCACGTGCCGGACAATTTCGTGCTGCGCTCGCGCCCGCCGCGGGATGGCGTCACGATCGGCTGGATAGCCGGGCTCGAGCATCAGCTCGACGTCGAGCGGATCCCCATCCGCGACGTGCTCCAGCGCCTGCTCGACGAGCGGCCCGAGGTGCGCGTCGTCTCGTTCGGCCTCGGTCTCGGCCTGCGGGGGGACCGCTACCGCCACGTCGACGTCGTGCCGTTGATGGAGCTGACGAGAGTGGCCGGTACGTTCGACATCGGGATCGCACCGCTGTCGGACATCGCGATGAACCGCGCGCGCTCCAACATCAAGTTGAAGGAGTACGCCGCCGCCGGCGCGTGCTGGCTCGCGTCGCCGATCGGGCCCTACGTCGGCCTCGGCGAGAAGCAGGGCGGCCGGCTCGTCGCCGACGACGGCTGGCACGACGCGCTCGCGCGCCTGCTCGACAAGCCGCGCGAGCGAGCGAAGCTGACCAAGCGCGCCGGCAAGTGGGTCACCGGCGAGACGCTCTCCAAGAACGCCGCCACCTGGGAGGCGCGCTTCGAGGAGGCGATCGCGCGGGCGCGAGCGGGGGCACCGGCCCCCGCCTGACCTACGTCGTGCGGATGATCAGGACCGAGCAGGGTGCGTGGTGCGAGACCTTGTTCGGCACCGAGCCGAGCAGGAAGCGCTTCGCGCCGGTCATGCCCTTGTTGCCGACGATGATCAAGTCGCTGCCCTGCTCCTCGGCGACGTCGAGGATCGCGTCGGCCGGATCGCCCTGACGGGCGAACGTGCGCACCTCGGCCACGCCCGAGGCACGCGCTTCCTCGGCGACCGTCTCGAGCGTCTCGTCGACGTCCTCGCGCGGGTTGATCGACCACTGCAGGTCGCGCGGGGCCTCGGTCGCCTCGTCCTTCAGTCGCTGGTTGGAGACCGGCTCGTACGCGCTCACGACCTCGAGCGTCGCACCCGCGAGGCGAGCGAGCTCGACGGCCTGACGGACGGCCTCCCGGGCAGTTTCCGAGCCATCGGTTCCCACGACGATCGAGCTGAACACGCGACGCTCCCTTTTCCCGCGGACGAGGTGCGCGCGGATCATATCCTCGGGCAGCCGCTCCTAGAGCAGCTTCACGGCCGCGATGACGATGCCCGCGAGCACGCACACGACGATCAGCGCCTGCGTCCAGATCCAGAAGGGCGACATCGCGGCGAAGGCTAACGCGCCGGGCGGTGCTCCGCCCGTGCGGGTGCACGCCGCAGCGCGACCGCGATCGTGTGCGCCACCGCGTCCGGCTCCCGCACGACCTGGCCGTGCGTGAAGCGCAGCACCAGCCACCCGTTCGTCTGCAGCTCGTTCGACCGCATGCGGTCACGCACGAAGGCGTCGCGGGTGGAGTGGGTGCCCCAGCCGTCGAGCTCGGCGACCACACGGTGATCCGGCCAGCAGGCGTCGACCTCCATGTCCCGGATCCACATGTTCGTCGCCGGTCGCGGCAGGCCGTGGGCGTCGAGCAGAGGTAGGAGCGCATCCTCGAGCGGTGAACGGGTGAACTGCACGGCCGCCGTCGCGAGCCGCTCCAGCGCCGCCCCGATCGCGGTGTGCCGCGACCGTGCCGCCCGCTCGTGCGCCGCAGGGCGTCCTCGATCGCGCGGACGTCGAGGGTGCGCCCGCGCTCGGCTTCCTCCAGCGCCTTGGCGAGATGCTCCTGCGGGACGATGCCGGCGAGGTCGACGAGCGTGCGAGCGACGCTCGTCGCCGGGATGCCCGCGACGGTGGCGGCATCTCGGCGCCGGTCGAGGACGGTCGTGCGGTGGAGCTGGAGCTTCGGCGTGCTCCCCGCCCGCGCCGGCGTCGTGACGTGCGTGCGCCGGTGGTTCCCGGGCGGCCGGAGGCCGTGGAGGGCGGCGGCGTCGCGGTGGCTCAGCAGCGCGCCGGGCCCGGCCGCCAAGACGGCTGCCATCCAGTGGCCGTAGCGGGTGAGGCGGTCGTGGCCGACGGCGTACACACCGTGGTGGAGCCGGATCAAGCGCCCGCTTGCCGCCCGCGTCTTGATCATCGAGTGGGTGAGGCCGGCTGCCAGCAGCTGCCGGCGAGCCACCACCCCGTGCTGTGCCGCCGCCAGGCGGGCCAACACCGCGTCCGGATGATGAACGTCAGATTGTGGTCGCTCAGCGACCGAAAAGTGACGCTCATCCGCCATCGACGCCACCCTGGCAGCCCAGGGCACGCGGCGGGCGCTTGGAACGTGCCGAATGTGCGCGGGGGCGGTGGCGTTTCCGACGTCAGCGGCGACTACGTCGCCGGAGCGACCGCGAGCCATGCGTCGGCGAGCGCGCACCAGCCGTCCTGGATGCGCTCGAGCGCCCACTCGCGCTCGTAGCGGAGGTGGACGTGCAGGCGCGCGTCGAATGCCATCACGAGCGAGTTGGTCGCGTACTCGACGTCGAGCGCGGGGGCGGCGTCGCGCAGCAGGACTGCGAGGTGCGTGCGGTAGGCCGCGTCCGGGCCGCGCAGCGTCGCGCTCGCCGCGTTCCCGGTCGTCAGCAGCATCTGCGCCTCGCCGTCGTCGAGCAGCGCGATGCGCGCGCGGCCGAAGGCGTGCAGCCGCTCGGCGACCGGCGCGCCGGGGCCGAGCGGGGGCGCGCCGCGCAGCAGCTGCTCCTGCAGTGCGCGGTGGCGCTCGCCGAGCAGCGCGAACGTCAGTCCAGCGCGGTCGCCGAAGCGGCGGTACATGGTGCCCATCCCGACGCCCGCCGCCTGGGCGACGTCCTGCATCGAGACGCAGTCGGGGCCGCGCGCGGCGAACAGCTCGGTCGCCGCCTCGAGGATGCGTCTGCGGTTCGAGGCGGCGTCGGCGCGCTCGGTCTGCTCGGTCGGCAGTTCGATCAGGGGGAGGTTCTCCATCTCAGCCATCCAGCGTGCATCATGCCGCCTCCGCGCGCTGCGTGCCGGCGGACGTCGCAGCGCCCGCCTGTGCCACCAGCTCGCGGACGATCTCGCCCAGGGCGGCGCGCAGATCGGGATCGAGCAGCGTGCCGTCGGCCGCCCACGCGTCGTGGGCCTGCCCGACCGGCAGGTCGCGCTCGAGCACCTGCGCGCCGATCGTCGCCAGCACCTTGCGCGCCTCGGCCTGCGCCCACACCGCGCCGAACAGGCCGGTGCTGGCGCCGACGACGGCGGCCGGCTTGCCGCGCAGCGGGTTCTCCGCATGCGGGCGCGAGGCCCAGTCGAGCGCGTTCTTCAGCGCGCCGGGGAGCGAGGCGTTGTACTCCGGCGTCGCGATCAGGATCGCGTCGGCGTCGGCGATCGCCTCGCGCAGCGCCCGCACCGGCTCGGGTGCGGGCGCCGTGTCGAGGTCCTCGTCGTAGGCGGGCAGCTCGGCGATGCGATCCCACTCCACCAGCTCCGCGTCCGGCCGCAGCTCGGCCGCGGCGGCGCGCAGCAGCGCGCGGTTGTGGGAATCGCGCCGGAGGCTGCCGGAGAGTCCGAGCACCCGCATTGCCCTACGCCTCCTCAGGCTGTGCCGCGACGAGCGCGAGCTCGATGGTAAGCGTCACCTCGTTCGCGAGTGCCTTGCCGCCGGCCGGCAGGTCGGCGTTCCAGTTGATCCCGTAGGTGGTGCGGTCAACCGTCGTCTCGAGCGAGAGGTGCGCGCGGCGGCCGCTGAGCGTCTCCGCCTCAGGCGACCAGCTGCCCTCGGCGTGCACCGGCAACGTCGTCCCGCGGATCGTCAGCTCGCCGTCGACGACCGCGCGGCCGTCGTCGCCCAGCTCGACGCGCGTGGAGCGGAAGGCGACCTGCGGGTGGTTGGCGGCGTCGAAGAAGTCAGCGGAGAGGACGTGGTCGAGGAACTGCTGCGGCGTGCGGGTCGAGATCGAGGCGACCTGCGCGGTGCCTTCGAGCGCGGCGCCGTCTGCGCCGGCGGTGACCGTCGCGCTGACGTCGTCGAGCGTGCCACGGAACGTCGAGACGCCCATGTAGCGGACGGCGAAGCCGAAGCTGGAGTGGATCGGATCTGCGGCGTACGTGCCGGAGAGCGACTGTGCGGCGATGGTGGACATGCGAGCCTCCTGTGAGTAAGCGGACTTTGTTCCGCTTCTGATCGTAGCAGAAGTGGAATGGATTCCGCTTATGGAGGACCGGGTGGGCCCGCTGTCAGCCCGCCTACTGCCCCGGCAGCTTCACCACCGTCACGAAGAACTCGTCGATCTGACGGACCACCTCGATGAAGCGCTCGAAGTCGACCGGCTTGGTGACGTAGGCGTTCGCGTGCAGCTGGTAGCTCTTCAGCACGTCCTCCTCCGCATGAGAGGTCGTCAGCACCACGACCGGGATCGTCGCGAGCGCGGGATCGCTCTTGATCTCGGCGAGCACTTCGCGCCCGTCCTTGCGCGGCAGGTTGAGGTCGAGCAGGATCAGATCCGGCCGCGCGGCGTCCGCGTACTCGCCCTCTCTGCGCAGGTACTGCATCGCCTGCACCCCATCGGCCACGCACTCGAGCGCGTTGCGGACCTTGTTGTGCTCGAACGCCTCGCGGATCATCAGCGTGTCGCCCGGATCGTCGTCGACGAGCAAGACGTCGATCGCGTTCAACAGTTGGGGCGGACTCATGTCGGTACGGACTCCTTCTCGAGTGCTGGCAGGGTGAAGCGGAAGGTCGTGCGGCCGGCCGGCGCCGCGGTGTCGAGCCAAATGCGCCCGCCGTGGTACTCGACGATCTTGCGGCACATCGCGAGGCCGATGCCGGTGCCGGCGTATGCGTCCTTCGGGTGCAGGCGCTGGAAGATCATGAAGATGCGGTCGGCGTACTCCGGTTCGATCCCGATCCCGTCGTCGGTGCAGGAGAAGACCCACTCACTGTCGCTGCGCTGCGCCGAGATCTCCACGTGGGGTGGCCCGCCATCGCCGTGGAACTTGAGCGCGTTGCCGATCAGGTTCTGGAAGACAGCGGCGAGCAGCGACGGCTCGGCCCGCACGGACGGCAGCGGCCCCGCCTCGATCAGCGCGCCGCTCTCGTCGACCGCCTCCGAGAGACTCGCGAGCGCCTGGCGCAGCACCTCGTCGCCGGCGACGATCGGCTGCTCTCCCGCGCTGCGGCCGACGCGTGAGAAGGCGAGCAGGTCGTTGATCAGCTGCTGCATGCGCTTCGCGCCGTCGACGGCAAAGGCGATGTACTGCTTGCCGCGATCGTCGAGCTGGTCCTCGTAGCGCTGCTCGATCAGCTGGCAGAAGCTCGCGACCTTGCGCAGCGGCTCCTGCAGGTCGTGCGAGGCGACGTAGGCGAACTGCTCGAGCTCGGCGTTCGAGCGCGCGAGCTCGCGCGCCTGCTCGTCGAGCTGGTCGTGCGCCTCGCGCAGGCTCGACAGCTCGGCGACGATGCGCCGGCGCATCGAGTCGACGTCGTCCCCGAGGTCCACCACGTCGCGGGCGCCGGCGCGCACGATCTCGTGCTCGAACTCGCCGCGGGCGATGCGGCGCACGCTGCGCCCGAGCAGCCGAAGCGGGCGCGTCGTCGTCACGCGCAGCGCGAACAGCGCTCCGGCGATGCCGATGACGATCAGCGCGACGATCGCGGCGAACGTGGCGGTGAGGACGTTCGCGGTGTTGGTCAGATGCGTGCGGCCCGCCGTCCGCACGCGGGCAAGCTCGGCGCCCTGGCGAGCGAGCGCAGTGCGCAGTGCGTCGAACTCGCGTCGCCCGACGCTCGGGGACGGTTCGTCGGAGAGGTTCGGACCGGTGTGGCGGACGGCTTCGATCACCGGCAGCGCGTAGTCGGCATGCCATGCATTCGCCCGCTCTCGCACGATCGCGGTCGTGCGGCGTACCTGCTCCAGGTCGTCGTCTGCGGGCAGCTTCGCAAGCTCGGCGAACGCGGCGCGCTCGGCAGCCCGGCCGGTGCGATAGGGCTCGAGGAACTGCGGCTTGCCGCCGAGCGCGTAGCCGCGCACGCCGCTCTCCTGATTGAGGAACGCGGTCAGGAGGTTGAGCTGTGCGAGCACTGCCGGGCCGTTGCGGTCGAGGACGATGCTGCGGGCATCGTTCAGCCGCACGATCGCGACGACTCCGAGGGCGGTGCCGGCGGCGGTCACCAGCGCCAGCGCGCTCGCCGCCAGCGCGAACCACTGGCCCGTCGTGAAGCGCCGCACGAGCGGCGGGCGCTCGGGCCGCGTGCGTCCGTCGCTCACGCGCCCCGCCTCGCGGCCACGACGACCATCGCCACGTCGTCGGTGAGGTCGCCTCCGTGCAGCCGCTCCACCTCGGTCACGATCTCGTCGAGCAGCGGCGAGGCGTCCGCGAGCCGCGTGAGGTCCCCGTCCACGCGCTGCGCGAGCAGCTCCACCAGGCGCTGCTCGCCGAGCCGCTCGGAGCCCTCGCCGATGCGTCCGTCGATCAGGCCGTCCGTGTACAGCAGCACGGCCCAGTCGCTCGCGAAGCGCAGCGGGTTGCCGCGCCATCCCCCCGGCTCGACGAAGCCCAGCGGCGGCGTGACGTGCTCCGGCTCGAGCGCACGCAACCCGTCACCGTCGACCACCACCGGAGGCGGGTGCCCGGCGAGGCGCAGCTCTCCCTCCGACCGGTCCGGCGCGACGCTGAGCATGCAGAGCGTCGCGAAGATCGCCGGCGCATGGCGTTCGTGGATGAGCACCTGCTGCAGCAGCGCGAGCGCATCGTCGGGCGGCTCCTGCGCGAGCATCAGCGTGCGCCACGCGACGCGCAGGCAGGCGCCGAGCGCCGCCTCGTCGGGACCGTGGCCGCTGACGTCGCCGATCAGCACGTGCAGCGTGCCGTCATCGAGCTCGACCGCGTCGTAGAAGTCACCGCCGAGCAGCGAACGGCGGCGGCCCGGCCGGTAGGTGGTGCTGAGCGCGATACGCGGGTCGCGCAACAACGCCTGCGGCAGCAGGCCGCGCTCGAGGCGCGTGTTCTCGCGCGCGTGCAGTCGCGCCTCGATCAGCTCGCGCTGGGAGCGGTCGGCGCGGCAGCGCTCGATCGCGTAGCGGATCGCGCGCGCGAGCAGGGGCCCGTCGACGCTGCCCTTCACGAGGTAGTCCTCCGCCCCGCGCGAGAGCGCATCGACGCCGCGCTGCTCGTCGTCGTGTCCGGTCAGCACGACGATCGCCGCATCCGGCGCCGCGGTGCGCAGCCGCTCGACGGCCTCGAGCCCCATCGCGTCGGGCAGGCCGAGGTCGAGCAGCACGCAGTCGATCCCGCCGGGCAGCATCTCCGCCGCCTCCTGCAGCCGCTCGACGAGCATCACGTCGACGTTCGGCGCGACGCCGGCCAGCAGCGACTCGACGAGCAGCGCGTCGCCGGGGTCGTCCTCGACGAGCA
Source organism: Conexibacter sp. (assembly GCA_036009645.1). Classification (GTDB taxonomy): domain Bacteria; phylum Actinomycetota; class Thermoleophilia; order Solirubrobacterales; family Solirubrobacteraceae; genus Conexibacter. Next base: position 84,996 of record DASYLH010000017.1, read on the forward strand.
GGAGCTGGATCGGGAAGGAGAGGGACATCGCTGGCTGAATCCTGTCAGCCAGCGGACGCGGTGGCGAGTCCGGGCGCCCCGGAGGCGTGCGGGGGCGCAGCGCGCGCCGGTCACAGCCGTCCCATCCACGGGTGGAACAGGCCGTCGGGATCCCACGTCGCGCGCAGCTCGTCGAGCCGCGCCATGTTGGCGTCGCTCGCGAAGCGCGCGGGCCGCCGGCCTAGCTAGGACCAGTCGACCGCGACATACTTCGTCTCGAGGAACTCCTCGATGCCCTCGTGGCCGCCCTCGCGGCCGAGCCCGGACGCCTTAAAGCCGCCGAACGGCGCGGCCGGATCGGACACGAAGCCGCGGTTGACGCCGACGATCCCCACGTCGAGGCCGTCGACGGTGCGCAGCGCACGCGCCAGGTCGCCGGCGCACACGTACCCGGCAAGCCCGTCCTCGGTGGCGTTCGCGAGCGCCAGCACGTCGTCGCCGTCGCCAAAGCCCGTGATGGCCGCAACCGGGCCGAAGATCTCCGTGGCCAGCAGCTCGTCATCGGGCGACACGTCGTCGAGGACGGTTGGCGGATAGAACCAGCCGGGCCCCTCCGGGACCGTCCCCCCGCACAGGAGCGCCGCGCCCCGGGTCACGGCCGCGTCGACGAGCGTGGCGACGCGGTCACGCTCGCCCTGCGAGACCATCGGGCCGACGGCGACTCCGGGCTCCAGCCCGGCGCCGACCGGCAGCGCGGCCATCCGCTCGGCGAGCGCCTCGACGAACGGGCCGCGGATCGCGTCGTGCACGTAGAAGCGGTTTGCAGCGATGCACGACGCGCCGCCGTTGCGCATCTTCGCGACCATCGCCGCGTCCAGCGCGACGTCGAGGTCAGCGTCGGCATGGACGATGAACGGGGCGTTGCCGCCGAGCTCCATCGAGCAGCGCAGGACGCGCGGGGCAGCCTGCCCCAGCAGCTGCGCACCGACCTCGGTGGAGCCGGTGAAGGAGATGGCCCGCGTCGCCGGGTGGTCCATCATCGCCCGCACCGCCGGACCCGTGGGTCGCGGGCAGACGACCTGGACCACGCCGTCCGGGAAGCCGGCATCCGCGAGCAGCTGCGCGATCGCGACGGCGGTCAGCGGGGTCTCGGAGGCAGGCTTGACGACGGTGGTGCAGCCGGCGGCCAGGGCAGGCGCGAGCTTGCGCGTCGCCATCGCCGCCGGGAAGTTCCACGGGGTGATCAGCAGCGAGACACCGATCGGATGCTTCGTGACCATGATGCGCTTGTCACCGTTCGGGGCGACGCGCAGCTCGCCGCCGATCCGCACCGCCTCCTCGGCGAACCAGCGGAAGAACTCGGCCGCGTAGTCGATCTCGCCGAGCGCGTCGGGAAGCGCCTTGCCGTTCTCGCTGACGACCAGGCGCGCGAGCTCCTGCTTGCGCTCCTGCATCAGCTCGAACGCGGCGCGCAGCAGCTCTGCGCGCTCCCGCGGCGCGGTCTGCCGCCAGCTCTCGAGCGCCGCCGCCGCGCGCTCGACCGCGTCGATGCAGTTGTCGACCGTCGCGAGCTCGACGGCCCCGACGACGTCCCCGGTCGCCGGATCGAGCACGTCGATCTGCGCATCATCAATTTGCTGATTCATATTACGAATCATACAATATGCGAGAAGGACCGCACAGGCGGCCGCAGGCCCCTCACATCGCCCTCGACGGTGATCCGCCCCGCGAGCAGCACGTGCAGCGGGAGCTGTTTATCGCTCCTCCCGGACGTACGGGACCCCGAGGCTGAGCGGCTGACGACCTCGCCGCCCGACAGCGGCGAGTACGACCAGCGTCACGAGGTACGGCGCCGTCGCGAGCAACTCGATGGGAATGTCGATGTTCACGACGTTGGCCCACACCTGCGTGGCATCGGCGATGCCAAACAGCACGCAGGCCAGCACGGCGAGAACCGGCCGCCAGCCCGCGAGCGCGACCGCCGCAAGCGCGATGTACCCGCGCCCCTGCGTCATGTTGCCGACGAACGAATCGACGACCGCGATCGACAGCGCCGCACCGCCGATCCCCCCAAGCAGCCCGCTCACGGCAGTCGCCGCGTAGCGCACCCGCAGCACCGCGATGCCCCGTGCATCAGCGGCGGCCGGGACCTCGCCGACCGCGCGCAGAGCGAGGCCACCGGGGGTCGAGCGCAGATAGAAGGCGACGCCGACGAGCACGACCGCGGCCGCGTAGGTCAGCACGCTCTGGTCGAAGAGCGCGTGTCCGACGAGCGGGATGTCGGCCAGTCCGGGGATCCGGACCTCGGAGAACGCGGGCACCTGCGTGCCCGTCCGGCCTGCGCCGAACACGAAGCTGTTGAGGTAGCCCGTGATGCCAAGCGCGAAGAGGTTCACGGCGAGTCCCGCGATCGCTTGGTTCACGCGCGCCGTGATGCACAGGAAGCCGTGAACGAGCGCGGCGGCCGTGCCGGCGACTGCCGCGGCGGCGAGTCCGGCGACGGCGCCATGCGAGTTCGAGACGGCGACCGCGGCGAACGCGCCGACGAGCATGTAGCCCTCGAGGCTGAGGCTGAGGACCCCAGCTCGCTCGGCGATCACGCCGCCGAGGGCGGCGTAGATCAGCGGAGTCGCGGCCGCGATGGCGCTGAAGAGGACGGCGGTCATGTCTGTTCTCCTGCGGTGCTGAGCGTGGCTGGCGGCTCGGCCGGCTGCGCGGGCGCTGCCGCGCCGGCGGCGGCGAGTCGGTCGCGTCGCGACTGGCGCTTGAGGGCGAGGACCATGACGACGAGCGCGACCGCCTGCACGACGATGGCGAAGGACGGCGACAGCTGGTCGGCGAACTGCATCTGCAGCGCGCCGGCGGCGAGGAGCGCGAAGAACAGCGCGGCGGGCGCGATGCCCGCGGCGGCGCCGCCGGCGACGATCGCCACGGCGATGCCCGTGTAGCCCCACCCGGGCGAGAAGTTCTGCGCGAGGAAGTACTGGTTGCCGAGGATCTCGCTGACGCCGGCGAGCGCGCCGATGGCGCCGCTGATCGCAAACGCCAGCAACGTGACGCGGCCGGTGCGGATCCCCAGGTAGCGCGCGACCCGTCCGCTGCCGCCCATGATCCGCAGCTCGAAGCCGAACGGCGTCTTCATGAGCGCCGCGACGGCCAGGACGACGACGACGGCGAGGATCAGCGCAGAGGTGATCTTGGTGTTGGCGATCAGCGCGGGGAACTGGGCCGCCTGCGGGATCACCTTCGATTGGCTGACGCCGATATGCGGCGCGCGCATCGGTCCGGCGAGCATGTAGTTGACGAAGTTGATCGCGACGTAGCTGAGGAACACGCTGGCGATGATCTCGTCGACCCCGCGCTTGAGCTTCAAGATCGCCGGGACGAGCGCCCACAGCGCGCCCGCCGCCATGCCGGCGAGGATCGCGACGGGGAGCACGACGACCGTCGGCGCGTGAAGGTAGAGCGCGACGACCGTCGACGCCAGGGCGCCGAGGTACAGCTGCCCCTCGATCCCGAGGTTGTACAGGCCGGCACGAAACGGCACCGCGAACGCCAGCCCGACGAACAGCAGCGGGAGCATCATCACGCACGTCGTCCCGATGGCGATGGTGCCGTCCAGGCCGCCGGTCCAGATCGCCTCGTACGCTTTCAGCGGCGAGATGCCAGCCAGGGCCACCAAGGCGCCACTCGCCAGCAGCGCGACGACGCCCGCGACGCCGGCCGTGAGCAGGCGCGCCGTCCCGATCTGCCGCAGGCCCTTCACGTGGCGCTCCAGGCTGGAGGCTCGGTTGACGCGGTGCCCAGCCCCGCCATCAGCAGGCCGAGCTTGCGCCGGTCCGCGGCCGCTCGGGACAAGTCGGCGACGACGGCGCCGCGATACAGGACGGCGATGCGGTCGCTGAGCGTCTCGATCTCGTCCAGCTCGGTCGAGACCAGCACGATCGCTGCTCCCCGATCCCGGTGGCGGCACAGCACCTCATAGACGTACTGCGTCGCGCCGACGTCGAGCCCGGCGCTGGGGTTGACGATGACCAGCAGCCGCGGGTCCCGGGCGAGCTCGCGGGCGAGCACGACCTTCTGACGGTTCCCGCCGCTGAGCACGGCGGTCCGCGTCGTCCCCGCAGCGCCACGGACGTCGAACGCCTCGATGGAGGCGGCCGCCCGCGCGCGCAGCGCTTCCTCGTCGAGGAACCACCTTCGGCGGCGCATCGCCGGGTCGCGATATTCCCGCAAGGCCAAGTTCCAAGACACCGGGAAGTCGGGCACGAGCGCCTCGACGTTCGGGTCCTCGGGGACGTAGGCGATACCGAGGCGTGCACGCTCCGTCACTCCGAGCGCCGTGATGTCGCTGCCATCGAACTCGACGGCGTACGTCCCGCTCGGGCCGACGCCCGTGATCGCCTCGACGAGCTCGCGCTGGCCGCTGCCCTCCACGCCCGCGATCCCCAGCACCTCCCCCGCGCCGACCTGGAGCTCGTGGACCGCCCCATCGCCACCGGTGCGCTGGCGCTGCACGACACGCAACACCGCACCGCGCTCGCCGGCGGGCGCACCGCCGTCGCGGGCGCGGCCCCGCGGCGAGCCTGCCGCGGCGTCGACAAGCGCGTCGCCGACCATGAGGCGCGCCAGCTCGTCGGCGTCGGCCTCCTCACGCGTGACCGTGGTGAGCAGCCGGCCATGACGCATCACGCTGACCGCGCTGCAGATCTCGGTCACCTCACGCAACTTGTGGCTCGTGAAGATCACCGCGCAGCCCTCGGCGGCGACCCGGCGAATGGTCGCGAACAAGCCCCCGATGTCCGCTTCGCCAAGCACCGAGGTCGGCTCGTCGAGGATCAACAGCGTCTGCCCACGACGCAGCGCCGTCAGGATCTCCACGCGCTGGCGCTCCGTCGGGCTCAAGGTCTCCACCCTGGCCGACGGATCGACCTTCAGCCCGTAGCGCTCGGCCAGCGTCCGCACCTCCTCGGCGATCGCGTCGAGGTCGAGGACCGCCGGACCGCTCTCGCCGAGGGCGACGTTCTGCGCCACGGTGCAGCTCGGCACGAGCATCGGGTGCTGATGCACCATGTTGATGCCCACCGCGATCGCATCGTGCGGACTCTTGAAGTGCCGCTCGACGCCCTGCACCAGCACCTGGCCCGCGTCGGGGCGGTACAGCCCCGACGCGATGGCCATCAGCGTGCTCTTGCCGGCCCCGTTCTCGCCGACGATCCCGCGGACCTCCCCCGGCTTGATGCCGAGGTTGATGTCCTGGTTGGCCTGGACCGACGCGAAGCTCTTGCAGACCGCCCGCAGCTCGATCGCGAACGGCGAAGCGCCGACGGCTGCGGGCGGCCTGCTCGTCACTGCGCCGCGGGCTTGGGTCCGAGGTCTCCGGAGATCGCCTGCTGTGCGACGCGCTGGATCTTGTCAGCCGTCGCTTGCGGGACACCGGCGATCGGCGCCAGCGCAAAGGCGTTGTCGGCGAAGCCCTTGACGTAGACCCTCGGCTCCAGCTTGCCCTCGTTGAACTGGCGGGCCACGTCGAGCATGTCACGCCGGTAAGCGACCAGGACTGACGTGAGGATGTTCCCGGGGCCCAGGTACTTCTGGTCGATCGCGTAGCCGACCACCTTCATGTCGTGCTGACGGGCCGCGCGGAACAGGCCCGCGTCAGCGCCGGTCGCGACGTTGAACAGCACGTCGATGCCCTGCGCCGCCTGCGCCGAGGCCAAGTCAGCGGCGTTGCCGACGTCGAGGAACTTCGTCATGAACGAGTTCGTGACCGAGGCCGCCGGGTTGACCTGCTTGACGCCCTGCTCGAACCCGCTGTAGAGGCGCTCGATCGGAGGGATCTTCAGCGAGCTCACCTGGCCGACCTTGTTCGACTTGGTGCTCAGTCCGGCGGAGATCCCAGCCAGGTACCCGGCTTCCTCCCAGGCGTACGTGACGGACGAGAGGTTCGGCGCCGCCTTGGAATCGCCGTTGATGACGACGAACCGCACGTCGGGGTGCCGTGCGGCGACGAGCTGGGCCTGTTGCTGCATCTCGGCGCCGTTGACGATCACCAGGCCATAGCCACGGGACGCGTAGCCCTCGAGCGTCGTCTGGACGTCGGCCAGCGTCAGCCCGCCCTGGACCGTGACCTCGTTGCCGAGTTTGGACTCGATCTCCTTGGCTGCCTGGACGCCCGGTTGGGAGAACGGATCGTCCGCCGGACCGGTGTAGACGAGCGCGATCTTCTCCTTCGCTGCGCCGGAGCCCTTCGACTGCGCTTGCTGGTCCGAGCCCGAGCCACCGCAGGCAGCGAGCGCGGCGCAGAGAGCGGCCACGACGGCCGCGTACAGCCAACGACTGCACCGTTTCATTTCGACCCTCCTCCTTTGATTTGGTCCGGCCGGCTTCCCTGCTGGACGGGCCTGCTCGACACTTATTCTTCACCTCTACGAGCGAAGTGCTGATGAATTCTCGGCAGCCTCGCCCCGAACTCACGCTCGATCGCCCCGACGGTCGCCTCGACCGCGCTGAGAAGGTGATCCAGGACGCGGCTGTCGATGTCCGACGGGGGGATCCAGATCAGCGTCTGCGCGGGACCGCCGAAGAAGTGCACGCCGTGCTCGCGTCCGATGGCGACCGCGCGGGACTTCACTGCCTCGACGTCCGCGAACGGTCTACCGGTCTCGCGATCGGCGACCCACTCGATGGCGCCCATGGCGCCACGCGTGCGGACCTCGGCGACGATCCGCGAGCGCTCTTGCAATTCGCACAGCCGCGGAAGCGACAGCTGCTCGATCCTGCTCGCCGCCGTGAGCAGGTCCTCGTCGACGACGGTCTCGATTGCCGCGAGCGCGGCGGCGCATGCGAGCGGCATGCCGCCAAGCGTGGTACCGCCCGAGAATGTGCGGTCAGGGCTGCCCTGGAAGGCGGCCGCGACGTGTTCCCGTACCAGGAGCGCGCCGAGCGGCATGTGTCCCGCCGTGAGGACCTTCGCGAGGATCACGATGTCCGGGACGGCGCCTTCGCGCTGGTACTCGAACCACGTTCCGGTTCGCCCCATCGCCGTCACGACTTCGTCGACGATCAGCAGGATGTCATGAGCGTCGCAGATCTCGCGCAGGCGACGGAGGTAGCCCGGTGGCGGCGGAACGATGCCGGCGGCAGCCATCGTCGGCTCCACAAGGACGCAGGCGACCGTGTCGGGATCCTCGTACGTGAGCGCGCGCTCGACCTCGCCGGCGCAGTCCAGCGTGCATGCGTCGCCGCACATGCGGCACGCATGCGGGTAGGGCGACTCGACGTGCACGAAGCCGGACGGCAGCGGCTCGAGCGCGCTGTGCGGGTAACGGTTGCTGCCGCTGGCGGCGCTGGTCGCGAGCGTGCTGCCGTGATACCCGTGCCGGCGCACGATCGCCTTGTACTTGGTGCCTCGACCCGCGAGCTTCTGGAACTGGCGGGCGGCCTGGATTGCGGCGTCGTTGGCGTCCGAGCCGCTGAGCATGAAGAACGCGCGCGTGAGCGCGCCGTCGCTAAGTCCCGCAAGCCGCTCGGAGAGCTCGATGCTGCGGTCGGACGGAAGCATGCCGCCGACGTTCGTCGTCATCCGCGAGAGCTGCTCGCGCATCGCCTCGACGACGCGGGGGTGGTTGTGGCCGAGCAGGCCTGCGGACTGCACGCACAGCGCGTCGAGATAGCGGCGACCGCTCGCATCGACGAGGTAGGCGCCTTCGCCGCCACACACGACGATGGGGTCCGCGTCGTAGTAGGACTCATCGAATCCAGCGCCGAGCCACTGGTGGCGGCGCCCGCGCTCAGCCAGTGAAGTCATCCGGCGCGGGCCGCGGCCGTCGCGGTCGGGTCGACGGTGCTGGTGGAGGCGTCAATGACGACGCCGTAATCGCGCCGTGCACCCTCGATCGAGACAAGGCCGTCGAGCCAGTCGTCGAGCACCGCATGCGGATCGCGATCCAACGCGCCGCCCCAGCCGCCGCCTCCGCCCGATTGCGAGAACAGCATGGAGTTCGGTTCCAGCCGCTCGCCGTTGCACAGGTCGACGACGGTCAGCTCGTCGTGCGCGCCCTCCCGGAGCACCCAGTAGTTGCCGGCGCCGCGGGCGCCGCCGGCGTAGCCGACGAGCGAATTGCGGTAGCCGCTGTTCCAGACCGTGCAGAGCATCGAGTCGGTGTTTCGGCGTCGATAGTGCACCGCCGGCGCGCCGCGCCAGCGGCCCGGCGCCGCGGTGTCACAGGCGTATTCCTGCAACAGCGTCACGAACGGGAACTGGACCTCCGCCATCTCGAGCGACGGCATCTTCAAAGCGCAGAACGTCGCGGCCCAAGCGCCCCAGCCGTCGACTCCGTAGGCGCCACCGGCCGACATCACGCTGGCCGCCATGTCGGAGTCGACCCAGAAGCGGCCCGTCCGCGAGTTCAGGCCGAAGCAGTCAGCGCCGTTCATGTCACACGCTGCCGTGCCCACGAGATCGGGAACCACCTGCTCGAGGGCCTTCATCGTCGCATCGATGATCGTCGTTCCGGGCGAGAGCGTGCAGTTGCCGACCGGCGAAGGCGACTGGGCATCGACCAAGCTGCCCTCGGGCAGTGTCACCGTGACTGGAGCGAAGAACCCCGAGGTGACCGGAATGTCGGGACACACCGCCGTCAGCGCCGTGAAGACCTGGGAGAGCGTGTTCCCGCGCGGGCTGTTGATGAAACCGGGCACCGCATCGGATGTCCCGTCGAAGCTGACTGACAACGCGTCGCCAGCGACCGTCAAGCTCACCTTGACCGGGATGTCCCTGTTACCGGCGAAGTCGTGATCAACGTACTCCGTGTGCTCGTACGTGCCGTCCGGCCAGTCGCGGACGAGGGCGCGCAGCCGGGTCTCGCTGTAGTTGAGGATGTAGCTGACGCTCTCCCGCAGCGCGGCGATGCCGTACTTGTCCGCGAGCTCGCGGATCCGCCGCTCGCCGACGCGACACGCGCCGACCATCGCAAGCAGATCGCCGCGAACGTCGTCGGGCATGCGGGTGTTCGCGAGCATCGTCTCCCAGACCTCCCGTACCACCTCTCCACGAGCGACGATGCGCACCGGCGGGATACGAAAGCCCTCCTGCCAGATCTCGCGCGCGTCGACGTTGTAGTTGCCGGGGTGAGGACCGCCCACGTCGACGACGTGCCCACGCACGCAGGGAAGGAAGATCGTGTCGTCGTCGAGGATCACCGGCTTGATGACCGTCCAGTCCGGACAGTGCGTGCCGCCCATGTACGGGTCGGTCACGAGGAACACGTCGCCAGGGTGGATGTCGTCTCCGAAGGCAGCGAACATGGTCTTCACCGACTCGAGCGACGCGAAGATGTGGACCGGCACGGCCATGTCGCGAGCCAGCAGCGCGACCTCGCCGCCGATGGCCGAGAACACGCCACAGGAGTAGTCGTGCGTGAGGGTGAAGACCGGCGACAGCGCCGTGTTCTCGACCGTCGCGCTGAGCTCCTGACACACGATGTCCAGCGAGTTGCGAACGATCTCGGTGGTGAACATGTCGTAATGGCTGCTCATGCTGTGAGCTCCTGTGTGTCTGCGAAGTCGGCGATCGCTCGCGTGCGCTCCGCGGAGAGGACGTTGGATGCGGTGTCGACCCGCGACGCGAACGCCTCGGCGCCGCTGCGCTCCCACCAGTCCGTGTCCTGACGTGGGGCGCCGGCAGCGTCCATGAGCTCGGAGACGACCACACGGATGGCGCGGGCCGTGTAGCCCGTGGCGAGCGCGGTGGTCGCGCGCGGTCCCGCAGACGTCACGCGGCCCATGCCCGCATCGAGCGTCAGCGCCGAGAGGCCGGCTGCGGTGGCCGGAAAGCCGGGCAGGCGCGCTGCAAGCTCGGCTGCGCAGCAGTCCGCGGTGTGCGATGCGGTGCTGTTAACGGGCGCATCGATCTCCGGGTCCGAGCCCGAGAGGTCCAGCTCGGCGGCGCCGTCCGCGATCGCGAGCCGACCGCGGACCACGGCCGCCGCGCCTGCCTGGCCGGTATCGATCGGCGCACTCGCCTCGTAGCTCCCCGGGCGCAGGAGCTGCAGCGCCGCAACGCCGCAATCGTGGTCTTGCGCCCAGGCCGCCGCGGCGGCCTCGGCCGTGGGGACCGCCGCGGCGAGCTCCGCGGTCGTCGCCTCGAGCGCCTCCAGCCCGCGCCGGAGCAGGTCGGGCACGCGCGAGTTGAGGACGAACATGGTCCGCGCCTGCTCGACCGGCACCCCGCCGACGCTGACGCGCAGCGCCGGGAAGCGAGCCCCCTCACCCCAGACGTCGTGTGACTCCGGTGCGAGCCCGCCCAGCCGGTAGCCGCCGATGTCGGGGATGCGCAGCCGCGCCGCAACCACCCCGCCCTCGACGGCCCGAACGACCGTCAGCTGCGTCACGTCCGCGCAGCCGACCGCCGGGTCGTTGCTGATCGCGACGTCGCCAGCGGCCCACTCGCCTCCGAGGAACTCGCGGACGTACGTGACGGTGGCCTGCAGCGACGGCCCTTGCTCGGCGCCGGCGACGCGCACGACGCGGCCGTCCGAGCCGGCGATGCCGACGGCCGGCTCCGCCGGCCATGGGTAGACGTCCGAGAGCGTCGCGGTCGCCTCCTCGAGCGCGCTCATGCCGCAGCCCCGACGTCGATCACGAAGATGCCTCTCGAGTCCAGCCGCGCACGGTCCGTGTCGTGCAGGCAGATCGTGGTGTTCGCCTCGTTGATGATCGCGGGGCCGGCGATGGTGCCTCCCGCGAAGATGGCGGCGCCGTCGTAGACCGAGACCTCTCGCGGCGTGTAGCGACCTCCGGCCTCCGGAAGCCAGACCGTGCGCTCCGTGACCGGTGCCGCACTGCTGGCCGTCGCGTCGTGCAAGGAGTCGTACGCGAGCTTCTCGCGAATGCCGACGATGTCCTGGCGCAGGGTGATCACCTCCACCGGCTTGTGATCGAGCCGGAACGTGTAGAGCTGCTCGTGCGTCGTGTGGAAGTCCTCGATTGCCTGCGCCCACGCCTGCGCCGTGACCTGCCCGTCCCCGGCGATCGGGATCTGCAGCTCGGAGACCTGGCCCTCGTAGCGGAAGTCGGCCGAGAGTCGACGTTCGATCCGCACGACGTCGTCCGACTCCACCAGGCCTGCGTGCCGCTCCCACAACGCGTCGAGCTGCTTGTTGACGTCGTCGAGGTCGGCGGTCGCCGACGGGCTGAGGAACGGTGCCGACGTCGAGGTCTTCAGGTCCGACAGCAGCGTGCCGAGCGCGCTGAGGACGCCGGCCGACTTGGGCACCAGGATCGTCGCGATGCCGAGGTCTCGGGCCTGGACGGGCGCATGCGTCGCGGCCGCTCCGCCGAAGGCCAGGAGCGCGAAGTCGCGCGGGTCATGGCCCCGGGCGACCGACACGTAGCGGATGCCGTCGCTCATGTTGCTGTTGACGATCCGTGCGATGCCGACCGCGGCGTCGACGATGTCGATGCCCAGTGGTTCGGCGACGTGCTCCCGAATCGCCTGCTCGGCCGCCTCGCGGTCGAGTTGCATGGTCCCCTTGACGAAGTTCGAGGATCCGAGGTACCCCAGGACGAGGTTCGCGTCGGTGACGGTCGGTCGGGTGCCTCCGCGGCCGTAGCAGGCGGGGCCGGGCATGGCCCCCGCGCTCTCGGGCCCGACGCGCAGCGCCCCGCCCTGATCGATCCAGGCCACCGAGCCGCCGCCGGCACCGATGGTGTGGATGTCGAGCATCGGCAGGCCGAGCCGATAGCGGGCCACCCAAGCGTCCGTGCGAGTCTCGGGCCGTCCGTTGCGCACCAGCGAGACGTCGTACGACGTACCGCCCATGTCGACCGCGATGATGTTCGCGTGGCCCGTCGTGCGGCCGGACTCCGACGCGGCCACCACGCCTCCGGCAGGGCCGGAGAGCAGCGTCGCCGCGCCCGAGCGGCCCATCGTCGGAGCGTCGGCGGTCCCACCGTTGGACTGCATCACGTGCAGGCTCCCGGCGAACCCGCTGCGCCGGAGCTCGGCGAGCAGGGACTTCGTGTAGTCGGACAGGACCGGGCTCAGGAACGCGTTGACGAGCGTCGTGCTGAAGCGCTCGAACTCGCCCACCTGGTTCACGACGTCCGTCGAGATGCTGACGTGCGCCCCGGGATGCCGTTCGGCGACGATCTCCGCGCAGCGCTGCTCGTGAACGGGGTTGGCCTGCGCTTGCAGGAGGCAGACCGCGTAGGCCTCGATCCCCTCGTCGCGCAGGCGGTCCACCGCAGTCACCACGTCGTTCTCGTCGAGCGGCACCAGGACCTCACCGTCGAAGCCGATCCGCTCGGTGACCCCGAAGCGGTGACGACGTTGCGCGATCGCCTGCGGAGCCGTCAGGCGGATGTCGGTCAGGCTCTCCCGGTATCCGCGGCGCATGTCGATCACGTCGCGGAAGCCGCGGGTCGTCACCATGCCGACGCGCGCACCCTTGTGCTGCAGCATCGCGTTGGTCGCGACGGTCGTGCCGAAGCTGATGACCGGCGTGTCGCGGAGCAGATCCTCGACGCCAACGCGAAAGCCGTCGGCAACGCCTTCGATCGCGTTCAGGACGGCGACGCTCTCGCGCCCCGGCATGGATGGCGTCTTCCCACTCACGAGGACGCCGTCACTCCGGACGGCGACGAAGTCCGTGAACGTCCCTCCCACGTCGATCCCAACCTTGAAACTCGAGCGAGCGCCGTCGATTACGTCATCCACGGGCAGCACGGTCTCCCAGGCGGTCGAGCGCCCAGGTCTGCGTCGTCGCCATTTCCTCTCCTGATTCGTCGGACGGACGGCGAGACGATCGCATCTGGCATGCGACAGCGCCTTCCTACTTGCGCTCCGTTTGCCGCCTAAGTTGCGGATTCCGGCAAGTTCGGCCCGAGGAACGTCGCCCAGCGCAACGCGATCGCCAGCTCCGTCGACCGCGTGTAGACCGGACGCCCGAGCCGCTCCTCCGCCGTCCGCAGCCGGTAAGCAACGGTGCGGTCGGCAACGCCGAGCGCCGCGGCGGCGGCCGCACGGCTCTGGCCGGCCACGAGGTAGGCCGCGACGGTCTCTCGCAGCCGAGCACCACGCGCGCCGCCCCCGGCAAGCAGGCCCAGTTCCGCGTCGACGAACGCACGCGCGCCACCGAGATCGCTCAAGGCAAGCCACTCGAGCGCGACGTCACGGTAGCGCGTCACCGGCGCACCCGTTCGCGCGGCGACGGCCTGGCCGCGGATCGCATCGATGTGCGTCCGCCGAAACCCCCCGAGCCCCCGAGCCGGCTCCCCGATCGCCAATCGTGCGGCCGCGACGGGGATGTCGTCCGGACCCGACCCAGCTGCGATCCAGCCCCACACCGTCTCGTCCTCGACCATCACCGCCAGGCCGCCTGCCGCCGTCAGCGCATCGATCATCACGCCGGCGTCCGCACCCCAAGCCACCAGGCCCACGTGGTTGGCGCGCAGGTCGTAGCCGGTTTCCTCCAGCTCGCTGCTGACGCCCTCCAGCACGCGCCGAACCGACGCCAGCAGGCGGTGCGTGCGCGTCGACCTCGCCGACGCGTACACCTCGGGCAGCACGGCACTCGCGAGCCCGAGGTAGCCATAGAGTGAATGCGCGATCACGCGCAATGCCTCCGCACGCACCTCTGGCACAGGCGAGGCGCGCTCCACGACGTCGATTGCGAGGCGCCACACCTGATGATGCGCGATGCGGTAGGTGTCGAGCAGGTCGCTCACTGGGATCCCGAGCCGCGCGCACATACGTGTCTCGGCGATCCCCTCGGGCGGCACCGCTGCAGGCACGGCGCGGTTGCGGAACGCATCCATCAAGAGGTCGAGGCTCGCGCGCGAGCTCGCCTCAGCGGTCGCTGCTAGCTCCGGGTGAGCGGTGATGTCCATCGTGGGGACCGCCTCGCCCATCAGACGATTCGTCTCATCGAGAATCTCGTCCACGCTGGCCGTGATCTGATCGATGAACGCATCGATGAGCTGGCGGGCTGTCACGGCCATGCCACGTTAGACGGTCACCTAACTCGTCAGTTGGTCGTGCACGATGCGGCCGTCGACGATGGTCATGGCGGGGGTGAGCGTTGGCAGGGCGTCGAGGTCGCAGGTGAGGGGGTCGGTATGGAATGCGACGATGTCGGCGAGGTGTCCGGGGCTGAGTGATCCGCGGAGCCCGCTTTCCCCGACCCATCTGGCGGCGAGGTTGGTGTAGAGCGCAAAAGCCGTCCGTCGGTCGATCGCGTGGTCGACACCGAGCCGCCCGGCGCGTTGTGTTTCGCGCGTGACCATGCCCCAGATCGACAGCAGCGGGTCGTATGGGGCGATGTAGCTGTCGCTGCCGGCGGCGATGAGCGCGCCGGCTTCGACCCACGCGCGGATCGGGAAGGCGCGGTTGGCACGCTCGGCGCCCCAGTAGCGGACCATGTTGGCGCCCAGGGCGTAGGCGAGGGGGTATTGGACGGCGATCGCGATCCCGAGCGCGACGGCGCGCGCGCGTTGGCGTTCGTCGGCGAGCATCGCGTGCTCGATCGTGAGGGCGCCCGGCGGCAGGTCGCGGTGGCGAGCGATGACGCGTTCATAGACGTCGAGGATCACTTCGATCGCCGCATCGCCGACGGCGTGGCAGCCCACGGTCCACCCCCGCGTGATGCCGGCTTCGACCACAGTCTCCAAGTCCCGCTGGCTGATCAGCAGATGCCCCCGGTAGTCGGCGTCGGTGGCATACGGGTCCTTCAGCGCCGCGCCTTCGACGCCGCCATCGACGATGAGCTTGAGCCCGTCGAGGCGCAGCATGTCGTCGCCGAACCCGCTGCGCACCGGCCACGCCTCGATCTCCCGCAGCTTGGCGTCCGTGCCGAGGTCCTCGCGCAACAGCACCATGACGCGCGATCGGACGGTCAGCCCGCCGGCCTCGTGCAGGCTCTGGTAGGCGGCGAGCTCCTCGCGACTGATCCCGGGATCGCGGACCGCCCCGATGCCGCGCTCGTTGTAACGCGCGCATGCCAGCGCGAGCGCGTGCAGATCGTCGTCCGGGGTCGGGAGCAACGCGAGGATCGGGGCGATCGCGGGGAGCTCCACGAGCATGCCGCTGGGCGCGCCCGACGCATTGCGCTCAATGCTGCCGCCGGGTGGGTCCGGCGTGTCGCGGTGGATCCCACCCAACTCGAGCGCCAGCGAGCTGGCGACCGCGACGTGACCGCCGCGCCAGACAAGGATCGGATGACTCCTCGACGCCTGATCGAGCTCCAGCGCCGTGGGCAGCCGCTGCTCGGCGAGGTTGCTCTCATGCCAGCCACCCGACGTCACGATCCACTCACCCGGCGCCGTCACCGCCGCGCGCTGCCGGATCGCGTCGACCACATCGGCGACGTTGGACGCCCGGTCAAGCTGCACGCGCAACAGACTGCGCCCCGTCTCGAGCTGGTGGTTGTGCGTGTCAAAGAATGCCGGCAACACCGCCAACCGCCGATCGTCCACCACGCGCGTCTGCGGCCCAATCAGGCCATCGAGGCCGTCCCGGTCTGCCGCGACCGCGAGGATCCGGCGCCCCCGCACCGCAACGGCGCCACGAGGAGCCTCATCACCGTCAAACGCATGAACGACGCCCGCCTTGATGACAAGGTCGGCCGTCACGAGGCGCTGGCTCAACCCAACTCCCAGATGCCGATCCGGCGGTCGATCCAGTGCACGGGGACGATCATCCCGCCGTCAGAGCGCGATGTCTTGGTCGAATCGCCCAACCCTTCACGAACGCACTGTATGAACCTCCATGTGATGGCTCGTCACCCCCGCGGTGTCGGGCGGCTCGATCTACACCAGATGACTTGGACCACGCCGTCCCCGGTCGCCGGATCGAGACGTCGATCCGCGCATCATCAATTTGCTGATTCATATTATGAATCATACAACGGGCGAAAAGGGCGCACGGGCGGCCCGTCCCGCCGCCTAGAAGAAGCGGCGGAACACCGAGAAGCTGACGAGCTGCGGATTGACCGAGACGTCGCTGAAGGCCAACGCCTCCTCCTCTTCGGAGTAGAACGTCTCGTGCAGCGCGAGGTACGGGGCGCCCTTCGGCAGCCGCAGCCCGTGCGGACCGTCTCTGCCGCTGCTCACGCACGGCTCCAAGTCGGCGACGGCGTGGTCGATCTTGTCGCGGAAGCAGCGCGCGCTGACGAACAGGATCGAGCCCGCTTGCATGTCGCCGTCGTCCGGCTCGCGCGCAAGCACGTCGGCAGGGAAGCGCTCGCGCATCGCCACCGCGGGCTGGTCGTCGGCCAGCAGGACGACGCGGACCTCGTAGACGGGGCCGTCAACCGGCCGGCCGAGCGCGGCGGCAAGATCGGGCGCCTCGACGTCGGAGCGCGTCCACGAGGTCTGCGCGGTCACCTCGTGCCCGAGCTCCCGCAGCAGCGTCGGGAACGGCACCAGGCCGTGCAGCGCGAGGAGGCTGGTGGTCGTGTGCGCCCGCAAGCGGGTTCCGCGCCCCGGGCGCCGTTCGATCACCCCGATCTGCTCGAGCGACTGCAGCGCGCGCCGCACGGTTGTGCGGCTGACGCCGAGGCTCGTGGCGAGCTGATCCTCCGGCGGCAGCCGGCCGCCGGCGAACGAGCCCTCGCGGATCGCGGTGATCATCGCTTCGAGCACCCGCTGCGTGAGCGACGTGGGCGCCCCGACGCGCGGCACGCGGGCGGTGCCGGGCGTGACGCGCTGCGCGGTCTCGGAGGGCAGGCTCATCGGGGCTCAGGACGCATAGCCGGCCTTCATACTACGAATAACCGCTGACGCGCGCGGCACCTGGCGCCCCGGCGTCAGCGCATGACCCGCAGGGTGCCGATCGGCTCGACGACCTGTCCGAGCCCCTGGTCCCGGCCAGACCGAGCTCGCTCGTGGCAAGGCGGTCGACGTCGGCGCCTCCGACGAGGCGCATCATGCCGGGTTGCGGCCGACGAAGAACGCCTCGTCGGGCTCGTTGATGACCGACAGGCCGGCGGCTGTGGCGGCGGCTCGCAGCTGACCCATCTGCGCCTGGTTGATGCGCTGCAGCGGGCCGCGCAGCGGGCCGCCATTGAAGCCGTTCAGCCAGCCCTGGTACTTCTAGATCACGCGCGGGACGAGCGAGGTCAGCGCGACCGTCGTGCCGCCGATCGCCGAGTTGGGCGACGGACGAGGCTGATCTGCCAGAACAACTCCGTGCCCTCGTCCCACGTCCCCTCACCGGAGAGCTTCTGCAGCATCCGCGGCACGAGGTCGCCCAGCGCCTCGTAGTTCGACGTGCCCATGAAGCGCATCCCGTAGTTGCGGATCCAGATCGGCGCGTTGTGCTCCAGCGGATCGGTGACGAGCACCTGCCCGGCGAACTTCTCGAACACGTCGCCGAGCCCACCGGCATACGGGAGGCCGATCTCGTTCTTGATGCCGCCGCCATGGTCGCGGGCACGTCGAGCTTCGGTAGCCGACTTCGCGGCGCACGTTCGTCGGCGGCCCAGGGCCCAGGGGTCACCTTGCCCTGGCGCGATGACGCATCCCCAGCGCAACTGCCCCGACCACGAGAAAAGCTCCGCCACGATTGGTAAGCGCGACGTCTCGT
>DASYLH010000018.1:0-47990 GCA_036009645.1 Conexibacter sp.
GCGGCGGGTGCCGCTTTGGATGATCGTGAACTCGAGTCTGGGGCCGTTGAACTGCAGCGCGTAGGACTCGGCCTTTGTCATGACCGAGCGGAACACGCCGGAGGACGGCAGGCTCGTCGGCTTGATCCACGCCTCGAGCGAGAGTCTGTTCGTCGCGTTGAATGCCACCGCTGCCGGGACTCTCACGTAGCCGGTCGAGCCGTTGAATGCGGCTGCCTTGTTGGTCTCGGCCGGTGCGAGGGCTGCTTGGTTCAGCGTGATGCCGGTCGCGCTGTAGGTGCCGTTGTTCGCGCCCATCTGGTCGACTGCGGCGTTGCCGGACGTGTCGCCAAATCGCCACCAGCCGATTGGCGTGTCGGCCGCGACCGCTCTGCCGTACGCGGACGTCGGCGGCGGCGGGGGCGTCGGCGGGTCGAACGAGATCGTGTCGGTGATCTGCGGGCTCCACTTGCCGCTGTTGTCCTGGAACAGGACGCAGACGGTGCGTGACCCGCTCGTGTTCGAGCCGCCCGTCGACGGGTCGGTCAGATCCCACGAGATCGTCTGGGGTATCGAGCCCGACGACGTGTTCGTGTAGCTCTTCCAGGTGTTCCCGTCGTTCGAGACTCTGAACGCTCTCACGCCGCTGACGTCGTCGCGACCGAGCACGTCGACGCTGACTGCGCCCGTGTTCGTGCTTCTGTCGACGTGATTGACCGTGACCGTGCCGCCCGGCGCGTCGCTGTCGACGAGCTGTCCTCTGGAGACAGTGAAGGTCGTGATCGACGAGTTGTCGTCGGAGCCCTCACGTGCGTTGTCGGCCTTGCTCGGGCTCTCGTAGACGAGGTTCTGCGGGTCGGAGACGGAGCGCAACACGTAGGTGCCGTCCGCGAGCGTCCCCTGGCCGAGGTCGATCCACTGCTCGAAGCGGTAGTAGTCGTACGTGTCGCCCCAGCCGGACGAGAGCCCCTGTGCGATCACGTTGCTTCTGTCCGGCATGCACGCCGCCGGCGGGTACGCGGAGGGCCACACGGCGGCGAACACCGACGTGACGAACTCCTCGTCCTCGACGCAGCTCGTCGTCTTCTGGCCGACGAGGTCCGGTCTGCCGACCGTCTCGCCGCTGGCGACCCAGGTGTCGTATGCCGCCTTCGTCCACAGCTCGTAGCCGCCCCAGTGGTCGAAGTGGTAGTGGACGTGGACGGGGTGGTAGTAGAGCGTGCTGCCGGACAAGGGGATGTCCGTGTGACCGCCCTGGTCGTCGTAGATCCGCTGGATCGCGGGACCGGACGGCGGGTTGAGTCTCGTGTTGATCGTCGCGCGGATCTCGACCGGGCCCTCTCCGACGTTGTAGACGGTGTTCGAGAAGCGCAGCACGTTGCGCAGATCGCCGTGCGAGTCGGCGCTGACGTCGGTGCGATCGAAGCGCAGCTCGCGCGGCGGCAGCGTTCTCATGTTCGGGTAGAGCAGGTTCGCGGCGTGGGCGGCCGCGGGGCTCGCGAGCAGGAACGCGAAGATGAGGGATGTCAAGAGGCGTGGACGCATGTGCGAGGGGCCACGATGGTAACCCTTTCGGGGCTTGTCAAGGCGCGTCTGGACGCCTTGGACATAGATGGACGCGCTGGCACGCCGGCGGTCAGTGTCCAGTGCTGCGGCCGATCGACCGGAACCGACTCAGTCGGCGTCCGATCACCGACCATGCCCACGCGAAGCCCGGTCCCGGATCGCGCGGGTCCAGCAGTCCGAGCTCACGTGCCTTCAGGTACGGCCGCAGCAGCCGCAGGAACTCCGCGTGCCGGCGCCACGCCGGCACCTCGCGCAGCATCTTCCGGACGACGACCACGTCGAGCACCGGCACGACGATGCCGACGCCGGCTCGCGGCACAGGCGCCTCGCCCAGCTCGCGACCTGCGAGCGCGGCGACGAGGCGCCTGCTCGCGTCCGCGCCGCATGCATCGCCCAGGCCCCACTGCGCGGGGACGCGCACGTTGACCTCGAGGAACCACCGCTCGCCCGTCTCGCGGTGACGCTTCGTCTCGACTCCCGCGACGCCGACGAAGCCGGCCTCGTCGAGCACGCGTCTGGCCATCGCGGTCGTCTCTGGCAGGGGGTCCGAGACGCCAAGCGCCGTCGCGCCGAACCCGCGCGGCGACTGGCGCAGCTTGTGACAGCCGAAGCACACGGGATAGCTGCCGTCGGCCAAGCGCACCACGATCGCCTCTTCGACGTCGGCGTCGCCGCCAGGGATGTACTGGCACAGCAGCATGCCGATCCCGTCGCGCAGCGGCCGCTCGAGGAGTCGCGCCGCCTCCTGCGCGTCGTGCGTGACGAACACGCGCTCCTCACCGTAGAGCTCGCGCCAGGCATGCGAGTAGATCGGCTTCACCACGCACGGCCACGGCGCGACCGCGGCGAGCTCATCCAGCTCGGCGACGTTGCGCACGACGCGCGTCCACGGGACGGCCACCCCAGCGCGCCGCGCGATGCCGTCCGCCGTCTCCTTGTCCATCAGCGCCAGGTGGCCTCTGCCGGAGCGCTCGAACGCGCGCACGTTGGGTGCGATGCGCTCCGCTGCGTTGGCGAGGATCTCGCTGCCGCGGTCGGTCATCGGGAGCACGACGAGCTCATCGCCGTCTGCTGCCAGCCGCTGCACCGCTTCAAGCCACGACGCGCCGTCGGCGTCGAACGGCGCGACGACGTGCTCGACGCCGCGGCTGTGCGTCTCCAGCTTGTGACCGGGAACGACGACGAGCGTCACGCGCGCGCCGGCGCGCACCATGGCACGCGCGAGCGCGAGCCCGGCGCTCTCCGGCTCGAGCACGACCACGTGGGGCCAATCGCCGGCGGGTGGGCTCATGCGTCGCGTCTCAGCAGGCGTCTCAGCTGGGCCTGTCGCTCCGCGGGCAGACGGCGTGCGAGTCTGCGCGCGCCGAAGCGCAGGTGCTTGGGCGCGAGGCGCAGGCGAATCAGCGGGTACCGCCGGCCGAGGGGGAAGAGCGTGCGCCAAGCGAGCGGCCGGTTCTCGTCCGACAGGCGCCACTTGTAGTCGTGTGCGCCGCCGCCGAGATCGGCGCTGCGCACGCCGCTCGCTGCGGCCGCCTCCAGCGCCAGGAGCATCGTCTGCGTGCCGGGCGCATGCTTCGCCCAGGCGGGATCGAAGCCGCCCCCCCAGAAGCCGATGGCGTCGCCGGCGCGCAGCACGAGGTCGGCGGCGACAGGGCCGTCTGGGCCCTCCAGCAGCGCGACTGCCATCCGGGCCTCGTCGTCGAACGCGCGCAGGGCGCCGGCGATCACGCGTCGTGCCTCCTCGCCGACGTTTGAGCCGCCGCGCTCCTCCCAGCGTGCGTAGTGGAGGCGCAGCAGCGCCTCGACCGCTGGCTCGTCGGTCGCGAGACGTCGGGTGACGCCCTCCTCCTCCAGGCGGCGGGCGACGCGACGCGCCTCCTTGCGGAACTTGCGCTCGCGCCGGGCCATCCACGCCTCGTAGTCAGCGTCGAGCGCGATCGAGGGCGAGTCCATCTCGACGTCCATGCGCACGCGTGGGCGGCGTCGTCGTGGCCAGCCGTCGGCGAACAGCTCGGGCCACGGATCGCCCGCGTCGATCCCTTCGAACACGACGCTCGCCGGCGTCGGCGTGGCGCTTGCCAGCGCGGCGGCGATCGTGGCCGCCGTCTCGCGCTCGCGCCCCGCCGTGGCGAGCGGCCCGACGCGGTGGCTGAAGCCGGCACCGAGCAGCCGGTACTCGGCGAGGCGCAGCGGGCCGACCTGCGCGAAGAACGGACCGACGCCGACGAGCGCCCCGTCCGCATCGAGCACCAGCACGACGCGCAGGCGTGCGTCCCCGCTGCGGCCCTCGCGCCACCAGGCCAGCATCCAGGCCGGCGCGCAGAACGGACGGCCGGCGGCGGCCGCGAGCGCGTCCCACGCCGCCAGGTACGGTTCGAGCTCGTCGAGCTGGTCGATCACGAGCGGCCGCAGCGCGGACGACGTGGCGGGGGGTGTCTGGGATGTCGCGGAGGTCACGGGCGGCTGCCGACGACGGCGAAGCGGGGAAGCGCCGACGCAGCCGGATAGTATGGCGCCGCCGTGGGTCGCGACCGCATCGTCTCCATCCAGACCACGAACGAGCGCGGCGGAGCCGAGTACGCGAACGTCGACCTGCTCGAGGCGCTGCGCCAGCGCGGACACGACGTGCTGCTGGTGACGAACGTCCCCGACATCGCGGCCAAGACGCAGGTGCCGGTCGAGGCGATCGACCTTGGGCCCAAGCTCAACAGAAGAAGTGTCGTGCAGACGGTGCTCGGGATGCCGCGCACGCTGTGGCGCATGGCGCGTGTGTTGCGCGCCGCGCGTCCCGTCGGCGTGACGTTCCTGCACTTCAAGAAGGAGCAGTTGCTCTGTGCATTGCTGCCGAAGCGCCTGACGGGCGAGATCGCCTGGGCGGAGTGGGGTCCGGTGCCGCCGAACCTGCGCAGAGGGCTGCCACGCTTGCTGTACGCGCTCGCCGCACGGCGCGCGCGGGCGATCATGGCCGTCTCGGAGGGCACGAAGCGCACGGTCGTCGGCGCGGGCGTGCCGGCCGAGAAGGTGCTCGTCGTGCCGAACCTCGTCGACGTCGACGAGGTCAGCTTCGAGCCCGAGGCACGTGAGCGGCTGCGGGCGGAGTGGGGCGCCGGCCCGGACACGCTCGTCGCCGGCTGCATCTCGCGCTTTCAGCGGCGCAAGCGCAACGACGTCGTGATCGACGCGATGGCACACGTCGACGGCGACGTGCTGATGGTGCTCGCCGGTGAGGGAGACGAGGAGCCGGTGCTGCGAGAGCGCGCCGCGCCCTACGGCGACCGCGTGCGCTTCGCGCCGAACGTGCGCGGCCATGTCGAGGCGTTTCTGTCGGCGTGCGACGTGCTCGTGTTCGCACCGAGCCCGACCGAGGGCGCGCCGCGCGTGATCGTGATGGCGCAGCTCGTCGGGGTGCCCGTCATCTCGACCGATCCAGAGGGCGCCGACGAGCTCGTCCCGCCCGGCACCGGCACGATCTGCTCGCCTTCGCACGACCCGCAGGCGCTGGCCGCCGCGCTCGCGACGTACCGCGACGATCCCGAGCGACGTCGCCGCGAGGGCGCCGCTGGGCGCGAGGCGACGCTCGTGCGGCACGACCCGGAGCGGACGCTGCAGACGGTCGAGCGGGCGCTCGGGCTGCGCACGTAGCTGCGGGCTTCGCTCGCGGGACCTGCGACTCATGCAGACAGACGCGACCGCAGCGTGCGCAGCCGGGCCGCCTGCTCGTCCGTGAGCGCGCGCTTGGCGGCGTCGCGCACCGCATAGCGCGTGAGCATCGGGGCGGTGTGCGCGCGCGTGAGCAGTCGCCGGTGCCCGGGAGGCATGAGAATGTTCCAGCCGATCGGGTCGTTGCCGTCGGCGAAGCGCTGCTTGTAGGCCTGCTCGCCCGGCCCGAGGTCGATCCGGCGCTGGGCCTGCGAGAACGTCGCCTCGACGGTGTCGAGCAGTCCGAGCATCGACGGCTTCAGCTTCGCGTGGCGCTCGTCCCAGCCCCCGTTGAGGTAGAGGACCGTGTCCCCGGCGGCGAGGAACAGCTGCGCCGAGATCGCCTCGCCGTCGACCTCCAGCATCCGCAGGCGGAAGCGCCCCAACGGCAGCAGGGACTCGCCGATGTCCTGCAGGAACGCCGGCAGCCGCTCGCCGAGCTGCACCAGGTTCGAGCTGCCAAGGCTCTCCCACCGCTGCGTGTGCAAGCGCACGAAGGCCGCGACATCGCCTTCTAGCGTCGCGCTGGTCGTCAGGCGGGACGTTCCGCCGGCGGCCGCGAACTGGCGGCGCAGTCGGCGCATCTGGCCGCGGAAGTTCGCGCTCTTGCCGGCGAGCCAGGCGTCGAAGGTCGGCTCGCGCAGCGTCACGATCGGGCAGCCGTGGACGTGGTACCGGCGCGCGGTGGGTCGCCGCCCCCCCGGCCAGCGGTCGTGGAGCGCGGTCGCCCACGGCGTAGCGACCGGTAGACCCTCCAGCGCGATCAGATGGGGCCGCGGCGTCGCCTCGTCGAGCGCGGCTCCGATGCTCGCGGCCACCTCCCATTCGCGACCGGGGACTGCCAGCGGCGTGAGACCCCCGCAGATCTCGATGCCGGGGAGCCGATAGTCGATGCGGGCGCGTCGCGCCGACGGTTCGACGTAGAACGGCGCGATGCCGACGAGCCGGCCTTCGTCGCGCACCGTGACGAGCCGCGGCTGGGCGTCCGGCGGCGCGACGTGGCGCCACCACGCGAGCACGAAGCCGGGCGCCATCTGCGGTCGATCGTTGGCGACGGCCAGCGCGTCCCATTCGGCGGACAGCGGTTCGAGCGCGTTTCGGGAAGTCACCAACTGGGGCAGGAGCATCGGCGTATGTCTCTCGGTCGAGTGGCGCACAGACCCCATACAGGGATAACGCGCGACCTCTCCCGGAGTTGGTCGCATGGCCAGCCGAGTCCTGCCAAGCTCGGCTGCCTGGGTGTCCGGTGGCTGGCTAGGGGCCGAACACCACGTTCGAGACGGCGTGTCTGTTCGTCAGCGAGCCGTCCCCGCCGGTGAAGCCGACGTAGGCCGAGGCCGGCAGCGTCAGCGCCTGGGACAACACCTGCGTCCCGTTCACCGCGACGGTCAGCACACCGCCCGCGGTCGTGACTCTCACGTGGTTCGTGTTGCCCTGCAGTCTCGGCACGAGGTTGGCCGTCACGATCCATCTCAGAAGGTCGGTGGCCCCCGATGTCGGTCCGTCAGAGATGCCGGCGAAGTTGTTCGATGGGGCCACCGAGTTTCTGTACTCGACGAGCCCGACCGCGAGGCCGGAAATGCCGGAGAAGCCGAGCCCGCCGCCGCGCACGCCGAGCTTCGTCGGGCTCGCGCCGGTCGCACCTGCGTTCTGGATCGTGAACGTCATGCCGTCGGCGCCGGTCCCGCCGCCGATGAACGCGTCGAAGTCCACCGTCATCGCGCGCGGATCGACCGCTCTGGGCCAGAACGCAGTGCCGGACTTGAGCGTCCCGGTCGCGGGCGTCAGCTCGAGCGACGTGCCCGAAATCAGCGCGGTGCCGTTGAGCTGCCAGCCGCCGAGGATCGGGCTCGGGATCGTCGTCGAGACCGGCGGCGTGTAGGTGTTCGTGAACGAGAGGGTGTTCGCGCCGGCGACCAGCGCGAACGTCGGCACCGTCAGTCTGCCGCCCGACGCGGTGAGTCTCTGCGGAGCGCCGCCGTTGACGGAGACCGTCGTGGTCCAGTTCGGGTCGCTCTGCGCCGTCTCGGCGACCGAGCAGGAGGCGCCCGCGACGGCGCCGGTGAGCGTCGGCGAGGCGCTGGCGCCGGTCCCGATCGCGGCGGTCGTGAAGGCCGACGGACAGCTGCCGCTGTACGTGAACGTCTGCGCGGCCTGGCTGGAGCCCGAGGGCGCGCTGACGGTGTTCGTGATTCTCAGCGTCGCCGGGTCCGGCGGCGGCGGTGGGGGAGGCGGCGGGGTGCCGCCGTCACCCGAGACCACGACGTTTGAGACCTGGTGATTGTCGAGCACCCAGCCGGTCGCGCCGGTGAAGCCGAGCAGCATGTTTGAGGGCAGCGAGACCGCCTGCGAGAGGTACTGGGTCCCGTCGATCGAGACTCTCAGGATCCCGGCGTCGAGGTCGACCACGACGTGGCGAGTGGCCGTGCGCAGGTTCGGGATCGCGCTCGAGGTCGCGAGCCACGCGAGCCGGTCGGCCGCGCCGTTCGTGCCGTTGGCGATCCCGACGAAGTTCGCGGACGGGTCGACGGTGCCTCTGTACGTGTCGAACGCGACGGCGATGCCGGGGATGCCGCTGTAGCCGAGCGCGCCGCCGCTCGGGCCAAGCGCGGTCGGTCTCGCAGCTGCGGCATCGGCCAGCACGAGCGTCTGGCCGTCCGCTCCGCTCGTGCCGCCGCCGCTGATCGTCGTGTCGAACGCGACGGTCAGGTGGCGGCTGCTGTCGAGCGGCGCTGTGAAGAAGGCCGAGCCCGCCGTCGATCTCACGAGCCCGGTCAGCTTCAGTACGCCGGCGCTCGGGAGCGTCGCGACGCCGTTGAGCGTCCAGGCCGGCGTCGCCGGGGCCGGGACGCTGCCCGCGCCGCTGAACGTCACCTGGTGCAGGCCAGTCGAGTCGTCGCCGTTGATCGACCACGTGCCGCTGAGCGCGCCGGCGGCGTTGGGTGCGAACGTGACGCTCTCGGTGAGCGTCTGGCCGGGCGTGATGCTCGTGCCCTCTGCCAGCGTGGTGGTGGCCGTGAAGGCGCCGCCCGTCGGTGGCTTGGACTTCGTGATCGTGACCGGAACGCCGCCCGTGTTCGAGATCGTGAACATTCTCGTCGCTCTGGAGCCGACGGTCACGCTGCCGTAGTCGTTCGTCTCGCTTCTGACCTCGAGCACCCCGGACGAGCCGGCCGTGCCCGACAGGCCAACCTCGTCATTGCCGCCGGTCGTGTCGAGCCCGATCGTGCTGTCGAACGTTCCGGGGGCCGTGGGGTTGAACGTGACGGTGACGGTGACCTCGCCGCCTGCGGCGATCGTGCTGCCGACTGCCGGCACGCCGGAGGCACCGAACGGCGCGCTCGGCAGGTGCACGGCGCTGATCGTGAGCGGCGCGCTGCCGACGTTCTTGAACGTCGCGCTGCCGGACAGGTGGCCGCCGACGGCGGTGCCGCCGAACGTCACCATCGGCGGGGTGACCTCGAGTTGCGCGGTGGCGGCCTGGCCGCTGCCCGACAACCCGAACTGCGCGGTTCTGCCGCTGCTCGTCGTCGCCGTCAGCATGCCGCCGATCAGGCCGGTCTGCGTCGGTCTGAAGGTGATCGGGACGTCGATCGTCTGCCCCGCGGCGAGCGTCGCCGGCAGCGCTCTCGACGGCGTTCCGACGACGAACTGGGTTGAGTCGCTTCTGAGGCTGGAGAGCGTGATCGCGTCGGTCGCGGTGAGCGTGAGCGTTCTCTGGCTCGAGCTGCCGACGGTTGTCGTCGGGAAGGCGGTCGTCGATCCGGCCAGTGGCGGCGTCACGGGCGAGCCGAAGCCCAGCACGTGGCCGTCGCGCGTGCCGACGTACAGGCGACCCGCGCCGACGCCGGGCGGGTTGAACTTGGCGGAGGTGCCGACCGGTGCGCTCCAACGCAGTCTCGGCACGCCGTTGACCGGCACCGGGTCGTAGGCGCGCAGCTGCGCGCCGACGCCGCTGCCGCCCGGCGCCCAGACGGTCCACACGAGCGCGGACCCAGACGTCGTGCCATCGGACGTGATGACCGGTGCGCTCGAGCTGAAGCCGAACGCGTCGGAGGACGTCCCCTGGAGCGACAGCGCCGGCTTGCCACTGCCGTCGAGTCCGTACTTGTAGACGCGCAGGTTGCCGGATGAGCCGGCTGCGCTGTTGCCGCCCGAGGCGGTCGGGATGTAGACGTAGCCGCCGTCGCCGGGCCAGATGCCCGGCCGCGACCAGACGCCGCCGTAGGGGCCGATCCGCTGTACGACGCGGTCCGAGCCCGACGGTCCCTGGCGCGAGCCGCCGAGGTCGTCACGGTTGAGCAGGTAGACGTAGCCCTGCTTGCCGACCGCGACCGCGAGGTTCGGCAGCGCCGCGGTCCCGAAGGCCGGTCTCGGCAGTCCGGTGACGCCGCCGGCGGCGAAGTCGGCGTCCCAGCTGTCGAGCGAGAAGGCGTCGAACGGCGCGAAGAAGTCGGTCGCTCTCAGCGAGCCGTCGGCCTGCACCTTCACGCGCACGACCGACTCGCCGAGATTGCCGGGCGGCGTGCTGCCGAGGATCGCAGAGTTGGGCGCGCCGCCGTTGCCGGTGCTGAGCAGGATGTTGCCGGAGCCGTCCGAGGTGAGGCCGGCGCCCGACTGCCAGATGCCGGCGCCGTTGCCGGTCTGGTCGGCGACCCAGCGCGCCTTCACGATGCCGGCGGTCGAGACGCCGAAGACCCACCCCTGGTAGGGCGTGATGTCGCAGTGGCCGCCGAAGGCGGCGTAGACCACGCCGTCCATCAGCAGCAGGCCGGGGCGCTGCAGCTCAGTCGTCGCGTTGAACGTCTGCGCGGGCGCGTTCTGCGCGGTGCCGCTCAATCTCACCGGGAAGCCCGCCTTCTGCGTCCCGGTCGCGAGGTCGATCGCGTCGAGGTAGTAGGCGGCCGGCCCGGACGTGCCCGAGGCGTAGGCCTTGTGCGTCATGTACGCCGTGTTGGTGGCGGCGTCGATCACCGGCGTGGCGGTCACGCCGATGTTTGGCGTGAGGTCGCCGCAGCCGATGTCGGCTGCCTTCCAGGGCGTGCCGAGGTTGAGCGGGGCGGCCCACTTGGCGGCGCCGGTTACCGGGTTGAGGCCGTAGACCTTGTTGTTCTCCGTCGCGACGAGCAGCGTCCCGTTCGCGAGCAGCGGCTGCGCATAGACCTGGCCGTCGACCGTCGCCGACCACAGCTGGCCGAACGTGCCGCCGCTCACGAGCTGCGGAGTCAGCGACGATTGGTCCGGATACCAGCCGGTGCGCAGGTCGTCGGCGGAGTTGGTGACACCCGCGGCGAACGCGGGCACGGAGCCGAGGGCGACGCACGCGAGCGCCAACAGCGTGCACAACACGGTTACGACACGACCTCGGCTCATCCTGATCCTCTCGTCCAAGCACCCGCGCCGGCATCCTGCCGGTCGGAAAATGGAGCTTTCGGCCGACACCGTAGCCGAAAGCTCCATCATGGGAGCGCGCAACGTCTCTTGAACAGTGAGGAATCTGCTACGGAAGGCGTCTGCGCAGCTCGCGCAGACGGTCGACGCGCTCGGGCGGCAACGCGCGCTTTGCGGCGTCGCGCAGCTCGCGCCACGTCGTTCGCGGCAGCGTGCGCGCGAGCGCGAGCGGCATGCGCCGGCCCGACGGGATCAGCACCCACCAGGCGACCGGATCGGTCCCGTCGGCGAAGCGCAGCTTGTATGGCTGCGCGCCCGGCCCCAGGTCCATCCGCTGTTCCCCGCGCGCGAACGCGTCCTCGATCGCGTCGAGGATGCCGAGCATCGACGGCTTGAACTGGGCGAACTCCTCATCCCAGCCGCCGTTGATGTAGATGACCTCGCTGCCGATCGCCGCAAACAGCTGGACGGAGATCGGCTTGCCGTCGATCTCCAGGACGCGCAGGCGGAACTCGCCCTTCTCCAGCAGCTCGTGTCCGATCGCCTGGTAGGCCGTGTTGAGCGCCGCGCCGCCGGCGACGATCGAGGACGCCCCGCGCCCCTCCCAGCGGCCGGTGTGCAGGTTCACCATCGCCGCCCAGTCGTCGTGGAGCGTCTCGCGTGAACTAAAGCGTCCGCTCCCGCCGGCCTCCGCGAAACGCCGCCGCATGCGACGCATCTGGCTGCGGAAGTTGGAGCTCTTCGCGCCCAGCCAGGCGTCGAACGACCCCTGCGTCAAGGCGACCGTGGGCGAGCTCATCGTGAAGTACTGGCGCAGCAGCGGGCGCATCCGCCCGGGCCACTGCTCGGCGAGCGCGATCGGCCAGGAGGTGGCGACCGGGACGCTCTCGAGCGCCAGCGCGTCCAGTCTGGGCTCGGACTGCGCGAGCGCGCCTGCGACCGCGCCAGCTGCCTCCCACTCGCGGCCGGACAGGGCGAGCAACGTCGTGCGCGGCATGTCGCCGGCCGCGAGCCGGTAGTCGGCCGCGCGACGCGGCTGCGAGAGGTCGACGCAGAGCGGCGCCAGGCCGATCAGCTGCCCGTCCTCGCGCACCGTCACGAGGCGCGGCGTCTCGCTCGCTCCCGCGATCTCGCGTGACAGCGTCAACACCCAGGCGGGCGCTGCAAGCGGCTCGCCGCACGCGCTCGCGAGCGCGTGCCACTCGGGCACGAGCGCGTCGATCCGCTCGCGGTCGTCGAGGATCTCGGCGTCCAGGCTCATCGCGGGTCGCCCATCCTATGCGCGGATGCTGCGCAGCTTGCGCTGGGCGGCGCGCAGCCGCCCCAGCTGCTCGTCGGAGAGCACGCGGTGGGCGCTGTCACGCAGGCGCGCGCGCGCGAGGGCGGGAGCGGTGCGGGCGGCCGTGAGCGGCAGCCGCGCGCCCGGCGTCATCAGGACCCCCCAGGCGAGCGGCGCGCTGCCGTCGGCGAAGCGCAGCTTGTAGGACTGCTCCCCGACGCCAAGGTCGAAGCGCCCAGCGCCCTGCTCGAAGACGTGCTCGACCTCGTCGAACAGGCACAGCAGCGAGGGCTTCATGCTCGCGTGGCGCTCGTCCCAGCCGCCGTTGACGAACAGCACCGTGCCGCCGGCGCCGACGAACAGCTGCGCGCAGATCGCCTCACCGTCGAGCTCGAGCACGCGCAGCGCGAAGCGATCGTCGGCGAGCAGCTGTTCGCCGACGTCGACGGTGAAGGCGGTGAAGCGCTCGTCGAGATCGACGAGGTTCGAGTGGCCTCTGCCGTCCCAGCGCATCGCGTGCAGGCGCGTGAGTGCGGCCGCATCGGTTGCGAGCGTCTCGGACGTGGCGAGGCGCGAGACGCCGCCGGCCTCGGCGAATCTGCGTCGCAGGCGGCGCATCTGGCCGCGGAAGTTCGAGCTGCGTCCGGCGAGCCACGCGTCGAACGAGCCCTCCCGCAGCGACATCAGCGGGTTGCCCTCGACCTGCGGGAGCCGCAACGGCGGGCGCAGCGCCCCCGGCCAGCAATCGCGCAGGGCAGTCAGCCAGTGGGCGTCGAGCGGCATCCCCTCGAAGCGCAATGCATGCGGGCGCGGCTCGGCCTGCGCGAGCGTCGCGACGATCGCCTCGGCGACGTCCCACTCGCGGCCGGGGAGGGCGAGCGGCGCGAGTCGGCCGGCGAGCTCGATGCCGGGAAGTCGGTAGTCGAGCCGGCCGCCGCTGCCGGGCTCGACGTAGAACGGCGCGATGCCGACGATCTCCGCGCCGTCGCGCACGACGACCGTGCGCGGCGTCGCGGCGGCGGGCGCGACGTGGCGCCACCAGGCCAGTACCCACGCGGGGCTCATCTGCGGCAGCTGCGCTGCGACCGCCAGCGCGTCCCACTCGGGGGCGAGCGCGGCGAGCCGCTCGACGTCGGTGACCAGCTCGGCTTCGAGCACCGCGGCTACCGGTTCCTGTCCGACGTGGCGTGCGTTGTCGGGGTCTGCTCCAGCGCCACGGCGGGATCGACGCGTGGGTCGATCGCCTGCATCGGCGCGCGGCCCTTGAGGACGATCTCCTGGTACTCGTCCTCGGCGTCTGACTGCATCACGATCGCCCCGCCGACGCCCAGCGTCGCATGATCGCCGTCGATCACGATCGTGCGGATCACGATGTTGAGGTCGACCGCTCCGCTGAGGCCGAAGTAGCCGATCGCGCCGGAGTACACGCCGCGCGCCTCGCCCTCGAGCTGGTCGATGATCTCCATCGTGCGTTTCTTCGGCGCGCCGGTCATCGATCCCCCCGGGAAGCAGGCACGAATGCAGTCGGGCGGCTCGACGTCCTCGCGCAGCAGGCCGCGCACCGTCGAGACGAGTTGGTGGACCGTCTCGTAGGACTCGACGTGCATCAGATACGGCACGTGGACGGTGCCGACCTCGCACACGACGCCGAGGTCGTTGCGCAGCAGGTCGGCGATCATCAAGTTCTCCGCGCGCGTCTTCTCGTCGGAGCGCAGCTCCTCGGCGAGGCGGACGTCCTCGGCCGGCGTCTCGCCGCGGCGGCAGGTGCCCTTGATCGGCTTCGCCTCCGCCCAGCGGTCGCGCCCGACCGACAGGAAGCGCTCGGGCGAGGAGCTCAGCACAGCTGACCCGCCGACGCGCAGGAATGCCGAGAAGGGGGCGGGGTTGACGCGCCGCAGTGTGCGGTAAAGCGGCAGCGGGTCGGGGCGCGCCTCGGCGGTCACCTTGTTCGTCAAGCAGATCTCGTACGTCTCGCCGTCGGTCAGCTCCTGCTTGCAGCGCGCAATGTCGTCGAGGTACTGCTGGTGCGAGCGGCTGAGGTGGAACTGCACCGGCGGATCGGCGCGCTCTCCCGACAGCTGCTCCCAGTCGGCCTCCTCGACCGGCGGCAGCGAGACGAGGCGCAGGGTCGTGTCGCGGATCCAGCGCTCCGCCTCTTCCACGCCGTCGGGCTCTGAGACGCACAAGACGTAGGTCGTTCGCTCGACGTGGTCGAACGCGATCAGGCGGTCGGCGAACACGAACGCCGCATCCGGCATCGGCGAGGCGTGCGCCGCGTCGCCCTCGCAGTCTGCCTTCAGCTCGTACCCGAGGTAGCCGACGAAGCCGCAGTTAAAGTCGAACGGGAGGTCGTCGGAGACGTAGCGCAGACGGCGCCCCTCGCGGCTGAGGTAGTCGAAGATCGATTCCTCGGAGGTCTCGACGACGCCGCCGCGGTCAATCCGCACGACGCCCTCGCCGACGTCGTAGGTGATGACGGCCGACAGCGGGCCGCCGGGTGCGCCCATGAACGAGAAGCGAGCGCGCTCGTCCACCTTCGAGCTGTCGAGCCAAAAGGCGTTGTCGGCGTTGCCGTAGAGGTGCACGAACGCGCGCTCCGGGTCCACAAGCTTTTCGAGCCGCTTGACGCTCAGCGTCAGCCGCTTGCGCTCGACCGGCCGGCGCGGCGCAGGCGCCGTCGTCACCGCGCCGTTGCCCACGCGGCCGCGGCCGTTCGCCGCCTGGTACTCGGCAGTGAGGTCGCGGAAGTTGGCCAGCAGCTTGCGGCCGTACTCGGTGCTGATTGACTCGGGATGGAACTGCACGCCCCAACGCGGGCGCGTCGTGTGCGCGACCGCCATCAGGATGCCGTCGCTCGTCCACGCGATCGGCTCGAGCTCGTCAGGCAACGGCTGCTGCACGCACAGCGAGTGGTAGCGCACTGCCTGAAACTCGCGCGGGATTCCGGCGAACAACGGCGATTCCTCATGCAGAACCGCGCTGACGCGGCCATGCATCGGCTCAGGTGCGTGCACGACCTGGGCGCCGCTCTTCCAACCGAGCCCCTGGTGGCCGAGGCAGACGCCGAGCAGCGGCACGTCGGCCTGCTCGATCGCCGTGCCGCAGACGCCGAAGTCCGCCTCGCGGTCGGGCCGTCCGGGGCCGGGGGAGACGACGACGTTGTCGAACTCGAGCCGCGACAGCTCCTCCCACGGCGCCTCGTCATTGCGCACGACGATCGGCTCGTCGCCGTTCGCCTCCGTCAGCAGCTGGAAGAGGTTCCAGGTGAACGAGTCGTAGTTGTCGATCAGGAGGGTCTTCATGGCGATGGAGGTCGTGGCCGGGACCGCTTCACACGAGGATCAATGGTGGAGCATCCGCGTGGATACAGCGTTCGTATCGGCTGATGGCCGTGCGAGCTGTAGGTCCGGCATATGTCGGGCGGTTGCTCGCCAGCGCGCATCCCCACGAGCTGCAGCATCGACCCATCTAGAGGAGGTATTGGCGGAGGATCTTGCCCGTGGGACTCTTGGGGATCTCGTCCCGAAACTCAACGATCTGCGGCACCTTGTAGTTCGCCAGTCGCTCCTGCGCGTAGCGGATGACGTCTCTCTGGTCGCAGGTGTCGGTGGAGACGACCGCGGCCTTCACGATCTCCTCACCGGCATGAGCGCCCGGCACGCCGACGACGATCGCCTCGGCGATAGCGGGATGCGTGTTGAGCACGTCCTCGACCTCGATCGGGTCGACCTTGTAGCCGCCGACCGGGATCAGGAGCTTCTTGCGCCCCGTGATGTACACGCGGCCCTCCTCGTCCAGCCGCCCGAGGTCACCGGTCGAGTACCAGCCGTCGTGGAAGGCGGCAGCGGTCAGGTCGGGCTGGTCGAGATATCCGGACGTCAGCGCGGGGCTGGCGACGACGAGCTCGCCGACCGTTCCCGTCGCCACCGGCTCGCCGTCGTCGTCGACGACCTTGACCTCGACGTCGCCGATCGGTCTGCCGACCGACGCGAACGTTGAGATCGGGTCGGCGTCGAGGTTAGCGGCGAGCGTGCCCGTCTCGGTGGAGCCGTACAGCTGTCGGACGGGGACGCCGAAGCGCTCCACGAAGGCGTCGAAGACGCCTTGAGGAAGCGCGGTGCCGGCCGAGAAGCACCAGCGAAGCGAAGACATGTCCGCGTCGCGCGGCGCCTCGGCGAGCAGGCGGAAGGTGAACGGGACGCCCGGGAAGATCGTCGGACGCTCCTGCTCGATGAGCTCGATCGCCCGGTGGCGCTTGAGCAGGAAAGGGTTGGGGTCCTCGAGCAGCACGAGCTTCGCTCCAGCGGGCGTGCTCGCGAGCAGGCTGCACGTCATGCCGTAGTCGTGGAACAGCGGCGTCACGCAGAACACGCCGTCGCCGACGACCGTGCCGAGCACGGTCGGGTAGGTGCGCGCCTCGGCGCGGACGTTGCCGTGCGTGCGAGCGACGCGCTTGGGCCGTCCGGTCGAGCCGGACGAGAACTGGTAGACGAAGACCTCGTCGGGCGAGCGTGCAGGCAGACGCCGGGACTCGCCGCCTTCGATCAGTGAGGCGATCGTCGTGCCGTGGCCGTGCGCGGTGCTCGTGGTGATGATCTCGACAGGGT
This sequence comes from Conexibacter sp., assembly GCA_036009645.1. Classification (GTDB taxonomy): domain Bacteria; phylum Actinomycetota; class Thermoleophilia; order Solirubrobacterales; family Solirubrobacteraceae; genus Conexibacter. The sequence continues at coordinate 16,522 of DASYLH010000018.1, forward strand.
CCTCCCAGCCGGCCACGATGCGCTCGCAGACACCCACGGCGCGGTCGTCGCTGATGATGCCGCGCACGCGACTCTGACGGAGCCGGAAATCCAGCTCGTCGTGCTTGAGCTGTGGGTCGAGCGGCACGATCGCCGCGCCCATGCCGGTGATCGCGTAGAAAGCGACGACGAACTCAGGCGCGTTCGGCAGCAGCAGCGCGACCGGATCACCGGCCTTGAGCCCGCGGTCGGCGAGGCCGGCCGCGAGACGCTCGACACGCTCGACGAGGTCGCGGTAGGTGATCCGCTCGTCGCGATGGACCACCGCGATCTCGTCGGGATGGTCTTCGGCGACGGCGTATACGAGGTCGAACAGCACGCTTGGGGCTTCCGATCGAAGGATCAGCTTCCGAGGCTGGCGCCCGCGTCCGACTTGGACCTCACGAACCGCTCGATGCTCGCGATGCTCGCGAAGTTCTCGGGCGTGAGGTCTTCGTCCGCGACCGGCAGGCCGAAGCGCTTCTCGAGGAAGACGACGAGCTCAACGATGCCGTGCGAGTCGATCACGCCCAGCGCCAGCAGGTCGTCGTCGTGGTCGATCTCCTCGATCCCGCGACCCGGCAGCAGCTCTTCGACGATGAAGGAGTGAATGGCAGCAGCAGCGCTCAAGGAAGTCTCGTGGTCTGGGGGATCAGGCGCCTCCGCCTCGATACTCGGCCGTGCCGTCGCAGAACTTGAGCGACGCTCGTGGCCGATCGAGCGGTCACTAGGATACCCGCCCATGAGGACGCAGGTCGGGATCGTCGGGGCGGGACCGGCAGGGCTGATGCTGGCGCATCTGCTCGAGCGGGAGGGCATCGAATGCGTCGTGCTCGAAGCGCGCGACCGCTCGTACGTCGAGGCGCGCTTCCGCGCCGGGCTGCTCGAGCAGAGCACCGTCGACCTGCTCGACGAGGTGGGGGTGGGCGAGCGCATGCACCGCGAGGGCTCCCCGCAGGACGGCCTCTACCTTCGCTACCACGGACGGACGTGCCGCATCGACGTCCACGCGCTCACCGGCGGGCGCAGGACGCTGATCTACGGCCAACAGGAGATCGTCAAGGACATGATCGCCTCCTGGCTCGGCAAGGACGGCCAGCTGCGGTTCGAGGTCTCCGACGTCGCGCTGTCGGGCATCGAGGACGCGCGTCCCGGGATCGACTTCGTCCACGACGAGGCGGCCATGCGACTCGACTGCGACTTCATCGCCGGCTGTGATGGATTCCACGGCGTCTGCCGGCCCAGCATCCCTGCCTCCGCGGTGACGATCACGGAGCGCCCGTTGCCGTTCGGCTGGCTCGGGATCCTCGCCGAGGCCACACCGCACACCGACGAGCTGATCTACGCGTGGCACGAGCACGGGTTCGCGCTGTACTCGTTCCGGTCCCAGCAGGTGAGCCGTCTCTACCTGCAGGTCCCCGCCGACGAGGACGCCGGCGCCTGGAGCGACGACCGGATCTGGGCGGAGTTGCAGCGCCGCTTCGCCGCCGAGGGCTTCGCAGTCGGGGAAGGCCCGATCATCGACAAGGGCGTGACGGCGATGCGCTCGTTCGTCTGCGACCCGATGCAGTACGGCCGGCTCTTCCTGGCCGGCGATGCGGCGCACATCGTGCCTCCCACGGGCGCGAAGGGCCTCAACCTCGCGATGAACGACGTGCGCCTGCTGGCCGACGCGCTCGTCCGCCACTACCGCGACGGCGACGCCACTGCCCTCGCGACCTACAGCGAGCGGGCGCTGCGGCGCGTCTGGCTCGCGCAGGACTTCTCCGACGACGTGATCCGCCTGTTGCACAAGCTCGATGCAGGACCGCACGAGCAGACGACGCAGCTCGCTCGCCTGGACCACATGTTCCGCTCGGAGGCCGCGCAGCGCGCCTTCGCCGAGGTCTACGCCGGCGTCCCGCCGACATTCGACTTCTGACCGGTGTTCGGCGTCCGGCTGCATGTCAGCGGCCGATGACGACGACGCGCCACTGCGCCAGGAGGTTGCGGTGGACGCTGACCTTCACGAAGCCCGCGTCCTGCATCCAGCGCTGGATCTCCGACGGCCGGAAGTTGCGGCTGTGGCTCCACGTGTAGAAGAGCAGGCTCGATATCGCGCCGCGGTCGGAGGTCCGCTCGCCGGCCTCCGGCTGGGCGGCGTCGCCGATCACGAGACACCCCCCGGGTCGCAGAGCCTGCCGCGCCATCCGGCACAGCTCGCGGTTGCGCTCCTCGGAGAGATGGTGGACGAGGTTGAAGGACGACACGACGTCGACGTCGGTGCCGAGCCCGACATCGAAGACGTCGCCCTCGCGAAAGCTCACGCGGTCGGCGAAGCCCTGCTCGGCGACGATCTTGCGGCCGACGGCCGCACTGGGCGGAAGGTCGACGATCGTGGCGGCCAGCTGCGGATGACGCCGGCACATCGCCATCGAGAAGCCGCCGTGGCCCCCGGCGATGTCGACCAGCCGGCGGGGCGCCTCGACCGGGACGAGCTTCGCGTCCATGGCGTGGTCGTCGCGCGAGATCTCGTGCAGCCCGCGCATGTACGCCTCCCAGTTGGCGGCGTCCTCGTGGCGCGTCTCGTGCATCGCGTACGCGTCGCCCGTCCGCACGGACTCCGTCATCAGCCCGAGGACCTCCCAGTGCAGGTCTCCCTGCGAGCCGACGAACGTGGCGATCGAGTCGGGCGACGATTTCACCAGCCGGCGCTCGGCGACCGCGCTGTTGCGGAACGCTCCGTGCTCGTCGAGCTCGACGTAGCGCATGGCGAGCAGCGCTGTGAGGAGCGTTTCGGCGCCGAGCGGATCAAGCTCCAGTCGCGCTGCCAGGCCGTCGGGGTCGAGCGGGCCTTCGGCGAGGGCATCGAAGATGCCGAGGCTGGTCGCGGTGATCAACGCGCGCGCGGCGACCAGGCTCGTGAGTGAGTCGAGGAGAGGGTCGGGGCCGTGAGCGTTGCTCATGCCGCACCTCTTCCAAGTGCCTCGATCGGCACGATCCGGTTGCTCCAGTGCCGCAGCACGCGTGTGCGCTCCACCTTCCAGCGCGGCTCGTAGCCGCGCGCGTCGTACGTCCAGCGCGCCGTGCGGTTGTCGGATGCGACGTAGCCCCACACGCGCTCGAAACCGCGCTCCTGCAGCGCGGTCTCTACCTGGAACAGGAAGTCGTTGACGGTGCCGCCCGCGCGGTGGCTCTTGTGCACGTACAGGTCGTACCCGTACACGTCCCCGGCGCCGAGCTCGATGCCGAGTCCCAGCTCCCGCATGTCGCGATGCGGCGGCGTGCTCGCGTCAGCCCACCAGTAGCAGCTGACGAGCTGCGCGCCTTTGAACCCGACGAAGCCACCGTAGCCCGCGTCGAGATCGACGGCGAAGCGTGCGTCGCCGGCGCGGTCCCCGCGCTCGCGGTTCAGCTCGCGCAGCGCGGCCAGGTGCCGGCGCTCGACCGGCTCGATCCGCACCTCGCCGCGCCGCAGCGGCACCACGATCTCGTCCAGTCGCTTGACGGTCACGAGCTGCGTGTCGTGCTTGGAGAGCTGCGCCCGGAGGCCCGTGACGAGGAACGCGAAGACGCCACGCACTCCACCTTCGCGGAAGCGGCGAGACAGGTCGCGGGCATATGCATGCAGGGGCTCAGGCAGGCGCATCGGCCAAATTCGCAACCGGATCGCTCTCTGCAAAAGACCCTCGACTGCGGCCGGCGATGCTATAGGATCGACTTGCTTGAACCGAGGCGTCGCATGCCGGATTGCAGGGACGCGGTCAGATGAATCACCCGTTTGAGCCAGACCCAGCGCTCGGTGTCTTCTCCACGATGTTGGTCGTGGATGGCCAGCCCGTTGAGCTCGACCCGCATCTCGCGCAGCTGCGCGAGAGCGTCCGTGCGCTCTACGGCGTGGCGCTGCCCGCAGGAGCGGCCGGGTTGGTCGTCGAGGAGGCCCGCGGGCATGAGCTCGGCCGCGTGCGTCTGTCGGTCGCGGTCGCGGCGGATGGCGTGCCGCGGCTCGACGCGCTCGCGAGACCTGTCGAGCGCGCGGCCGTCCTACCGGAAGACGCCCTGGACCTCCACAGTGCGACGGTCATCGGCTGGCACGGCGCGCACAAGTGGGCTGACCGGCGACTGCTCGACCAGCTCGACGCTGCGGCGGCACCTGCCGGTGCGCTGCTGGTCGAGCACGACGACAGGGTGCTGGAGACGACGCGCGCGAACGTCTTCGCCCTGGGCGACGACGGCGTGCTGCGGACGCCGCTGACCAACGGGGCGATCCTGCCGGGGGTGACGCGGGCGCACGCGATCGCGATCGCGCGGAACGCGGGCGTCGAGGTTCGCGAGGAGCCCCTGCGGATCGACGCGCTGCATGCCGCGCAAGAGGTCTTCGTGACCGGATCGGTGCGCGGCGTCGAGTCGGTGCGCTCGCTCGATGGCGCCCCGGTCGGCGGTGGCCGCGACGTCGCGGGTGCCGTCGCGGACGCGCTGTTTCGGCGCTGGCTGGAGCGTCCCGTGGGGCACGTGCGCGCCAGCCGCGTGTGAAGGACCGCGTGCTGGGCCTGTCCAACGGGACGGCAAAGAACTAGACTCGCCGCCGCGCGTAGAGAGCCCACTGGCGATCGCGTGGGAAGCGCACTCGATGAACGAACCGCACGACGCGAGCATTGCGCAGGGCGAGCCGCACGAGATCCCGGTCTACCGGATCGACGCCTACGTACCCGAACGGCAGGTCGACGAGATGTACGGCGTCGGCGATCTGGCGCGACTGATCGGCAAGAAGGTGCGGCGCCGTCTGGACCGCAACGGGTCGGTCTCGCCCGAGACGATCGCCGCCAACCACGCCGGCCTGATCCTGTTCGACCGCCGTGAGCAGCACTGGGCGGGGCTCGCGCTGGGGCGCGACTTTCCTCGAACGCTGAACGAGCTCGGCGTCGGCCGTTGCAGACGCCTGTTCGAGTTCTGCGCCGGACCCGGCTACATCGGCTACGCGCTGCTGGCGAACGGCTGGTGCGAGAGCCTGGCGCTGTCCGACATCGACAGCGAGTCGATCGCCACAGCGATGCGCACGGCCGCCTACAACGGCATCGAGGACCGCGTCGCCGGCTACGCCTCGGACGTGCTCGACGACATCCCCGCGGATGAACGCTGGGACGTCGTCGTCGGCAACCCGCCGGCGTTCGAGTCCCATCCCGACAAGCAGCTCGGCGAGGGCGACTGGGATCGCGGCTACGACACCAACTGGAACGTACGCAGGCGCTTCTACGCCTCGGTCAAGGCGCACATGAACCCCGGCGGCGTCGTTGTGATGTCGGAGAACGTGCGCGGCTCGGACCCGGCCGTGTTCGAGGAGATGATTCGTGCCGGCGGCGGGGAGCCGCGCACCGTGCATCTCGGCAGCGACTTCCGCGGCCGGCCGAACGGCGTCTACTACCAGCTGAGCGTCTGGTGACGACGCTGCTGCAGGACTACGCGACGCGCGCCGCCGCGGAGCGGGGGGACGGCATCGCGGTCGCGCTCGGCGAGGATCGGCTGAGCTACGCGCAGCTCGACGCGCTCAGTGACCGTCTCGCCGCCCGCCTGGTGGACGCCGGTTGCGTGCCGGGCGATCGCGTCGGCCTGCTGATGCCGAAGCAACCGCTCTCGGTCGTCGCGATCCAGGCGGCGCTGAAGGCCGGCTGCGCGTACCTGCCGCTCGACCCCGAGAGCCCGCCGGTCCGGCTCGCGCGCATCGTCGAGACGGCGGAGCCGCGCGTGCTGCTGTCGGTGCCGGAGGCAGCCGCGGCGCTCGATGCGGTCGCGGAGGCACTCGCGTCGGTGCAGGTGTGGTCGATGACGGTGGAGTCGGTCGCCGGCGAACGCGCGCGGTCGGCGCTCACGCGGACGGACTGGGACGTCGACGTCGCACCGCCCGGCGTGCGCGTCGGACCGGACGACCCGGCCTACCTGCTGTTCACGTCCGGCTCGACGGGCTGGCCGAAGGGCGTCGTCATCACCCATCGCAACGTGATCGCGTTCAGCGACTGGGCGGTGGACGCGTTCGACATGAGCCCCGGCGACCGCCACTCAGGGCACCCCCCGCTGCACTTCGACCTCTCGACGTTCGACCTGCACCCGACGTTCGCCGCAGGCGCCGAGCTGCAGTTCGTGCCGGCTGGCCTCGGCCTCGACGCGCGCGCGCTCGCCGACTTCATCCGGACGAGCAAGCTGACGCAATGGTGCTCCGTTCCGTCCGTGCTCACGTACATGGCGGGTTTCGACGTCGTCGCCGAGGGCGACTTCCCGGCGCTCGAGCGCATCACATGGTGCGGGGAGGTGCTGCCGACGGCGGTCCTCGCGCACTGGATGCGGCGACTCCCGCATGTGAGCTTCACGAACATGTACGGCCCGACGGAGGCGACCTGCGCGAGCAGCTGGCATCCGATCTCCGCCGTGCCCGACGACGAATCGGTCGCTGTGCCGATCGGCCGGGCTTGTCCGGGCGAGGAGCTGCTCGTGCTCGACGACCAGCTGGCACCCGTGTCTCCGGACGAGATCGGCGACCTCTACATCGCCGGCGTCGGCTTGAGCCCCGGCTACTGGCGCGACGAGGAGAAGACCGCGTCCGCGTTCCTGTCGGATCCGCGCGTGCCGGGCAGCGCCGCTCGCATCTACAAGACCGGCGACCTCGCCCGCGTGGACGAGGACGGCGTGTTCCACTACGTCGGCCGCGCGGACTCGCAGATCAAGAGCCGCGGCTATCGCATCGAGTTGGGTGAGATCGAGAGTGCCTTCAACGCGATCGAGGGCGTGCGCGAGTGCGCCGTCGTCGGCGTCGAGGCGGAGGGCTTCGGCGGTGTCGCGATCTGCGCGGCTTACGTCGCTGACAGCGGGCTGCGGCCGCCGGTGCTGCGCCGACTCCTCGTGGACGTGCTGCCGCCCTACATGTTGCCGGCGCGCTGGCTCGTGCTCGACGCGCTGCCGAAGAACCAGAACGGCAAGACCGACCGGCCGGCACTGCGAGAGCAGTTCGCCGAGCAGGCGGCGGAGCGACGGAGGCAGCGAGCATGACGGATTCCGCGGCATTGACGAGTCGGGTCGCAGAGCTGATCGAGGAGGTGCTGCAGGTGGAGGTGCCGGACCCCGGTACCGACCTTGTCGCAGCTGGCCTGATCGACTCACTCGTGCTCGTCAGCCTGATCACCGAGGTCGAGCTCGAGTTCGCGATTCAGCTGCCGATCGACGAGTTCGATCTGAGCCGCTTCCGCAGCGCTGAGCAGATCGCTGCGGTCGTGGCTGAGCTGGCTCCCGATCCTCACGTCGCGTGAGCGCGATCCGGCCGCTTGAGCGCGCGGACCTGCCCGCCGTCGCAGCGCTGTACGCCGACTTCATGGGCTGGGACCCCGTGGCGGCCAGCGCGGCGCTCGTCCCGTACTACGCGCGCACGATGCTCGACCATCCGTACGCCGATGCGGAGATCCCGACGCTCGTCTACGAGGATGATGGGGATGGCGTCGTCGGCGTGCTCGGATCGAACGTGCGGCGATTCGTCTACCGCGACCGCGCGATCCGGGTCGCCTGCGGCGGGCCGCTGGTGGTCCACCCCGACCACCGGCCGCGTGGCGTCGGCGCCCTGCTGCTGCGCGCCTACCTCGCAGGGCCGCAGGATCTAACGGCCGACGACCGCGCAATCGACCAGGCGTTTGAGATGACCCGGCGCCTCGGCGGCGAGACGCACGGTGTGGCGTCGATCGGCTGGTCGCACGTGATCGCGCCGGCTGCCTTCGCGGTGGCTGCGCTCGCCCGCCGGGCGGGTGTCGAGCGACGGTCTGCGGGACTGGTCGCGCGAGCCGGAGCGCTCCCGCCTCGCCGGAGCGCGAAGGCGCCGGCGGGCGTGGCCGAGCCGCTCCAGAACGCTGCGCTGATCGATTTGATCGAGCGATTGAGACGCGTCTTTCCGCTGCGGCCGAGCTACGACGATGCCTACCTGACCTGGCTGTTCGCCGAGATGGCGTCGGTTAACGTCGACGGACAGCTCGTCCGCCGGCTCGTGCGCGCGGACGACGGCAGACCGCTCGGTAGCTACGTGATGTACGTGGCACCGCAGGGCATCGCCGAGGTGATCCAGCTCGCCGCCGCCGAGCCCGACGTGCCGCTCGTGCTCGACCATCTGATCCACGACGCCTCGAGCGGCGGCGCCGTCGAGGTCCGCGGCCGCTTCGAGCAGTACCTGCTGCCGGCGCTGCGACGGCGCCGCTGCCGGCTTGTCCCGGTCGACTGGGCGCTGCTGCACTCGCGCGACCCTGAGCTGCTCGCGGCCGTCCACGGCGGGCGGGCGCTGCTCACGCGCCTCGACGGCGAGTGGTGGCTGCGCCCTCGCCCGTTTGCGGACGCCGCCGACTCCTGAGCGCTACGCGGAGGCGCCGCGCTCGGCGCGCAGTGCCTTCAGCTCGTCGATTCGCACGACACGCAGCGCGAACAGGCCCCCGACATAGAACAGTCCGCCGACGATCCCCGCCGGGAACAGTCCGAGCGGCGAGATAAGCGTCATCAAGCCCGTCATCAGGGCAGCCACGAGCAGCGTGGCGAGCATGCGCCACGGCTGGATCGGCAGGCGCAGCGTGTAGAGCGCGGTGCCGAGCATCAGCACCATCGTCAGGATCTCGGTGGCGACGGTCGCCCACGCCGATCCGAGCGCGCCGTACTCCGGGATCAGCCACACGTTCAGGGCGATGTTGGCGATCGCGCCGAGGCCGGAGTAGAGCGCCAGGCGCCAGTGCAGGTTCAGCAGCGGTGCGAGGAAGCCCGCCAGCGTGCCGAAGCAGATCGAGACGAACGCGATCATCAGCACCGGCAGCACCTCGGCGGTGCGCGCGAACTGCTCGCCGTAGAGGAGCTGGACGATCTGGTCCGACAGCGCAATCGTGACGGCAAGGATCGGCAGCGAGATCACCGTCATCAGCTCTGCGGCTCTCTGCACGAGGCGGCGCATGCGCGCCGGGTCGTCTTCGCTGACGGCGGACAGCACCGGGAAGAACGACGACATCACGGCCGCCGGCAGGAACAGCAGCGGCGCCAGGAAGCGGTAGGCGGCGCCGTAGACGCCGGTCTCGTGCTCGCTCGACAGCTGCAGCAGCAGGACCGAGTCGATCTGGTAGTAGATGGTGATCAGGACGCTCGCGATCCCGAGTGGGACGGCGACCTTCATGAGTGGCGCCCACAGCGTGCGGCCCGCACGCCAGGCGATGTGCGCGTAGCGCTGCGTGGCGCGCAGCTGCAGCGTGCAGATGACCGCGAGCACGCTCACGTAGGCGATCGCGAAGTCCACGACGGATGCGCCCGTGAAGTAGAAGGTGACGGTGACGCCGAGCCACAGGACGCTCTGGATCACGCCGAACGAGAGCGCGAGGCCGGCGCGCAGGCGCGAGTTGAAGACGGACATCAGGGCGCTGCCGCCGCTGGAGAAGATCGTCAGCGTGAGGATCCACGCGGCCTCGTGCCCGGTGTCGAGGAAGATCGGGATCGTCAGAGCGCACAGCGCCGCGACGACGAACGACAGCAGCAGGCGCATCCCGGCCAGCGCGCCCAGCCACTCCGACTCGCGTTCCGGCTCGGCCGACATCCGCTGCATCGCGACGGTCGTCAGGCCAAGGTCGGTCAGGACGCTGAAGATCCCGACGTAGGAGCCCACGGCCGTCCAGACGCCGAAGCCGTCTGGGTCGAGCGTGCGGGCGGCGAGCGAGACGGTCGCGACGCTGATGACCATCGAGATCAGCCGCATCACGAGCTGCGTCCCGATGTTCGAGGCGATGTGGCGGCCGCCTGCTGCGCCCGCGTCGCCAGCCTGGCCGCCGCCGAGGAATCGCCGCCGGAGCGTTCTGATTCGGACGGCCATGTGTGGAATACTCTCGCAGCCTTGCGCGTCCTCGTCGTTCTGCCGTTCCCCCCGCTCGTCGAAGGCGGAGCCGCCTCGCGTTGCGCGATCGGGATGCTGCGTGGCCTGGCGGGTCACGGAGTCGAGCTCCAGGTGCTTGCCGCGCACCTGCGCAACGACATGCTCGAAGGCCCGAAGGGGGATCTCCCGGACGACCTGCCGATCGAGCTGGCGCCCGTGGCGCACCCTCGCAGCAAGCAGACGCGTTGGCTGCGCTTCGCCAAGCCGTCGAGCGTGCTTGAGAGAACGCCGTTCGTGCAGCTCGTGCGGGAGCGGGCGCGAGACGCCGATGTCGTGCACTTCGTGGAGCTGAGCGCCGCGACCCTCATTCACCTTGTAGATCGGCCGGCAGTGACGCAAGTCCACTGCCTGACCCGCCGCGACCGGGCCATCGGTCCGCCGTGGACGAGCGAGGGTCGTGTCGCGATCGAGCTGCTGCGCGCCGAGCGGCGCATCTTCAAGCAGTCGAGATGGCTGCTGGTGAACTCTCGCGAGGTCGCGGATCCGCTCGCGAAGATCGCTCCCCACGCCCACGTGACGGTCGCCCCGCTGCCGCTTGACCCGGCCATCTACACGCCGCGCGCTCCGCTCGACGCGCCCGTCGCGGGCCTGATCGGGACGGCTGAGTGGCCGCCGACGGCGAACGCGATCGAGCGGCTGTTGAAGTCCGTCTGGCCGCGTGTGCTCGAGCGGCGCCCGGACGCACGGCTGCTGCTCGCGGGCTTCGGCATGGAGCGCGAGGCCTTCCCGCACCTGCCGGACCTGCCGGGCGTCGAGTGGCGCGGCACCGTCCCGTCGGCGACCGACTTCCTGCGCGAGCTCGGCGTGCTGCTGTACCCGCTCGGGCGTGGCAGCGGCGCGAAGATCAAGGTGCTCGAGGCGCTCGCGCTCGGCGTGCCGATCGTGACGACGCCGGACGGGGCGGAGGGGATCGGCAGCTACGACGGCCTGGTGGTCGACACCGACGACGCTGCGCTCGCCGATGCGACCGTCGCGCTGCTCGCCGACGCACAGGCACGACAGGCTGCCGGCGCGGCGGCATACGACACGTTCTGCAACCACCACGCGCCGTTGCCGGCGACGATCCCGCTGATCGAGCTCTACGAGCAGATGGCGGCGACCGGTATCCGGCGGCCTACGGCTGCATGAGGATCGTGCGCTCTGCAGCGCTCCTTCGATTCGTCGGGGTCGCGCTGAGCGTCGCCGGGATCGCTGGCGCGGCGCTCGTGGGCTGCGCGGGCGAGGCCGGCTCGGTCACTGTCCCGGCGCCGCCGCCCGGTGCGCCGCCGCTGCGTGTGGGCCTGATCGCCAACGCCGCCGGGCAGTTCGGCACCGCCGGACGCAGCGCCGAGCTGATCCGCGCGCGTCAGCTCGGTGTCCGCTGGATCCGCGAGGAGCTGGCCTGGCGCTCGATCGAGCGCTCGCCCGGCCATTATCGATGGGGGCACTTCGACGCCTTGATGATCGCCGCGGCGCGCGCGAGATTGAATGTGCTGCCGCTGTTGCTGGGCACGCCGTGGTGGGCGGGGCCGGCGGCGTTCGGGCTGCCGAACGACCCTGCGGCGTTCGGCGCCTTCGCTGCGCATGCGGCAGCGCGCTACGGCCCGGGCGGCCGCTTCTGGCGCGCGCATCCGCGGCTCGACGCGCGGCTCGCGCCCCGCTGGTTCGAGCTTTGGAACGAGCCGTACTACCGCGCGTTCTCGGTCGGCGGCATCGACCCCGCGCGCTACGCGGCGATGGTGCGCGCCGCGACGATCGACGGTCGAGCGGCCAATCGCTCGACCCGCTGGCTCATGGCAGCCGACCTGACCTACCTGGACGATTCAGGCCAGCGCCATGAATGGCTGCCGGCGCTCACCGCCGCCGACCCGGGCCTGATGAGCCTGATCGACGGCGTAGCGGTGCATCCGTACGTGTTCGGCGCGCCGGGCGCTGACGACGGCATCCCGCTGCCGTTCCGCTTCGAACGCACCAACGAGATCGCGCGTCAGCTCGCGCAGATGGGCGCGGCGCGCGTACCGCTGTGGATCACGGAGATCGGCTGGAGCACATGCGACAAGCGGCCCGATTGCGGCTCCGAGCAGGACCAGGCGCAGCGGATCGCCGACGCCTTCACGCGCGTCCGCAGCAAGCCGCTGTCGGACCGCGTGCGCGCCGTCTTCGTCTATCACTTGCACGACTTCCCGAACCGTGCGGAGAGCGACCGCGAGGCGCACTACGGCCTGCTGCGCACGAACGGATCGCACAAGCCGGCATGGAGCGTGCTACGCCGCGAGGCGCGGATGGCAGGCGGCTGAGCCGCGCGGCGGCGCGGCTCAGGCCGGCGCTGCGAGGAAGTTCCAGATCGGCTCGGTAAAGACCGCTTCGAAGCCGTCGCGCGTGTAGGGCCCGTCGCCTTCGAGGTCGAAGATCCGCAGGCCCGCGTCGCTCAGCAGGTCGAATACCTCGCCGGGCTTGGAGCCATACAAGTCGGCTCCGCCGATGCCGTGCTCGAAGATCACGAATGGCTTGTGGCGGGCGAGCGTCTCGGCCGCGCCGCGCATCACGAGCAACTCGGCGCCCTCGACGTCGATTTTCACGAGCGACGGCACGTAGCCCTCCGGCAGCGCGTCGTCGAGTTTGTCGAGCCGCACGGTGATCTGCTCGACCTGGGCGGCGTGTGCCGGCAGGTCCTCGCGTTGGCGCAGCCCGCTCATCGCGGGTGCGTTCAGCACGTGCGTGAACTCGGCGCTGCCCGCCTCTTCGGAGCAGGCAGCGTTACGCACGTCGACCTGCGGATATCTGGCGGTGAGCTCCTGCGCGAGCCCGGGGATCGGTTCATAGGCGATGTGCCGGCCGTCGGGGGCGACGGCGAGGATCATCTCGAGCGTGTCGCCCTGGTTGGCGCCGACGTCGATCGCGTTGCCGTCGTGGTGCAGCGCGGTCGCGAGCACGACCCGCATCGCGTGCTCGTCGCGCAGCATGCGCCGCGAGGCCGGGTCGAATGCCGAGCGCGCCTCGCGCATGCGGCCCACTGCCACGCGGGCTTGGTCTTCGCGGCCGGTGCGGGTGACGACCGAGCGGGCGGAGCGGCGCAACGCGTCGGCGGTGGTGCGAAGGGGCGAGGTCATGCGGCGCGGATGCTAAACGGTCGGCGGGACGGCTGGCCTGCCGACTGTCCGGTCGGTTGGGATGAAACCGGTAAGAAACGGTCAGTAAGGCTGGCGTCAGTTGTCTGACACGGGTATTCTGCCCCTGTCTATCGGGGATACAGCGTACGGCGGCACTCGCGACGGACCACGACGCGGCCGGGGATTGCGATTGACGGGGGAACGATGGCTTTGCTCGAAGGCCGCCGCGAGGCGGTCCGACGCCCGCTGCGCGCGGCACCACGCTGGGACCGACGCGCACTCGCCTGCTGCGTGCTCGCCGTGCTCGTGCTTGCGGGCGGCCTCGGGCTCGCACTGTCGCGCTCTGAGCAGCACCGCTCCGGGACAAACGGGGTCTTCTCCCAGGCCCAGGTGGTGGCTCCGGCTGGCGCGACGGCATGCCAGGGCCGCGAGCTGCTTCCGGCCGGCACAGTGGAGGTGCAGATAGCTGGGGTCTCTGAGGCGCCGCCGGTCGTCGTCCTGCGGCACGACGGACGCGTGCTCGACCGCGTGGTGGCGACGGTGGACCAGCGGGCGGGTGTCATCCGCGCCCCGATCGAGCGCACGGAGCAGGCGCGCGACGACGTTCGGGTCTGCCTCGTCCTGGGCGGAGCCAGTGTGCTCGCGCGCGGGATAACGCCGCCGGGCGTCGGGACCGCCGTGGTGGAACGCGCGTGGCCCGGCAGCTCGCTCGCGATCCGCTACCTGATGTCTGGAAGCCGCTCGTGGTGGGCGTTCGCGGCGACGGCCGCCGAGCGGATCAGCGGCGGCCACGCGCATAGCGGCATCGCCTGGGTCGTGTGGGCTGCGGCGGGTCTGCTCGCGGCGTCGCTCGCGCTGACCGGCCTGATCGTGCTGCGCACGCTCGTGCGCGACCAGCCGATGCCGCGCCTCGGCGTGGCGATCGCGCTGGTCGCGGTGCTCAACGCGGCCGCGTGGTCGTTCGTCACCCCCGCCTTCCAGGTACCGGACGAGGTCGCCCACGTCGCATACGTCCAGTCGCTCGGCGAGACGGGTCGACCGCCCGCGCATCCGCCGGCGCTGCTGCTCTCGCGCGAGCAGGCGACGGCGATGGAGGAGACCGGGTTCGGAGGAGCCAGCGGGCAGAACCTCGCAGTGACGTACCGAGCTGCTGCATGGTCGCGGGCGCAGGAGCACCGGCTCGCGGCCGACCTCGAGCGCCCGCTCTCTCGCCGTCAGACGATCGCGGCAGGTGAAGCGGAGCCCGAGCCGCCGCTGTACTACGCGCTGGAGGCGATTCCCTACCGCCTCGCGCATCACGCGAACCTGCTCGATCGCATCATGCTCATGCGCCTCGTCTCGACGCTGCTTGCGGGCGCGACAGCGCTGCTCTCGTTCCTGTTCGTGAAGGAGTGCCTGCCGGCGAAGCCATGGGCGTGGGCGGTCGGCGGCCTGGGTGTGGCGCTTGTGCCGATGCTCGGGTTCATCGCTGGGGGCGTCAACCCGGACGCGCTCCTGTTTGCGCTCTCCGCCGGCCTCTTCCTGTGCGTGGCACGGGCCTGGCGCCGCGGGCTCACGATGCGGCTGGCGCTCGTCGCCGGTCCACTGATCGGCGCCGGGATGCTGACGAAGGTGAACTTCTACGGTCTCGTCCTCGGCGCGCTGCTCGGTCTCGCGCTCGCGGCACGCCGCACGACGCTCGCATGGGACCGACGCGCCCTGGGGATGGTCGGCGGCGCCGCGTTGCTGGGGGGAGGTCTGTTCGCGGCGGGCGCCGTGTTCGAGGCGGTCGTCTGGCAACGCTCGGTCTTCGCTGCCCGCCCGATCGCCCCCGAAAGTCACGTCGGTCTGTGGAGCCATTTCGGCTACGTCTGGCAGGTGTTCCTTCCGCGGCTGCCGTTCCAGCCGCAGACGGCGCTCGTGGAACCGGGCTACCAGCAGCTGTTCGAGTCGTTCATCGGCGCGTTCGGGCAGCTGATCGTGCGGTTCCCGACGTGGGTCTACCAGCTCTTCGCCGTCGGGCTTGCGCTTGTCGGCCTGCTCGTCGTGCGAGTCCTCCACGCCGATCCGCGCGAGCTGCGCTGGCGCCGCGGCGAGCTGCTCAGCTACGTCGCGATGGCGTTGCCGTTGTTGCTGCTGATCGGCCTCTCGGCCGACCTGCGCCGCCACCTCGTCGCGCTGGTACAGGGCCGCTACTTGCTGCCGCTGCTGCCGCTGTTCGGCGCGATGCTCGCGCTCGGCGCGCGCGGGGCCGGCGAGCGCTGGGGCCGGACCGTCGGTGTGGCGATCGTCATGGGCGCCGTCGCCTGGAGCCTGTTCGGCCAGCTGCTGACGATCGCCTGGTTCTACGGCTGAGACGCGGACGCGGTGGCGGGCTACGGTCGTCCGCTGCCGACCGCCGCGCGCAGCGCCCGCCGCAGGCGGCCGAGCGTGACGACACCGCGCAGCACGCCGCCGCCGTCGAGCACCATCATCGCGCCGAGCGTGCGCAGGCCGTCGGCGTCGAGCAGTGCGCGCAGTGACTGGTCCTCGCCGATCCGCCAGCGGCCGGCCTCGTCGGCCTCCATCAGCTCTCTCACCAGCTGCACCGGGCGCCCGTCCTCCACAGCGTGGCGCGCGCCCTCCTCGCGCAGCACGCCGACGAAGTGGCCCGCTGCGTCGACGACCGGGAACCATGGCCAGCGGTAGCGCAGGAAGAACTCGTCGAGCGCGCGGGCGGCCGGCAGCTCGTCGGGCACGCTCACAGGGTCGGCGTCCATGATGTCGCCGACGCGCACGTCCTCGAGCTGCTCAGTGAGCGCCGTCTGCGCCAGCAGCGCGCGTGCGGCGCCGCCGATCATCAGCCCGACGAACACGAACCAGATCCCGATCAGGCTCGTGAGCCCGATCGTGATCCACAGGCCGCCGCCGATCAGCAGGATCGAGAAGCCCTGGCCGAGGCGCGCGGCGACGCGCGTGCCGCGGTTGCGGTCGCCGGTCGCTCGCCACACGAGCGCGCGCACGATCCGCCCGCCGTCGAGCGGGTAGGCGGGGATCAGGTTGAAGACGAGGACGATCAGGTTCATCGTCACGAGGAAGCCGATCGTCAACAGCACTGGCGTGACGTCCCCGCTGGAGGCGAGCAGCGCCGCGTCGACGAAGCGGTGCGGCCCGACGAGCGCAAACCCGACGAGCACGCTGACCACGACGATCGCCAGCGTCGCCAGCGGTCCGGCGCCGGCGACCTCGAGCTCCTCACGGGGCGTGCGGCTCTCACGGCTCATCAGCGCGAAGCCGCCGAGCGGCGAGATCGTGATCCCGGCGACGTCTATTCCGTGGCGGCGCGCGGCGAGGGCGTGACCCAGCTCATGCACGACGATCGAGGCGAACAGCAGCAGCGCGCTGGCGACCGCAGTCAGGTACGCGGTTGTGTCTGAACTGCCGAGCGTGTCTTGAAAGCTGCTGGACAGCCAGAAGATCACGAGGAACAGAACGACGAACCAGCTGAAGTCGACGCCCACGCGGATGCCGAGGATGCGCGCCAGTTGGATCGATCCGGGGCGCCCGAACATGGTGGAATGGTCGCACAGCGCGCGCAACGTCCTTCGCAGCGCTCGACCATCCGGCCACCAGAACCGACGAGGACCCTATGAGCGATGCCCTGACCGAGCTGCGCGAGCGGCTCGCCGAGATCGCCGATCTGAACGCCGCCGGCGGCTTGCTCGGCTGGGATCAGCAGACGATGATGCCCGAGCGCGCTGCGCCCCAGCGCGCCGAGCAGCTCGGGACGCTCGGCAAGCTCATCCACGAGCGCTTCACCGACGACGCGATCGGGCGATTGCTCGACGCGGCCGCGCCGGAGCCGGATTCGACCGATGCCGCGCTCGTGCGCGTGACGCGGCGCGACTGGGAGAAGGCGCGGCGCGTGCCGAGCGAGCTCGCCGCCGAGCTGGCGCGCGCCGGCGCGCTCGGCCACCAGGCGTGGGTCGAGGCGCGTGAGCGCTCTGACTACGCCGCGTTTCTGCCGTTCCTGCGCAAGAACGTCGAGTTGAAGCTGCGCTACGTCGAGTGCTTCGAGGGCTTCGACGACCCGTACGACGTGCTGCTGGACGACTACGAGGAGGGCATGACGAGCGCCGAGGTCGACGCGCTCTTCACCGAGCTGCGCGCCGGTCTCGTGCCGCTCATCGCTGCGATTGCCGAGCGCGCCGACGCCGTCGACGCCGCGCCGCTGCACGGCGACTTCCCGGTCGAGGGACAGCGTGAGCTGGTGGGTCGAGTGCTGCGGCAGCTCGGCTGGAGTGCGGACGGCTGGCGCCTGGACGAGGCCGCACACCCGTTCGCGACGAGCTTCGGTCCTGGCGACGTGCGCCTCACGACGCGCTACGACTCCTCGTATGTCGGAATGGCCCTCTACGGCGCGATCCACGAGTTCGGACACGGGCTCTATGAGTCGCAGGTCGATCCGGCGCTCGCACGCGGCCCGCTCGGCGAGGGCGTCTCGCTCGGGGTGCACGAGTCGCAGAGTCGCCTGTGGGAGAACATCGTCGGGCGGGGCCGTCCGTTTGCTGGTTGGCTGCACGGGCAGCTGGGCGAGGTCTTCCCGCAGCAGTTCGGCTCGGTGTCCGCCGAGGACTTCCACCGCGCGGTCAACAAGGTTCAGCCGTCGCTGATCCGCGTCGAGGCGGACGAGGCGACGTACGGCCTGCACATCATCCTGCGCTTCGAGCTCGAGCGGGCGATGATCTCCGGCAGCGTGACTTTGGAGGACCTGCCCGAGGCATGGAACGCGCGCATGAAGGAGTACCTCGGCGTCGATGTGCCAAACGACGCCGTCGGCGTGCTTCAGGACGTCCACTGGTCAGGCGGCGACATCGGCTACTTCGCCACCTACGCGCTCGGCAACCTGATCGGCGCGCAGCTGTGGGAGCGTGCGCGGGCGGACCTGCCGGGGCTGGACGCCTCGCTCGCGGCCGGCGACGGTTCGCCGCTGCGCGCGTGGCTGGGCTCGCATGTGCACCGCTTCGGTCGCACGTATCCGCCGCGCGAGCTGGTCGCGCGGGTGGTCGGCGGGCCGATTCGGGTCGAGCCGTTCCTCGCGTACCTCAACGCGAAGCTGCGGCCGATCTACGGGCTGGACTCATAGCTGGCTGGCGCTCCGCTCGGGCGCCGGGGCAGTCGGGCGTGGGCTGTGGGCATCGAAGGGGGGTGCGGCGGTTGCGGTGCCCTGGCCGGGTGGGCGCCTCGTGGTCGCCGCTTCCCGGCGCCCGCCGCGCCGCTGGATCCCTGCTCCCGCATGCACCGGATCTACGAGCGTCATTTTGTGTCCGGATAGCGACCACAAAGTGACGCTCATCCGGACAGCGGGCGCCAATTGCGCAGGCCGTCAGGCGGGGCGTCGCGAAAGGGCGCAGGGACGGTGGCGCAACTGCTCCCTCCTCTCGATGCCCGCAGCGGACGCCGCAACCCGCCGGCCACGCCCGAGCGGAGCGCCGCCCGCACGCCGCTACAGCAACGGCCGGTGCCGCTCCACGATCGCGCCGAAGTCGATCCCGGCGGGGAGCGTGCCGAAGGCGTGGCCGCCGTCGCCGGCCAGGCGGGAGGCGCAGAATGCGTCGGCGACCGGCTTGGGGGAGTAGCGCACGATCAAGGAGCCCTGCAGCGCCAAGGCCATCGCCTCGACCACGCGGCGGGCGCGCAGCTCGATGTCGGCGAAGTCGGCCAGCTCCACGCGCAGCTTTGCGACGTGCGCGTCGAGCCGCGGGTCCGCCCCGTCCGTCTCCGCCAGCTCGGCAAACAGCGCTGGGGCCGCTTCGGGCTCCTTCAGCAGCGCCCGCAGGACGTCGAGGCACATGACGTTGCCCGAGCCCTCCCAGACGGAGTTCAGCGGCGCCTCGCGGTAGAGCCGCGGCAGGCCCGACTCCTCGACATAGCCGTTGCCGCCCAGCACCTCCAGCGCCTCAGCGGCGTGGGGCGCGGTGCGCTTGCAGACCCAGTATTTCAGGACGGCGGTGGCGATCCGCTTGAACGCCTGTGCGTCGGCATCGCCCGCGCCCGCCTTGTCGTATGCGCGTGCCAGGCGCATCGCGGACAGCGTGGCGGCCTCGGACTCGACGCACAGGTCGGCGAGCACGTTTGTCATCAGCGGCTGCTCGATCAGCAATCTGCCAAAGGCGCTGCGATAAGCGGCGTGGTGAGTCGCGAGCGAGACGGCCCAGCGCATACCGGCAGCGGAGCCAGCGACGCAGTCGAGCCGCGTGTGGTTGACCATCTCGATGATGGTCGGGACGCCGCGGCCCGGCTCCCCGATCAGCTGGGCCCACGCGCCGCGGAACTCGATCTCGCTCGACGCGTTCGAGCGATTGCCGAGCTTGTCCTTCAGGCGCTGCAGCTGGAAGTCGTTGCGGCTTCCGTCGGGACGCCAGCGGGGCATCGCGAAGCAGGAGATCCCCGCGTCCTCGACCTGGGCGAGCACAAGGAACAGGTCGCACATCGGCGCGGAGGTGAACCACTTGTGCCCGAACAGCTCGTACTCGCTGCCCGGCCCGCCGTCGCCAATCGGCGTCGCGATCGTGGCGTTTGTGCGCACGTCTGAGCCGCCCTGCTTCTCCGTCATGCCCATGCCGCAGAGCGCGCCCGCCTTCTCGTCGGCCGGCACGTCGCGCGGGTCGTACTGGGTCGACATCAGCCGGGGCTCCCAGACGGCGAGCACGTCCGGCTGCGCGCGCAGCGCCGGGACGGCGGCGAACGTCATCGTGATCGGGCAGCCGTGGCCGGCCTCGACCTGACCGCCGGTGAGTGACATCGCCGTACGCACGGCGTGCGCGCCGGGGCGGTCCGCCGTCCACGGCAGCGCGTGCGCTGCGTGCGTGACGCTGTTCTCCATCAGCCGGTGCCACGAGGGGTGGAACTCGACCTGGTCGACGCGGTTGCCGAAGCGGTCGTGCGTCTTGAGTCTCGGCGGGTTCTCGTTCGCTTCGAAGCCGAGGCGGATCCCCTCGCCGCCGGCCAACTCTCCGACCGCGGACGCGTTCTCGGCTCCCCAGCCGGCGCCCTCGCGCTCCAGCGCCTCGACGAGTGGGCGGTTCTGGTCGAACAGGTTCAGCCCCTCCAGCGGAGGCGGCTGGTTCGTGACGGTGTGCGTGGCGTGCGACGCGCCGAGCGGCGTGACTGCCATGAGAGACAGTCAAGCACGCCCGGCGCTGCCGGTGCGCCTGTTCTCAGCCGATCGCGGCCTTCAGGTTCTCGTCGATCGCGGCGAGGAAGTCCTGCGTCGTCAGGAACGGCTGATCGGGGCCGATCAGCAGCGCGAGGTCCTTCGTCATCTGGCCGCGCTCAACCGTCTCCACGCACACGCGCTCGAGCGTCTCGGCGAATCGCGTTACCTCGGGGGTGTCGTCCATCCGCCCGCGGTAGCCGAGCCCGCGCGTCCACGCGAAGATCGACGCGATGGGGTTCGTCGAGGTCGGCTTGCCCTGCTGGTGCTGGCGGTAATGGCGCGTGACGGTGCCGTGGGCGGCCTCCGCCTCGACCGTTCTGCCGTTGGGCGTCATCAGCACGCTCGTCATCAGTCCGAGTGAGCCGAAGCCCTGCGCGACCGTGTCGGACTGCACGTCGCCGTCGTAGTTCTTGCACGCCCACACGTAGCCGCCCTCCCACTTGAGCGCGGAGGCGACCATGTCGTCGATCAGACGGTGCTCGTACTCGATCCCGGCAGCCTCGAAGTCGGCCTTGAACTCGGCCTCATAGACCTCGGCGAAGAGGTCCTTGAAGCGGCCGTCGTAGGCCTTGAGGATCGTGTTCTTCGTCGACAGGTACACGGGGTATCCACGGTCGAGCCCATAGCGCATCGACGCGCGTGCGAAGTCACGGATCGAGTCGTCGAGGTTGTACATCGCCATCGCGATGCCGCTGCCCGGGAAGTCGAAGACGTTGAGCTCCATCGGCTCCCCGCCGTCCTTCGGTGTGTAGGTGAGCGTGAGCGTGCCCTCACCGGGGATCAGCGTGTCGGTTGCGCGGTACTGGTCGCCGTAGGCGTGACGGCCGATCACGATCGGCTTCGTCCAGCCGGGCACGAGCCGCGGCACGTTCGAGATCACGATCGGCTCGCGGAAGATCACGCCGCCGAGGATGTTGCGGATCGTGCCGTTCGGCGAGCGGTACATGCGCTTGAGGCCGAACTCCTCCACGCGCGCCTCGTCCGGAGTGATCGTCGCGCACTTCACACCGACGCCGTGCTGCTTGATCGCCTCGGCCGCCTCGACGGTGATCTGGTCGTCGGTCTCGTCGCGCTTCTCGATCCCGAGGTCGTAGTACTTCAGGTCGACGTCGAGGTAGGGGAGGATCAGCTGCTGCTTGATGAACTCCCAGATGATGCGCGTCATCTCGTCCCCGTCGAGCTCGACGACGGGGTTCTTCACCTTGATCTGGCTCATGGGTATCGGTCTCTCTAAAGGGTCTTGAGGAAGTGCGGGTTGTAGCATCGCCGACCGATCAGCCGCTTACAGGAGATGACCACGTGACGCACAAGACCCCCGTCCGCGTAGCCGTTACCGGCGCCGCCGGCGCCATCGGCTACAGCCTGCTGTTCCGCATCGCCAGTGGGCAGCTGCTCGGCCCAGACCAGCCCGTCGAGCTGCGCCTGCTGGAGATCACACCCGCGCTGAGAGCTGTCGAGGGCGTGATCATGGAGCTCGACGACTGCGCCTTCCCGCTGCTCGCCGGCGTCGAGGCGACCGATGATCCGAACGTCGCCTTCGACGGTGCCAACGTCGGGCTGCTCGTCGGTGCCCGCCCGCGCAGCAGAGGGATGGAGCGCGCCGACCTGCTGGAGGCCAACGGCGGCATCTTCAAGCCGCAGGGCCAGGCGATCAACGCGCACGCCGCGGACGACGTGAAGATCCTCGTCGTCGGCAACCCGGCGAACACGAACGCGCTGATCGCCGCCAGCAACGCACCCGACGTGCCGAAGGATCGCTTCCACGCGATGGTGCGCCTCGACCATAACCGCGCGATCAGCCAGCTGTCGGCGAAGACGGGCGCCGCCGTCGCCGACATCAAGAGAGTCACGATCTGGGGCAACCACTCGGCCACCCAGTACCCGGACGTCTTCCACGCGACCGTGGGCGGCCAGGCTGCATCCGGCCTCGTCGAACAGGCGTGGCTGGAGAGCGACTTCATCCCGACGGTGCAGAAGCGCGGCGCGGCGATCATCGACGCGCGCGGTGCCTCCAGCGCCGCCTCGGCGGCGAACGCCGCGATCGACCACATGCGCGACTGGTGCCTTGGCTCGCCGGAGGGCGACTGGGTCTCGATGGCGGTGCCGTCGGACGGCTCCTACGGCATCGCGGAGGGGATCATCACCGGCTTCCCCTGCACGACGCAGAACGGCGAGTACTCGATCGTCCAGGGACTCGAGATCAACGAGTTCTCGCAGGCGCGCATCGACGCGACGGTCGCGGAGCTGCGCGAGGAGCGCGCCGCGGTCGAGCAGCTCGGGCTCGTCCAGTAGTGACGTCGCCCGCAGCTCGTCGCTTGCGATGAGCTGCGGGCGAAAGCGGTTCTCAGCCGGCCCGCGCCCTGCGGGCCGGCACCTGCCGGGGCTCAGGCCGGGTGCCAGCCCTTGCCCTCGCGCCGGACTCTGCCCTCGTCGGCCAGCTGCGGCAGGACGCGGTACAGGTAGTTCGGCTTGATGCCCATGTGGCTCGCGAGCTCGGGGATCGTGATGCCCGGCTGGGTACGAACCAACTCGACGGTCTGCGCCGCGCGCGTGTTGTCTCCGCTGCGTCCACCGCGCGGACGACCGCGGCGGCCGGTGCCGTTCGTCGCCGGACTCGGACTCGGACTCGGACGGCGACGGGCGGTCACGACGCCCCCGGCGCTGACGCCGTTGAGCGCGTGAGACGCTGCCTCGAGCCGGTGAAACTCCTCGATCAGCGGCCGCAGCTCCTGCAAC
Source organism: Conexibacter sp. (assembly GCA_036009645.1). Lineage (GTDB taxonomy): Bacteria > Actinomycetota > Thermoleophilia > Solirubrobacterales > Solirubrobacteraceae > Conexibacter. The sequence continues at coordinate 39,443 of DASYLH010000018.1, forward strand.
CGCTCCTCGATCTCCCGTACTTTCGCATCAAGAAAGTCCGCCACTTGTGCCTCCGGTCCCCTGTGGTTCGCCGCTAATCCATCGATAGCCTAATGGGCGGTCGGGACATTCGATCGTGCGTTTGACGAAAGAATGAACGTTCAGCGTGTGAATGGTGCGATGCGAATTGCGGTTCATGCTCATTCGATTCCCTGCGGCACCGCCCGACTGCTTGGCACCCCGACCGTTTCGCATCCTAGCGGAGCATCGCCGCACCGCAACCCCCCTGGGCGACCAACTTACTCAGCCCTCGACCACCTGCTTGAGTCGCTGAAGCGACCGCTGCGCCTCACGTTGCGACAGACCGCCGACAAGCACCCGCCCGGCGACGGCTCCGAGCGCACCGCCGGGAGGTCTGAATTCGTTGGTGTAGTCGAAGAGCGTTCCCCTCTCACCGTCTGATCGCAGCTCGTAGACGATCGAAGCGCGTGAATGAGCCGGTCCTTGCCCCTCCCACACTGCGCGCCGCGGCGGATCGACGTCTACGACGGTCCACGCGACGTGGAGGTGCGCTCCGCGCAGATTGAGTGTCTGCTCGAACGTGGAGCCGCGCTTCAGGCGCGCCGGCACGTCACCCAGGCGCCGGTGGATCGTCACCCAGTCGGCGAGCCGCCGCGGGTCCATCACCACCTCCCACACGCGTTCCGGGGGTGCGTCGATCTCGATCGCACAGTGCACGCGCGTCATGCTCGGCACCCTACTCGCCGCGCTGCGCGTGGGAGCCGTGCGAGTGATGTTCGCCCCGCAAGCGACGAGCTGCGGGGCGACGTCACCGTGCAGCGAGCGGTTCGCTGCGCTCCCACTCGCCGAGTGCGCGCTCGATCGCCGCGTCGAGCGAGTGCAGCCGCACGCCGAGCAACTCCGCCGCGGAGTTATCGCGCGGGAGCAGGTCGCTCGTGAGGCCGGCCATCAGCGGGCCGACGAGCTCCTGCTGCTCGCCGGCGATCGCCGCCGCGACGGTGCTTGTCACCTTCGTCGAAGAGAGCGGACCCACCCTCCCCACGCGCAGGAGCGGACGTCGCAGCAGCAGGTGGTCGCGGATGCGGGTGACCAACTCGCCGTAGGTGACGACGTCTGGCCCGGCGACGTCGAGCGAGCGGCCGGCGGCGGCTGGAGCTGTCGCCGCTCGTGCGAGCGACTCGATCACGTCGCGCTCGTCGATCGGCTGCGTACGGTGCGTGCGCCACGCAGGCAGCGCGACGAGCGGGAGGCGTTCGATCAGGCGCACGAGGAAACGGAAGGAGCGCGAGCCGGCCCCGATCACGATCGAGGCGCGCAGCGCTGTCGAGCCGGGGAGCGCTTCGAGCAGCACCTCCTCGACGGCGAGCCGGCTTGCGAGATGCGTCGAGGCAACCGCGTCACGCGGGACCAATCCGCCGAGATAGACGATCCGCTGCACGCCAGCGGCTTGTGCAGCGGTGGCGAAGCGCTCGGCGGCGGTGAGCTCGCGTGCGCGGAAGTCAGCATCCTCGGCGGTGGGCTCCGTCACGGGCTCCATCGAGTGGATCAGGAAGTAGGCGACGTCGATTCCGTCGAGTGCAGCGTCGAGACCGGCGCCGCTGACGGCATCCCCGACGACGAGCGGCACGTCGAGGTTAGGGGCGACGCGCGCTGGATCCCGCGCGAAGCCGCGCAGCTCATGGCCGTCGCGTCGCAGGCGCGGCACAAGCCGCGCGCCGACGAAGCCGCTGACACCGGTGACGAGGATGCGCATGGGTCCACTTAGCATGACGACCACCTTCCCTGCAGCCGCCGGCGGGAAAGGCCCGCAAAATGCGGGTGGTTTGTGTCGACGGGCGCTAGAAAGCTCAATTTTGCAGGGATTTCGTCTGCCGCGTGAAAATTCCTGCGATTTGCGGAAAGCGACGTTGAGGTGCACGGCTGCGTCCGCTTTCATGGCCGCTCCTGAACGACGGGCAAGCGTTTCGAGGAGGTCGAGCGGCAGGATGGCGAAGGGTCGTAGAGCTACGCGCAAGGTGAGCTGCGAGGACTGCTTCTTCCGGAAGAACCTGTTGTGCGCGTTGCCGGACGACGAGCCCTGCGCGACCTTCCGCCCGGCGCACCCGGACGGCCTGCGCCCGCCCCGTCAGCTGCGCTTCCAGTTCCGCCAGGAGCGCCGCACACAGTCCGTGTGGGCGTTCCCGACGGCGCAGGAACAAGCCTCCCTCCACGCCTGACGCCGGCGCCGAGAGCGCGCCGGCGCCACCCCTGGCGCCCCGCACGGTTAGCATCCCGCTCGTCGTGGGAGCACCACTCTCGTGAGGATCACCGTGCTGGGCAAGTCGCCGGCCTGGCAGGACGCGGGCGGGGCGTGCAGCGGATACCTCGTCGAGGGGGACGGTCGCTGCGTGCTGCTCGACTGCGGCAACGGGATCTTTGGGAAGCTGCGCGACGCGCGCGCCTTCACCGACGTGTGTGCGGTCGTCATCTCGCATCTGCACGCGGATCACTTCATCGACCTCGTGCCCTACGCCTACGCGCTCACCTACTCGCACCAGGCGAGAGCGGCCGGCAGCCGTCCCGTGCTCTACGCCCCGCCGGGGGCGCGCGAGACGTTCCGGCGCATAACCGGCGCATGGCAGGCGGAGGAGCTGATCGAGCAGGCGTTCGAGCTGCACGAGTACGACCCGGCGCAGGAGCTCTCGATCGACCCGCTGCGCGTGCGCTTCCACGAGGTCCCGCACTTCATCCGCACGCACGCCGTGCAGATCCGCGCAGACGGTGGCAGCTTCACGTACGGCGCCGACTGTCGGCCCAACGAGGCGATTGTCGCCTTCGCACAGGGCACCGACCTGCTGATGCTGGAGGCGACGCTTGAGCAGCCCGAGGAAGCGGGCTGCCGCGGCCACCTCACGCCCGCTGAGGCCGGCGAGCATGCGCGGCGCGCCGGCGCGCACCGGCTCGTGCTGACGCACATGTCCGCCGATCACGACGCGTCGTGGGCGCGCAGCGAGGCGGAGCGCACGTTCGGCGGGCCCGTCGAGCTGGCTGCCGAGGGCGCCGTGTACGAGATCGCAAGCTAGTCTCAGGCGATGCCTCCGGAGCGGGACCTGTTCGCGAACTTTGAGCGCATGCGGCGCGAGATGGACGAGCTGTTCGGCGACGTCTTCCAGCGCTCTGGGATCGCGCCGCGCAAGCGCGCCGGCTTCTCGCCGGCAGTCGACGTCTCCTATGCCGACGACCCGCCCCGTGCGATCGTGACGGCTGAGTTGGCTGGGATCGACGCCGACCGACTTGGCTTGGAGATCCAGGGCCGCGAGCTCGTGCTGACCGGTGAGCGCCGCGCAACGCCGCCGGAGGGACGCGTCTATCAGCAGGTCGAGATCGAGCACGGCCCCTTCCGGCGCGTCGTGCAGCTCGGCGCCGACGTACACGCGGAGGAGGCGAAGGCGGTCTACGAGGACGGGCTGCTGCGCGTCGAGCTGCCGCTCGCGCAGCCCGAGTCGCGTCGCCACAGCGTGCCGATCGAGGTGCAACACCCGGATCTGCCGGGCGACGCGGACGATCCGAGATCGGTCCCGCCCGCCCCATGATCGAGGTCGGCAGACCGGGCAGCGCGCGCGAGATCGAGGTGCCGACGCAGCGCGGGTTGCCCGCGGAGCTGCCGGTCCTCCCACTGCGCGACACCGTCACGTTCCCCGAGACGCTTGTCCCGCTCGCCGTCGGACAGGAGCGCTCGATGGCGCTGATCAACGACACGCTGGGCGGCGACCGTCTGATCGCGATGGTCGCCAGCCGCGATCCGGAGATCGAGGCGCCCAGCCCCGAGAACCTCCACGAGGTCGGCGTCGCTGGTGTTGTCGCGCGGATGCTGAAGGTCCCCGACGGCACGCTGCGGATCCTCGTACAGGCGACGCAGCGGATTCGTGTCACCGGCTTCGCGCAGACTGACCCCTACCTCGTCGCGCAGGTCGAGGAGCTGCCGGACATATCGACGACGGAGACGCCGGAGCTGCTCGCGCTCGTGCGCAACGTGCAGGCGACCTTCACGAACATCGTCGAGCAGGTCCCGTACCTGCCGGAGGAGCTGCATGTCGCGGTCGCGAACCTCGACGAGCCCGGCGCGCTCAGCCACCTGATCGCCGGTGCGCTGCGGCTCAGAACCGAGGAGAAGCAGGCGCTGCTCGAGGAGCGCGACGTCGCCAAGCGGCTGCGGCGCCTGTCGGAGGTCCTCGCGCGCGAGCTGGAGGTCGTCGCGCTCGGCTCGAAGATCCAGTCACAGGTCCAGTCCGAGCTCGACAGAACGCAGCGCGAGTACTTCCTGCGCCAGCAGCTGAGAGCGATTCAGGACGAGCTGGGCGAGGGTGACGAGATGCTCGCCGAGGCGAACGAGCTGCGCGAGCAACTGGACGCCCTCGAGCTGCCGGAAGCGGTGCGCAAGCAGGTCGACCGCGAGTTGGCGCGGCTGGAGCGACTGCCGCCGGCGGCAGCCGAGCACGGCGTGATCCGTGGCTACCTGGAGTGGATCGCCTCCATGCCGTGGAGCGAGCGCACCGAGGACAATCTGAATCTGCGCCATGCGCGCAGAGTGCTCGACGAGGACCATTACGACATCGAGCAGGTCAAGGACCGCATCCTCGAGTTCCTGGCCGTGCGAAAACTGCTGGCTGGCCGGACCGACGAGGATGGCGCCGGGCCGGCGCGCAGCTCGATCCTCTGCCTCGTCGGGCCGCCCGGCGTCGGCAAGACGTCGCTCGGCAGATCGATCGCTTGTGCGCTCGGGCGCAGATTCGAGCGCATCAGCGTTGGCGGTGTGCGCGATGAGGCGGAGATTCGCGGCCACCGCCGCACGTACATCGGCGCGATGCCGGGCGTGATCGTGCGCGCGCTGCGCGATGCCGGCACGCGCAACCCGCTCTTCATGATCGACGAGATCGACAAGATGGGCGCGGACTTTCGCGGCGATCCGGCGAGCGCGATGCTGGAGGTGCTCGACCCCGAGCAGAACGCGACCTTCCGCGACCACTACCTCGACCTGCCGTTTGACCTCTCCGACGTGATGTTCGTGACGACCGCGAACACGCTCGAGACGATTCCCGGGCCGCTGCGCGACCGCATGGAGGTGATCCAGCTCGCCGGCTACACGGAGGAGGAGAAGCTGGAGATCGCGCGCCGCTACCTCGTCCCGCGCCAGATCGAGCGCAACGGCCTGACGGCGCGACAGATCGCCTTCGGCGACGCGGCGCTGAAGGTCGTGATCGCCGAGTACACGCGCGAGGCGGGCGTGCGCGGGCTTGAGCGGGAGCTCGGCTCGATCTGCCGCAAGGTCGCGCGCCAGGTCGCGGAGGGCAGAGCGAGAAGAAAGGTCACGATCACCGCCGCGCGGGCGCGCGAGCTGCTCGGCAAGCGCAGAGTGTTCGGCGAGACGCGGCGACGCACGTCCGAGCCGGGCGTCGCGACCGGGCTCGCCTGGACGCCGGCTGGTGGCGACGTGCTGTTCGTCGAGGCGACCGCGATGCCGGGCTCCGGCAAGTTGACGATCACCGGGCAGCTCGGCGACGTGATGAAGGAGTCGGCGCAGGCGGCGCTCTCGTACGTGCGCTCACACCCGCCCGAGGACATCGCCGACGACTGGTTCGCGAGACACGACATCCACATCCACGTCCCCGCCGGGGCGATCCCGAAGGACGGTCCAAGCGCGGGCGTCACGATGGCGACCGCGCTGTGCTCGCTGCTGAGTGGGCGGCCGGTGCGCTCCGACGTCGCGATGACGGGGGAGATCACGCTCACCGGCCAGGTGCTGCCGATCGGCGGACTGAAGGAGAAGGCGCTCGCCGCGCAGCGCAGCGGCATCCGCCACGTGATCGCTCCGGCCCGCAACGCGCAGGACGTCGATGAGATCCCCGCGCACCTGCGCAGAGACCTCGAGCTGCACTTCGTCTCACGCATCGACGAAGTGCTCGAGATCGCGCTCTCGCCGCGCCGCGCGCGCCGCCGAACCGCCGCCTGAAGCGGCCGGTTCGCACCGTGGGGGGAGAAAGACCGCCCATGGACGACCAAACTCACTTCTTGGATGGTGGAATGCCAGCCACGAGTGGCGCAGGATTTCTGGGTGATGGGAGACGCCCGTGAACTCGTCGTGTTCGGCCGAGCGTTGAGACGCCGGCGACGCGAGCTCGACCTGAGTCAAGACGCGCTCGCCGCCGCCGCGGGGGTCGGGTCCAAGCACGTGAGCGAGCTGGAACGGGCGAAGAAGGATCCGCGCCTGACGACGTTCATGAAGCTCGCCGCAGGGCTCGGGATGTCTGCGACCGAATTGATGGCATTGGTCGAGCAGCAACTGGCCGCCTCCCAAGATGCTTGAGCAGCGCGTATGACGGGGCAGAGCACTGGGTATGCTCGCCGCACATCCGAGCAAGCGAGCGCAAGGGAGCACCGGCATGGCGACACGCACGAAGCAGGCGAGGAAGGCGGCGAGCGCCGCGGCGGCGACGACGAGCCCGTGGGTCCAGCGGCTCGCCGAGGACGAGGAGCTGCGCGACAACTTCCGCGTCGCATTCGAGGCGGCGAAGGACGCCTACGACCGCATCTCCGAGGGCAAGAGCCCGCGCGAACTGGTCGACGACAAGAAGCTGCAGAAGGACCTCAAGCAGGCTGCCGACGCGCTGAAGGGCGCCGGTAACGCGCTGAAGGAGGGCCCGAAGAAGAAGGCCAAGAAGAAGCACGGCCTCGGGCGCAAGCTGTTCGTGCTGGCGATTGGCGCGGCGATCGCGCTGGCAGTGAGCGAGGACCTGCGCACGAAGGTGCTCGACGCGCTGTTCGGCAAGGAGGAGGAGTTCGACTACGGCTCCACCGCGCCGAGCGCCGGGCCGGAGGGCGGCGCGTCCTAGCCGCGTCGCGTCGTCGCCCACGCGACGGACGCCTTCGCCGCGAGGACCATTTGCCTTCGAGGGGCGCCTGCAGGCGCCCCTCATGCGTCCACGGTCGGCGACCGCGGTACCGGCCAGCCGGCCAACCGACTACGATCGGACGATGGCTGTCACCACTCCTGCCACTGCCGCGAGCGGCCGCCCGCTCGAGAGCGACAAGGCGAAGCGCATCGTCGACGCGATGCGCGAGAGCGTCGCCGCGCGCGGCGCCGCCGGCTCGACGTTCGACTACGTCGCCCGCGAGGCGGGCGTATCGCGGGGCCTGCTGCACTACTACTTCGGCACGAAGGAGCGGTTGCTCGTCGAGGTCGTGCGGCGCGACTCGGAGATCCGCCTCGCGGCGCTCGCCGCTTCGCTCGGCGACGCGCGCACGGCAGACGACTTCATCGACGCGCTCGTGCGCAGCCTCGAGCAGCTGATCGGTCGCGATCCCGGCTTCGTCGTGTTGATGCACGAGCTGTTCACACTCTCGCGCCGCAACGAGGAGATCGCCGGCGAGCTGGCGACGCTCGCGCGCGTCGCGCGCACCGACATCGCCGCCTCGCTGGAGGCCAAGCAGGCCGAGGGCGTCGTGCGGCTGGGCGACGAGCCCGACGCGGTCGCCGGCGTGCTGCTCGCGCTCGCGGACGGGCTCGCGCTGCGCTTCCTGATCGAGCCCGAGCTCGATCCGCGCCCGATCCTCGCCGCCGCGGTCGCCGCCGCGCGCGCGTTGATCGCCGACGCGCGCTAGCGGCCTACGCCGTCGCGGCCAGCTTCGGCGACGTCCACGGCGCCCGCAGGCGCCGCTCGAGCTCGTCGCCGAGCTCGTCCATCGGAATGCGGACCTGCTCGAGCGTGTCGCGGTCGCGCAGCGTCACCGTTCTGTCCTCGAGCGTCTGGTGGTCGACGGTCACGCCCCACGGCGTGCCGATCTCGTCCTGGCGGCGGTAACGCTTGCCGATCGAGCCGCCCTCGTCGTACTCGGCCTGCATGCGGCGGCGCAGGTCGGCGTACAGCTCGCGCGCGACCTCCGGCTGGCCATCCTTCTTGATGAGCGGCATGACGGCGACCTTTACTGGCGCGAGCTTCGGGTGGAAGCGCAGCACGGTGCGCGTCTCGTTCTCCAGCTGCTCCTCGTCGTAGGCGTCGACGAGGAAGGCGAGCGTCGCCCGGTCGGCTCCCGCCGAGGGCTCGATCACGTGCGGGACGTAGCGCTCGCCGGTCGCCTGGTCGAAGTACTCGAGCTTCTCGCCCGAGAACTCCGCGTGCTGGCGCAGGTCGTAGTCGCCGCGGTTGGCGATCCCCTCGAGCTCCGACCAACCGATCGGGAAGAGGTACTCGACGTCGCTCGTGCCCGAGGAGTAGTGGGAGAGCTCGTCGGCATCATGCGGGCGGACGCGCAGGTATTCGGGCCGGATGCCGAGCTCGGTGTACCAGCCCATGCGGGCGTCGCACCAGTACTCGAACCATTTGTCCGCCTCGTCGGGCGGAACGAAGTACTCGAGCTCCATCTGCTCGAACTCCCGTGTCCGGAAGATGAAATTCCCGGGCGTGATCTCGTTCCGGAAGGACTTGCCGACCTGCGCGATCCCGAACGGCGGCTTCTTGCGGGAGAACTGCAGGACGTTCTTGAAGTTGACGAAGATGCCCTGCGCGGTCTC